>NZ_JAGSOH010000050.1 GCF_018139625.1 Actinospica acidithermotolerans | reverse complement strand
TATAAGAGACAGGAGGGGGGCCGGTTACGCCGGCGTCGGGCGCTCAGCTGTTGCCGTTGCTCACGATCTCGACGTTCTCCAGCACGCCGAGCGCGTCCGGAACCAGCACGGCCGCCGAGTAGTAAGCGCTGACCAGGTACGACATGACCGCCTGGTCGTTGATGCCCATGAAGCGCACCGAGAGCGAGGGCTGGTACTCGTCGGGGATGCCGGTCTGGTGCAGGCCGACGACGCCCTGGTTGTCCTCGCCGGTCCGCATGGCGATGATCGAGGTGGTGTGGTCCTTGCCGATCGGGATCTTGTTGCAGGGCAGCAGCGGCACGTCGCGCCACGCGGGCACGCGGTGGCCGAGGTACTCGGCACCGGCCGGATAGATGCCGGCCTTCGTGCACTGCTTCGCGAAAGCGGCGATCGCCTTCGGGTGCGCGAGCAGCACCTTCGTCTCTCGTCGGCGGGAGAGCAGTTCGTCGAGGTCGTCCGGCGTCGGCGGGCCGCTGTGCGTCTGCACGCGTTGGCGCAGGTCGGCGTTGTGCAGCAGGCCGAAATCGGTGTTGTTGACGAGCTCGTGCTCCTGGCGCTCGCGCAGGGCCTCGATCGTCAGCTTGAGCTGCTGCTCCACCTGGTTCATCGGCTGGTTGTAGAGGTCCGCGACGCGCGAATGCACGCGGAGCACCGTCTGCGCGACGGAGAGGTCGTATTCGCGGGGGCTGAGCTCGTAGTCGACGAAGGTTCCGGGCAGCGTCGGCTCGCCGTCGTGGCCCGAGGAGATCTCGATCTCGGCCTCGCCGTGCTTGTTCTGCCGCGCCTCGGTTTGCGCGAGGTAGCTGCTGACCTGCGCGGCGAGCGCGGGCGAGGCGTCCCGGACCGCGAGGAACGCGGCGCGCGGCAGCAGGAGGGCGATGACCCTCGTCTCGGCGCGTGCGGTGAACGGCCATTCGCCGGGCTCGTCGCCGGTCAGCGCGGAATCCCCGAAGTAGTCGCAGTCGCCGAGGAGCTTGAGCCGCACCTCGTTGCCGTACTTGCCGCTGGTGTGCCGGGTCACCTTGCCGTGCGCGATCAGCACGGCGTAGTCGGCCTCCGCGCCGCTCTGCGCGATGACCTCGCCCGCGGCGTACTCGCGCTGCTCGCAGCGGCCGGCCAGGTCGGCGAGGACCGCGCCGTCCGTGAAGCCGTGCAGCACGGGGAGTTCGCCGAGTTCCTCGGGGACGACGCTCACCCGGTCGCCGATGTTCGTGAAGGTCAGTTTGCCGTCGCCGACGACGAAGGACAGCCGCCGGTTGACGCGGTAGGTGCCACCGTCGACCTGCACCCAGGGCAGGACCCTGAGCAGCCAGCGGGATGAGATCCCCTGCATCTGCGGGGGCGTCTTGGTGGTGGTGGCCAGGTTCCGCGCGGCGGCGGTGCTCAGACTCTGCCGGGCTGCCTCTTCGGTGTCCGCGCTGAGCGCGGGTTCTATCGTCACGCTGCCGGACACTAGGCGGGGATTCCGCGGCCGATAAGGCCTTTTCCCGCCGCTTTACACGATCGAGTGAATACGTCAGCAGACGTGGTATGTCAGTTCTCCGATGCGGGGAGGCGTCCCCGCATGGCGCAGCCTTTCGAACTGCCCGATTTCTACGTTCCCTACCCGGCCCGGCTGAGTCCCTACGTTCAGCACGCCCGCGTGGAGTCGACCCGGTGGGCCCGCGACCTGGGCATGCTCGAGGATTCCGACGTGTGGACGGGAGAAGACCTCGCCGCGCACGACTATGCGCTCTTGTGCGGCTACACCCATCCTGATACGTCGCCCGACATGCTCACGCTCATCACCGAATGGTATGTGTGGGTTTTCTTTTTCGACGACCATTTCCTCGCGCGATTCAAGGCCGAGGGCGACCGGGCGCAGGCGCACGCCTATCTCACCCGATTGTGCGCCTTCATGGCGCCGGACCACGGTCTGGAGCCGACGAATCCGTGCGAGGCCGGCCTCGTCGATCTGTGGGAGCGCACGGCGCCGCACCGGGGCGCGGACTGGATCCGCCGGTTCACCGAGGCGACGCGTCACCTGATCATGGCCTCGATGTGGGAGCTGGACAACATCAGGGCAGCGCGGATCGCGAATCCGGTCGAGTACATCGAGATGCGGCGGCGGGTGGGTGGCGCGCCGTGGTCCGCGTGCCTCGTCGAGCACGCCGCGAACGCCGAGGTGCCGGCGGCCATCTCCCGGACGCGGCCGATGCGCGTGCTCAGCGACACGTTCTCGGACTCGATCCACTTCCGCAACGACATCTTCTCCTACCAGCGCGAGGTCGAGCAGGAGGGCGAGCTCGACAACGGCGTGCTGGTGTTCCAGGTCTTCCTGGACTGCCCGCCCCAGGAAGCCGCGGACCGTCTCAATGACCTGCTGACCTCGCGCCTGCAGCAGTTCGAGCACACGGCGCTCGTCGAAGTGCCCGCGCTGATCCTCGAATCGGGGCTGGATCCGGAGTCGTGCGCGCGGATCGCCGCGTACGTCAGGGGTCTGCAGGACTGGCAGTCGGGCGGCCACGAGTGGCACATGAGGTCGAGCCGGTACATGAACAAGGGCGGCGCGACGCGGTCGCAGAGCCCGTGGATCCTGCCCCCGGCGAGCGTCTTCAGCGTTCCCGGCCTGGGGAACGCAGCGTTCACCGTCAAGCATCTCGCGGACCGCGTACGCACGTTCGCGCACGTGCCCTACCAGCGCGTGGGCCCCTCGCAGATCCCGCACCTCGACCTGCCGTTCCCGCTGAGGCTCAACGAGCACCTCCCGACGGCTCGCGCGCACGTGACGGAGTGGTTCGGGCGGATGGGGCTGTTCGGCGACGGCCTGTGGGACTCCGCGACGCTCGAGGACTTCGACCTCGGGCTGGCCGCCGCCGGCCTCGACCCGACCGGCTCGGCCGCCGACGTGTGCCTGAGCGCTGCCTGGCTCACGTGGGGAACATACGCCGACGACTACTACCCCGCCGTCTTCGGCAGCAAGCGCGACCGGCTCGGCGCCACCCTGCAGACCGAGCGCCTCAAGATGTTCGTTCCGACGCAGGACGGAGCCGTTCCGCCGCAGCCGCAGAACGGCCTGGAGCGCGGCCTCGCCGACCTCTGGGCCAGAACGGCCGCCGACATGACCCCGTCGGCGCGCAGCCACCTGCGCAAGTCGCTCGTCGGCATGCTCGAAAGCTGGCTTTGGGAGCTCGACAACCACGCGCTGAACAAGGTCCCCGATCCGATCGATTACCTCGAGATGCGCCGCAAGTCCTTCGGCGCGGAGTTCACGACGTGCCTGGCTGCCCTCAGGCAGGGCGACCTCGTCCCGCCGGAGCTAGCGCGGCACGAGGCGATCGTGTCGCTGGAGAACAGCGCGGCCGACTACGGCCTGATGATCAACGACGTGTTCTCGTACCAGAAGGAGATCGAGTACGAGGGCGAGGTGCACAACCTCCTGCTCGTCGTGCAGACCTTCTTCGACTGCTCGTACGAGGATGCCCTGCGCATCGTGGAAGACGTGATGGCGCAACGCCTGGCCCAGTTCCAGCGCGCCGCAGACGTCGAACTCCCCCTCGCTTGCGCCGACTACGGCCTGGACGCGCAGACCCGCGCCGCCCTCGACGCGCGTGCCGCGCAGCTACGCGACTGGCTCGCCTGCCTACTCGGCTGGCATCGCCGTACCCGCCGATACCGCGAAGAGGACCTGCTGCGCCGCTACCGTCGTCCGTTGTCCATGCGAACCCCGGACAAGGGCCTAGGTGCGCCGATCCGTCCGTTGTCCACGCGAACCCCGGACGACGGCCTACACGCGCCGATCCGTCCGTTGTCCGCGGGAACCCCGAACGACGGCCTAGGTGCGCTGATCCGTCCGCTGTCCGCGGGAACCCCGAACGACGGCCTACACGCGCCGATCCTGCCGCTAAGCGAGGCTGTAGGTGCCGACGATGCCAGGTCAGCTTGGGACTGAGATTCTGACCGTAGCACCCGGCGTCGCCTGCGGGACGGGGCCGAGGCGGCGGCCGACGCACGCCACCGGCATGGGATCCACAGCCGCCGGATGAGACCATGGTCGCCGTGACGAAACCGCTGATGGTTCACCCCGGCACCGACGACGCCGTCCTAGACCAGGTCGCGGATATCATCGCCGCCGCCGTGGGCCGCCAGGAGGCCCTGGGCCTGGCCGCGCCGCTCGCCGCGGCCGACTACCGCGGGCACCTGGACGGCCTGATGAAGCACGCCGCCGTCGGCGACGCGGGCCTTGGCGTCGTCCTGGATCCGAACGGCGCCATACTCGGCACCGCGCAGTGGACCCGCAGCGGCTACCGCACCCGCCGCGTCCTAGCCGAACTGGACCGCGTCTGCGTCCAGCCCGCCGCGCGCGGCCTCGGCGTCGGACGCATGCTGGTCGGCCTCCTCGCCACCGACGCCGCCGAGCACGGCATCGAGGTCCTGGGTCTGGAGGTCCGCGGCAACAACCACGGCGCGATCGCCGTGTACGAACGCTGCGGCTTCCGCCGCACCGGCGTGATCCCCAACGCCGTCGCCGTCGACAAGGACCGCTACGACGTAGTCCTCATGCACCGCGAACTGGTCCGCCCCTCCGGCGTCCGCCTCATCGGCTCCGAACCCACCGGCGCCGGCTCCAGCAACCGCCGCTGACATCCGACCATCTGACTAACCGACCAACCGGGCAGTCGGACGATCGGAGAACCGCGCAACCGGGCATCCGGAGAACCAGGCACCAGAGAACCAATCAACCGGACGTGATTCCGGGGACCTGATCTCGTTCCGGCTGACGGGACGCTGACCAACCGGCAGCCACGCCGCCCAGGACACGATCCTGTGCATCACCGTCGCCGTCGCCGTCGCCGTCGCCGTCGCCGTCTCCGTCACGGTCACCGTCACCGTCGCCGTCACGGTCACCGTCACGGTCACCGCCGGCCGAGGCCCGACCGCCGAGCTCTCCGACGCCACCCTGTTCGTCCGGCAGTGGGCTCGGTGACGTAGAGAATCCCCGCGGGCGATCAGCGCCGGGCGCGCCAGGTCTCGACGATCTCGTCCGGCTTGAGGCGCGGGAGGATGATTGCGCGGCGGCCTTCCTGCGGGAGGGAGCGGACTGCGTCGGCGCGCTCGTTGTAGTCGTCGACGGCCTCACGGACCTCGTGCTCGGAGGAGAAGGCGGTCGCGCCGGCGCGGAGTTCGTCGGCGATCTTGCGGAGGGCCAGTACCGGCGGGATCGCGAAGGAGCCCGCGTTCTCGCGCTGCACGACCTGGTTCACCCACCAGTCGGGGCGGTACGGGACCGACTCGGATGGCAGGGGCTTGCCCTTGCCGGGCAGGTCGTCGAACTCTCCGCGCTCCTCCGCGGCCCGGATCTGCCGGTCGAGCGCGCTCTCGAACCGGCTGGCCCAATCGGCGTTCTGACTCATGTCCGAATTTTACCTGCTTATCGCCTGCGGGCGATCGTCACCCCGTCCCGCAGCGGCAGCATGACGACGTCGACGCGCCCGTCGGCGGCGAGGCGGGTATTGAGTTCGCGCATCACCACCACGTGCGACTCGGTGAACGCCGGGTCGACGACGCGGCCGCCACGCAGCACGTTGTCCAGCACGACGAGGCCGCCGGGGCGCAGCCGTCGGACGATCTCCTCGTAGTACAGCGGGTAGCTCTCCTTGTCCGCGTCGATGAAGGCGAAGTCGATCGAGGCGGTCGCGGGTAGTCCGCGGAGCGTCTCGATCGCCGGTGCGATCTTCAGATCGATCCTGTCCGCGACGCCCGCCCGCTGCCAGTATTCGCGGGCGATCGAGGTCCACTCCTCGCTTACGTCGCAGGCCAGCAGCCGTCCGCCGGGCGCAAGGCCGCGTGCGATGCAGATCGAGGAGTAGCCGGTGAACGTGCCGACCTCGACGGCGCTCTTCGCACCGACGAGCTGGACGAGCATCGTGAGGAGCGTGCCTTCGTCGTGCGAGACCTGCATGGTGGCCCGACCGCCGGTCGCCTCCCGCGTCCGCGCGATCAGTTCGCCGAGCAGGTCGTCCGGCGGCGTCGAGTTGACCAGCGCATAGTCGGCGACGGCCAAGTGCACCGGCTCGACCTCGTCGCCCGACGTCGTGGGCGACCAGTCGATCCGTACGCCCGAGCCTTCGCCCGCGAAACGCAGCAGGTGCCGCGCGACCACGTCCTTGACCGACTCCAAGCCATCAGTGTCCTGTGACGTGGCGATCAGCTCCAGGTGCCGCGCACCCGGCGCGACCACGCAGGTACCGGCGCTCAGGGTGATCGTCGCGCGGCCGTCGGCGGACTGAGCCGTCTCAGCCCGGTGGCCGAGGTGCGAGACGAGTTGCCTGGCATAGCGCGCGGGACGTTCGATGGAGACAAGGGCGGTGGCGAAGGGCATGACTCCACCGTATCTGCGGCCGTGACCGGAAGATCACCCCGTCCGGTGGCAGGAATACACCCGGATGACCTAGTGCGGCGGGGCAGCCGGGCGAATCGGGGAATCCACAGCGCCCCTGCGACGGTTTCACCGAACATGACCGACATCGACGAAGCGCGCCGCTTCCTCGCCGAGAACCACCACGGCGTGCTGGCCACCTACCGCCGCGACGGCAAGGTCCAGCAGTCCCCCGTCTCCGCCGGGATCGACGCGGCCGGCCGGGTGATCATCAGCGTCACCGAGGACCGCGCCAAGGCCCGCAACGCCCGCCGCGACCCGCGCGTCTCGCTCTGCGTCTTCAACGACGCCTTCTACGGCCGCTGGGTGCAGGTCGAGGGAACCGCCGAATTCGCCGACGGCCCGGACCGGATCGACGCCCTGGTCGACTACTACCGCATCCTGCGCGGCGAGGAGCACCCCGACTGGGACGAGTACCGCGCGACCATGGAACGGGACGACAGGGTGCTGCTTCGCTTCGAGATCGAGCGCGCTTCAGGACTCTGACGGGCAGGCGAGGTGGTCACCTGGGGAAACTCCTTACCTCACCCCCGACGTCGGCTGCTCCGGCGCGTCGGACGAACTGGTCTTGGAGGAGCTTGCCGACGCCGCTATTGGGGGGTTGGTACCGCGGGGTCGGTTACCGCGGGGTCGGTGGTCACCGCGGGGTCGGTTACCGCGGGGTCGGTGGTCACCGCGGGGTCGGTTACCGCGGGGTCGGTTACCGCGGGGTCGGTGGTCACCGCGGGGTTGGTTACCGCGGGGTTGGTCGTCTGCCACTGCGGACGTGGTGCTGGCTGCGGTCCGCGATCGGGCGTGCCTCGGGGACAGGCTGTGCCCAGGCGCCGCCGTATGTGCCAACGCTATGCGTACTCTCGCCGTAAGCGCGCCGGTCTGCACACCTCCGCCGTAAGCGCTGCCGGCCTGCACACTTCCGCCATAAGCGCTACCTGTATCCGCACTTCCGCCGTAAGCGCTACCGGTCTGCGCACTTCCGCCATAAGCGCTACCTGTATCCGCACTTCCGCCATAAGCGCTGTCGGTCTACCCCCTGACGGCCGGGCCGCGGGCGCCCGGTTCGGTGCCGGCTGCGGCGAAACCGGTCTGGCGCAGGACCTCCAGTCTGTCGCGGTACTCCTCCTCGGAGATCTCGCCGCGGGCGTAGCGCTCGGCGAGTATTCGCTCGGCGCTCTGCGCGCCGGGGCCGTGGCCCGGCCCGGGACCCGCGGCGGGCCAGACCGGCCTGGACACCATGCCAGGGCCCTGCCGACGGCCGCCGGACAGCAGCCTGATCAGCAGCAGGATCGCCATCGTGACCAGCACGACGAACAGCGCCGTACTGAAGATCGACCACAACCAGTCGCCCGTGCCGTAGCCGTACCCTGAGTGGAACGGCATCCCCATCCTCCCGTCTATGCCTCGGTACTGATACCGGTGCAACGAGCCGCCGATCTTCGCGGTTCCCCCGTTTCCGCCCTGACCGCCCTTCTTCGTTGATTCTCAGGAATTTCGGACTTCTCCGCGGAACGCCGCACGGGCGTTTGTCGGGGCGGCGGTGTTGACTTGTGCCATGGCAGCGAACGATTTCACTCCGCGGGGTCTGAGCCGCGTCCACCGCATCCTGTCGGGCTACGTCCAGCGGGGTACGGTGCCCGGTCTGGTGGCGGCGGTGGCGAAGGGCGATTCGACGCACGTCGAGGTGCTCGGGCGGCGGGACGGGGACCGCGGCGAGGCGATGAGCCGGGATTCGATCTTCCGGATCGCCTCGATGAGCAAGCCGATCACGGCCGTGGCCGCGCTGACGCTGGTGGAGGACTGCGTGCTGCGCCTCGACGATCCGGTGGACCGATTCCTGCCGGAGCTCGCCGAGATGCGCGTGCTCAAGACGCCGGCGAGCCCGCTTTCGGAGACCGTGCCCGCCGAGCGGGCGATCACGCTGCGCGATCTGCTGAGCTTCCGGGCCGGCTTCGGCCTGGTCTTCGAGCCGGACTGGCCGATCACCGCGGCGCTGGAGGAGGCCGGGGTCGCGGTCGGGCCGCCGCGGCTCAAGCCGGAGCCGACGCCGGAGCCCGACCTTTTCATGCGCCGCCTCGGCGCGCTTCCGCTGCTCTACCAGCCGGGCGAGGCGTGGCTCTACCACCAGGGCCTCGCCGTGGCCGGGGTGCTGATCGCGCGCGCGTGCGGCAGCTCGTTCCCGGAGTACCTGCACAAGCGGATCTTCGAGCCGCTGGGCATGGACGACACGGCGTTCCACGTGCCGCCGGAGAAGCAGGAGCGGCTCGTCTCGGCGTACCGCGCGGACCCGGAGTCGGGGGCGCCGGTGCTCGTCGATCCGGGCGAGAACGGGATCTGGAGCGAGCCGCCGCTGTTCCCGGACGGCGGCGGTGACCTCGTCTCGACGGTGGACGACTTTCTCGTCTTCGCGCGGATGCTGCTCGGCGGCGGCGTCTACAGCGGCACCCGGATCCTGTCCCGGCCGAGCGTCGAACTGATGACGACCGACCACCTCACCGAAGGCAACCGGCGGCACGGCGGCCTGACCCCGGGCATGTGGGACGCCGCCGGCTGGGGCTTCGGAGTGCAGATCACCACAGCGCGCACCGGGCTCGGCGCCGTCGGCCGGTACGGCTGGAACGGCGGTCTCGGCACGTCCTGGTTCAACGATCCGCGGGAGGGGCTGATCGGCATCCTGCTCACCCAGAAGCTATGGCAGGGCCCTCAACCGCCCGAGGTCTCGACGGACTTCGAGACCGGCGCGTACGCGGCGCTCGCGGCGTAGTCCGTTGCGCCGAAAGGATGTTCCGGGCGCGCCGCGCGGCGGCCGGGCCCGTCAGGGTTCGAGGTCGCCGGACCCGGCCGGATGGTTCATCAGGGTATTGGGAAGGCGCGCCGGGCGGCACCCGTCCGGACGATCCACCACCGTGTGGCGGCGACCGGGGCCGCCCCGGGATCTCCGGAGGGCGGCCGGAATCCGCCAGGTCAACCGCCGTACGTCGAGCACCGGCCGCCGCGCGCCGCGCCGGATCCGCCGCCGACCGGGTGATCTTGGCCGGCGGCGCGGCGCGCTTGCGTGCATCCCGAACATCCATAGGAGAGCATCAAGACCTGTCCGGAACGGCGCCCTCTGCCTGGCCGCGATCCGATGGGACGGACCCGGCGGCCATCAGCCCAACGGCGCAAGCCTGCGGCGTATCCCGGCCACAGGGGTTTACCGACCACGCTGCGGTGGCATCTTTGCCACGTTCCGTGCGTAACCCCAACGCACTCCTACGGGAAAGGCCGGCCGCCATGAGCACCTCGGTGACCTGTGAGCTGCAGTTGCGCCTTGTCGTCTCCAGCGAATCGTCACTACCGGTGCCGGCGGGCCTGCGATACGACTCGGCGGACCCCTACGCCGTGCACGCTTCGTTCCACACCGGCGGCAACGAGACGGTGGACTGGGTATTCGCCCGCGATCTGCTCGCCGAGGGGCTGCGACGGCCCACCGGCTGCGGCGACGTCCGCGTCTGGCCCTCGCGAAACCGCGGCCAGGGCATCGTCTGCATCGCGCTCTCCTCGCCGGAGGGCGAGGCCCTGCTGGAGGCGCCCGCGCGCGCCCTGGAGAGCTTCCTGAAGCGCACCAACGCCGCCGTGGCGCCCGGCTCCGAGCACCGGCACTACGACATCGACACCGAGCTCGCGCACCTGTTCGCGGACAACTGAACCGGCAAGGCCTCCGGATCCGGCTGCGGATCCGCGGAACCCCGTCGCGACGCGGCGGGGTTCACTTATTCGAGGCGTTGGCCAGGCCGATCAGCCGGGCGGCCTTGAGCTCGGTCTCCGCCCACTCCCGGGCCGGGTCCGAGCCCCAGGTGATCCCGGCTCCGGTGCCGAAGCGCAGCAGGCCGTGCTCGAGCCAGAAGGTGCGGATGCCGACGGCCAGCCGCGCCTGCCGCCGGTCGCCGTCCACCCAGCCGATCGCGCCGCAGTAGGGCCCGCGCGCCTCCCGTTCCAGCTCGGCGATCGTCTTGAGCGCGCTGTACTTCGGGGCGCCGGTCACCGATCCGGGCGGGAACGTCGCGTCCAGGATGCCGGGCCAGCCCTGGCCCTGCCGGATGCGCGCGGTGACCCGGGACTCCAGGTGCACCAGGCCGGGGTGCCGGCGGACGACGCACAGCTCGGGCACGTCCACGGTCCCCGGCTCGGCGACGTGCGCCAGATCGTTGCGCACCAGGTCGACGATCATCACGTTCTCGGCGGTGTCCTTGGGCAGCAGGTCCTCGGCCGTCTTCCCGGTGCCCTTGATCGGCCCGGAGGCGAGCACGTCTCCGCTGCGGGACAGGAAAAGCTCCGGCGAGGCCGAGACGACCCGCACCCCGGCGTCGGGCAGGTCCACGACCCCGGCGTACGGCGCGGGGTTCCCGGCCGCCAGCACGCGCGCGAGCCCGGCCGGCTCGGACCGGCCGGAGACCGGCGCCGTGAGCACGCGGCACAGGTTCACCTGGTAGATCCAGCCCTGGGCGATCTGCTCCCGGATCTCCCGCACGCCCTGCTCGTACGCACGGCGCCCGAGCGAGGTGCGCCACGCGCTCTCGCTCGGGCCCGACCACAGGCCGTCCGGCAGCGGCGCCACCCGGACGTCCGTGAACCGGGCGAAGGTCCACTCCCCCTCGAAGGTGCCCACCACGGCCCACCACCCGGGACCGTCGAGCACGGCCGGGTCGTGGCTCAGCTCGGCCAGCCCGGTGGCCAGCCGTCCGTCGAAGTAGGCGTAATCCCGCACGGACCCATGATCTACCACCGCGGGCCGTCGCACGCGCGCGGCTTGTGAACGCTGAGCGTACGGAGGGAATCTGCCCGGAGGACTGGCGCTCAGCCGTTGATGGTGCTCTTCACGAAGGCGTTGATCTGCTGATCGGACAGCCGCGTGTAGACGCCGGGCACACCGCGCACCGCGCAGCCGGCGCCCCAGCTGACAATCCCGACCTGCGTCCAGCCCGCGGCCCCGTCCATCACCATCAGCGGGCCGCCGCTGTCCCCCACGCACGCGTCGTGCACGCCGTCGCCGCCCGCGCAGAGCATGAGCGTGGTGTGCGCGGCGGGTTCCGAGGTGCCGTTGAAGACCGAACTGCAGGTGCTGTCGGAGTCGATCGCGACGGTCGTCTGCTGGAGCGTCGCGGGGTATTGGATCGCGCCGTTCCCGTTGACGTCCTCGGGATCGACCGAACCGTAGCCGATCACGGTCGCGACCTTTCCGGCCTGCGCGTACGCCGTATCGCCGGAGCCGGCTGGGTCGATCGCGATCGATTGAACGCCGTACGCGGGCGTCGTGAGGTGCACGAGCGCCGCGTCGTAGTCCTCCGAGTTCGCGTCGTACCGCGGGTCCACCACCGTGCGGTCCACGCTGAGCGACTCCCCCGCCGAGCCGTCCCGCGCCGCCTGGTCCACCACCGCGCTCAACTCCGACGCCGTGCGCCCGCTGACGCAGTGCGCGGCCGTCAGCACCCAGGAGGGCGCCACGAGCGTGCCGCCGCAGTAGGCGTAGCCGTTCTCCCGCAGCGACACCATGAACGGGTACTCGCCCTGGGACGCCGCGCTGCCGCCGACGATCGCCCCCGCCGGAGCCGCGCCGAACACCGTCGCCGAGGTCCCGGCCATCAGCGCGGCAAGCGAACAAAGGACCCGGCTCGCACCGCGCGCGGCGCCGCGGTGCTGGTGAAAGGGGTGATCAGGACGCATGCCCCCATCCTGACCCGACGAACCCCGAACCGCGCGCGCTTGGCCCACCCGCTCACCCGATCGAAGGACGGCCAGGCCCGGCGAGCAAAGGAATTTGATCCTGAGACGGAATCCGATACAGTTTTCCTCGTCGCCAGGAGCGCCGAACGGCAACCTGGAAGACACGCGGACGTGGCTCAGTGGTAGAGCATCACCTTGCCAAGGTGAGGGTCGCGGGTTCAAATCCCGTCGTCCGCTCGCGTGGGACTCAGGTCCCGGGTGCACCGCCACCCAAACCGCGCGGTGGAGTGGCCGAGAGGCGAGGCAACGGCCTGCAAAGCCGTGTACACGGGTTCAAATCCCGTCTCCACCTCCGCTCTCGCCTCGCGCGAGGGAGATTTCCCGGACGATTAGCTCAGCGGGAGAGCGCTTCCCTGACACGGAAGAGGTCACTGGTTCAATCCCAGTATCGTCCACTCGCATTACCGCAGGTCAAGGCCGTGGCAGCTATCAAGGTTGTCACGGCCTTTATGATTTGTGTGTGCCATTTTCACCGCTCCCCCTGCTCCCCGGGGAGCAGGGCGGGGAGCAGGTCAGATAAGTGCTCACCTGCGGGTTCGTGTGGTCGCTTTTGACGGTCGGATTCTGTTCAACCTTCCGCAACTGACCGAGTACCGTGATCGCCGCAGTGGGGGCATGTGGCAGCCGACCGCGACACGCGGACGCGAAGCGTCTCGAACCCCCGAGCCGCACCGGTAGTGCCTCCGCTCCGTGTTAATTCGTCAGGAAGGTATGGGCGGAGCTCTTCTGCGCAGGCCGCCACGGCGCGGCGCGACGCGGCATGTCAGCACGTCGGACTGCGAACCGTTTGGGTCAGGGCGTTTGCACCGCGCCTCGTGATGCAATCTCTGCGGCCGCGGCCGGCCTGCAGTTCAGTGCCTGCTGAGCGCAGTTGAGCGGTTGGCCGCCAGACCGGGCAGCACGCCTGTGACGGACATGGTGCACAACGGGCGGCCACCACCGTGGAACTGCCACCAACGGTGGCCCAACCGGCCGTATTGGGCCGTCTGCGGCTCGCTGTGAACGGCCTGCGATGGCGTGGGGCGCCGCCACGCGACTCGGCCGTACCGGATGTCGGTCGCGAGGCTAAAGCGGAGGCGAGCCGGGCGATGAACCGTACCGGGATTGGTCCAGGCTCTAGGGTTGGGGTTCTAGCTGCCGGTTTGGCTGGGTGAGGTAGAAGTTTGCCTCGTATTCGACGGGTGGGACGTGGCCTATCTCACCGTGCAGGCGGCGGTTGTTGTACCAGTCGATCCACTCGGCGGTGGCGAGTTCGACGTCCGTGAGGGTGCGCCAGGGCCCGCGTCGTTTGATCAGTTCGGTCTTGTACAGGCCGATGGTCGATTCCATCAGGGCGTTGTCGAGGGCGTCGCCGACGGTGCCGATCGAGGCCGCGATCTGTTCTGTGGCCAGGTGGGCGGCCAGGCGGAAGCTGGTGTACTGAGATCCGGCGTCGGAGTGGTGGATCAGGCCGGCGCGGTCGGCCCCGTCGCGGTCGCGCTGCCACAGGCCCATCTCGAGCGCGCCGAGCACGAGCGGTGTCGCCCTGCTGGTCGCGGCCGACCAGCCCACGATGCGGCGGGAGAAGGTGTCGAGGGCGAACGCGACGTACACCGTGCCCGAGAACGCGGCGACGTAGGTGAAGTCGGCCACCCACACCCGGTTCGGCGCCGAGGCGACGAAGTTGCGTTTGACCAGGTCCGGTGCACGCTCGTGCGCCGGGTCCGGCACGGTGGTGCGCACCTTCTTGCCGCGTACCGCACCGGACAGTTCGAGCTCGCGCATCAGCCGCTCGACCGTGCAGCGGGCCACCGCCTGGCCGCGGCGGTGAAGCTCGCGCCAGATCTTGCGGGCGCCGTACACGCCGTAGTTCTCCTCGTGCACGGCCGTGATCAGCTGCTTGAGTTCGGCATCGCGCACGGCGCGGGCCGAGGGCAGGCGCTTTTTGAAGTGGTAGTACGTAGAGGGGTCGATGCTGCAGCCGTGCGCGGTGAGCGTCCTGCAGATCGGCTCGACGCCGCCGAAGCGGTCCCGGTACTCGTCGATGAAGCTCACGAGCGCGTGTGTGGCCGGTCGAGCTCGGCCGCGAAGAAAGCCGAGGCCGCCTTCAAGATCTCATTAGCCCGGCGCAGCTCCGCGTTCTCCCGCTTCCGACGCTTGATCTCCTCGGCCTCCGAGGTCGTGACACCGGGCCGCTCACCGGCATCGACCTCGGCCTGGCGCACCCAGTTCCGCAACGACTGAGCGGTCCCGATCCCCAGCTTCGCCGCGATCGACTTGATCGCCGCATCCCGCGACGGGTACTGATCCTCGGTCTCGAGCACCAGACGCACGGCCCGGTCACGAAGATCCCGCGGATACGGCTTCGACTTGTTCACCATAACGGACTCGATCCTTCCAAAAAGATCGAGCCTGGATCAACCCCGGTACGGTTCATTGTGCAGGAGGGTGGCCGGTTTGACACCCTTCGCTTGTTGGCTCGCGACCCACGCGCGTACGTCGGATGCGGTGATGGCCGTCAGGGGCATGCCTCCGAACGTCGGGATCAGGTGGCGGTGCAGAACGTAGATGTAGGTCTGCCGGGTTACGGCCTCGATCACGTGGTGCGGCAGCCAGAACGATTCGGCATAGACGCTGAACGTCACGTCGTGCGGCACAGTCGACACCGCGTCGACTGCAGCGCCGGGCACTTCAATGGAGGAGGGCTGCGATCCCGCCGCGGCATGTGCGCGGGTTTCAGCGGCCCGGGCAGGAGGTGTCATGGCGTCTCCAAAGCGGATGTGATCGGTGCATCGCGGTAGCGGTGAAGCTCGTCGGCGCTAGGCTCGGGGATATCGGGAATCGTCAGTGCCTGCCGGGTTGGATCGATGTGGTCGGCGTGCCCCAAGGCCCAGGTAATCCACCTCGCTGTATCGACCTGGTCCGGCTCGTCGGCGGTGCGCTGCACGCGGGCGCACAGAGCTCGGATCTGTTCGGCCAAGTGCCAGGCTGCAGCGTGCTCACGCAGCACGCCGATGGCGTAGTCGCGGGCGTAGGCGGCCCGATACCTGGCGATCTCGGTTTGCCGCATGATCTCTGCTTCGCGGGCGAGGTGCTCGCGTTCTTGACGGCGCCGCTCGGCCTGCCCGGCGTGCTCTTCCAAGCGGGCGAACACGTCGGTGAGCTTTTGCTCCAGACGGGTGCGCTTGCCATCGACCCAGACGCGGCGGCCGGAGTAGACGCCGTCGAGTTTGAGGGTCAGAATCCCGCCGTGCTCAACCAGCAAGATTCGGTACTCGTGTCCGAACACGACGATGCCAACGGTGTGCGGGCGGTCGACCGGTGACGGCGCACGGATCGTATGGCCGCGAGCCTCAGCTTCGATGAGGATTACGTTCAATACCCGCAGAGCTCGCGGCATTGCGCGCGGCGGTATCGCCGGCAGGCGCGGATCAGGCCGAGGTCCGCAGCCAGCCGGTCCGGATAGAGCGCGAAGTTGAGAAACAAGCGGATGAGTCCGTCGTGTCTTGGGTCGCGCCGCCGGTGCGCTGACGCACGGTTCGGCGGCCGCGTCCGGCTGTGTCGCCGGCTTCGCCTCGACGGCGATGACTACGTCTCCGTGCCGCCGACCGGTGTGATGCAGCCGGTGCCCGGCCTGGAGCGCGGTCTGGATCAGCCCAAGCAGTGTGGCCCGAGTATCCGCGTCGGGATCTGCGAACCGTAGAGATCCTCCGGCGGCGCGCACCTGCGCCACGAGTGCTGCTGCCTGCGATACTGCGGCCGTATTCCTGGGCGCCCTAGGCCGTGTCTTCAAAGGGGGTCGTGGCGTGATGTTGCTGGTCACGGTCTGATTGCTGCGGCGTGTCGCAGCGTACGTATAGGTGAGGTCTCCGGTAGGTGAGTCGTCGACCAAGAAGACTGCCACCACAACCGGAGACCTCGCGTGCAGACGATACCTGCTGGCGCCCGCTTTGACCTGACCGACGCCCAGTGGGCGGTGTTGGTGCCATTGCTGCCGGCCCCGGCGGGCCGTCCTCCGGTTCATCCGCGACGGCGGTTGATCGACGGAGTGCGCTGGCGCGTGCGTGTCGGCGCACCCTGGCGCGACGTGCCCGAACGCTACGGCCCCTGGCAGAGCGTGTACACGTTCTTCCGCCGCTGGCAGTTGGCCGGAGTGTGGGCGACGCTGGTCACCGCTCTGCAAGCACGTGCGGATGCCGACGGGCTGATCACCTGGGACGTCTCGGTCGACTCCACGACCGTACGAGCGCACCAGCACGCCGCGGGAGCCCGGCGGGACGTGGCCGTTGCGGGCGAGCCTGAGGATCATGCGCTCGGGCGCTCGCGCGGGGGATGGACCACGAAGCTGCACGTAGCCTGCGAGCAGGGCCGCAAGCTGATGTCGCTGATGCTTACCGGCGGCCAGCGCGGTGATAGCCCGCAGTTCATCCCCCTGCTCGAGCGCATCCGCGTTCCGCGCCTGGGTCCCGGCCGTCCGCGCACCCGCCCGCAGCGGGTGCTGGCTGACAAGGCGTACGCGTCCCGGGCCAATCGCGCCTACCTGCGCCGACGCGGAATCCGGGGCACCATCCCGATCAAGGCCGACCAGGCGGCCAACCGGCGCAAGCGCGGCAGCAGCGGCGGGCGCGAGTACGCCTTCGAGCCCGAGCACTATAAGCAGCGTCACGCGGTCGAGTGCGGGATCAACAAGCTCAAGCGGCACCGCGCGGTGGCCACAAGGTACGACAAGCTCGCCGTACGCTACGAGGCCACCGCGCAGATCGCCGCCATCAACGACTGGCTATGACCAGCTTTGAAGACACGGCCTAGCCACGCTTTCCGACGTATTCGTCGACGGGCACGTGCCTGGCTCAACCGCAAGATGCTCATAGCAAAGCCGACCGGCGATGGTCGGCTGTGCGACCCACATCCCGTCGGCCCACTTGGTCTCCACCAACCCGCGCCGGCGCAGCGCATAGACACTGGGAGCCAACGCCGACTCGCGCGAGGTCACCGGCTCCCCACCACGCACGATCCTCTGCAACACCGCAATCTGACGCGCATTGAGGCATTCTCTCGATCCCCGAAGAACTTGCTGGCGCTCGGCCTTCGGCTGATGCTGGCGGTCCTCGTCGTCGTTCATCACGAAGATCTTGCTCGGTCCAGCATGCCTCCAACCGACAAATTTCGTGGACCACTCGATGGTGCGGTCAGTCTGGAAGGCGCATCAAATCACCGGTGCGGAGCGTCGAACCAGCCGGATTTCTGGAGGTTCGCGGGAACTCGTGTTGCATCAGCCGTCGGAGGGGCGTCAAAATGCGTCCATTTGCCGCTGCTGGACTCTGGGTCACGGAGTGTTCTCGGCTTGCTGGCGGCGCAGGACGACGGCTTTAGTAACAAGGTCGACATCGGTTGCTTTCCAGCCGGCGGCCGCCCTACCCCACAGCCTGAGAGCCCGCGCCACCGCAGGCAATCCGAACCTCGGAAACACTTGACGCGCTCTGCGATTCCCGCTCCCCGAATATCCTGAACCTTCGGCATTTCGCCGGGCTCACCACCGCTCGCAGGACAAGAGCCGGCATGACCACCGGCTTCGCCGACCAAGCAAACCGTCCGCGCTCCATCGACTCCAGAATCGCTCAACCGCTTATTCCACAACGACAACAAGCAGTTATGATCCGTCACAGAGTGACAGGGAGCCGGTTGACGTGCACTCGAAGATCAGCGGTCGTCAGCCGAGGCCAAACATCTCTGTGCTCGCGATCTCCCCCACTCGCCCCCGCCAACATCACCAGTCCCAGCGCAGCATGTCAACGTGACCTGACTAATCAACAGCCAAGCGGGGAAGGTTCCTGATACAGGAAGGTCTGGGGGGTGGTCTCACGGTTGCTACTGACAGATTTGCGACGCTCGTCTCCGCGGCGGTCGCCCACTTCGGATCGACGGTAGCCCCCAAGCTGCAAGGTCCAGGTGCTGCCGAAGATCAACTCCGCGGCCCTACCGAAGTCCTGATCCGGCAGGTGGCAGAGGGCTTGGGGCTTGGAGCTGTTCTCCACGGCGAGGTCCATCTCGTGGATTTGCAGGCGCGGCCGGACTACGCGGTGGACGTCGCGGGCGCCACCGTTGGCTACATTGAAATAAAGAGGCCGGGCAAGGGTGCTTGTCCGGACGCGTTCACCGGGCATGACGCGCGGCAGTGGGCGAAGTTGCGTCTGCTGCCCAATGTGCTATACACCGACGGAAATGAATGGGCCGTATACCGCTCAGGCCTACTGGTTGGAACGATAGCGCAGCTCAATGCGCATGTGGCTCGCGCCGGCAGCCGGCTTGCACCGGTTGATGACGCATTCGCCCGCGTGATCACCGACTTCCTCTGCTGGCGTCCGCAGCCGCCCCGAAGCATTAGCCAGCTCGTGCGCGCTGTAGCAGGACTGTGTCAACTCCTGCGCTCCGAGGTTCGCACCGCGCTCGCCCTCGAGGGAGCCGGTCACAGAAGTCCTCTGTTTAGCTTGCTGGCACAGGATTGGAGGAATCTTCTGTTCCCTGACGCGAGCGACGCCTCTTTCGCGGATCAGTTCGCGCAGACGGTGACGTTCGCACTTCTCCTGGCACGGGTTGAAGGGATCGCCTTCGACGGGGAGGACTTGGGCTCGATCGCCAAGAAGCTCGGAAAGAAGCACTCGGTCATGGGCAAGGCACTGGCGGTCTTGACCGATGATCCAGATGGCGGCTTGCAGGTCACGCTCGAAACACTACTGTACGTTATCGGCGCGGTCGACTGGGATCGCTTGGATGAGAACAGCAACGCCGCCTACCTGCTGCTCTACGACCAGTTCTTGGCGGTCTACGACGCGGAGCTGCGCAAGAAGACCGGCTCGTACTACACCCCTGACCCAGTAGTCGCGTTCATGGTGCGGTTCACCGATCAGATTCTCAAACACCGGCTACAACAGTCGGAAGGCTTCGCCTCGCCCGACGTTGTTGTCGTTGACCCCGCCATGGGCACCGGCACCTTTCTCGCGCACGTCATCGAGCACGCCGCGGCCACGGTCGCCAAGGCAGAGGGGCAAGGCGCTGTCGGCCCGCATGTGCGCGAGCTCGCCATGCGGCGCCTGGTCGGCTTCGAGCGGCAGATCGGACCCTACGCGGTTGCCGAGATGCGTCTGCATGAAGCGCTACGCCACCACGGCTCCGAGGCCCCGGACCGAGGAATGCGCATCTACGTCGCAGACACTCTCGACGATCCGTACGTGGAGCAGACGGAACTCGGCAGGACTTACGAGCCGATCGCCCGCTGCCGCCGCGCCGCGAACAGGCTCAAGCGGGAAGAGCCGGTCATGGTAATAATCGGCAACCCGCCGCATGACAAAGCGAGCCGGGGAGCCGGAAAATGGGTCGAACACGGATCCGACGGCACGGGGCGCATCCCACTCGACGCCTTCCGTGCCGCGGGAAACGGCCGATATGAGTACGTGCTCAGCAATCTCCATGTCTACTTCTGGCGCTGGGCCACCTGGAAGGTCTTCGACCACCACCCGACCTCACCTACCGGCATCGTCGCGTTCATCAGCCCGTCCGCGCACCTCACCAGCCGCGGGTTCGCCGGCATGCGCGAGTACCTACGGCGTACGGCCGACGAGGGATGGATAATCGACCTCTCCCCTGAGGGTCACCAGCCCGACGTCGCGACACGGATCTTTCCCGGCGTGCAACAGCCACTCAGCATTGGAATCTTCGCCCGCTATGGACCGCCCACTTCCGACCGACCCGCTCGCCTGCACTACACGGCAGTGACTGGACACCGCGACCACAAGCACCGGCGCCTCACCGAACTCGCGCTCGACAGCCCATGCTGGGCCGAGTGCCCCACCGCTTGGCACAGCGCCTTCCTTCCAGAAGACGACACCGAATGGAACAACTCACCAGCCCTCAGTGACCTATATCCCTGGAATTCACGCGGCGTGACACCCGGACGCACCTGGGTGCGCTCCCCCGACCGGCAGACACTCCAGGACCGCTGGAACACCCTGCTCGCCGCAGACGGCGACCGGCGCAGAGAACTTTTCATCGAAGCGCGCGACCGCAAACTAGACACAGTCGTTGAACCACTGCCGGGCATCCCACCCCACCATGGCCCGCTAAGCCGCGAGTCCGGCCCTCCCCCAGCGCCGGTCCGAGTTGCTTTCCGCTCCTTTGACCGCCAGTGGCTCATACCAGACAACCGTGTCCTGACCGTGCCCAGGCCCGACCTCTGGCGCGCCCGCGGTACGCATCAGATGTTCATCACAGAACAGAACGCGCACCCAATCACCGAAGGACCCGGCCTGACCTTCAGCGCTCACATCCCCGACATGGACCATTACAACGGTCGCAGCGGACGCGTCCTTCCGCTCTACCGCGATGCACAGGCGACCCGCCCGAACCTGGCTCCTGGACTCCTCATCCACCTATCGGAGCGGCTCGGGATTCAGCTCACCGCGCACGATATGCTCGCGTACATCGCTGCGACCGTCGCCCACCCCGGCTACACGCGTAGGTTTCAGGAGCAGCTGAAGGTCCCCGGCATCCGTATACCGTTGAGTGCGAACCCGGCGCTCTGGCACGAAGCAATCGCCATAGGCAGCGAGGTGCTTTGGCTGCACACCTACGGCGAGCGCTACGCGGATCCAGACTCCGGTCGCCCGGCCGGCATCCCGTGGCTTCCAGCCGACGAACGCCCCAAGGTCGAAGCAACCATCCCCGACAGCCAGCAGGACATGCCTCAGACCATCGCCTACACGGCTGAAACCTTAAGCCTCTGCGTCGGGTCCGGCCGCATCTCACCGGTATCACCACAAGCGTGGGCCTATCAGGTCTCCGGTATGCCGATCATCAAAAAGTGGTTCGGCTACCGCTGTAAGACCCCCGCTGGCCGCACCTCCTCACAGCTGGACGCGATCAACCCTCCCACCTGGTCTCCGGCCTTTACGACCGAACTGCTCGCACTATTGAACGTCCTCGAACGGCTCGTACGCATCGAACCCGATCAAGATCAATTGCTCGAGCGTGTATGCGGCGAAACGCTGATCTCGACGCATGAGCTCGAGCAGGCGGGCGTGTTGCCCGCTCCGCCCTCTAGCAGTAAGCCGTTCAAAGAGTACGGCGACACCCTCTTCGATCTGCCAGGCTGACAGCGCATGTGGCCCACGACGCGCGGCATCCCACACGACCCGACACGAGCTGGAGGAAGACTGGAAACGGACATCATGGACTTCCGCTGGCGGCGCGCACCGAAGCCCGGCTGCCCTCCGACAAGGGCTTTCTCAAGCTCGCCGGTAAGGAAGAATATATGGCCGCTGTGGCGGAGTTGCGCCCGCGCTCCCCACATCGAGGAGTCTCAACGAGGAAGTCAAGGTACCCGCCAGCTGTGGAGTATGTCGTCGGGACACCGCTGACTATCGACACCTTCTGGTGTCCGACTCCCGACCGTTGCCGGAACTCATCGACAAGTACTGCTGCTACCCGTAGACAAAGCCACCTCTCCCGTGTGCACGGCCGCGTCAAGATCCTGGCGGTCGACGCTCGCCATCGCCGCGGCCGCTTCGGCACCGATCTGTGCGAGCCCTCTTTCAGCCATGCGCGACCACGGAGCCGTGTACGTCGAGAACGGAACCGGCGGCGACGCGTTTCATCCGGTGGTCAGAGCGTTATGCGAAAGCGTCGGCTGCGTTAAGTGGCCCTGAGGCCGTGTACGTGGCGAATTCCAGGCCCCACGCACACCTGCGCCTGCCGGTCGGAAATTCGTCGCCATGACGGATTTCCGACCGGGCACCGTCCACCCGCCGATCACGATAAGAACTCGGAACAGCTAACTTCACGCCGAGAGATGCGTTGACCTGCTGCAGAGATTGTAGCTGGCGGTGCCGTACTCGACCCACGCCGGCTGTGCCGCCGCGTCCTCGGCGGAATGATGTTCGGTCAGCGGCGGCAGGCGCGCCTCGTCATCGGTCACCGTGCCGCGTGCGGGCGTCGTCGGGCATGCCTGCGTGGCCGGATTGGCGTGATGTGCGACTGGCGCTGTGGGCAACCTGCCCGCGATGGCTGCTGTCGCGGCGGCGTGGTGGTGCGGGCCCGGTGCGGCAGCGTCCTGGCTCGCTGTCCATCCGGATGCGGCCACGGCCACTGCCGCTGCGGCGACGGCACAAGTCGTACGTATGGAGCGCATCTCTTGGTGATTCTCCTGTTCGTTCCCTGATTAGCGGCGCTCAGCCTAGCGCCTGGTGGGGGGTGGGTAGTGCCGATCCATGACCTGGTTCGATGCGGCAAATGCGCAGGCAAGAGAGAGATGATATTGATTTCTCTGCCTACATGGATCTTCGGGTGGCGGCGGAAGCACGGTAGTGATTGGCGGCGCGTACGCGCGGTTGCGCGCCGGTCGCATTGCTGGGCAAATCGGGCTGGGCGTCTTCAGCACCGAGCCCGATATGCGTACGATGGCGTCCGAGTGCCGCGGACCGACGAAAGGGGGGCAGCCCGTGCGATCATTGCGAGCCATCGTTGTGCGCGGCGCCCCGAACCGCGGGCGGGTGGTGGAGTGGACAGGGCTTAACGAAGGCCGATGTATTGATTGACGTGGATCCGGTCGCGCGGGACCGGGCGGTACGGTGGATGGCCGAGTTGCGCGCCGCCCGGTATTCGGCGGGTTTTACGCAGCAGGACGTTGCTACGGCCCTGGGTGTGCGCAAGTCGACGGTGAACCAGTGGGAGAACGGCCACTTGGCGTCCTGGGAGCGCTTTTGTGCGGAGGGTCGCGAGATCGGCGTGCGGCTCGTCGTTGTCGACCAGAACGGGTGCGTGCGCGACGGACTCGCGGAGGTTGTGGCCGGCGAACCTTGGGCGCGCACGGAATTGCGGCGGCTCGCCGGCGTGCTGCGCGGCGAGCGCAAAGGCGCGGGGCGGTCCCGGGCCTCGCTCGCTGCCGAGGTCGGGGTGTCGCTGTGGTCCTTTGCCCATCTGGAGCGCGGCCAGCTCAACCCGAGGCTGGTCGTGCTTTCGGCATGGGTCGGATCGCTCAAATGCGACATTCGGTGGCAGCCCGTAGTTTGACGCCTTATTGCGCCGGAAATATTAAGTAGTCGAGTTCTGATATTCGTATGCGTTGCTTTCGCAATTGCGGGTGCAATGTTGCACGGCGCAGTTTCGAACAAGTGTGCGCATTTCGAGGACATTTGCATCATCCCGGCGGTCGGGATGCCAGCTGGTTTTCGATGCGAGAGACGAAGGCGGGCTTCGGCGTCGCGGCCCGCGAGGAGGGGTCGTGATCTTTCGTCTGCTCGGCCCGGTCGACGTGTGGGCGCACGGGCGCAGCCACCCGGTCGGCCACGCCAAAGCTCAGACCATCTTGTCGATCTTGCTGCTCGAGGCCGGTCGCGTGGTGCCGGTCCAGACGCTCGCCGAGCGGCTGTGGGGCGACGAGATGCCCGGACAGGCGCGCGAGACAATGCAGGTGTACATATCAAGATTGCGCCGTAGCCTGCGTGCGGCAGGCGACTCGGGCGGCGTCATCGTGAGCGCGCCCGGGGGCGGGTACCGCCTGGACGTCGAACACGACGAGATCGACGCGCACCGGTTCGGCAAACTGATCGCCAGTGCCCGCTCCGCCGCGGGCAAGCATGACCTGCAACGCGCCCGGGAACTGCTGTTGCAGGCTGAATCGCTCTGGCGCGGAGAACCGCTTGAAGGCCTGACCGGCTCGTGGGCTGCGACCGCGCGCCAGGATCTGGTCAAGCGCCGCCGTGAGGGCCAGCTCGCCCGCATCGGCCTGGATCTGCGCATCGAGGCCAACCGGGATGAGGCGATCAACGAACTGGCCGTGTTCATCCGCGCCGGGCGGATCGACCAGAACGCCATCGAGATGCTCATGACCGCCCTGGCGAACGCCGGCCGTCAGGACGAAGCACTTGAGGTCTATCGGAGCGCACGGATCCGGATGCGCGAGGAACTCGGGGTCGAACCGCGCCGGGAACTGGCCGAGCTGCACCTGGCGATCCTGCGCGGCGAGCCGCTGGCGGGGCGGGCCAGCGCCGGGCCGGCGGCACGGATCGGGCCGCTCGCCCCCAACACCTTGGACCGCAACCCGGCCCACCTCATCGGCCGCGACGAGCTCCTACACCAGCTGATGGGCTCGGTGGCCGAAGACCTGAGCCGTCCGCAGGGCATTGCGCTGTACGCGATCGATGGGATGCCGGGCATCGGCAAGACCGCGCTTGCGCTGCGCGCCGCCCATCAGCTCGCCCCGCGCTGCCCCGACGGCGCTCTGCAGGTCAGCTTCCGCACCCACGATCCGCGCCAGAACCCGCTCGACTCCCGCACGGCGCTCGTGATGCTTCTCGAGGCGCTAGGCGCCACCGTCGAGGAACTGGGCCGAGCCGCCTCCCACGACGAACTCGCTGCTCTCTGGCGGCGTCGTACTCACGGTTTGCGCCTGCTGGTCGTCTTCGACGACGTGCGCGACACCGACCAAATCCTCCCCCTGCTTCCGGCGAGCGCCGGCTCGGTGGTCCTGGCCACCTCCCGGCAACGCCTCGCGCACCTGCCCGACGCGCGCCACCTCACGCTGAGCGCGCTCAACGACCTCGCCACCACCCGCCTGCTCTCGCGTGTCGCAGAACGCCAGTTCCCCGGTCAAAGCCGCGACCTGCGCCGCTTCGCTGCGTACTGCGGAGGCCTGCCGCTGGCCGTCACCGTCGCCGCGGCCCATCTACGCGCCCACCCCGCATGGTCGCTCTCCGACCTCGTGCAGCGACTGGAGAACCCGCCTGCGGGCACCGCGGATAGCATTTCAGCGCCCGTGCACCACGCCTTCGAACTGTCCTACCGAAACCTGACGACGCGCCATCGTCTTCTGTTCTGGCTCGCTGCACACCAGCCCGCACCCGATCTCGGCGTTCACGCCGCCGCGGCGCTGCTGGACATCGACACCGCCACGGCGGACCTGCTCCTGGAAACGCTGGTCGAACACCACCTGCTCGAAGAAGTCAGCCGACACCGCTACCGGCTGCACGACGTGCTTCGTTCCTTCGCCGCCCGGCAACCGCCCGACGAGCACGACGACGGCGAGATCGCCACCGCGGTCGACCGCATGATCTGCTTCTACCTTGCCGCGACCGCGCACGCCGAACGCACTCTGCGCCCGACCCGCCGCCTACCCTCCGGCATTCCCACGAGCCCGCTGACCGACGAGTTGGGCCTGGACACCGACGCCGGCGCGCACGCGTGGCTGGAGAGGGAAACGGCAAACCTGCTTGCCATCGCCGCGAAAACCGACATCCCCGGCTCCCTCTACGCGGGCCTTCTCGCGGCGCTGCTCGCCCCCTACTTCGACCGGCGCGGCCTGTGGCCTCAAGCGGTCGAGATCCTCTCCCGCGCCCGTCGTGCGGTGGCGCCGGCGCGAGCCGAACAGAAGGACGCTAACTTCGCTCAGCTCCTGGTGCACCTGACCGCCGCGCACATGCGCACCGGAGCGCTCCAGCAGGCAACCGAATCCGCCAGCGAGGCACTCTATGCCTGGCGCAGGTTGCACGACGACCGCGGCCAGGCCGACGCGCTGCTCGAACTCGGCCGCATCCACTGGCGCTCCGGGCGCTTGCAGGATGCCGTCGCGGCCTATCAGGACGCCGAAGGCTTCTACGCCAGCCTCCGCCTTCCCCACGGCAGCGTGCTCGCCAACTACCACCGCGCCATCGTCTTGTTCGAGCAGAACCACTACGCCGACGCCGTGAACGCGGCCCGGCGCGCTCTGGAAATCGTCGAGGACGCCGCAGACCCGGCCCTGGCGTGCGAGGTCCTGATCAACCTGGCCGAGCTTTACCAGCGAACCGGCCAAGACCAGCATGCTGCACGCTACCTTGAGCGCGCACGCGAACAAGGCCGCGGTCGCACTGATCCGCAATGGCTCGCCGCCCTCGCCCTCAACACCGGCATCCTCGCTCACCGCGCCGGCAATGACGCGCTGGCCTGCGAATCGCTGAGCACGGCGCTCGATCTCTATCGAGTCCTCGGCGACCGCGACTACCAGCTGCAAACCCTCACCGCCCTCGCCGCGGCGCACACCGCAGGCAGCCGCGCAACCGCGGACGCCTACCTGCGACAGGCCGAGGAACTGCTCGGCGAAGGCGACGAGCCCAAGCAGCGAGCCCGCATCGAAATCACCGCTGCGGGCATCGTTGCGCAGCAGGGGCGCGAGACCGACGCCATGGCACGCTTGCGCACGGCGATAGACATCTCCAGCCACGCCAACGCGCCGCTCGAGGAAGCCCACGCGCGCCTGGCGCTCAGCGACATCCTGGCACGCCGAGGAGACAAGATCGCCGCACGCCGCCAGCACCGCCGAGCACAAGGCCTCTACCGCCATCTCGGACACGCCAACACCGGCTAGAGGTGGGACCAGATCAGCACCTTCTCGGCAACTGCGCGGCTCGAACCGCTCCGCGGGTCGGAAAGCCCGCTTGTAAGCGCGACGTCAACTTCCGTGTAAGTGCGCTGTAAGAACGCGTGGAATCCCTCTGTCAGCGAGGCCGGCACGGAATCTACTGCGGTCGTCTCCCCCGGCCGCTCTTCCCGCGCCGCTCGCCGATTACGCGGCGCCGCAATGACCAACGGGGTCTCCCGGCGCCATTACCGAGATGGAGGGAGTAGGGGGATGAGCCTGCCAAACGGGGGCTGGTTTAAGAGCAGCTACAGCAATCCGAATCCCAACTGCGTCGAGGTGCGCTTCCTCGACGGCACGGCGCAGGTGCGCCAGAGCCGCCAGCCCGACGGCCCGGTGCTGGTGTTCGACCGCGGCGAGTGGGAGGCGTTCCTGCTCGGCGCGTTCAACGGGGAGTTCGAGTTCCCCGAGTAGTTCACACGACACCACGTACGCGACCTGGTGAGCGCGCGGCTCGTCCCCGAGGTCTCGAGGGCGGGCCGCGTCGCGTCCTGGCGCCCTGGGCGCGAGCGCCGCCAATCGTTAGAGTACTGATAAATGCGGTCAAATGCGCTGACGGTAAAGAGGGGCGGGCGCGATGAATGAGAACAAGGGGACTGCGGGTTCGGTGTCCTCTTCGTTGTCCGGCACGGCCCACGATGTGGTCCAGGCGCGGGACGTGCATGGCGGCATCCACTTCCACCACGCCGGTCCGCCCCCGCAGGTACCGCACCAACTGCCCGGCGAGGCCCGCGGGTTCATCGGGCGCGAGCGAGAACTCGAGCACCTGCACGCGCTCGCGGCCCAAGGCAGCCATGCCGGCATCGTGATCGTGGTGGCCGGGACGGCGGGGGCGGGCAAGACCGCATTGACGATGCGTCTGGCCCATCAACTGCGTGAGCGATACCCCGACGGGCAGCTGTTCGTGAACCTCCACGGCTACGACACCGGCCCGCCGCTCGCCCCGGCCCGCGTGCTCGACCGGTTCCTGCGCGCGCTCGGCGTCGCGCCTCAAGCGGTGCCCACGGAGCTCGAAGAGCGGGCGGAGCTCTACCGATCTCTGCTGGCCGGGCGCCGGATGCTGGTGGTGCTCGACAACGCCGCCACCGCCGGCCAGATCCGCCCGTTGCTGCCGGGCGAACCGGAGTGCCTGGTGCTCGTGACCAGCCGAAGCCGGCTGTCCGCGCTGGCCGCGCGCGACGGCGCGCAACGCGTGCCCCTGGGATTGCTGCCCGAGGCTGAGGCGGTGGCGCTGGTCGAGACGAGTATCGCGGGCCGTCGTGGCACGGATGATCCAGCCCAGGTAGCCGAACTGGCCAGGCTGTGCGCATACCTGCCGCTCGCCTTGCGTATCGCCGCCGAGCGCGCCGCAGCCCGCCCCTGGATGCCACTGCGCGCATTGATCGAAGATCTGCGCGACGAGTCCGGGCTCTGGGACGCGCTTACCACCGAGGACGGAGAAGAAGCCGACGCGGTCCGCGCCGTGTTCGCCTGGTCCTACCGGGTTCTGCCCCCAGCCGCGGCACGCGCCTTCCGGCGGCTCGGGCTGCACCCCGGCCCACATTTCGCCGTCCCGGCCGCCGCCGCAGTCACCGACCAGCAACCTGACGGCGTCTCCGCCCTGCTCGACCTACTCGTTGGAGCGCACCTGCTCGAGCAGACCGGAGCGCAGCGCTACCAGTTCCACGACCTGCTGCGCGCCTACGCCGCCGACCAGGCCCGGCGCGAGGAAAGCCCAGACGAACAACGAGCCGCACTCACGCGCCTTGCCGCCTGGTACCTCCACAGCACCCTGGCCGCCCTGCGCGCCGCCGGAAGCTTCAACCCGCCACAGCTCGGCCAACTGCCGGAGAGCGCCATCACGCCGATGGCGTTCGACACTTATGACGCAGCGCTCAGCTGGCACCGCGCCGAACAGGCCAACCTGCTCGCCGTCGTGCGCGCCGCAGCGGCCGCCGGGCTCGACCAGCTCGCCTGGCAGCTACCGGCCGCGCTGCATGGACTGAACGTTGCGCACAACCCGCTCGACGACTGGACGCAGATGGCCACCATCGGCATCGACGCCGCCCAACGACTCGGCGACCGGCGAGCCCAAGCACTGCTGCACGAAAGCCTCGGCATAGCGCACGCCGCGGCGGGTCGGCTCGAACCTGCCGCCGCCGAACACCGCGCAGCCCTCACACTGCGCAGCGAACTCGCCGACCCACCCGGTGTCGCGGCATCCGCCCACAACCTCGGCCTAGTCCATCTCCAGCGCCGCGAACTCGACCAAGCACTCGCCAACTTCGAGCAGACCCTCGACTTTGCGAAGCAGCCGGGCAACGAAGCGTGGCAGGCGCCAGCGCTCTGCTGCCTCGCCTACGTGCACGCAGAAGCCGGCGACCTGGAACCGGCGGCCCGGCTGGCCGAACAATCACTCGCCGAACTCGCGAACCGATCCGCCGCCGCCTACCTCCGCGTCGACCCCCTGCTCCTGCTTGCCCGCATCGACCGAGAAACCTCCCGCTACGACCGGGCCACTGCCCACCTCGACCAGGCTGCCGCAGTCGTCGAGCAGCTCGACCACCCAGCCCTCGAACACGCCGTCCTGCTCGAACGCGCAGAACTCGCCCGTGCCCGCGGTGAACACGAACGAGCGCTCGAACTCTACTGGCAATACCAGAACCAACAGCGCTCTGTCGGCGACCCCACACGCCAGGCACTCGCCTACGACGGCGCCGGACTCAGTCTGCAGGCGCTCGGCCGGCTGGAGGAGGCAATCGAATTCCATCTCGCTGCAACGCTGCTCAACCGCCACCCCGTCGCCCCGTGGCAGCTCTCCGCGAGTCTCTCCCACTTGGCCGATGCGCTCGAGCGGAACGCCGAGATCGGCCGTGCTGAGGCTGCGCGAGCCGAGGCGTACAGCCTTCTTGAACCGTTCGTCGACCGACGCGCAACGGCGCTGCGTGAGCATGTGCGCCGCCTTCGTCAGAGCCCTACGGCGTGAGATTGATACCGAAGTCCGATCGCGGAAGGCACGTGTGACCACCGCCGGCGCCGAGACAGCCTTCATGTCGATTGAGTGTGGTGTCGGCCGCACGGGCAGAACGTCTAAGACGTCCGGCAGCCACGCCGGGCGCTCGAATGGAGGGGAGCGATGGTGGATCCCGCATTGGCGACCTTGGTTCTTAGCAGCGTGAACACGGCGGCCAACGCCGCGTCGCAGGAGGCGGGCAAGCAACTCTGGCAGGGCCTTGTTGCTCTTGTCCGCAGGGCGCGCCGCGAGCCTAACGCCGAGGTTGAGCCCGCGCACGCCCAAGCCCTAGCAGCGATCCTCGTCACGACAGCGAGCCGCGACCCACAGTTCGCCGCCGATCTCCGCAGCTGGATCGAACAGGCCGCCCAACTCACCCCGACGAGCGGGGACACGAGCAACTCGATTTCAGGTGATGCCCGGGTTGCAGGCAACGTCGTCCAAGCCCGGGACATCTCGGGACCAGTCACGTTTCGCTGACGGTCCCCGCTCCGCCGGTCACGCCCGTCCGAATTCCCGACCGGCCCACCGCAGTCTTTCCCGCTAAACCCTCGGGAATTTCATCAAATGCGTGATTGCCGCAGCGGCGACCTGCTGAGCTGCGGCAACCTTCAATCCTTGACGAGCCGTTATGCGCTCGCGGCTTCGATCTGGCGCTTCTGGGCGGCGATCACGGCATTGCACCGCGGGTTGGCTTCTTCGGCCTCGATGGTCCACTCGGGGATCTCCTCGCGGTCGAGGGAGCCTTCGTAGAGCCAGGAGTAGATGCCGTAGAGCTGGCCGCCAGTGACGCCTTCGGCGTCGGCGGCGGCGAAGGTCGCGGACAGGTAGTGGGGTACGCCGGATTCTTCGGCGTCCTGGGCGATCTCGTCGTAGGCGCTGTCGAGTTCGGCGGGCAGTTGGACGGCTGCGGCGCCGTTCTGGACGGCGCTGCGGCACACGGCGAGCGCCTCGGTGATCCAGTTGTGTGCTGCCCGGTCTTCGAGCGGCTCGGGGAGGGTTTCGAGTGTCCAGGTGATCGCTTCGACGGCGAGCTTGAGCCGTGTCGCGGGGGCGAGTTCGTCGAGCCGCGCTTTGTAGCCGGACATCTCGCGGTCCCACAGTTCCATCAGCCATACCTTCCGACCAGTCGGATTTTCGGGAGATACGAAGCCAGGCGCGCGGCGCAGTTCTGCGCCTTCTTCGTCGGGTTGTTGGGGCGGAACTCCTGGCAGGGCACCCGTGAGGTGGCGATGCGTCCCGCGTTGGGCACATCTCCCTTGTCCACGGCGTTGAGCATGAGTTGTTCCGCGTCGGTTTGGTTCGGTCCCTTGTATTTCGCGCCGGCGATCCGCTTGTATCCGAGCTCTTTCGCCAGGTCGCGCATGTCGGGGTTGGTCTGGTTGTTGTTGACCGTATAGTACAGACCGCCGTCGTCGCCCTGGAAAGTGCTCACGGTCGCGCCGTTGCCGGCTCGGTCGTTGTACCGGTCGGGGATGGTCTTCCACAGCGCGTCGGCGTCCGCCTGGAGTTCGTCGTCGGTTTTCAGTGGCGGGTTCGGGGTTTGCGGGGTGAGCCCGAGCGGGTCGGTGACGGTGAGCGGGTTGGTGACGTACCGGTGCGGGTTCGGTGAGGCGTCCAGGCCCTTGGGGTCCGGGCTGAGGTAGGTGGCCGTCTCCGGGTCGTAGTAGCGCTGGTTGTTGTACGCGAGGCCGGTCTCGTCGTCGAGGTACTGTCCGGGGAACCCGAGCGGGCATTCGGCGTCGGCTGCGCTTCCTGCGGCGCTGCGGGTGGGTACGGCGGAGCCGATGCCGCGGCCCCACAGCAGTCGCCGGGGTGCCCAGGCGATCGTGCCGTCAGGGGTGATCAGTTCCTGCGCGGTGCCGGTCAGGTCGGTGACGATCGCCCAGAATTTCTCGTCGATCTGGGCCTGCTCGATATCCCGGCTGCCTGCTGTGCCGGTGTTCGGTGCCTCGGTCAGGCGTCGTTGGGCCGCCGGGACGTGGCTGTCGGGTTCGTAGTCCCAGGTGAGAGTGGTCGCGCCACCCTCAGTGCGGGTGGTCTGTTCGGCCAAGCAGACCCCGTCCCACGTGAACCATGTGGTTTCGGCGGGGCTGCCGTCCGCGTCCAGGCGGGTTTTGGTCGTGCGGCGTCCGAGCGCGTCGTAGCTGTAGGCCCAGCGGGTGCCGTCCGGTGTGGTGGTGCCGGTGAGCCGGTCTTGGGCATCCCAGGTGAAGTGCCAGCGCAGTTGCTGTCCGGACAGGGTTCGGCGGGTCTTGGTGGTGAGCCGGTCGGCGGCGTCGTACGTGAAGGTGGTTCGCCCGGCGCGCTCGGTGCGGGTGCCGCGGATCTCTCGTGCGCCGAGGGAGACGGTTTCGGCCTGTGGGTGCGGCAGGCGCGGCGCGTCGGCTTGGCTGATGTTGCCGAGTTGGTCGTAGAGGTAGATTTCGTTCCAGTCGGCCCCGGTGACCTCGGTGATGCGGCCGGCCTGGTCGATGCCGAGTTCGCGTACGCCGCGCAGCAGGTCGCCGATGCGCACGGGGAAGCCGTCCGGGTCGTAGCCGTAGCGGCGTTCTTGGACGAGTTGGTCGGCGGCGAGGATGCGCTGGCCGGTGAGCTCGTCGTTGGCATCGAAGCTCTGGGTCACCGACACCTCGGCCCCGAACTCACGGCGGATCTCCCGGCCGAGGATGTCGCGGGTGATGGTCACCGTCTCGGCGCCTACGCGCAGCCCGGCCGCATCGCCGTTCACGTCGTAGGTCCACACCGAGTGCCTGCCGGAGGGGGTGGTGCGCTCGATCAGGTTGCCGGCGAGGTCGAAGGTGCGGGTCAGGCGCCGCCCGTCGACCTCCTCGGCGATCGGCTGTCCGATCGCGTCTCGGATGATCGAGACGGCGGCGGTGGAGTTGACCGCGCTGGTCAGCCGTCCGACCGCGTCGTAGCCGAAGCGCGAGACCTCCTCGCCTGCGCGCAGTTCGAGCAGCCTGCCGGCGAAGTCGCGTTCGTATGCGACGACCGACCCGTCCGCGCCGGTGTATGCGGTGACCCGTTGGTCGGGGTCGTAGGTGTAGGTCAGGGTGCGGCCGTTGAAGTCGCGTTCGGCGACCCGGTTGCCGACCTGATCGAACTGGTAGGTCCAGGTCAGCCCGGTCGGGCCGGTCACCTGGGTCAGGCGCAGTTCGGCGTCGTAGGCGAACTCGTAGCGGGCCCCGTCGGGATTGACCCGTGCGGTCGGCCGGTGGAAGGGCCCGTATTCGACGCGGGATATCGCGCCGGAGGCGTCGACGGTGGCGACCTGGTTGCCGCACAGGTCGTAGGCGAACTCGATGCGGCTCCCGTCCGGGGCGATGCGCGCGATCACGCGGCCCTCGCTGTCGCGTTCGAGGCGGCTGACGGCGCCGTCCGGGCGGGTGACCGCGGCTATTCGCCCGTGGGCGTCGCGTTCGATCTGCGTGCGCACGCCGGACGGGTCGGTCGCGGCGATGGGAAGCCCCGCGGGGTTGTTCTCGTAGCGCTGGACCGCGCCGAGCGGGTCGACGAGTTCGACCACGGCCCCGTGCTCGTCGTAGGAGAACGCGGTGAGCGCGCCGAGCGGGTCCTGCTCGGTCAGCAGGTTCCCGTGCTCGTCGTACGTGTAGCGCCAGACCACACCACCGGGCAGCTCCACCCGGCTCACCAGGCCGGGTGCGTGATACGCCATGGTGACGGTGTTGCCGTCGGGGTAGGTGATCCGGGTGCGGTTGCCCGTGGCGTCATAGTCGAACGCCATCGTGTGCCCCAGCGCACTGGTCTGGGACAGCAGCCGGCCGTAGGAGTCCTTGCGCAGCACGGTCTCCGCGCCGGACGGGTCCACGATCTTCGTGATCTGCTGGTAGCGGTCGTAGTGGTAGCGCCACCTCGCCCCGACCCCGTCGGTCACTGTGGTGACCCGCGCGGCGCGGTCGTAGGCGAGCAGCGCGTGCTTGAACCCGCCCGCCTCGCCGGCCTCCACCACCCGGCCCTCGGCGTCGTACCGGTAGGGGTACCGGTAGCCGGCCTTGTCGATCCACGCGCGGATCCGGTCGTGCTCGTCCCACTCGTAGCAGTGCGCGGCCGCGGTCGAATCCAGCACACGCACGAGACGTCCGGCCTCGTCGTAGTCGAAGCCCACCAGCAGCCCCGGGTCCTGCTGCGGGTGCTCGAGCGTGTAGGCGCCGATCCTCGGTCCGGCGCTGGTCTCGATCAGCGAGACCGCGATCCGGTACCCGCCCGAGTGATCGATCGCCACCGGCAGCCCGGTATCGTCGCGCGCGAACCGGATCTCGTTGCCGACCCGGTCGCGAATCGCCTCCAGCAGCCGCACCTCGCCCACCGCGCCGAACAGGTAGCTGATCCCGGCGCCCAGGTCCGTGACCATCAAGGCGCCGGAGTGCTCGCGGGTCAGGGCCCAGCGCGCGCCGTGGCCCGGATACGCCGGCAGACCCAGGCCCAACCCGGCGGGCACGCCGAAGTCCAGCACCTGCGCGTCATCGCCCAAAAACCGCACCGCGCCGTCACCGGCGACCAGCATGCGGATGTCCGCGGTCGAGGACCATCCCGGGCCGAACAGCGCGCCGTGCCGGTAGCCGGAGGTGTACGCGCGGCGCAACACCAGCGGCAGCACCCCGGGCAGCGAGAAGTCGATGACCGTCTCGAGCAGCTGCCCCGAGACGACGTCGACCGGGTCCGTCGGGCCGGACTCGGCACTGGAGGCACCGCCGCTGGTCACCCCGGCGTCGGTGACATCACCCTGCGGGACCTCGCCGGTGTTCGAGTTCGTCTTAGGCGCCTTGGCCGGCCGCACCTCCTGCGGCTCCTCGGCCGGGCGCTTGCCGAGCGCGGTGAGGTTCTGCTCCTGCGCCGCCTCGTTCTCCGCGTGCCTGCCGAGCGCGGCATCCATCCGCCCGGCGGTGTCGTCCGCGAACGAGCTCGCGTGCTTGGCAGCGCCCGGCAGCGTCTCCTGCAGGTCGTTGCGCACACCGACGAAGATCGCTTTCTCTTCCCCGTCCGCCATCAGAAGCTCAACCCTCCCAGGCCCTCGTGCAGCCTCTGCGCGTGCCCGCGCATCGTCTCGGCGTGCGCGCGCAGGATCGCCACGTGCTGACGGGCCTCGGCGAAATCGATCGAGAAGCCCTTACTCGCGCTTCCGCCACCAACTTGGGCGTTCGACCAGTCCAACCCGGAGAGCATCTTCTCGATCTTCGCGAACAGCGGCTTGAGCGCCGCCTCGATCACATCACCCATGATCGTCTGGATGATCTGCTGCTTGAGGGTCTCCATCAGCGCCTTGCCGCCCGCGATGATCGCCGGCACGGCGGCCTCGGCCAGGCCGAAGGTGACCGCCGAGGCGGCCTGGTCGGCCAGGAACTCCGCGGCCATGATCCCCAGCTGGATCGCGGCCTCCACCTTCTGCCCGACCACGAAATCCGCCCCGACCTCCAGCGCGTCGGCCAGAATGTGGCAGCCCTCGACGATCTCGTTCACGTGTGCCGCCGACAGTTGCGTCCAGCCCGAGTGCATCGCCTCGGTCGATGCCCCCTGATACGCCTGCGCGAAGTTCGCCACCGCCGAGGTCGCGTCCTGATGGGTCTGCTCGACCGCCTGCCCGAACTCGCGCACCAGCTGAGCCATCGACCGGATCGCGTCCTCGTTCAAATAGGGCCAATCGATACCGATAACATTCAAAAAGGTCACAACGGGACCTGGCAGGTCATCCGCAGCCACAACCAACCCCCTTCATGCGACTCACTCGACTCTTCCCGAAATCCGACCGGCACGCCGCACCGCAGGTGGTGCGTGCCGGAAGCCTCGCCGGCTCGGGAAACTCGGTGTGGCACCGGTCGCGATCCTCGAAGATCCAACCCAGGCGCCCGATCGGGTTCGACAGCGCGCCCCACGGCGACCCCGCTTCCTGATCGTCGGCGGATATCACCGTCGAACCTCCCGACGCCCCGTTCCGGCTGCACATCCCAGGTGTCCCTCACCGGAGAAGGACTTCCCGCTCGGACACGCACCGTACCAGAGTTCTCACTCGATAAAGATCTCTGATGTTGCAACCTTCTCGCCCACCAGTCCCGCGCTACGTCGCATGCGACACCATGCGAGGCCACACGCCCATCCTGGGCGCGGACCATCCGCTGTGGCTCTCTACCACGTTTATCGGCTCGCCTTGCCTCGGGCGCATGTGCGAGTCTGCCCGGTATGCAGGCTTCAGGTCCGATGCCGGCGCGAGGGTGGCAGGCCCCGCTCGCTGCAGCGTTGGCCGAGTTCGCACAAGCGGACTCGCGCGTGTCCGGGGTGGAAACGCACGGATCGATGGCCGGGCCACTGCACATGGTCGACGAGTGGTCCGACCTCGATCTACTGATCAAGGCACTCGACGCGCATTCGGTAGCCGAGGACATAGCCGGTCATATCGCTGCATGTCACGCACCGGTCTTCGCCTCCCACCGCAGCGGCGGACCCGATCGACACACGCTGCGCCTGGTGCTCACCGACCTCCGACGGATCGACATCACAGTGGTTCCGCCATCGGTCCGGAGCCGCAACCAGCCGACACCGCGCCCTCCGAGCCGAGCCAGGCCCTGAACACCGTAATCGAGGAGTTCTTCTTCGATGCCGTCCTCGCCGCCGTGAAAGCAGCACGCTCCGACGTGCTGATCGGCGCGCATCTCACCCTGGGGCTCGCCCGTCACGTCCTGGTCGCCGCGATAATCCTGCGTGACCACGACGAACGCACCTCTCACCACCGGTATGGCGGCACCGCTCACGACGCGTGGGCGGCGCGTCTGGCCACGGCACCGACCCCGCATGACCGGGCGTCGATCACCGCCGCGATCCGGCACTACACCGCGGTCTTGGGCGACCTGCTCGCCGAGCGCGGCATCACCCCGCGCGGGGGCCCCGGCCCGCTCTGGAGGCTGCTGGACGCCGTGGATTCGGCACCGAGGATCGGATGCTGCGATACCGCGGACCGTCGCGGCGGCGGGTGAGACGCCCTCCGCGACGACGGCCGCCGCGCTGGCGCGCGGATTCGCTGCTCCCTTCCCCACGCAGGCACAATGCCATCGCGGCGAGAGAAACGCGATTGCCCGCAGGCGCTGCGACTGTCACGATCTCGTCGCATGAGCCACTCAACGCGGCCCGGGCAGGCCCTTGCTCTGGACGACTTCCCACCGGAGAGCATCGAGATCGAAGAGCTCTGCTTGCGACGCCCGAGCATGGCGGATCTCGAGGCGTTCCACAACGCGGCCGTAGCCAGCTTTGCGCAGTTGAACCCGTGGATGTCCTGGTGCACCAAGCCGCTCAGGATCGAGGATCGCCGCGGCTTCATCGAACGCGCCGCCGACAAGTGGGCGGCACAGACGGCGTTCCACTGGTTCATCTCCGACGCGGACACCAGATACCTCGGAACTGTCTCGCTGATGGACAGCATCGGCCCAGGCGCATTGGAGATCGGGTACTGGCTGCGCACCGAGGCGACCGGCCGCGGGATCATGACCCGTTGCGTGACGCGGGTGACCGCGCTCGCGCTCGCCCTGCCGGGCATCGAGCGCGTAGAGATCAGGTGCGATGCCGCCAATGTGCGCAGCGCCGCGATACCCCGCAAGCTCGGTTACCGGATGATCCGGCAGGTCTTCACCGAGCCGGGCGCGCCGGGGGAATGCGGAGTCGAAGAGCACTGGGTCACGCCCTGACCATCGGCGGCCGGTGGGGATCAACGAATTGCCTTACGCGCCACGACCGTCCAGGGCGGCGTACGCGAAGTCGAGGACGGCTTCCACCGTGTCGATGTGTCGTGTGCACGCTCCGGTCACCGACCAGCGGCCGTCCCATTCGACGCGCCAGACCTGGCCTAGGCGGTTTTCGAACTCGACGAAACTGCCAGGGGAATTTTCCAAGAGTTCCAGCTCGCGGGCCATGGTGTGCACTTTGGTGAAGCCGCGCTTGTCCCCAGTTGTACCGGCTTTGGTGGTCACGTTGTTGTAGCGCAACTTCACGTAGGTGCTGGGCATGCGGTTGAGGTTGGCGAGCAGGATGCCGCGAGAATCGAGGCTGCGCAGCTCGGCCTCGCCGATCGTCTCGCGGCCGGAGTACTCGCCCTGATACGCGGGAAAGACCAGGAACGTGATCGCGTGCAGTTCTCGGCGTTCGTCCCGGTAGGCCTTGTGCACGGCGGGAGAGACGAGCACGGCGATGTCGAATCTGCGTCCAGGGGTGGTGAACCCGGTCAGGATCTGCAACGGCTGGCCGCCGGGCGACAGGTGTTCGGCGTGTTCGCGGGCGTAGACGAGTACGTCGCGCACGACCGGTTCGTCATAAGCGTCGAGGGTGTAGGTCTGCAGGATGTGCACGCCGTCGCTCGCGGGTGTGGCGACGAACTGGAACCGGGGTTGGGTCCGGGCCACCGCCAGACCTCGTCGGCGGCGGGAACGGCGACCGCGCCGGGGGTCTGCGCGATCGTTTCGGCAATGCTCACGGCGGCCTTTCCGATCGTTCCTGTGCCAGCACCTCACGTAATTCGGGCCTGAGCCCTGACAGTAGTGCTCGTCCGAATGGTGGTAGGGGTCGTCATGGAACCGCTTTTTTGCGGGTGGCCCGCTCTGTATCGTAGCCAACGGCGTTCCAGCGTTCGACGAGCATCGGGGCGTAGGTCAGCGGGTCGTCCGCCGGGAATTTTGTCTGCTGTCGCTCTCGCCGCGCCAGGCGAGCTGGTCGCGCGGGATGCGGGCGCCGCATGCTAGATCGCGCGGCACTTTGGTCGCCCGGACGACGGGGACGCCCCCTCAAGACACCGTAGCGGGACGGTGGTGCGATGCAGGGAACTCACATGCAGTGCAGCCTAGCGAGGTGCGAGAATCGTCTTCGACCCGCTACCGTCCGCCGCCCCTGGAAAGGACGCTCGCGCATGCCTCGAGACGACGCCGTTGTGCTGTTCGCCGGGACCTCCCAGGCGTATGCGACCTACCGGCCCGGTTATCCGGACGCCCTGTTCGACAAGATGGCCGCCGAACTCGCCTTCAACCCGCGTACGCGCGTGGCCGACCTCGGCTGCGGCCCGGGAACCGCGAGCATCCCCCTGGCTCGGCGCGCCGGGGCGGTCCTGGCCATCGACCCGAACACCGAGATGCTGCAGGCGGCGCGCGCCGCAACGCAGCGCGCCGGGCTCGCCAACATCGAGTTCCGCCACGGCCATGCCGAACGCCTGCCGGACCTGGATCCCGGAGGTATCGAGCACGTGGTGTTCGGCAGGTCGTTCCACTGGACCGACCGGGCCGCGGTAGTCGCGACGCTCGACACGTTCCTGCCTGCGCACGGCGCGATCGTGCTGCTCGGGCCTGGCCGTAGCGAGAAGGGCGCCTGGCACCGCTGGCCCTGGGACGAGGCGGTCCGCGAGGTCCGCGAAGCCTTCCTCGGGCCCGAGAGCCGGGCCGGGGCCGGTACCTACGCCCAACCCGAGGTCGGCCACGAGGAAGTGCTTGGGGCCGGGGGCTTCGGCCGGATCGAGCGGCACAGCTTCACCGAACGAGTCGAATACGATCTCGATCACGTCCTGGGGCTCCGGCGCTCCTACTCCCACTCCGCCGAGCGGCTCTTCGGCGACCGATACGACCAGTACCTCGATGCCGTGGCCGCCGCCGTGACCAGCGCGTGCGGGCCTGGACCGTACCGGATCGACAAGCAGGACTCCATGGTCATCGCCCGCAGACCTACCAGCAGCTGAACCACTCGCGACCCGGGAAGGACGATCCTCGATGAGCGATACGAGCACGACAACGGTTCGCGTCGAGCACTACCCCCGCGATGTCGTCGACGCCGCGCCGACCGCCACACACGGTCTCCCTCAAGCCGTGACCGCCCGCGAAAGGGCGTTCGCCGGCGTCCACCGGGAGTGGCTGGAGAAGGCGGCCGCCCTGGGCGGAGGATCGTGACCGTGTCGCTGCCGGCCAACGAATGGTGGGCCAGCCTGCCCAAGACCCCCGTATCGGCCGACCTGGTCATCCGCGACCCCGCCGGGCGGGTGCTGTTTTGCCGCACCACCTACCGGCCGACCTGGTGGGTGATCGGCGGCGTCGCCGAGTACGGCGAGCCGCCCGCGGCCTGCGCGCGCCGCGAGGGCCAGGAGGAGCTCGGCATCGACCTGCAGATCGGGCGGCTTCTGGTGGCCCACCACCAGGTCCGACCGGGGCTGGTGATGTTCTCCTTCGCCTTCGACGCCGGCGTGATCGACCCGGACCTGACGAAACTGACGCTCGACCCGGGCGAGATTGCCGAGGTGGCCTGGTTCCCGCCGGACCGGTTTCCCGCGGACCTCGGGCCCTGGCACGCACGGCGCTACCGTGCCGCGATCAACGCCCTCGGCGACGGGTCGACCGCGTATCTGGAAGACACCGAGCCGGAGCCCGACCCGCTCTAGGCCGCCGGGCAGGCGGGCGAGACCTGCCCGGCGCACGCGCCGACCGCGGCGCACGCTATCTGGTTGCCGCCCATTGACGCGCGCCGCCGCGATGCACGGCGGCATAGATGCGGTCGCGCAGCACGTTGGCCTCGTGGTCAGTCAAGGTCCGCTCCAGGCTCCGCAGCACCACTTTCAGCAGCACGTTCTTCTGGTCCGGACGCGCTCCGAGGCGCTCGAGCGCTTGCGGCGGCAACTCGGCGCAGGCGGTCTGCGCGAGGATCTCCACCGACTCCACGCAGTCCGCGTCCTGTCCGAGCGCGTCACGCACCCGGTCGCCGAGGTCCTCGGCAGCTTCGTCGTGCTCGACAGCGACGGAGATGTCGCGGCGGATCGCGGGCATCGTCGATACCGGTCGGTAGGGGTTGAGATCGGTCATTTGCGCGGCCACGGCGGGCTTGACCGAGCGCAGGAGGCGGATGTCCGGAATCTGCTTGATGAGCATCAGCATCCGGTCCAGGCCCATACCGAGCGCGAGCCCGCTCCACGTATTGTCGAGACCGGCCTGTTGAAGCACCCGTGGGTGCGCCAGGCCGCACTCGGCGACCTCGATCCATTCGCCATCTCGCTCGACGTCGACTTGCCTGCCGGAGATCGTGTAGGGGTGGACGCGCTCCTCGAGCCGGTGGATCGAGCCGGGCAGCAGTGAGCCTGTGAGGATCTCGACCATCTCGTCCAGGTCGGCGGTGTTCATCGGCGCTTGGCGCTGGGTGATGCGCCACAGGTCGAGCTGGTGCGGCTTGCCGGTATGTAGCCGGTCGATGCTGTCGCGGCGATAGACGATTCCGGGGCAGACCAGGAGTACGTCGTCGTTCAGGTCCTCGGCCAGCGTCCGCAGGGCGGCGGGGATGCGTGTGTAATGTCGCTGGTTCCCGGGCTCACCGTCGGGGGCGAGAAAGCAGGACGTGCATCAGGGTGATCAGGGTGCCGCTGTTCCAGATCTCGCCTCGAGCGATCAGGTCCGGGATGCTGGCGAGTGGAAGCCACTGCTGGCGTGCCGACTCGTTGACTTCGGTCGGCTCCCCGAACCGTTCAAGGCCCCTGGCGATGAAGAGATGGTGCGGGCTATCGACCATGCCGACCATCGGCTCGAAGCTGAGCAGGTGCTCGATCCTCGCGGCGCGAAAGCCGGTCTCCTCCCTCATCTCGCGGGCGATCGTCTCGATGGGCTCATCACCGTCGTCCACCAGCCCGCCGGGCAGTTCGTAGCCCCATCGGTCGGCCACGAACCGGTGGCGCCAGAGCATCAGAACACGGTCTTGGTCATCGATCATGGCGGCGATGGCCGCGGCGCGCAGGCGGACCACATGGTGTTCGAAGCGGTGGCCGTCGGGCTGCTCAACGTCGACGAGGTCGAGCTTGATCCACGGGTTGTCGTAGATGGCGCGGGTTCCGTGGATTCTCCACGCGAAGCGCTTCTCGCCGTCGCCGCCCACGAGGCGAGTATGCCAGAGCGTTCACCGGGCCAAGCGTTTATTGCAGCGGTCAGCAGCCGAGAACCGAGCAAGGCGCGTCTTGGGACGACGTCGTCCGCGGACCGGCGACTGTCTCGACGCGTTCCGGTCGCGGCGGTGTTGGGGATCGCGGCATCTGGTGCCGGCGGCGCGCGGCCCGATGCTACGCTGGCGCGCGTGACGCAGGGGGCAGGGGTCGGTGTAGCGGCGTCGTATTCGGAGTTTCACCTGCTGGTTGCGCAGGATGCGGTCGATGCGGTCGCTCAGCGCCTGGCGCTGCGCGGGCATCGCTGGGTGACCGTGCGCGATGACGGGGTCGAGTCGCTGTGCGTCAACCCGCCGTCCGCTGATTCCGGTGGCCGGTGGCAGGACTGCGAGACCGCCGCGGTCGAGGCGATCGCGCGCGAGTACGGCGGCTATCTCGGCAGCGCGGGCGAGGGCAGCGGCGCAAGCCCGGAGCGCCATTTCCTGCGCGAGGGCCGGCGCGCGAGCATCGAGCTCGACGCGGAGACCGCGCTGCAGCGGCGGCGCGTGGCGATCGCTGCTTTCCCGACGCAGCTGCCGGAGCCCGCCCAGGCCGGGCCGTTCGATGACGACCCAGAGCCGGGTTGGGATGGCGACTTCCTCGCGGTGGTCCGGGAGATCTCCCGGCGCCTGCTGGGTGATCCGCAGGCCGCGTTCGACATGGCGGCCCCGGACGGTCCGGGCAGTGGGTGGGTGCCCGGCGCGGCAGACGAGTTCATAGGTGAGCTGCACAACGCCGTCATGCACCAGGACGCCTGCTATCCGCACACGGCCGAGGCGGTGCCGCTGATCGTCGCGCTCGCCACCGACGAACGGATGCCCTTCTCGGTGCGGGATTACGCCTACGGCATGCTCTACTCCGCGGCCTCCAACGGCGACCGGCTGATCGCCTACCTCGCCGACAAGCTCATCGCCGAGGGCGACGGCATCGAAGTCGGAGACGGGCTTCGGTTGACCCACGCGGCGGTCCAAGCCGAAGCGGCCAGCCTGTTCGCGCGCTGGGACCGCGAACCCGGTGCGATCCGGATGACGCTGGCCGCGCTCGCCGCCACCTATCCGTCGCAGGCCGCCGCCTCCGGTCTCCTGCCGGAACTGGCCGAGTTCGCCCAGCGGTGGGCCGGGACCTATCGGGGCGCCGCACTGCGCCTGGCCTCGGCCGCGGCGCAAGCGGACGATCAGGACACGCTCGCGCAGGTCGCCGCAATCGAGTCTTGGCACTGGAAGGGGCCCTTGGCCGGCGGTAGCCCGCTCGCGCCGGCACGCTCCCGGGCACTGTACCTGCTCGACGAGATGCTCCTGGTCGCCTAGCTCGCCTCGTCGTATCCGGGGTGCTCGAGGATCCAGCGGCCGGACGCGTCGCACCGCACGAGTTGGTGGAGCGGCCGGTCTCCGGCGACCATGCGGGGCAGGGTGTATTCGAGTTCTTCGAAGAAGACCGGCCACCAGCCGTCGCCATCGGCGAAGACGGCCGGATCGGCGCCGACAGCGCGACAAATCGTCTCGGTCACCAGGTCCTCGTAGGCTTGTTCGTCCGTCTCGTCGACGCTTGAGCTCTTCATCTCGCACCAGGCGCCCAGGACGGCCTGGAACGCCTCGACGGAGGTGTTGATGCGCTGCGTCGACTCGGCCGGCCGGTCCAGTATGCCCCACCGCATCCACACCGAGGAGTCGGCCAGGCGCAGCCAGTACGTGTTCCATTCATCGGTATACCGGCCCAGGAAGGCAGCCTGGCCGCAGCCGGGGAGATCTGCCACCTCCAGCTCGCGCGCCTGATCCCGGACGTAGACCTCGAACGCGTTCGCGGGCAAACCGCGCCCCGTCAGAGCCTCAACCACCGATGTCGACACGCCGAGGGGTGCGAGCGCCTCCAGCGCGAATGAGCGCCACATAGCCGCCTTCTCTTCCTTCCCGGTCACCACGTTCTTTACGAGCCGGGCGCCTGGCAGCGCCGTCCGCGCAGTGCGGTGTGGCGCCGGCCGGTCTGTCGGTCGCGCCGCGCAGCCCCGGGTTAGTCGTCGTCCTCGTAGCCGGGGTGGTCGAGGACCCACGTGCCGGTCTCGTCGCGGTGTACGTACTCGTAGAGGGCCTTGTCGCCGTTCAGGAAACGCGGGCCGGTGTAGCCCGCTTCCTCGACGGTCCTGGGCCACCAGCCCTCGGGGTCCGCGTAGACTTCGGGGTCGGCACGCACCGCGTCGAGGACGAAGGTGTCGAGCAGGTGCTCGTAGGCGCGCGGGTCGATATCGACGGCGCCGCGCGGGCCATCGAAGGCGCACCACGCGTCAAGGACAGCTTGCAGCGCGGGAACCGACGTGTTGGCGGGTTTGGCGAGTTCGACCGGCCCGTCCTGGCGGCCGTAGCGCATCCACACCGACCCGTCGGTCAGGCTGAGCCAGTAGCTGTTGTTGAACCCGTCATGCACCTGCGCGAGAAAGGCCGCCGGCCCGCACTCGGGCAGCCTCACGATCTCGAGTTCGCGCTGCGGATCCCGGTTGAAGTGCTGGTGGGCGTTCAGCGGCAGGCCCCGCCCGGTCAGCGCGGCCGCGGCAGCGGCGGGCGCTGCAATGCGCGCGAGCGTGTCGGCATCGTACGGGCGCCAGACGGGTGGCTCGTGCGGGATGGAGATGACATCGATCCGCCCCATCCGCGCTCCCCCGCTCGAACTCGCCGCAGCCCCCGATCAGTGCCGGGTGTTGTTTCAGCCATCGTATCTGCGCACGAGGTGCGCGGTCAGCTCCGCGGTGGCGAGCATCCGCGTGACCACCGGCGGTACTTGTCCGAGCCCGTGGTAGACGATGTCCATCGGCGAGGTCTCATACTCGCCTCCGTCGTACCCGATGGTCACCAGCATGTAGTTCGGGCCCCGCGCATCGTGGCGCAGCCGCCAGCGCGCGCCGTACTTGCGGATGAGCACGTCCGCGATGTAGGCGGCGAGGATGGCGTGCAGGTAGCGCCAATCATCCTGGTCGAAGGCGTCATAGTCCTGATCGGCGACAAACCGGTTGAGGTAGGGCAGGAACGCCAGCGGGTCGGCCTCCAGGTCCACCTCGCCCGCATCCAGCGCGACCATGAACGCGGCGAGCGCCTCTCGCCGTCCGCGTTCCCAGGCTTCGAGATCGGTCTCCGGCATCCCGCCGCCCTCCTACTGCCCGTCCCAGGTGTACTCGGTGAGCAGACCGGAGATGTCCGGGGCCTTCAACAGCACGGTCAGGCCTAGTTCGCGCGGGGCGATCTGGTTCCTCGCGACGATGGTGTCGACGCCGCCGATCAGCAGCACATCGTCCTCCGCCTCCTCACTGTCCGTTTCGATCGGGACGGTCAGCGTGTGGAACTCGCCCTCGCGTGCAAGGGTGATGTAGGAGTAGTCGTCGCCGACCGCGACGAGCGGGCCGTTGTCCCGGTCGGCGGCACAGGTCGCGGTCGCGGATGCGGCCTCGCTGAGCTTCGCGTACGCCTCGGGCAGGTCACCGCTGGTCGCCGTGGTCTTCATATGCGGGATGAAGGTCTCGATGGTGTAGTGCATGGGCACTCTCCCAGGGCCCTGGAGCTATTGCTCTTCCAGCTGCACTCGGCGAGCAGCCAGGAAATCTCGGAATCTCGTTGCAGGACGGCCAGCCCAAGGTCGCGCGGCAGCCAGGGCCTTGCGCGGCACGGTGGTGTCGTTGTCGCCGGAGACGACCAGCTACCATCTCGCTGAAGCTTGGCGTAGAAGAAGTCGTCACCGCCTGCGCCTCATATTCCGCGGAGCGCAGGTACCTGGCCAGGCAGCCCCCACGTCACCACTTTCGGCAGCATGGCCTTGAAATCGTCGAGGGCGCTCTCCGGGACGTCGAAGCGAACCTGAAGCTGTTCGGTGAGACCGAGGATGTCAGCGAAGCCTGGGTCGATGCGGATGACCGCATCGCGATCGGTGACGAATTCGATCGACTTCAAGCCGCCGTACACGGCCTGTCCTGAGCCGACGGTGACGCAGTAGGTGTTGTTGAACAACTCGGTCTCGCCCGGGTCTCCCGGCCACGGGTCGGGTGCGGAGCGGGTGCGCTGGAACACGACGGCGATTCCGGTACCGTCCTCGTTCTCGGAGAAACCCGCCTCCAGCACATCGTCATATGGGTCGTCGTCGGCGCCCGCGGCGCGTGCGACCAGTTCCACGTCTCTCCAACCTGTCGTCACGGGGATCACATATGCGGCTAGCGTTCCGCGGTAGAACTCCACACGTATGCGCCCGGCGCCGTTTCACAGACTTCTCGCGGCCACGCCGCCCGCACGCGCTCAAGACGCCGAAGGTGTTCTGCGATCCACGCCTCGGCCGGTCGAAGGCCTAGCTGCGCAGTGAGCCGGTCTGGGTCCTCGACGGTGATCGCGAGCCAGCCGTCCTCATACACGCGAAAGCCCAGACTCAGGCCACGGTCTGCGCCGAGGGTGGCGCTCCCGCCCGCAGCCAGTTGCGCGAGATCGCGCCGCCACTCGTCCAGGTCCCCGGGAGATAGAAAGAGTTGCAGGCGGGCATCGACGAAGCTCGCGGAAACCAGAACGTCCGTGCGCAGAATGTCGTGGCCGGTGAGCACCCCTGGTTGGAAACGACCCGCGACGCGGACGACGCAGCCGGTTCCAGCCGCGTCCGCAACATCAACAAGATCAATCTGGTCATGATCGACGGCCATGCCCACTTCCCCAAACATCCCGTGGCCGATCGGCGCCGTCCGGCGCCTGCGGCTGTCCCGCTTTCACGGACATCAGCCTCTCCGCGGACATCCTAAGAACCTGACCGACACCTGCACGCCGGCATCAAGCTGACGATCAGCCAGATCCTCGCCCTGCCACCCAGGACGAGTGTCGGCGCGCGGCCGAGCCCCGCCATCGTAGCCTCACTCGGCGCTGGAAAGCCGATGTGCACCCCGTGTGGGACTACGATCGACACGGGCGCCGGGGCGGCACCCGCCACCCATTCAAGAGCTCCGGCCCGCCGCCGAAGGAGGGCGAGGGTCAACGGATGGCAAGCCGACTCGAGACAAGATCGGCCCAACTCTCGCAGTTGATCGAGGCCGCCGACGCCGAACCACAGCGGCGCATCGCGGTCAGGGCGGCCAAGGCCGCCGTCTCGGCGGTAGCGCTCGACGAGCCTGAACTCGCCCCCGCGCTCGCCGACCTCGCCCTCGGCCGCTGGGGCGGCCCGGGCGCGCAGGCTGCGACCGCGCTCACCGACCGGCTCGATGCCCAAGCCTGGGGCATCCACGACGAGATGGAGCAGGGCACAGCCGAGCAGGTCGAGTACCGTGCGACGTTCCGCCGCGCCCGCGCCGCAAGCGCCGTGGCCTTCGCCCTCGCTACAGACCCGCGCAACGCCGCGCTCGAAGCGGCCTACGAGGCTGATGCCGCGATCGAGAACCTCGAACTGATCCGCGGCATCGTCAACGAGGTCCTGGGCATCGAACAAGACGCCGAACGGGCCTAAGGCAAAATCGCGCGCTGACAAACTGCCGCCACGCCACAGGTACCCGCCGGCGGTCTACGCCGGCGATCCGGCCACCGGACAGGCTGCGCCAGCCCGCGAAACCGACTCACCAACTCCCTGCCGTGTCGCAGCTGGCTGACCATGGTTTGTCCGAGACCGGCGCGTGCGCACTGCCCGGTGTCCAGTGGCTTGGTACCAGCCGAGCCACCGCTGGGCGCGTACGCTGTCACGCGAGGCAGACCAGACCTGAGACCCCAAGCACGAGCGCGAGCCCGGTCAGCACGCGGACACCCCGTAGCAGCGCGAGACCGCGTCGGGAAACAGGCAGACACAGGCTCGCCACGATCGCCGCGATAGCGATGGCCGCCGATACCAGTGCACAGATCAAGCAGGCCAATTCGCGATCCACGGCGCCCGCACTCGGCGGGATGCCGGTATCGCCTCCGACCGCCGCCCACGCGTAGAAGAAGTCGGTTGTCGGCGACTAGTGAAAACTGACCCCCAGGCAACGGTTGAAAGTTGACCCCCTTGCTTAGCCTGGAGGGTGCTGAACGTGGAAGATTGGGCCGAGATCCGGCGGCTGTCCCGCGCGGAGGGTATGA
>NZ_JAGSOH010000004.1 GCF_018139625.1 Actinospica acidithermotolerans | reverse complement strand
ACCGAGCGCGGCGTGGCCGAGATCGCCCGCGGCGAGCTCCCCGGCGCGCTCTGGACCGCCTGAGACATTCGACGTCCTGCGCACACCCGCGCCCCCGCGTGAGCAGCCGGCACCGCCTCCGACTCACGCCGGGAGACACCCCGAAAAGCATGCCGGGAAACGAGAAGGCCGGGCCGGGCGACTCTCGTCGCCCGGCCCGGCCCCCGGTCCCGTCGGCTCAGTCGTGCCCGTCCGCGTGGCCGTTCGCCTCCGTGCGGCTGTTCGCCCCCGCGCGGTTGCTCCGCTCCGCGCGGCTGCGCGCCTCCGCGCGGTCGTACCTGTCCGTGCCGTGGCTCAGCCCGGGAGCATGTCCTCGGCCTCGAGTTCGTCCTCGTCCTCGTCGTCCTCTTCGTCGACTTCCTCGTCGATGACGTCGTCGCGGTAGAGGACGAGCTCGGCGTCCACGTCGGAGAAGGGGTCGTCGTGCCAGCCGACGACGCCTTCGGGGTCGGCGGCCACGACCCACATCGTGGAATCGCCGGGCTGCAGGCCGAGCTCCTCGGCGCGGTAGGCGATCTCGTCGGCGTCGTAGGAGTCGAAGATCTCGAGCAGCGCGCTGCGGGTGGTCGTGGTCTCCGGGTCCACGCCCTCGGCCGCGGTGCGGGCGGCGGCGGTGAGGGCGTCGGAGTCGGCCACGAGGTAGTCGCGGCGGATGAAGACGGACAGGGCCTCGATCTCGTCGGGTCCGGCGTAGTCGGGTTCCGGCTCGGTCATCACCTCGAACGGGGTGACCTCGTCGTGCACGGCGTAGAGCAGCTCGTCGTACTCCTCGGCCGCCGCCGCGAGGGCGTCGAAGGCCTCGAGCACGGCCGGGTCGAGCTCGTCCACCCGGGCCTCCACCGCCCGCAGGTGCGCGTCGATGGCGGACTTCAGGGCCTCCGCGGCCTGCCGGACCTCGGCGGGGGTGGCTGTTGCGGTGGCACCGGCGGGCACCGTCGGGATCGACGGCTGGGTGACGGACGACGACGTCTCAGGCATGGAACGACGGTATCCGAACGGCGTGCCTATTGGCACCTCGAATGGCGTGCGGGTATCGGGCGATGCCGGCGGGGACCGCGGGCGCGAGCGGGCGGGTGTGCCGGGTTCCGGACGCGGCGGGCCGCCGGGGCGCCTTACGACCTGCAACAGCCGGTGCCGGACGCCGGGGGCGGACCCCGGTCGCTCGGCCGTCGAAACGGCCGATTACCCTGCTGGTCGGAAAGAGTTTCAGTCGGCCCCGCCCCGAGGAAGTCCCCCATGACCGAGACGCCCGAGGTCCCGCACGTCGCCTTCGGCAGCCGTCCGCTGCTGCTCAAGGTGTACGTCGTGCTGGCCTGGATCACCGGAACCGCGATCACGATCCTGGAGCTCGTCGCCCTGCCGCTGAAGTGGTGGGCGAACTCGCCGGCGCTCGGCAACGGGCTCGGCGTGGTGCACGGCATGGGCCTGTACCCGCTGTACGTGGTCGTCTGCCTGGTCGTCGCGTTCGGCTACCGGGTCTCCATCCCACACATGGCCGTGATGGCGCTGGCCGGGCTACTGCCCTTCGCGTCGCCGCTGGTCGCGCACTGGACGCTCAAGCACATCGACGCGCGCGAGGCGGAGAAGGCGGCCAAGGCCGCCGCGAAGGCCGACCGGGCCGCCCGGAAGAAGGCCGCCCGGCAGCAGCAGCCGGCGGCCGCCGACTCCGAGGCGCTGCCCTCCGCGTGACCCCGGTGGGATAGGCATATCGGACAGGGCGGATACTGGCAGTCGTGTCGAGTTCCGAGGCAACAGCGGTCCAGCCGGCGGCGGACTCCGCGCAGGACGCGGGGGACGCGCCGGACGTGCTGCTCGCCCCCGCGCTGACGCCCGAGGACCTGCGCAGGCCGCGGTGGGTGGCGGCGCACGCCGGGATCCTCGTGCTGATGATCGCCTTCGCGCTGCTCGGCCGCTGGCAGTGGGATGTCGGCCACAAGGTCGCCCCGCTCACGGCCGCCGAGCTCAGGAGCTGGCACACGGCCGAGCCCGTCGACTCCGTCATCACCCCGGCTAGCGGTCTCAACGGCACGCAGGTCGGGCAGGAGGTCGAGGCCGCCGGGACCTACGACTCGGCCCGGCAGCTGCTCGTCCCCGGCCGGGTGCTGAACGGCCACACCGGCTACTACGTGATCGCGCCGCTGGTCACGGGCTCGGGTCAGGCGGTGCTCGTCAACCGAGGCTTCATCGCGGCGACGGGGTCGGCCGAGCCGGAGATCCCCGCGGCGCCGAGCGGCCGGGTCACGGTCACCGGGTGGGCCGCCGAGCCGGAGTCGACCACCGGAGAGGTCAACGACAACGGCATCTCCGAGTCGCAGACGACCGGGACGGCGACCGAGCCGAACGAGATCCAGTACATCTCGACCGCCGAGCTGGTGAACCAGTGGCCGTACCACCTCGACGAGGGCTACGTGACGGCGATGGACGCCGCCTCGCTCTCCGGCGGGCTGACGGCCGTCCCCCAGCCGCTGCCGCAGCACGGCACCACCTGGGACGCGCTGAACATCATGTACGCGTTCCAGTGGTGGCTGTTCATCGTCATCCTCGGCTCCTGGTACGTCATCCACCTGCGGCGGGAGCTGCGTCCCGTGCCGGTGGAGCCGGCGGACGACGACGAGGACGATTTCGACGACGAGGACTAGGCGGGGCTACGCGGTGAGCAGCCTGCCGAAGCGGCGGGCCGCGATCGCCAGCCCGGCCAGCGCCATCAGGGCCAGGTAGAGGGCGCGCAGCAGCAGGCTGGGTCCGACGGCCCCTAGCATCAGCCCTCGAACGATCTCGATGCCCTGGTAGAGCGGCGTGATCTCCACGAACAGCTGCAGCCCGCGCGGGTAGACGCCGAGCGGGAAGAACGTGGTGGAGAACAGGAACATCGGCATCATCAGCAGGTTGACGACCTCGAAGTCCTGCCAGGACTTCATGTACGTCGCGATCGCCATGCCGAGGCCGGCGAAGCCGAGGCCGATCAGCAGCGCGGCCGGGATCGCGAGCACCGCCCACGGGGACGCGAGCACGCCGAAGAACGAGGCCACGATCGTGAAGGCGACGGCGTAGAAGCCGCCGCGCATCAGGCACCAGGTCAGCTCGCCGAGCGCGATGTCCGGCGGGGTCAGCGGCGTGGCCAGCACGGCGTCGTAGACCTTGCCGTACTTGAGCCGGAAGAAGATGCCGAAGGTCGCGTCGTACATGGCGCCGTTCATCGCGGCGGTGGCCAGCAGGGCGGGGGCCACGAAGTGCACGTAGGTGACCGGGGCGCCGCCCGGGCCGGTGACGTTCGGGATCAGCTGCCCGAGACCGACGCCGAGCGAGAGCAGGTAGAAGACCGGCTCCAGGGCGCCGGTGAGGAACATCAGCCACATGCGGCGGTAGGAGACGATGTTGCGCTCCACCAGGCGCAGCGAGCGGCGGGTCCCGAAGGTTCCCGGCAGCCGGGGCGCCACCCGGGGCTGCAGCGCGTAGGAGGTCATGGGGTTCGGCTCCCGGGCTGGAGGTCGAAGGCGATGAGCGAGGTCATGGGTTCGGCACCGGTCCCTGTCAGCGGTGGAGGTAGAGGCGACGGCTGAAGTTGCGGCGGGCCAGCGCCACTCCCCCGGCCAGCGCGACGAGCAGGTAGCCGATGTGGATCGCCGCGGAGGTCGCGGTCACCGTGCCGAGGGTCAGCTCGCGGCAGAGCTCCACGCCGTGCCACAGCGGGGTGATGAAGGCGATCGGGTGCATCCACTCGGGCAGCTGCTGCCAGGGGAAGAACGTGCCGGAGAACAGGAACAGCGGCGTCATGACGAAGCGGAAGACGACCGTCAGCGGCTGGTCGCTGTCGAGCGTGATGGAGAAGGCCATCATCGGGAACAGGAACACCGCGCCGGTCAGCAGCGCCACCGGCAGCGCGAGCACGGACCAGGGCGAGTGCGTCGTGCCGAAGCCGACCATGGCGCAGAAGAAGACCGTGGACATGCCCGCGGTCCGCGCCAAACCCTGCATCGCCGTGCCGAACATGATGTCCTGCGGGCGCTGCGGGGTGTTGACGGCGGCCCAGTAGTTCCCGGCCCATTTCACGCTGCCGAGCACGGTGAAGGAGCCCTCGAATATGCCGTTCTGCATCGCCATCGCGGCCAGCACGCCCGGCGCGATGAAGGACAGGTAGGTGACGCCATCCGGCAGTCCGTGCGTGATCAGCGTGCCGATGCCGACGCCCATCGCGGTCAGGTACATGACCGGGCCGAGGATCGCGGACAGCACCGTGCCGCGCCAGGTGCGGTAGAAGAACGTGTACCAGTACAGGAACTGGCGCCAGCTCAGAACGAGCCCGCCGGGCACGCGGCGGGAGCGCTCCGTCGCCTCCGCCGACGCGGCGGCGCTGATGGTCTCGGTGCTCACGTCAGTCCACCAGCGTCCGGCCGGTCAGGTGCAGGAAGACGTCCTCCAGCGTGGAGCGGCGGACGAGCGCGGTGACCGGCTCCAGGCCGCGGCGGTGCGCCTCGGTCAGCGCCGCCTCGCCGTCGTCGGCGTAGACCAGGACCCGGTCCGGCAGCGGTTCGAGCCGCTCGCCGATGCCCGCGAGCTTCTCCGCGGCCTGCTCCTGCTCGCCGAGCGGGAAGCGCAGCTCCAGCACCTCCCGGGTGGCGTAGCGCTCGATCAGCTCGCGCGGCGCGCCCTCCGCGGCTATCCGGCCCTTGTCCATCACCACGAGGCGGTCGCACAGCTGCTCCGCCTCGTCCATGTAGTGGGTGGTCAGGATCAGCGTGGTGCCCTGCTGCTTGAGCCGGTAGAGCCGGTCCCAGACCACGTGCCTGGCCTGCGGGTCGAGGCCGGTGGTCGGCTCGTCGAGGATGAGGATCTCCGGGTCGTTGATCAGCGCGCGGGCGATGGTCAGCCGCCGCTTCATGCCGCCGGAGAGCGGCTCGACCTTGTCCTCGGCCCGGTCGGTGAGCTGGACGAAGTCCAGCAGCCGGGCGGCGCGCTCGCGGATCACGGCGCGCGGCAGGCCGAAGTAGCGGCCGTACACGTGCATGTTGTCGCGCACGCGCATCTCGACGTCGAGCGTGTCCTCCTGCGGGACGACGCCCAGGCGGGCCCTGATCCGCGGGCCCTGGGTGTTCGGATCGAGCCCGAACAGGCTCAGATGGCCGCCGCCGACCGGGGAGACGCACCCGATCATGCGCATGGTGGTGGACTTGCCGGCGCCGTTCGGGCCGAGGAAGCCGAACACCTCGCCGCGCCGGACCTCGAAATCGATGCCGGCGACCGCGGTGAAGGCTTCGCCATGCTTCTTGGGGAACGTCTTGACCAGGCCGTGGGCCCGGATGAGCACATCCGGTGCGGAGGGGGATGACGACACCCCTCCGAGGTTACCCGGCACGTGCGACACTCATCGACAGGTTATTCTTGAGCTGCGGTTTAGCCGGACTTCCTCAGATCGGCTTCGCCCGCCGCCGTTAGCTTGCCAGCTCATCGCAAGAGAGATGGACTAGAGGCTCATGCTCCTTACCGAGCGGATTCCCACCTCAGATCCCGTGCCCGCGACGGAGGACGTTCAACCTGTTGACCGGGTCGACGTGACCGTCGTTCTCCCCTGCTACAACGAGCAGGACCACGTCCTGCTGGAGATAGCGCGGATCAACGAGGCCCTCGACGCGAGTGAGTTCAGCTACGAGCTGCTCGTGATCGACGACGCGTCGACCGACAACACCCTCGAGGTGCTGCGGAAGGCGCAGGAGAGCTACCCCCGCATGCGGCTCGAGCCGTTCCAGCGCAACGGCGGCACCGGCACCGCGCGACGCATTGGCACGCAGATCGCGTCCGGCGACATCGTCGTGTGGACCGACGCCGACATGAGCTACCCGAACGAGCGCATCCCCGAGATGGTGCGGATCCTCAAGGAGAACCCGCGCGTCGACCAGGTCGTCGGCGCCCGGACCACCGAAGAGGGCACGCACAAGATCCTGCGGGTTCCGGCCAAGTGGGTCATCCGGAAGATCGCCGAGCGGCTGATCAACCAGAAGATCCCGGACCTGAACTCGGGCATGCGGGCGATGCGCCGCGAGGTCGCCAAGCCGTACCTGCGGCTGCTGCCTCCCGGTTTCTCGTGCGTCACCACGATCACCATGGCCTTCCTGGCGAACCAGCACGACATCTACTACATGCCCATCGACTACTCGAAGCGGGCCGGCAAGTCGAAGTTCAGGTTCGTCAAGGACGCCTACCGCTACATCCTCCAGGTGCTGCGGATGGTGATGTACTTCAACCCGATCAAGGTCCTGCTGCCCCCGGCGCTGTGGCTGATCGGGATCGGCGTGGTCAAGGGCATCTACGATCTGGCCGCCCACCCCTTCAAGATCGCCGAGAACACGATCCTGTTGTTCCTCAGCGGCCTGATCATCGCGTCACTGGCGCTGCTCGCGGACCTCATCGTCCGCTCGCGCGGCGACAACTGACGCTCGCGCACAGCGGCACCAAGGAAGCGGCCCCAGGGTTCTCCCCGGAGCCGCTTTCCTTCATCCGCCGCCTCACGCCTCCTGGCGCCGGCGCCTGCGCCGCGGCCACCACCACTCGCCGACGACCGCGCCGATCAGGATCACGGCCGTGGCGCCGCTGACGGCCAGCCCGAGGCGGGCGTGCGGCGGCGAGTAGGTCAGCGTCACGACGTGCTTGCCCGCCGGGACCTCCACGGCCACGACGCCCTGATCCGCGGCCCGCAGAGTGGCGCTCCGGCCATCCACGGTCACCTTCCAGCCGACCTGGTCAGCGTCCGCGACGACGAGGTAGCCGGAGCCCTTCGCGTCCACGGTTGTGCTGACCTGGTCGTTGCCGTCCTCGGTCACGTCCACGCTCGCCGAGGCGCCGCTCGCGGCCGGTCCGTCGGCTGAGAGGACGACCTCGTCGGCACCGACGCTGCCCGAGGAGAGCAGGCTGATGCGCTGCGCCTGGTCCTTGACGACCGTCGACGTCGAGGCCCAGCGAATTCGCGGCTGCGCGTTGAGCCGCTGGTAGATCGCCGAGTCGTCGACGCGCACGAGTTCGAGTCCGTCGTTCTGCCCGGCCACGGCGGTGAGCGCGGGCGAACCGGCGTCCGCCTGCACTTCGATCGGCTTGCTGCCGTGCCACGTCAGCGTCGCCGTGTACGTCGTGCCGGCCGCCTGCGTGTCGGCCGCGACCGGGACCGTGAACAGCGAGCCCGACGTCATCGTCGCCTGGAGGGTGTTCGCGAGGCGGCTGGTGTGCGCGACGGCGGCGCCGGAAGCATTGCGCACCACGACATCCAGCGAGTCGGCCTTCGTCGGCGAGACGGTGCCGACCGGCGTCACGCCGACCGCGCGCAGCCGGCCGGTGACCGGGACGCTGACCGTGACCGACTGGCCGGGCTTGAGCTCGTACGTGCTGCCGTCGGTCTTGGCGTCGACCTGCTTGCCCAGCACCGCGTCGCCGAGCGAGCTCACCCAGTACTTCGCGGCGAGCTGATCGAGGATCGGGCTCGTCGCCGTCTCCTCGCTCTGCGGGAAGTCGATGTACGTCTCGTACTGGATCTGGCCGCCGGGGACGGCGTCGATCATCGCGCCGAAGTTCTGGTTGATGAAGTTGTGGCCGTTGACCGCGCGCAGCGGATAGGCGCTGTTCGTCGCGAAGACCATGCCGGTCGACGTGGAAGCGTAGCGGTCCGCGCCGAGGTTGGCATCGAGGTACGCGTGCGTGTCCGTGACCGGGTAGAACGTACTGACTGACGAGCGCGGGAAGAACTCGGAGGCGAAGACAGCACTCTGCCAGGCCAGCAGCAGCGGCAGCGCCGCCGCGGCCGTGAACCGGAGGCCGCGGGTGAGCCCGCCGAGGTCGGGCGCCGCTCTCCGGTCGCGGCCCGCGTGCCAGAGCACGACGACGCACAGGATCGCCGCCACCGTGAACGCCGCGGCATAGCCGAGCTGGTGCTTGTAAAGGCTGAGCGCGGCGGACTTGCCGATCGCGTTCGCTCCCGCATGCTTCGCGTCGGAGTAGCCGGTGTAGAGCACGCCGACGAAGATGCCGACGGTGACCAGGCAGACGAGGCCGGGCCAGAGCATGCGGAAGCGGTGCACGCTCACGGGCTGCTCGGCGGCGTCCGCGGTCTCGCGCTGACGCGTCAGCACGTCGTATCCGATCGCGACGAGCACGGCGAGCAGGAAGCCGAGGATGCTGCGGGAGCGGCCGATGAAGTTCTGACCGAAGATCTCGCGGATGACCGGCGTCTTCTGCAGCAGAGCGAGCGGCGGGCCGCCGACGTAGATCAGGTAGAGCCAGACCGCGCTCGTGGCGGTGAAGAAGCTCCAGACCGAGCGCGGCAGCAGCCGCCGGGCACGCCAGGGAAGGGCCGTGGCGACGAGGATCAGGACCAGCGCCGCCGCGCCGATGTAGTCGATGCTCTCGATCGCGTTCGGCGACATGTAGAAGTAATCCGACTCCGTGTTGCCGGTGCCGAGGGCCCACGGCGCGATCAGAGTCAGCAGCGTCGTCGGATCGAGGTGCTGGTTGGAGGTCTGGCTGCGGCCGATGATGACCCAGGTCTTCATGAATCCGGCGAAGGGCAGCAGCTGGAACGCCACCAGGCCGACGCCGCCGACCAGGCCGCCGACGTAGCCGAGCGCGGTCAGCAGCAGCCGGCGCAGGTTCTCGCGGTGCATCACGATCAGCCGCACGAGCACGTAGACGCTCGCCGTGGCGCCCGCGTAGCCGGTGACCGCCGGGAATCCGCCGAGCAGCATCGAGGCGATCGGGATCGAGATCAGGACCGCGTCGCGCACCCGCCGCGTCTGCAGGAACCGTTCGACGGTCCAGAACAGCGCCGGGATGAACGCGGCGGTCCGGCTCTGCGGGAAGTCGACCCACATGACCATGAAGCCGCTGCCGACGAACGCGAGGCCGCCGATCATCCCGGCGACCTTGGACAGTCCCAGCCGTCTGAGGAACAGGAACGAGCCGGCCGCGCCGCAGATGACGATCAGCAGCTCGGTGTAGGCCGGACCCATCCATGTCGGCAGCACGTAGTACGGCAGCGTGAGCGGCGAGAGCAGCGCGTCGTTCGGCACCGAGCCGAGCGCGCCGCCGCCGTCGTTGTTCGGGTCCCAGCCCGCGAACTCGCCGTTCTCCAGCGCCTTCTTGAAGACGATCGTGCCCGGGATGGCCGAGGTGTAGGTGTCGTAGAGCAGCGCGTCGCTGCCGACGGTCTCGTTGTACCCGGCCTGCGGGTAGGGGCCGGACTGGACCATGTTGGCGGTCGCCGCGGTGGTCGCCTGGCCGATCAGCGGCGTGCCGATGCCCCAGGCCGCGAACAGCGCGATCGCGAAGGCCGCGAGCACGGTGGCCGGCCGCGGCCGCCGGAAGCGGCGCCGCCGCGTCTCCGGCGCGTTCAGCGGCGCCGCGCCCCCTGGATCGTCGGCCACTCCTATCCCCGTCCCGTTCGCGTCATGGTCTCGGGTCTCACTACTCAAGTCGTGTCCAAGGGGAGATCGCGGGTTGGAGGGCGGACATAGTAGCGCTCGCGGGTACAGCGCCGTTTCAGGATTCGAGCCGCCGCACCAGGGGTTCGACGACCGCGGAGCAGCCGAAGCGTTCGAGCACCGCGTCGTGCGCGCGCTTGCGGGCCGCGGCCAGCTCGGCACGGTCCTCGGCCAGCCGGGTGAGCGCGTCGGCGAGCGCGGTGGCGTCGCCGGGCGGGACGTAGACCGCGCCGTCGCCGAGCGCGCGGCGCTGCGGGGCGGTGTCCGAGGTGACGATCGCGCACCCGGCCGCCGCGCCCTGGAAGACCTTGTTCGGGACCACGCGCAGCGCCTTGGGGCCGGTGCCGAAGATGCCGAGGCACACGTCGTGGTCCGCGACCAGCGCGGGCAGCTCGGCCGAGTCGACCCACTCGATCCACGTGGTCGGGCAGCCGCCCTCGGCGGCCTCGCGGGTCGCCTCCAGCTCCTGGCCGTGGCCGACCATGGTGACCTCGACCGGAGCGCCCGCGAGCTTGCCCAGGGCCTCGCCGATCACCGGGGCGCCCTGCAGCGGCGTGTAGAGGCCGAAGAACGCGACGCGCAGCGGGGCGTCCTCGCCGCGGCCGGGCTTCTCCTGCGCCGGCGCGGCCGCGAACCAGTCCTCGGGCGCGCCGACCGGCACGACGACGCCGCGCGAGCGGTGCTGCTCGGGCAGGTTCGCCAGGTGCTCGTCGGTGTCCACCACGATGACGTCGGCCGACTTCAGCGCGCCGGCGTCGATCGCGGTCAGCAGCTTCGCCTTGAGGCCGCCACCCGAGAGGTTGCGGTCGCGCGCCGTGTCGCCGGCGCCGATCAGGTGGTCGAGCACGATCCTCGTGCGGCGGAAGAGCAGCCGGGCCAGCCGCACGTCGAAGTGCCCCATGTAGCCGACGACGATCGCGTCCGGGGCGGGTCCGCGGCGAGCGCCGACGGCCAGCCGGAACCAGCAGGAGGCGAGCCGCCAGCCGAGCTGCGGGAGCCGCCAGGGCTGGGCGAGGATCGCCACCCGGGACGCGGTGTCCAGGCCGAGCGGCGCGTTGCACTCGGCCACGTCGTGACCGTGCGCCCGCAGTCCCTCGGCCAGCACGCCCACGCGCGGGTGGGACTTCACGTCATAGGTGCCGAAGAACAGGATCCGCATGGCACCACACAGTAGGCCATCCTCCGCGCATCCCGGGAACAGGTCGGCGCGTTGTGGTTTTGGGGCTCGCTCAGTATTTCCGCGTATGCTCTCGCACATGCCAGAGCCTCGTATCACGGAGACGGTGGATTCGGACGCCGTCCCCGCGACCGCAGCGCGCGCCGAAGGGTCCGAGCAGGGCCGGGCCCCGGCGTGGCGCAGCCTGCTCGGGACCGTGCTGCGGGCGGTGGAGAGCCGCACGTTCAAGCTGCTGTTCGTGCTGGGCATGGTCGCGCTCGGCGTCTACTCCGTGACCAGCCAGTGGAGCGATTTCCGCAGCGGCATAGACCGGCTCGGCGTGGTCGCCGCGATCGAGGCGCTGGCCTGCGTGCTGCTCGGCCTGGCGCTCAACCTCGAGGTCTGGCGCGGGCTGCTGACCGCGGCGGGCTCGAAGCTGCCCGCCCGCGCCGCCGCGCGCATCTTCTTCATCGGGCAGCTCGGCAAGTACGTGCCCGGCTCGGTCTGGCCGGTGCTGGCGCAGATGGAGCTCGGCCGCACCTACCAGGTGCCGCGCCAGCGCTCGGCGACCACGGCGATGCTGGCGATGATGATCGGGCTCACGTCCGGGCTGCTGGCCACCCTCGTCGGCCTGCCGTTCATGGCGGGAGACTCGGCGGGACAGTACTGGTGGGTGTTCCTGTTCATCCCGCCGCTGCTCGCCTGCCTGCATCCGAAGGTGCTCAACCCGATCATCGCGCGCGGCCTGAAGGTGATGCGCAAGCCGGAGCCCGAGACGCCGCTGACCGGCCGGGTGATCTGCGTCGCGATAGCGATCAACCTGGCCGTGTGGGTCTGCAACGGCCTGCAGATCTGGGTGATGCTCGTGCGGCTCGGCGAGCACGGCCCCTCGGCGCTGCTCGCCGCGATCGGCGCGTTCGCCCTCGCCTGGTGCGCGGGCTTCCTGATCATCCTGGCCCCGGCCGGCGCCGGCGTCAGGGAGCTGATCCTGGTCGCGGAGCTCAGTCCGCTCGTCGGCGCCGGCCCCGCGCTGTCGGTGGCGCTGGTCTCCCGCGGCGTCACCATGCTCGCGGACCTGGCCGGCGCCGGGCTGGCCGCGCTGCTCGGCCGCCGCACGGCCGCCGCGGCTTCGGCCGGGGACGCCGGCTAGCGCAGGTCCGTCGTGGCGCCGTTGCCGCGGCTGCCGTTGACCAGGGCGTCGCGGATGTCGGTGAGCAGCTCGACCTCGGTCGGCGCCGCCGCGGGCTCGGCCGGCTTCGCGGGCAGGCCGCGGCGGATCCGGCCACGCTCGTTGAGCTTGTTGATCGGCAGCACGATGAAGAAGTAGACGCCGATCGCGATCAGCAGGAACGAGATCACGGCATTGATGAACGAGCCGTACATGATCTTCGAGTTGTTGACGGTCCAGACGAGCCTGCTGTAGTCCGGCTTGCCGAAGATCGCCGCGATCAGCGGCGTGATGATGTCGGTCACCAGCGCGGTGACGATCGCGCCGAACGCGGCGCCCATGACCACCGCGACCGCCAGCTCGACGACGTTACCTCGGGCGATGAACTCCTTGAAGCCCCTGAGCATGTGATTCCCCTTGTCAACCTTGGCGGATTCGATTCGCGCTGCCAACGACGGGGCCGCTGAAAGGTCACCTGGGCACACGATGTACGGTCGGAACCGTGCTTCGTTCGTACCGGTTCGCCCTCTCGGCCCGCTGGATGGCCTTCCACGCGCTGGTCTGGCTGCTGCTGATCCCGGCCTTCATCGCGCTGGGTTACTGGCAGCGGACGCTCTGGAAGGACCGGGCCGACTCCCAGGGACTGGTGTACGCGAAGCTGGACGCCAAGCCCGCGGGCATCGATGCGGTAGACCCTATCGGACATACGGTCGCGCAGAGCCAGCAATGGGTCGCGGTCACCGCGACGGGCCACTACGACACGGCGCACCAGTTCGCTGTGCGCAACCGCTCGCAGAACGAGAACGCCGGCTGGTACGTGGTCACGCCGCTGGTCCTGTCCGACGGCACCGCGATCCTGGTCAACCAGGGCTGGATCGCCGCGTCGAACAGCAACGTCTCGAGCACCGCGATGCCGACGCTGCCGCCGGTTCCCGGCGGAACGGTGACCGTGAAGGGCTACCTGCAGCCGGACGAGACGACCGCGCTGACCCGGATCACGGACGACACGAACAGCCTGCCGGCCGGTGAGATCGCGCTCATCACGACGAAGGATCTGCAGAGCCGCGTGGCGAATACGCTGCACGACGGCTCGATCCAGCTCGCGTCCTCGACCCCGGCGAACACCGCCTCGACCGCCGCGCAGGCGGTTCCCGGCCCCAGCTACGACAACACCATGTACATCGCGTACATGGTGCAGTGGTGGGTCTTCGCCGTCATCATGCCGATCACCTGGCTCAAGCTGCTGCACCGCGAGGCGCAGGAGCTGGAGCGCAAGGCCCGCGTCGGCGACGAGGACGACTGGGATGACGACGAGGATTGGGACGACGAGGAGGACGAGGACTGGGAGGAGCGCGCCGACGGGGACGACGCCGAGCCGTCCACGGCGGACGACGCCGAGCCCGTCCCCGCGGTCGCCGCTGCCGCCGCCGGAAGTGCCACCGCCGCCGCGTCCGCGGAGCCGTCCTCAGATCGCGGGCAGCCGGTCGAGTAAGTCCCCGAATTCGGGTGTCGGCAGGATGGTCAGCGTCTCCCCCGCGGCGTCCACCGGAAGCGCGCTGACCTGGTCGTCGCGCCACCAGTAGATCTGGTCGGTGAGCGCGCCCGGGGCCGTCTCGAACTGCCGGGTGGCCAGCCGCAGCAGCGCGCCGGCGGCGGTGACGGTCTCCTGCGTCTCGATCGCGTGGTACGCCACGAGATGCCGGTGCGGCAGCACGACGAGCGCGCCGTTTCCGTTGACCTCGGCCCCGTCCCGGCGCAGGTACTCGCCGAGCCAGAACACGTGCGTAGGGCAGTATGGGCCGGGACCGCTCAGCAGCGTCAGATTCGCGCCGTCGACCGCGCGCCGCTCCGTGGGCAGCACGCCCTGGTTGCGCACGTTCGCGCGGGCGGCGGCGAAGATCTCGGCGGTCGGCGCCGGCCAGTTCCCGGCCTGCTCCGCGGCCAGCAGCCGGCCGCCGCCGCGCGGACCGGTTTCGCAGAGCACGACTTCGGAAAGCCCGGGCAGCGCCGGCCGGGCGAGCGCTCCCGCCGTGGCCGCGGCGAGCTGGGTCGGCAGCAGCCGGGAGCGCAGCGGCGCGGCCCATGCGGGGACGGGCGGCGTCGCCGGAACCGAACCGTGGGCGGCCGAGCCGTTCGCGCAGAGGCCGTCCGCGGAGAAGCCGTTCGCGGGAAACCCGTTCGCGGACGCGCCCCCCGCCGCGGTCGGCGCGGCGAGCCAGCCGGCCACCGCCTGCTCCACCAGGTCGGGCCAGTCCGCCTTCGCCTCGCGCGCCATCCGCTCGCGCAGCGCGGCCACGTCGATGGTCCGTTCGGGTCTCGCCGCGCCGCTGCGGAAGACCTCCAGCCGTTCCGGCGCGACCACCCGCCAGTGCAGGCCGTGGCCGCGCAACTCGACCTCGAGCAGGCCGAGCAGCGCGGTGGCGACCGGATCGCCGAAAGGCCACGGCGAAGCGGGGGTCCCGGGGGTGGTGAACGACATGTGGCGCAGTGTAACCGTTCGGAGCGTGACCGGAACGGCGCATGGAGCGTTGTAGAGGCGTGGCAGAGTCGATCCGAATCCCGTCAGCGGCCGCGTCCCTCGCGATGCCGCCGCGTCCCCGGGCCCCGCGCGGCCCGGCCGGCCTGGCCCCCGGCTCCCCGAGCGGGATCGGCGCGCCCGCGCTCGGCGCCGGGCTGCCGAAGGTGCCCAGGCCGCGGCGCAGCCAGCCGCTGGGCGATCCGGAGATCGACGACGAGCTGTGGGCGCGGATCGAGCCGCTCATCCCGGTCAAGGTGCGCAGGCGGCGGTATCCCGGGCGGATGCCGCTGGACGACCGCGCGGTGCTGACCGGCATCCTCGTCGTGCTCGCGCGCGGCATCGGCTTCGAGCGCCTGCCGAAGGAGCTCGGCTACGGCTCCGGCATGACCTGCTGGCGCCGGCTGCGGGACTGGCAGCAGGCGGGCGTGTGGCCCGCGATCGCCCAGCTGCTGGCGAACGAGCTGCCGGACGGCCGCCGGCTCGACTTCCGCCGCGTCGCCGCGCCCACCGGGCCGACCGGCCCCGACACCCCCGTCACCCGCCGCCCGACCCCGCCGCGCGCCAAGCAGCCGTCGGCCGTCGCCGCCGAGTTCGGGATGACTCTGCTGCGATAGCGCGGCGGGGCGACTGGTTGAATGTGCGGGTGACGGATGAGATATCGGGGCCCGTGCGCACGTTCGTGGCCGTCGGGGACTCGTTCACCGAGGGCCTGGCGGACGACCCGGGCGACGGCGTGTACCGCGGCTGGGCCGACCTGGTGGCACGGCGCCTCGCGGCGATCGAGCCGGAGCTGGCGTACGCGAACCTGGCCGTGCGCGGCAAGCTGATGGGGCAGATCGCCGCCGACCAGCTCGACATCGCCGCGAACATGCGGCCCGACCTGGCCACCCTCGCGGGCGGCCTCAACGACGCGATGCGCCCCAGCTGCGACGTGGACGCCGTGTGCGCACAGCTCGAACACTGCGTGCAGGTGCTGTCGGAGGCGAGCCGCACACTGGTGATGTTCCGCGCCATCGACTTCACGAAGCGGATGCCGTCCGCCAAGCGCTTCCAGACCAAGGCCAACCAGATCAACGCGTTCATCGATCAGATGGCTGAGAAGTACGGCGCGGTCGTCGTCGACCTGCATTCGCTGCGCGCCCTCGACGACCCCCGCATGTGGGCCTCGGACCGCATCCACATGACCCACGAGGGCCACCGCCGCGTAGCCGAAGCAGTCCTGGAAGCCCTCGGCCACCAGCCCACCTTCGACTGGCGCGCGCCGCTCCCGCCCGCCCCCAAGCCGCTCCCCGGCGCGAAGACCCTCTCCGACCTGCGCTGGCTGGTCGCCTTCCTGCTCCCCTGGATCAAGCGCCGGCTGACCGGCAAGTCCTCCGGCGACGGGGCCCTGCCCAAGCGCCCCGAACTCACCCGGGTCGTCTGAGCCCGGCCCCGGACCGCCCGCTTCACCATCATCAGCGTGAAGCGGCGGTCCCTGGCCTGGCCTGGAGCAGCCGGCTGTGATCGCCTCCGCCGCTCTCCAAACGAGCATCGGCCCCGGCGATCGTCGGAAGACCCGGCCTAGCGGCCCGCGAGGGCGCGGATGCGGCGGACCTGGGCGGCTCGCTCGGCGGCGCGCTGGTCGTCGTAGTCGCGGCGGGCGGCGCCCTGGACCAGGGCCTTGGTCTCGATGAGGGCGTCGCGGTCGGCGGCGAGCAGTTCGCGGACGAAGACCTCGGCGTCCATGGCCAGGTCGTCGTTCGGGATCACCTTGTTGGCGAGGCCGACGGACTGCGCCTCGGTGGCGTCGATCCAGCGTCCGGTGGCGCAGATCTCCAGGGCGCGGGCCGGGCCGACGAGGTCGACGAGCGGCTTGGTGCCGCCGAGGTCGGGGACGAGGCCGAGGGTGATCTCGCGCATCGCGAAGCGGGCGTCCTCGGAGACTAGACGCATGTCACACGCGAGGGCGAGCTGGAAGCCGGCGCCCACCGCGTGGCCCTGCACGGCGGCGACGGTGATGAGGTCGGGCCGGCGCCACCAGGTGAAGGCCTCCTGGAAGGCCTCGATCGTCATCTCGGCGTCGGTCTGCCCGGCGGAGGCGAGGTCGAGCAGCGTCTTGGCGCCGTTCTCGCCGCCGATCAGCACCGAGCGGTCCAGGCCCGCGCAGAACGAGGGACCCTCGGCGCGCAGCAGCACGGCGCGCACGGTGCCGGGCAGGGCGCGGCCGATCTCGGCCAGGTGCCACCAGGTGCTCGGCGTCATCGCGTTGCGCCGCTCGGGCTTGTCCAGCACCACGGTCGCCAGTTCGCCGTCCAGCCGCAGCCGGACCCCTGCGCGCGCGGCCGCCGCCGCCTTGGCCTCGGGCCACGCCTCGTCTGTTGTCGCAGTGTTCGAGCCGGTCACGGCCTCGGTACCGTCCGTCCTTCAATGTCGCTCGGCCGACAAGGGCCTTGCATGCCTCGATGATCCCGCTCAGGACGATACCCCAACACCGCCGCACGCCTCACCGCGCCCGCGCCTTGCCGCTCCACCCCGCGGCGGGGCCGTGGCCGGCCGGCCGCGACCCGGAAACGAACGAGCCACCCGGCGCCGTCCTCGCGCCGGGTGGCTCCTACCGACCGTGCCGGTACCGGGGCCCGATCGCCCCGGGTGCGACCACCGGTGATACCGTGACAGGGCAGGGGTTCAGGCGGTACGCGCCTTGCCGCGCGTGGCGCCGCCACGTCCGCGCAGCGTGACGCCGGACTCGCTGAGCATCCGGTGTACGAACCCGTACGAGCGTCCGGTCTCCTGGGCCAGGGCGCGGATCGACTCTCCGGCCTCGTACTTGCTCTTCAGATCGGTCGCGAGCTGCTCTCTCGCGGTGCCGGTGACCCGGCTGCCCTTCTTCAGGGTCTCGGCCACTTGCGCCTCCTAGAGGGGGTGTGGGGTACGTCCCACCTTGCACAGGGAATGTGCGCTCTGGCCTCCCATGATCACCCCTCTCGGCCGAGTTGACCACTGGTTCGCACGGAAAACTCCAATGGTATTCCCGACGTACCCGCCGGTTTCCTGCGGGAATAGCGCGGAATATGGGGACAAAACGCCCACCCCGTTATGAGACTGTTACGGAGGGCAATCGACGTTCTGTCGGATACCGGGAACCGGCGTCCGCTCAGCGGCACACGGCGGACACGCACAGCTCCCACCGGCCACGCTAGGCGAGCGCCACCAGGTCCCGGTACCCCTCGTTCCACAGGTCCTCGACGCCGTCGGGGAGCAGGATCAGCCGCTCCGGGCCCAGCGCGTCCACCGCGCCCTCGTCGTGGGTGACGAGCACCACCGCCCCCTCGTACGTGCTGAGCGCGCCGAGGATCTCGGCGCGGCTGGCCGGGTCGAGGTTGTTCGTCGGCTCGTCCAGCAGCAGCACGTTCGCGCTGGAGACGACGAGCGTGGCCAGCGCGAGGCGGGTCTTCTCCCCGCCGGAGAGCACCGCGACCGGCTTGTCCACGTCGTCCCCGCTGAACAGGAAAGAGCCGAGGGTCTTGCGCACGTCGACCAGGTCCAGGTCCGGCGCCGCGCTGCGCATGTTCTCCAGCACGGTGCGGGTCGGGTCCAGCGTCTCGTGCTCCTGGGCGTAGTAGCCCAGCTTGAGCCCGTGGCCCGGTTCGACGTTCCCGGTGTCGGGGTCCTCGACCCCGCCGAGCAGCCGCAGCAGCGTGGTCTTGCCCGCGCCGTTCAGTCCCAGGATCACGACCTTGGAGCCGCGGTCCACGGCCAGGTCGACGTCGGTGAAGATCTCCAGCGAGCCGTACGACTTGGACAGGCCGGTGGCCATCAGCGGCGTCTTGCCGCAGGGCGCCGGCTTGGGGAAGCGCAGCTTGGCCACCTTGTCCGAGGCCCGCTCCGCCTCCAGGCCGCTGAGCAGCCGCTCGGCCCGCCGCGCCATGTTCTGCGCGGCCACGGTCTTGGTCGCCTTCGCCCGCATCTTGTCCGCCTGCGCGAACAGCGCGTCGGCCTTCTTCTCCGCGTTGGCCCGCTCCCGCTTGCGCCGGCGCTCGTCCGCCTCGCGCTGCTCCAGGTAGGCCTTCCAGCCGACGTTGTAGATGTCGATGACGCTGCGGTTGGCGTCCAGGTGGAACACCTTGTTCACGCAGGCCTCGACCAGCTTCACGTCGTGCGAGATGACGATGAAGCCGCCCTTGTAGGTCTTCAGGTAGTCGCGCAGCCAGACGATCGAGTCCGCGTCCAGGTGGTTGGTCGGCTCGTCGAGCAGCAGCACCTCGTTGTCGCCGAACAGGATCCTGGCCAGCTCGATCCGGCGGCGCTGGCCCCCGGAGAGCGTGCCCAGCGGCTGCTCGAGCACCCGGTCGGGCAGGCCGAGGCTGGAGGCGATGACGGCGGCCTCGGACTCGGCGGCGTACCCGCCGGCGGCCAGGAAGGCGGTCTCGGCGTTCGCGTAGCGGCGCATGGCCCGGTCGTGCTCCGCGGCGTTCGCGCTGCCCATGGCCTTCTCGGCGGCGCGCATCCGGTTCACGGCCTCGTCGAGGCCGCGCGCGGACAGGATCCGGTCGCGCGCGATGACCTCGAGATCGCCGGTGCGCGGGTCCTGCGGCAGGTAGCCGACCTGGCCTGACCTGGTGATGGAGCCCGCGGCGGGCTGGCCCTCGCCGGCCAGCATCTTCGTCAGCGTGGTCTTGCCCGCGCCGTTGCGCCCGACCAGGCCGATCCTGTCGCCGGGGCCGACGCGGAACGAGGCGTCCTCGAGCAGGACTCGGGCGCCGACGCGCACTTCGACGTGGGAGGCAGTGATCACCGCACCATCCTACGTGACGGGCGCGCGCGCTCGCCTACGGGTATCCGTCCACCGGCGCGGGACATGTGCATGTGCATCCACGTTTACTAGAATATTGATTCACCCTGCACAGGGAGGAGGGCACTCATGCCCGTGGTTGTGCCGAGGTTGGCCGTCCCCTTCGGGACGGATCTGCACCCGGCGACCGATACGGCGAGGGTGGAGACCGAGCGGTGGGCTCGCGACTGCGGACTGACGGTCCGTCCGGAGTTGCACGCCCGCCTGCTCGCGACCGCACCCGCGCGCCTGGCCGGGCGGGTGGCGCCGCACGCGACCCTCGACGGCCTGCTCCTGAGCGCCGCCTGGGCGGCCTGGCTGTTCCTGTTCGACGACGAGTACTGCGACGAATCGGAGATAGGCTCCGATCCCGCGGCGATAACCGAGGTCACGGTGTGGCTGCTGAGCGCGCTGGAGACCGGGGAGGCCGGCCCGGGCGACGTGTTCGGCGCGGCCCTGGCCGACCTGAGCGGGCGGCTGCGCGGGCTGACCGGGCCGGTGCAGTGGGCCAGGTTCACCCAGGCCGTCACGACCTACTTCTACGCGCTGGTCTGGGAGGCGACCTGCCGGCAGCACGGCACGCTCGCCCCCCTCGACGAATACATCCGGATGCGCCGGCACAGCGGCGCGGTGGCCACCTGCCTTGCGTTGATCGAGACCGTCAACGGCTTCGAGCTGGACGACCGCGCGTGGTACGACCCCTCGGTGCGGGCCGCGTCCGACGCCGTGGCCGACATAATCTGCTGGTCGAACGACATCGTCTCCTACCGCAAGGAGGAGCATCAGGCGGCGGACGTGCTGAGCCTGCCGACGGTGCTCGCCCACCAGCACAATATGTCCGAGCAGCAGGCGCTGGACCGCTGCGCGGTGATGCTGGAGCGGCGGATCGGCGATTACTACGCGGCGGAGCGGCCGCTGCTCGCCTCGGGCAATCCGGGGCTCATCCGGTTCGCCTCCGACCTGCGGCACTGGATCGCCGGAAACCTCGAGTGGTCCTACGAGACCCGCCGCTACCGGGTGTCGGCCCCGTAGCCGCCGTCCCGCTCAGCCGAGCGCGGTCAGCCGCAGCGGCACGGTGTCCGGGTGCAGCGTCGTGCGGGCGACGGCGCGCACCCGGGTGCCGGGCTCGGACTCGAGGCGGTAGCGGGAGAGCACCTCGCAGAGCACGCTGTAGATCTCGGTCCACGCGTAGCCCTCGCCGAGGCAGCCGCGCGGGCCCATGCCGAAGGGCAGGTAGGAGGCCGCGAGGAGTTCCGGGTCGGCGTCGATCCAGCGGTCCGGGTCGAAGCGGTCCGGGTCGGGGAACGCGATGGGATCCCGGTGCAGGCCGTAGAAATTCAGCAGGACCTGGCTGCGCGCGGGCACGAGCGTGTCGTACAACCGTACGTCGTGCAGCGGCCGGCGGCCGAGAATCCAACCCGGCGGATAGAGGCGCAGGATCTCCTTCGCGAAACGCTCGGTAAGGTCGAGCCTTCGCATGTCGGCGACGCTTGCCGCGCGGCCCTCGGTGACTTCGAGCACTTCGTCGCGGATCCGCTGTTGCAGCGCGGGATCCTCGGCGAGCAGGTGCAGCGCCCAGGCCAGGACGCCGGCGACGGTCTCGGTGCCGGCCAGCAGCAGGGTCATGATCTCGTCGTGCGCCTCGATGTCCGTGAGGCCGGCGCCCTCCTCGTCCACGGCCGCGAGCAGGATGGACAGCAGCGTCGGCCGATGCTCCGCTCCCCCGGCGGCGGCGGCGCGCTCGCGATGCCGGGCGACCATACCGTCGGCCACCGCGTGCACCGCGGCGAGCGACTGCTCGAAGCGGCGGTTCCCCGGCGTGGGCAGCTTCTCCAGGGTCCTGATCGGAAGCAGGGCCCTGCGGCCGGCGCCGGAGAGCAACTCGGGGAGCGAGGACATGACCTCGTCCGCGTCCACCCCGGAACCGGACATCGAGTGCGTGACCAGGCGCATCGCCAGCATCCGCATCTCGGCCGCCGCGTCCAGGACCGATCCCGCGGACGCGGCCGGATTCCAGCGCGCCTCCAGGTAGGCGGCGGTCTGCACGGCCATCTCGGCCGCGTACCGCTCCACGGCCGCGTGGTCGAACGCGGAGCGCAGCAGCCTCTTGTTCCTCCGGTGCGCGGCCCCGCTCGAGGTTCCCACTCCGTCGCCGATCAGGGACCTGAGGGTGTCGAACTGGAAGCCCTTGTCGTAGTCCGCCGCGTCCCGCACCAGGATCTCGCGGATCAGGCCGGGGTCGGTCACCAGGTACGCGCGCACCGGGCCGAGCCGGGCGATCGTCACCGGCCCGAGCCGGCCCGCCGAGGCGAGCAGCGACAGGGGATCGCGCAGCAGCGCCGGCGCGTGTCCGAGCACCGGCCAGGCGCCGGGCAGCGGCGTCGCGGAGGCGTCGGCCGACCCCGGCGCGGCGAAGGGGGCGGCGCCGGGCGCCGGAATCTGACGGCTCATGAGAAATTCCACGCTAGCGCGTTCGACCCGGCGCCGGTAGCAGCGCTCGGAGCGTGTCCGGGGGCGCCGTACGGCGCCCGATTTTCCACTCCCGAGACCTGTTTCTTCCCGAAAAACGACGCCGGAGGGCGACGATGCGGCTACCGTATGGCTGTCAGCGGAAAACGAGGAGGCGGTCGATGACGCCATCCGCGAGCGAACCCCGCGCGGCCGAAGGCCCGGGCGGGGTGGCCACGCTGCCCCCGAACGGCGGCGCCCGACCGGTCGGCGCTCAGCGCGAACCAGGGCACGGCAGACGGGAACGGCCCGGCGCTTCGCTAGCCCGGCCGGGCGGCAACGGAGGTTGGGACGAGCTGGGCTTCACCCCGAGCGGCTTCGACGCCGCCGCGGGCTTCTACAACTGGGTGCTGGGCAGCGGCGAGGTGATCTGCGACGAGCAGACCTACCAGCTGCACGGCCTCGAACCCGATCCCGGGCTGCGCTTCGAGGCCTTTCTCGGCCAGGTCCCCCCGGAGGACGTCGAGGACCTGCTTGCGCTGCTCGACCCGCTGCTCGCGCGGGTGGGCGACTACGTCTTCGAGTACCGCGTGCAGCTGCCGGACGAGCGCATACGCACCCTGGAGACGCGCGGCCGGATCATCGCCGACCCGGCGACCGGGGCGCCGAGCCGGATGATGGGGATCATCATCGACGTCACCGAGCGGCGCGCCGCCGAGCTCGAGGCGCTGCGCCGGGCCGCGGTCGCGGCCCGCATGCAGGAGGTGACGGCCGGGCTGGCCAGCGCGGGCTCGCTCGCCGAGCTGCGCACCGCGGTCACCTCCGCGCTGCCCGCGCTCGGCGCGGCCGGGCTGCTGGTGACGGACGCGGGCCAGCCCGCCGAGGTGATCCTGGAGGCCGGCGACCTGGGGATGGCCGCCGGCCGGGTGCGGATCGGCCCTGACGGGCCGGTGCGCACGGCCGCGGCGACCGGCGACCCGCTGTTCTTCACGGAGGCGGCGGAGCTGCGGCGCCGCTTCCCGCAGTCGGTGGAGGCGATGCGCGCGACGGGCGCGGTCTCCTCGGCGGTGATCCCGATAGGGGGAGTGCCGCGGATGCGCGGTGTCTGCATGATCGGCTTCGACGGCCCGCGCAGCTTCGACGCGTCGGAGCGGGCCTTCCTGGTGCTCGCGGCCAGCGCGATCGGCCAGGCCGTGCACCGGGCCAGGATCCACGACATCGAGCTCGCGCTGGCGATGGCGCTGCAGGGCGGCATGCTGCCGCGCGCGCTGCGGCCCGGGCCGGGCGTGGAGCTCGCGCACCGGTACGAGGCGGCGACCACCGGTATCCAGGTCGGCGGCGACTGGTTCGACTCCGTGCACTGCGTGGACGGCACGACGCTGCTGATCATCGGCGACGTCGAGGGGCACAACGTGCAGGCCGCGGGCATGATGTACCGGCTGCGCACCACACTGCTGGCCTACGCCGGGCAGAGCTCCGACGTCAGCGTGCTGATGCAGCGGGCGAACGCCTTCGTCTGCGAGGTGAACGAGGACGCGGAGAACCCGCTGTTCGCCACCTGCCTGCTCGCGCTGATCGACCCGGAGCGGCGCACGATCGCGGTCAGCCGGGCCGGGCACATCCCGCCGGTGCTCGCGATCGTGCCGGACAAGTGCGCGGTGCACCACAACGAGCCGGGCGTGCCGCTGGGCGTGCTGGAGGAGTACGACTTCCCGGTCTGGACTGTGCCCTATACGCCGGGCTCGGTGCTGATGCTGTGCACCGACGGCCTGCTGGAGAGCCTGGACAACAACCTGGACAAGGGACTCGACCGGTGCCGCGCGGTGCTCGACGGGCAGCGTGAGGAGAAGCTGGACACGGTCGCGGACGAACTGCTCGCCGCGAACCGGCCGGACGGTCCCTGGAAGGACGACGTGGCCCTGCTCGTCGCCCGGCTCGGCTGAGCGGACCTGATCGATAGCGCGTCATATCCCCGGCCCGGGCGCGACCTGCTCGGTAGGATCCGAAGTGCCGAGTCGGATCCTACCGAGGGGACATGCGATGACTGACAAGCTTTCCGGCTGCGCGGCGCTGGTGACGGGGGCGTCCAGCGGAATCGGCCAGGCCACGGCGGCCGAACTGGCCTCGCTGGGCGCGCACGTCGTGGCCGTCGCGCGGCGCAAGGACCGGCTCGACGAACTGGTGGCCGGGATCGAGGCGGCCGGCGGTTCGGCGAGCGCGATCGTCGCGGACATCACCGAGGAGTCCGCCGCGCAGGACGTCGTGGCGCAGACCGTGCAACGGCACGGCCGGCTGGACATCCTGGTCAACAACGCGGGCGTGATGCTGCTCGGCCCGAGCGCCGAGGCCAGCCTCGAGGACTGGAAGCGGATGGTCGACCTCAACGTCCTCGGCCTGCTCTACTGCACGCACGCCGCGCTGCCGCACCTGATCGAGGCCGCCGGGAACGGACCGCGCCGGGTCTCCGACCTGGTGAACGTGAGCTCGATCGGCGGCCGCTCGGTGCGGCCGGGCAGCCAGGTCTACAACCTCACGAAGTGGGGCGTCGGCGCGCTCAGCGAATCGATGCGGCAGGAGCTCGCCGCCAAGCACGTGCGCGTCTCGGTGATCGAGCCCGGCGCGACGCGCACCGAACTGCAGGAGGCGAACCGCCCGGAGATCCTGGCCCAGATCCGCGGCCGCCAGGACGGCTTCGAACTGCTCGACGCGCAGGACCTCGCGGACGCCATCGGCTACATGGTCACCCGGCCGCGCCACGTGAACGTGAACGAGATCATGGTCCGCCCCACCGAGATCGCCTGAAGGGGGAACGAGCGATGGCCACGTACTACGAGGAGATCACTCCGAAGCTGCTGAAGTTCATCGAGCGGCAGAACATGTTCTTCGTCGCGACCGCTCCGGCCGGCGACGGCCGTGTGAACGTCTCGCCGAAGGGATACGTCGACACGTTCAAGGCGCTCGACGCGCATACGTTCGCGTATCTGGAGCTGTTCGGCAGCGGCATCGAGACGAAGGCGCATCTGCGGGAGAACCCGCGGATCACGATCATGTTCTGCTCGTTCGACCGCGAGTCCAACATCGTCCGGCTGTACGGCACCGGACGCTACGTGCGCCCGGACGACCCGGAGTTCCGCGATTTCGCGCCGCACTTCAACCTGGAGCACCCGGGACTGCGCGGCTTGGTCGTGGTGGACGTCGAGAGCACCCAGTCGTCGTGCGGCTATGCGGTCCCGTACATGGAGCTCAAGGGCGAGCGGCCGGTGCTGGACACGATGCACGGCCGCAGGGCCCCGGAGGAGTGGGCGCAGCGGGTGGCCGAGGTCAACGACAAGAGCATCGACGGCCTGCCCGGCCTCGAACCCGACCACCCGCTGCCCACGGAGGTGCCGCGCACGTACGCGTAGCGCCGCCGCGGTTCAGCAGCCGCACTCCCCCTTCTCGAAGTCGTTGCCCTCGCGGACCCAGTACTCGAAGCCGCCGATCATCTCGCGGACCGGATAGCCGAGCCTGGCGAACTCGAGCGCGGCCTTCGTCGCGCCGTTGCAGCCGGGCCCCCAGCAGTAGGTGACGACGGCTGTGCCCGGCGGGATCAACTCGGCCGCGCGCCGCGCCACCTCGCGCGTGGGCAGGTGGATCGCGCCGGGGACGTGCCCCTGGTCCCAGGCCTCGCGCGAGCGCGAGTCGACGAGGACGAAGCCGGGCTCGCCGGTCTCCATGGCGACGTGCACGTCGGCGACGTCGGTCTCGTAGGCGAGCTTGGCTTCGAAGTGTTCGATGGCTGTCGTCTGCATGCGTCCAGGATCGCGAATCCGCACTGCCGCCAGAAGTGGCGGAAACGCCAGGGTTCGCTAAGATCTCGCCATGTCCACACCGCTCGACGCACCTCGCCTGGTCGCGCACCGGCCGACCGTCGCCGCGTACCTGTTCGACGGGATGTCGGCGTTCGAACTCGGGTGCGTGACCGAGGTCTTCGCGCTCCCGAGGCCCGAGCTGGACGTGCCGTGGTACGAGTTCAAGGCGTGCGCGCAGACGCAGCGACCGCTGCGTGCGCTGGGCGGATTCAGCGTGGCTGCCGAGCACGGGATGGACGAGTTCGCGGCTTCCGAGACGGTCATCGTGACCGCTGTGCCCGACGTGCGCGGCGAGATTCCGTCGGGGCTGATCACGGCCCTGCGCGCAGCGTACGAGCGCGGCGCGCGGATCGTGTCGATCTGCTCGGGTGCCTTCGCGCTGGCCGAGGCCGGGCTACTGGACGGGCTCGGCGCGACGACCCACTGGCGGTACGCGGACGTGTTCCGCCGGCGCTTCCCGAAGGTGCGGCTGGATCCGGATGTCCTTTACGTGGACGAAGGACAGGTGCTGACCGGCGCGGGCAGCGCGGCCGGGCTCGACCTGTGCCTGCACCTGATTCGCCTGGACCACGGCGCGGCGGTGGCGAACGCGGTGGCCAGGCGGCTCGTGCTGCCCCCGCACCGGGACGGCGGCCAGGCGCAGTTCATCGAGCCGGTGGTGCGCACGCGCGCCGGGGGCGACGGCATTGCCCGGTCGCTCGACTGGGCGCTGGACAATCTCGCCAGGCCGATCACGGTGGCCGAGCTCGCGCGGGTCGCGAACCTCTCCGACCGCAGCTACCTGCGGCACTTCGCCAGGGCGACCGGCACGTCCCCGCTGCGCTGGCTCGTGCATCAGCGGCTGGCGGCCGCGCGTGAGCTGCTGGAGACGGGCGACACGTCGATCGAGCAGGTCGGCGCGGCCGTCGGGTTCGCCGACCCGGCGACGTTCCGGCACCACTTCACGCGCGCCGTCGGAACCTCGCCCTCGGCCTACCGCAGGACCTTCCGCGGCTGACGGGCCGTTGCCAGGGCTCAGCTGCAGCTCGGCTCCCCGAACTCGACGCCGGCCTCCTCACCGGCCCACGACGCGACCGTGCGCAGCCGGGCCCGGCAGGAAAGGTGCTGGTTGATCGCCTCCTCGACCATCGCGGCGACCGGCACGCGCTCGTCCCGCGCGGCCAGTTCGACACGGTTCCACAGCTGACGGGGGATGCCGACGGAGACCTCGGGCTTCGTTTCCATGCCGTCCATCGTCCGCGGCGGCGCGCCGCGGCCGGGGAGACATTCCGCGCGAGCACCCGAAGGAGTGATGGCCCGGCGGGGCCCGTGCCTATTCGAGCGCTGAGAGCAGGGCCCGGAGATGGTCGGCGAGCACCGAGCGGTCGGCCGCCGGCAGGTGGCCGAGCGCCTCGCTCTGCACCTCGAGGCCGGCCGCGACCGCCTCGTCCACCACGGCCCGGCCCTTGTCGGTCAGGCACGCCTTGAGCGCGCGGCGGTCGTTCGGGTCGGGGCAGCGCGCGACCAGGCCGGCCTTCTGCAGCTTGTCCAGCCGGCCGGTCATCCCGCCGGTGGTCAGCATCAGCGACTCGGCGAGCGAGGTCGGCGAGAGCGAGAAGGGCTCGCCGGAGCGGCGCAGCGCGGCGAGCACGTCGAACTCGCCGCGGCCGATCCCGAAGCGGGCGTAGGTCTGCTCGACCCGCTCGCCCATCGCGCGGGAGAGCCGGTAGATCCGGCCGAACACGGCCATCGGCTCGGTATCCAGGTCGGGGCGCTCCTGGTGCCATTGCGCGGTGATCCGGTCGACGGCGTCGGCCGGCACGGCGCGCAGTGCGGAGTCTTCGGGGGCCATGGATCCATTATGCCAGGCAATCTCAGCGCTAAGTAGTTGCCAGCTAAGTTGCTTAGCACTAAGCTACTTGCATGCAAGCTTACCGGACGCGCATCACCGCCGCCACCGCGATCGCCCCGCTGACCTGGGGCAGTACGTATGCGGTGACCACCCAGTGGCTGCCCGCGGGCGAGCCGCTGCTCACGGCCACGGTGCGCGCTCTGCCCGCCGGGCTCCTGCTGCTCGCCGCGACGCGCAGGCTGCCGAGCGGCGGGTGGTGGTGGCGCGCGGCCGTGCTCGGAACGCTGAACATCGGCGCGTTCTTCGCGCTGCTCTTCGTCGCCGCGTACCGGCTGCCGGGCGGCATGGCGGCGGTGCTCGGCGCGATTCAGCCGCTGATCGTCGCCGGGCTGTCTGTGCCGGTCCTGCGGCAGCGGCCGAGCCGGCTGACCTTGCTGGCCGGAGCGGTGGGCGTCGGCGGCGTCGCGCTCGTCGTACTCCAGGCGGTCGTGCGGCCGGATCCGCTCGGCGTGGCCGCCGGGCTCGGCGGCGCCGCCGCGATGGCCACCGGAATAGTGCTCGGCAAGCGCTGGGGGCGCCCAGCCGGCGTGAGCGTTCTCGCGTTCACCGGCTGGCAGCTGGCCTTCGGCGGGCTGCTCCTGGCCCCGGCGGCCCTGCTGTCCGAGGGGCTGCCGAGCCACCTGACGGCGGTCAACCTCGGCGGCTACCTCTACCTGGCCGGGATCAACACCCTGCTGGCCTACTGGCTCTGGTTCCGCGGCACGGCGGCGCTCGCGCCGACCGCGCTGTCCTTCCTCAGCCTGCTGAGCCCGGTCTGCGCCGCCGTGATCGGCTGGCTGGCGCTCGGCCAGCATCTCAGCCCCCTGCAGATCCTCGGCCTGCTCCTCGCCCTCGGCGGCACCGTCCTGGGCCAGCTTCGTCCCACCACACGAAGGAAGGCGGAACCATGTCCGGAATCCTCGAAGAGGCCTATCAGCGCTTCCACGCGACCGGTCCCGAGTTCGACGGCGCCCTGAGCAACCACGGGCCCATGGCCGTCGAGGCGATGGTCCGGCACGGCCACGAGCGCGAGGTGCACGCGTGGATCGACTGGTACGGCGCGCGCCTGGACGAGCCGCCGCGCGGCCTGAACCCGGTGACCGGCGAGAACTGGCGCGAGGCGCTGGGCGATCGGAAGCGCGCGATGGACTGGATCGCCTATATGCAGCGCGAAGTGCGGCTGCGTCCGTGGCGTGACCTGCTCGCCGAGTGGTGGCCTCGGCTGCTGCCGGGCATCGTCGGCGGCGCGACGCACGGCGTGATCCGGGTCGGGCACTGCGTCCGCGCGCTCCTGGCCGAGGAGCCGTCGCAGGAGATCAGCGCAGGTCCACGGCTCGAGGAGTTCGCCCACGCGCTCGGCTACTGGGCCGCGCTGGCCAAGCCGCTGGAGGTCGCCACTCCCCCGCGCTCGGGCGACGCGGCGGCCGCGTCGGCACTGGCGGCGGTGCCGAGCGTGGCGAACCAGTCGATCAGCATCGGCTACCGGATGAGCCAGCTCGGCGAGACGCCCGGCTGGTCCGCCGCGTTCGAGGCCCTGCGCACTCCCGGGACGCCCGAGCAGGCGGCCGACCTGCTCGCGGCTGTCGCGGACGCCGCCGTGCGCGACTATCTGCGGCGCGGACAGGGCAACCCGGTCATGCTCGTGCACGCCTCGACCGCCCCGAACGCCGTGCTCCGCACCCTCCCCGCGCTGCCGAAGCGGCTGTGGATCCCCTCGCTCGACGCCGCCTGGCTGGCGACCGCCGCCGTGACCGCCGCATACCGCAACACCGAGGCGCCGGCCGCAGACGTGGCCGCCGCGATCGCGCAGACCGGGAACGCGCAGGAGACCTTCGACCGCGCCGTCCGCCACCGCGACGAGCACGCGGTGAAGTTCGCCGACGCGGCCCTCGACTCCTTCGAGCGCACCGCGGACAAGGAAGCACTCGCCGCCGCCACCCGAGCAACGCTGATGATCCAGGCAGCAGCCTAAGGATGCAACCATTCGACGAGCAGGTCCACGCCCCGGACGTGCTTGCACCTCCACCCGACGAGCGGCTCACGTCCCGACGCGGTTGCACCTCCGTTGCACGCAGGCGATCCAGTCCATTGCGCGCATCTGATCCGCCGGCACGTCAAGCAATGAGCCCCCGGCGCGGCGGGGCGGGTTCTAGCGATCCCCGCAACACCCTGGAGTTCAGGGAGTTGCGGGGATCGTGGTTTCTCAGGAGTTGAGGGCTCGGTTCTTCCAGGCGCTGGATCGTGAAGGCGGCAGCGTGTCGGCGGCGGCACGTGCGGTCGGGGTGAATCGGAACACGGCCTACGGGTGGGCTCGGAAGGCGGGTGTGCGCGGGCGTGGCAAACCCGGCGGGGATGGGCATCCGGGGCGTGCGGAGTACGACCGGCTGCGTGCCTCGGGGGTGCGGCGGCGCGATGCCGCGGTACGGGTCGGTGTCAATGAGCGCACGGCCCGGGACTGGGACAAGGGCATCCGTAAGATCGGCGACTCGCGCCTGCACCCCGACGGGCGCCGGGTGGACTACAAAACGGGTGTGACCACCCATGTTGACGGGCGGCGGGAGCCGTCGATGGCCGTGTTGGAGGCGCAGCTGCATCCGCGGTTCCTCACGCTGGCCGAGCGGGAGACCATCGCAGACCTGCACGGTCGGAACGTGTCGTTGCGGGAGATCGGCCGGCAGCTGGGCCGGCCGGCCTCGACGATCAAGCGTGAGCTGGACAAGCGGTCGGCGGACGGCGTCTACCGCCCGTATGCGGCGCAGCGGTCGTGGGCCACCGGCCGCGCCCGGCCCAAGGACGCCAAGCTCGCCGTCGACGGCCGGCTGCGCCGGTTCGTCACCGAGAAGCTCGCCGTGTGCTGGTCGCCGGAGCAGATCTGCCACGCTTTGGTGAAGGAGTTTCCCGACGACGAGGGTATGCGGGTGAGCCCTGAGACGATCTACCAGGCGATCTACGTCCAGGCCCGCGGCGGTCTGCGGCGCGAGGTCGTCGCGGCGCTGCGCACCGGCCGTACCCGCCGCAAGCCGCGCCAGCGGCCCGACCAGCGCACGCCGCGGTTCACCGACCCGATGGTGATGATCTCCGAGCGGCCCGCGCAGGTCGAGGACCGGGCCGTGCCCGGCCACTGGGAAGGCGACCTGGTCGTCGGCACCCGCAGCGAGTCGGCGATCGTGACCCTGGTCGAGCGCACCACGCGGTACGTGCTGCTCGGACACCTGCCCGGCGGCCATACCGCCGAGGAGGTCCGCGATGTGCTCGTGTCGCTGATTGGGACCCTCCCGGCGCACCTGCGCGGCTCGCTGACCTGGGACCAGGGCTGTGAGATGGCCGCCCACAAGCAGTTCTCGGTCGCCACCGACGTGCCGGTGTACTTCTGCGACCCGCACAGCCCCTGGCAGCGCGGCTCGAACGAGAACACCAACGGGCTGCTGCGCCAGTACTTCCCCAAGGGCACCGACCTGTCCGTCCACGGTCCCGAAGACCTCGAACACGTCGCCCAGGAACTCAACGGCAGACCACGCAAAACGCTCGGCTGGGATACCCCAGCCGAGCGCCTGCGTGATCTACTGAAGGCCACATAGACCATCAGGTGTTGCGAGGACCCCTGGATTCCGCCCGGCGCCGGGGGCTCATTTCGTGAGTATCGATCAAGGCAGCCCGGAGAACCCGCTCACCCACCGAGGCGGCACGGGTAGCTCTTTTTGTCAGCCTCCGGCGCATCAGCGGCCGGGGCTCATTTCGTTAGCTTCTCAGACGTTGAAGCCGAGGGCTCGTAACTGATCGCGGCCGTCGTCGGTGATCTTGTCCGGCCCCCACGGCGGCATCCAGACCCAGTTCACCCGGAAGTCGCTGACCAGGCTCGAGGTCGCGGTGCGGATCTGGTCCTCGATCACGTCCTGCAGCGGGCACGCGGCCGAGGTCAGCGTCATGTCGATGATCGCCACGTTCGACTCGTCCACGGTCAGGCCGTAGATCAGGCCGAGGTCGACCACGTTGATGCCGAGCTCGGGGTCCACGACGTCGCGCAGCGCCTCCTCGACATCGTCCAGCGCGGCCACGCCGCCGGTTGTCTGCTCGCTCACTGTTCCGTCTCCTTCGTCGTGGTCGCGAGCGCCTGGGCCGCGGCGTCCTTGAACGCCATCCAGGACAGCAGCGCGCACTTCACCCGCGCCGGGAACTTCGAGACGCCGGCGAACGCCACGGCGTCCTCCAGCACGTCCTCGTCGCCCTCGGCCTCGCCCTTGGACTGCATCAGCTCCAGGAAGGCGTCGCCCACCTTCAGCGCCTCGGCGACGCTCTTGCCGATCACCAGGTCGGACATCACCGAGGCCGAGGCCTGGGAGATCGAGCAGCCGGCCGACTCGTAGGACACATCCCGGACCAGGGCGTCCTCGCCGCGCTGCGGGTCGGTCAGGTGCACCCGCAGGGTGACCTCGTCGCCGCAGGTCGGATTGATGTGGTGCACCTCGGCGCCGTAGGCGTCGCGCAGACCCTTGTGGTGCGGGTTGCGGTAGTGGTCCAGGATGATCTCCTGGTACATGGAGTCCAACTTCATGGTCGATCTCCCCTCTCGCTCGTCCCTCAGGCCCCGAAGAAGCGCTTGACATACTCGAGGCCCTCGACGAGTGCGTCGATCTCCGCCTTCGTCGTGTACACCGAGAAAGACGCTCGCGTCGTCGCCGGAATTCCGTAGCGCACGCAGACCGGCCGGGCGCAGTGCTGGCCGACGCGCACGGCGATGCCCTGCTCGTCGAGCACCTGGCCCACGTCGTGCGGGTGGATCTCGCCGAGACCGGCCACTTCCAGCGTGAAGGAGATGGCGGCGCCGTGCGCCTCAGGTGTCTGCGGGCCGATGATGCGCAGGCCCTCGACCGACTGAAGGCGCTCCAGCGCGTAGCTCACGATCTCGTGCTCGTGCTCGGCGACGTTCGCCATGCCGAGCGCGGTCAGGTAGTCCACGGCCGCGCCGAGGCCCACGGCCTCGGCGATCGGCATCGTGCCGGCCTCGTACTTGTGCGGGATCGGCGCGTAGGTCGAGCCCTCCATGTCGACCGTGCCGACCATCTCGCCGCCGCCGAGGAAGGGCGGCAGCTCGTTGAGCAGCTCCGCGCGCCCCCAGAGCACGCCGATGCCGGTCGGGCCGAGCATCTTGTGGCCGGTGAAGGCGACGAAGTCGGCGCCGAGCGCCTGCACGTCCAGCGGGATGTGCGGGGCGGACTGCGAGGCGTCCACGACGACGATCGCGCCGACGTCGTGCGCCCGGCGGACGATGACGTCCAGCGGGTTGAGCGTGCCGAGGATGTTCGACACGTGCACGACCGCGACGACCTTGGTGTTCTCGTTGATCAGCTCGTCGAGGTCGGACAGGTCGAGCCGTCCGTCGTCGGTGAGCTTGAGCCAGGCCAGCTCGGCGCCGGAGCGCTGCGTGGTGAGCTGCCAGGGCACGATGTTGGAGTGGTGCTCCATCTGCGTGATCACGACGCGGTCGCCCGGGCCGAGGCCGTAGGGCTCGCCGGCCCAGCCGAGCACGCTGGCGACCAGGTTGAGCGCCTCCGAGGAGTTCTTGGTGAAGATCACCTCGTTGCGGTCCGGCGCGTTGATGAAGGCGGCGACCTTGTCCCGCGCGCCCTCGTAGAGCGCGGTGGCCTCCTCGGCCAGCGCGTGCACGCCGCGGTGCACGTTCGAGTGGTGCAGCGCGTAGTAGTCGCTCATCGCGTCGATGACCTGGCGCGGCTTCTGCGAGGAGGCGGCCGAGTCCAGGTAGACCAGCGCCTTGCCGTCGCCGACCTTGCGCTCGAGGATCGGGAAGTCCTTGCGGATCAGCTCCACATCCAACGACATGTCAGGCTACTTCCTTGATTCCGGTGTACTTCTCGTAGCCCTCGTCCTCCAGCACCTGCGCGAGCTCGGCGCCGCCCGACTCGACGATCCGCCCGGCGGCGAACACGTGCACGAAGTCCGGCTGGATGTACTTCAGAATCCGGGTGTAGTGGGTGATCAGCAGGGTGCCGACCTCGCCGGTCGCGCGGACCCGGTTGACGCCCTCGGACACGACGCGCAGCGCGTCCACGTCGAGGCCGGAGTCGGTCTCGTCGAGCAGCGCGATCTTCGGCTTGAGCAGTTCGAGCTGCAGGATCTCGTGGCGCTTCTTCTCACCGCCGGAGAAGCCCTCGTTGACCGAGCGCTCGGCGAAGGCCGGGTCCATCTGCAGCTGCGTCATGGCGGCGTTGACCTCCTTGACCCAGGTGCGCAGCTTCGGGGCCTCGCCGCGGATCGCGGTGGCGCTGGTGCGCAGGAAGTTGGCCACGGACACGCCGGGCACCTCGACCGGGTACTGCATCGCCAGGAACAGGCCGGCCCGGGCGCGCTCGTCGACGGTCATCGAGAGCACGTCCTCGCCGTCCAGCAGCACCTGGCCGCTGGTCACCGTGTACTTCGGGTGGCCGGCGATCGAGTAGGCGAGGGTGGACTTGCCGGAGCCGTTCGGGCCCATGATGGCGTGCGTCTCACCCTGCCGGACCGTCAGGTCGACGCCCTTGAGGATCTCCTTCTGGGCGCCCTCGGCGTCCACGGAGACGTGCAGGTCGCGGATTTCCAGAGTTGCCATCACAGCTCCACATTCGTGGCGACGTAGATGACATCGCCTTCGATCTTGGTCGGGTATACGGGGACGGGGTCGACGGCCGGCAGGCAGGACGGCTTTCCGGTGGTCAGGTTGAAGGTCGAGCCGTGCAGCCAGCACTCGATCTCGCCGTCGACGATCTCTCCCTCGGAGAGCGGGACCTCGGCGTGCGAGCAGGTGTCGAACAGCGCGTGGACCCTGTCGTCGGAGGTGCGCACGACCATGACCGCGACGTCGCCCACCTCGCAGCGCTCCGGCCGGTCCGGCTCGAAGTCCGCGACGCTGCCGACGGCCTCCCACTCGGGCTCGACGTGACGGCTCATCGGTCCAGCTCCTGCGCAAGCTCCTGCTCGACCTTCGCCATCAGCTGCTCTTCGAGCTCCGGGATGCCGATCTGCCGCACCACGTCGGCGAAGAAGCCGCGCACGACCAGGCGGCGCGCCTCGGCCTCCGGGATGCCGCGGGCCTGGAGGTAGAACAGCTGCTCGTCGTCGAAGCGGCCGGTCGCCGAGGCGTGCCCGGCGCCGACGATCTCGCCCGTCTCGATCTCCAGGTTCGGCACCGAGTCGGCGCGGGCGCCGTCGGTCAGCAGCAGGTTGCGGTTGAGCTCGTAGGTGTCGGTGGCCTCGGCGGCCGCGCGGATCAGCACGTCGCCGACCCAGACGGTGTGCGCGTCGGCGCCCTGCAGCGCGCCCTTGTAGGTCACGTGCGAACGGCAGTTGGTCACCGAGTGGTCCACGAACAGCCGGTGCTCGAGGTGCTGGCCGTCGTCCGCGAAGTAGAGGCCGAGCAGCTCGGCGTCGCCGCCGGGCGCGGTGTAGCGCACGTTCGGGGTGATCCGGACCAGGTCGCCGCCGAAGGTGACGTTCACCGACTTCACGGTGGCGTCCCGGCCGACGAGGATGTTCTGCTGCGCCAGGTGCACCGCGTCGCGGTCCCAGTCCTGCACGGAGACGAACGTGACCTTCGCGCTGTCGCCGACGATCAGGTCCACGTTCGCCGAGCGCGCGCCGGTGCCCTTGTGGTCGAGCACGATGACGGCCTCGGCGAACGGCTTCACGTCGAACACGACGTGCGCGTACGCGGTGCCGCCCTCGGCGTTGACCTCGAGGCGCACCGGCTCGGTGAGCACGGCCTCCTTCGTCACGGTGACGACGGTGACGTCCTTGACGGCGGCGAAGGCCAGCGCCGCGGTGCGGTCGATGGGGGCGCCCGCCTTGCGCACCCGGGGATCGTCCTGGCCGACCAGCACGGCCGTGGCGCCCTCGGGCAGGTGCAGCGCGATCTTGTCGCTGCCGTCCGCCGGCGCGCCGCCGTCCCCGTCGGCCTCATGCAGCTTCGCCAGCCGCTTGAGCGGGGTGAAGCGCCAGTCCTCCTCGCGCCCGGTGAGCGGCGCGAAGTCGGCCGGGTCGTAGGAGGTGGGCCGCTCGCCGCGGGAGGCGAGCACCTCGGAGTGGGTGCGCCCGGTGCCGGGACCGGCCAGCGGCGCTCCGCTGCCCGGCTGCGCGACGGACACGGCCGCCGCGGTGCTCGAGCCCTTGGTCTGCTCAGGCTGTGACGACATCAGTGATCTTTCTGACGGGAGGACGGGTGAGGGGGCGTGCGGCGGGTCAGCCGACCGCGCCCTCCATCTGCAGCTCGATCAGCCGGTTGAGTTCGAGCGCGTACTCCATCGGCAGCTCCTTGGCGATCGGCTCGACGAAGCCGCGCACGATCATCGCCATGGCCTCGTCCTCGGTGAGCCCGCGGCTCATCAGGTAGAACAGCTGGTCCTCGGAGACCTTGGAGACGGTGGCCTCGTGGCCCATGGTCACGTCGTCCTCGCGCACGTCCACGTACGGGTAGGTGTCCGACCGGGAGATCGTGTCCACCAGCAGCGCGTCGCACTTCACGTTCGACTTCGACTTGTGCGCGCCGTCCTGGATCTGCACCAGGCCGCGGTAGGAGGTGCGGCCGCCGCCGCGCGCCACCGACTTGGAGATGATCGTCGAGGAGGTGTTCGGCGCGGCGTGCACCATCTTGGAGCCCGCGTCCTGGTGCTGGCCGGGGCCGGCGAACGCGATCGAGAGCGTCTCGCCCTTGGCGTGCTCGCCGAGCAGCCAGACCGCCGGGTACTTCATGGTGACCTTGGAGCCGAGGTTGCCGTCGATCCACTCCATGGTCGCGCCCTCGTGCGCCGCGGCGCGCTTGGTGACCAGGTTGTAGACGTTGTTCGACCAGTTCTGGATCGTGGTGTAGCGGGCGCGGGCGCCCTTCTTCACGATGATCTCGACGACGGCCGAGTGCAGCGAGTCCGAGCTGTAGATCGGCGCGGTGCAGCCCTCGAGGTAGTGCACGTACGAGCCCTCGTCCGCGATGATCAGCGTCCGCTCGAACTGGCCCATGTTCTCGGTGTTGATCCGGAAGTAGGCCTGCAGCGGGATCTCCACGTGCACGCCCTTCGGCACGTAGATGAACGAGCCGCCGGACCACACCGCCGAGTTGAGCGCGGCGAACTTGTTGTCGCCGGACGGGATGACGCTGGCGAAGTGCTCGCGGAACAGGTCCTCGTGCTCCTTCAGCGCGGTGTCGGTGTCCAGGAAGATCACGCCCTGGCGCTCGAGGTCCTCGTTGATGGAGTGGTAGACGGTCTCCGACTCGTACTGGGCCGCGACGCCGGCCAGCAGCCGCTGCTTCTCGGCCTCCGGGATGCCCAGCTTGTCGTAGGTGTTCTTGATGTCGACGGGCAGGTCGTCCCAGGAGGTGACCTGCTTGTCGGTGGCGCGCACGAAGTACTTGATGTTGTCGAAGTCGATGCCCGACAGGTCCGCGCCCCAGTTCGGCATGGGCTTGCGCTCGAACAGCCGCAGCGCCTTGAGCCGGAAGTCGAGCATCCACTGCGGCTCGTTCTTGAGCGCGGAGATCTCCCGGACCACGTCCTCGTTCAGGCCGCGCTTCGCGGTGGCTCCGGCGACGTCCGGGTCGGCCCAGCCGAACTCGTAGTTGCCGAGGCCGGCGAGCTCGTCGTGAGTGGTGGTCATGCTGAAGCATCTCCTTCTGACTGGATCGGCTCCGGGCTTTGCGCACGCTGGCGCGCGACGGCGGCCGTCGGGATGAACGTGGTGCAGACGCCGTCGCCGTGCGCGATCGTGGCCAGGCGTTGGACATGGGTGCCGAGCAGCTCGGCGAAGACCTGCGTCTCCACCTCGCACAGCTGCGGGAACTGCTCGGCGACGTGCTGGACGGGGCAGTGGTGCTGGCACAGCTGCTCGCCGGGGAGGTTCTCGGCCTCCCGGGTGGAGGCGGCATAGCCGTCGGCGGTCAGCGCCTCGGCCAGCAGCCGGGGGCGCTGGTCGGGGTCGGCCTCGGCGAGCACGCCCTGGTAGCGAGCGGCGAGGTCGGCGAAGCGGCGCCGGGCGAAGGCCGCGACCGCCTGCTCGCCGCCCGTCTCGGCGATGAACCGCAGCGCGTCGACGGCCAGCACGTCGTAGTCGTGGTGGAAGACGGCGCGGCCCTGGTCGGTGAGCGCGAAGACCTTGGCGGGGCGGCCGCGGTGGCGCTGGCCGTACACCCGCTGCTCGCGGGCCTCCACGAGTCCCTCGGCGAGGAGAGCGTCGAGGTGCCTGCGGACACCCGCCGCGGTCAGGCCTAGACTGATGCCCAGCTCCGCCGCGGTGCGCGGTCCTTCGGACAGGATGGAACGGGCCACCCGGTTACGGGTCGCCTGCCTCTCCTCCTGCTCCTCGAGCGCCGCCACGTTTTTCACAACACCAGTGTGCGCTTATTCATTTCCGGGCTGCAACTAAGGGTGGCCTAAGTGCTGCCCCGGGTGCCGGGCCGCACGGATTCCCCACGTAAACTCGGCGCCATGCAGCAGACCGAAGCCGCCGTGGAGATCTCCGGCCTGGTCAAGCGGTACGGAGACAAGACCGCGGTCCAGGGCCTGGACCTCGTGGTCGAACGCGGCGGGCTCACCGCGGTGCTCGGGCCCAACGGCGCGGGCAAGACCTCCACGATCGAGGTGTGTGAGGGATATCGCAGGCCGGACGGCGGCCGGGTGCGCGTGCTGGGCCTGGACCCGATCGCCGACGCGCCGAAGCTGCGCCCCCGGATCGGCGTGATGCTCCAGTCGGGCGGCGTCTACCAGGCCGTTCGAGCGATGGAGATGCTCCGGCACGTCGCGAGCCTCTACGCGAACCCGCTGAACGCGGACGAGCTGGCCGAACGGCTCGGGCTCGACTCCTGCGGCCGGACCCCGTACCGGCGGCTGTCCGGCGGCCAGCAGCAGCGGCTCTCGCTCGCTCTCGCCGTGGTCGGACGCCCCGAGCTGGTGTTCCTGGACGAGCCGACCGCCGGTCTCGACGTGCAGGCCAGGCACGCGACCTGGGAGCTGATCGAGCAGCTGCGCGGCGACGGGGTGACCATCGTGCTCACCACGCACCTGCTTGACGAGGCGGAGCGGCTGGCCGACAAGGTCGCGATCATCGACAGCGGCCGGGTCATCGCGTGTGATTCGCCACAGCGGCTGGCCGACACGACGCGCGAGCAGGACTCGATCCGCTTCGAGGCGCCGGCCGGCCTGGACCTGACGGCGCTGGCGATCGCGGTGGCGCCCGCGCAGGCGGCCGAGCCGTTCCCGGGCGGCTACCGCGTGACCGGCGAGATCACCCCGGATACCCTGGCGGCGACGACGGCGTGGTGCGCGAGCCTCGGCATCATGCCGCGCAACCTGCAGATCGAGCAGCGCAGCCTCGAGGACGTCTTCCTGGACCTGACCGGACGGGAGCTGCGCTGAGATGAGTGCCGAAACCTTGACCAAGCAGATCGAGGCCGCGGACGAGCGGCCGCTCGGCGCGCCCGGCTCCTTCCGGCCGGACCCGCGCCCCGCCCCCGTGCCGCGGATGGTGCTGGCGCAGGCGCGCTTCGAGACGAAGCTGCTGCTGCGCAACGGCGAGCAGCTGCTGCTCGCGATCATCATCCCGGCTCTGATGCTGATCGCGTTCGCCGCCGAGCCGCTCGGCACGATCACCGGCGGCGGCAGCCGGATCGACTACTACGCCCCCGGCATCATCGGCATGGCGGTGCTCTCCACGGCGTTCACCAGCCAGGCGATCGCGACCGGCTTCGAGCGCCGGTACAGCGTCCTCAAGCGCCTCGGCGCCACGCCGCTGCCGCGCTGGGGCCTGCTGGCCGGCAAGGCGCTCAGCATCCTGATGGTCGAGTGCGTGCAGCTGGTGCTGCTCATCGGGATCGCGCTGGCCATGGGCTGGTCGCCGCACGGCGATCCGCTGGCCGTGCTGGTGCTGCTCGCGCTGGGCACGACCGCGTTCAGCGGCCTCGCGCTGTGGCTCGCCGGCTCGGTGCGCGCCGAGGCGACGCTGGCCGTGGCCAACTTCATGTTCCTGGTCTTCATCGGCCTCGGCGGCGTCGTCGTGCCGCTGAGCAAGTTCGGCCACGGCGCGCAGTCCGTGCTGCAGTTCCTGCCGATCAGCGCGCTGACCGACGGACTGCGCGAGGTGCTGCAGAGCGGTTCGGCGATGCCCTGGGGCCCGGTGGGCATCCTGGCCGTCTGGACGGTCGTGGCGGTCGCGGGCGCGGCCCGGTTCTTCAAGTGGGAGTAGGCGGGTCGTGACCCAGCAGGAGACGAGAATCCCGGCAGCGCGCGAGTCCGGGGAGCAGGTCGGGCGCCGCTTCATTCGCTGGAGCCCGACGCCGAAGCAGGTCGAGTGGGCGTGCTTCGCCGCGCTGCTGGCCAACACGCTGATCGTGATCACCGGCGGCGCGGTGCGGCTGACGAACTCGGGCCTGGGCTGCCCGACGTGGCCGGAGTGCACCGGCGGCTCGGTCGTGCCGGTCTCGACGCTCGGCTACCACGGCGTCATCGAGTTCTCGAACCGCATGCTGACCTACGCGGTCTCGGCGGCCGTCGGCGCGGCGATCCTGGCCGCGATGTTCCAGAGGCCGCGCCGGCCGGTCCTGGTGAAACTGTCCTGGATGCTGTTCCTCGGCGTGGTGCTCCAGGCGGTCGTCGGCGGCATCACCGTGCTGACGAAGCTGGCTCCGGAATGGGTCGCCGCGCACATGTGCATCTCGATGGGCATGATCGCCGTCTCGTACGTGCTGTGGATCCGCTCCCGCGAGGGCGACGGCCCCCTCGAACTGCTCACCCGCCGCGAGATCCTCTGGCTCGGCCGCGTACTCGTCACCGCGACCGGCGCCGTCGTCGCCATCGGCACCCTCGTCACCGGCACCGACCCGCACGCTGGCGCTAGTGACGCCAGCAAGCGCCTGCCGTTCAAGGCCCTCGACATCACCCAGGCGCACGCCGACCTGGTCTTCATCGTCGTCGGCCTGACGGTGGCGCTCTGGTTCGCCCTGAAGGCGGCCGACGCCCGGCCGGAGAGCGTGCGCGCCGTGCGGGACATGTTCGCGGTCCTGATCATCCAGGGCGTCATCGGCTACACGCAGTACTTCGCCGGGCTGCCCGCCTGGATGGTCCTGCTGCACATGACCGGCGCCTGCCTGACCTGGATCGCGGCCTGGCGCGTGCTGATGTCGCTGCGCGTGCGGAACTGATCTGACGCCATATCAGCAGTTTGCTCTCCCCTGGGCGCCTCAGTAGGATCGGGCGACCATCAGGGCGCAGAGCGTGGCGGAGGGGTCGGCTTATGCCCATATTCGGGCTGGGCAAGAAGAAGAGCGCTTCGGCCGCGGCGGGCCGGCCGACGGTCTCGGCGCCCCCTGCTCCATCGGCCGCGAAGGCGCTCCCCGGCCTGCCCGAGGCGCGCACCCTGCGCGGCGGCGGGGACGCCGATCTCGTCGCGCTGCTCAAGCTGGCCGAGGCGCGCGACTGGACCGCGCTGCGGGCCGGCTTCGCCGGTTTCGCCGGCTACGACCAGGGGGCGCTCATCTCCGGTGTGTGCGCGGATGCCGGCCTGCTCGGCGACTGGCTGCCCGAGACGCTCAAGGATGCCGGTGACGATCCGATCGCACAGGCCGCGCTCGGCATGCACCTGATCAACGCCGGCTGGGCGGTGCGGACCGCCAAGCGCGCCCAGCACGTTTCCCAGGACCAGTTCCGGCGCTTCCACGAGATCCTGCGCGCCGCCGAGGAGCACCTTTACGCGTCGATCGAACTCGACCCGGACAGTTCGATCGGCTGGTTCGGCCTGCTCCAGTCGGGCATCGGGCTGCAGGTCGGACGCGAGGCCCAGCAGCAGCGCTTCGAGTCCACGATCAACCGCGTGCCCGGACACGCCGGCGCGTACCGCCGGATGCACACCTACCTGCACAAGAAATGGTTCGGCTCGCACGAGTCGATGCACGAGTTCGCGACCGAGGCAATGCGCGGTCCGTACGGCGACGTCCTCGGCGAGCTCGTGGCCGTCTCGTACGTCGAGCACTACCTCGACCTGCCCAAGGACACCGGGGAGCGCGACTTCGTCAAGTCGGCCGAATCGCGTGCCGAACTGCTCGAGGCCGCCGAGCGGAGCGTCTTCCGAGCCGACTACTCGTGTCCGCGCAATCCCTATTTCGGGCCGAACATGTTCGCGCTGGCCTTCTACTACGCCGAGATGTGGCCGCAGGCCAAGGCGGCGTTCGAGATCACCGAGGGCGTGGCCACCGGGTGGAACTACTACTCCGGGGATCCGATCGACCTCTACACCCGGTTCCGCAACACCGCGTACAAGCGCGCCGGCGCCTGACCGGCAGCCGTCCCACCGCCCGAAGAAGGTCTCGTCGTGCCCGAACCCGAACCCGCGCATACCTTCCAGGTCGACCTGCGCGGCATGGTCGACCTGCTCTCGCACCACCTCTACTCCAGTCCCCGCGTCTACATCCGGGAGCTGATGCAGAACGCGGTGGACGCGATCACGGCGCGGCGGCTGCTGGACCCGGCGGCGCCCGCCGCCGTGGAGATCCGGGTCGGCGACCGGCTCACCGTCACGGACTCGGGTGTCGGGTTGACCGAGGACGAGGTGCACCGGTTCCTCGCCACCATCGGCCGCAGCTCCAAGCGGGACGCCGACGGGCTGATCGAGGCGCGCTCGGAATTCGTCGGGCAGTTCGGCATCGGCCTGCTGGCCTGCTTCGTCGTCGCCGACGAGATCACAGTGGTCACCCGCTCGGCGCGCGATCCGGAGGCGCCCGCGGTGCAGTGGCACGGGTACGCGGACGGCCGCTACGCCATCCGGACGCTGCCGGCCGGGGCCGGGATCGAGCCGGGCACGACGGTCACCCTCGTGCCGCGGCCGGGCGCCGAGGAGTGGTTCGGTGCGGCCCGGCTGGCCGAGCTCGCCCGGCATTACGGCAGGCTGCTGCGCTACCCCGTCACGCTCACCGGCTCGGACGGAATCCCGGTCCCGATCAGCGACACCCCGGCGGTCTGGGACCGGCCGCAGGCCTCGCCGCGCGCCCGGCGCGAGGCGCTCGACGCGCACTGCCGCGAACTGTTCGAGTTCGAGCCGCTGGACGTGATCGACCTCGACATCCCGCTCGTCGGACTGCGCGGCGTCGCCTACGTGCTGCCGACCTCGGCTCCGCCGAGCCGCAAGGCGGGCCACCGCGTGCACCTCAAGGGCATGCTGGTCTCCGACCAGGCGGCCGAACTGCTGCCGGACTGGGCCTTCTTCGTGCGCTGCGTCGTGGACTCGGACGGGCTGCGCCCGACGGCCTCGCGCGAGGCACTGTACGAGGACGAATCCCTGGCCGCGGTCCGGGAGGCGCTCGGCACCCGCCTGCGGGACTGGCTGGCCGGGCTCGCCGCGAGCGATCCGGCCCTGCTCGGCCGCTTCCTGTCCGCGCACCACCTCGCGGTCAAGGCCCTGGCCCGCTACGACGACGAACTGCTGCGCGCCCTGCTGCCGTGGCTGCCGTTCGAGACCACGGACGGCTCCGTCACGCTCGACGAGTTCAGCCGCAGCCACCCGACGATCCTGGTCACCCAGACCGTGGAGGAGTTCCGGCAGGTCTCCTCGATCGCCGCGGCGGCCGGGCTCGGCGTGGTCAACGGCGGCTACGCCTACGATCGCGACCTGGTGCGCCGGCTGCCCGACCTGCGCCCGGGCACCTCGGTGCTGGACCTCGACCCGGACACGGTCACCGCGCACCTGGACAGCGTGGATCCGGCCGTCGAACTGGCCGCGGCCCGGTTCCTCGCGCTGGCCAGGAAGGTCGTGGACGGCTACGGCTGCGACGTGGCGCTGCGCAGCTTCCACCCGGTGACGGTGCCGGCGCTGCTGATCGACAACCGCGAAGCCAGGCACGAGCGGCGCCGCGCGGAGCAGGAGGCCGCTTCGGACGGGCTCTGGGCCGACATCCTCGGCGCCCTGCGCTCGGCCGCACCGCGGGCCCAGCTCGTGCTGAACCACCAGTGCCCGCTGGTGCGCCGCGTCGCCGCGATCGCCGACACGCATCTGGCCGAGACGGCCGTCGAAGGGCTGTACGGCCAGGCGCTGCTGCTGAGCCGGCGCCCGCTGCGTCCCTCGGAGCACGCGCAGCTCAACCGCGCGTTCCTCGGGCTGCTGGAGCACGCGACCCACGATTCGGGACAGGGCACGGAGGACGAGCGGTGAGCGGCGAACAGAACGCGATGCCGGAGCAGCAGATATTCGACGCGCTGCAACAGATGCGCGAAGAGCCGTACGGCACGGCGAGGACCGCGCGGACGGAAGAGCTCGTCGACGCCGCGGAACGGCTCGGCCACGACGAGGCGTACGCCTACGCGATGCTCGAACTGCTGGGCGCCTACGAGTACGGCGGCGAGATCCCGAAGGCGCCGGTCCTGTTCAGCAGGATCCTGAAGCTGCGCGAGGAGAAGCCCGAGGCGTTCGACGAGTGGGCCACGCACCGGATGTTCTGGTGCTTCAAGTGGATCACCACGTCGCTGCTGGCCCTCCCGGAGATGCCGCTGGCCACGATCGAGGGCTGGATCGCGCACATGAGGACGTACTACTCGGCGGCGGACAAGCCGCTGAGCGCGGTGTACACCTCGCGCATGCATCTGGCGACCCACACCGGCGTCGACCTCGACTTCGCGTACGAGCTGTGGGCGTCCAGGCCGCGCGACGAGTTCAGCGACTGCGAAGCCTGCGAAGCGCGCAACCGGGGGATCTACTGGGCGCAGCGCGGCGACGACGAGCGGGCCCTGCGCGCCTGGCAGCCGGTGCTGGACGGCAAGCTCGGCTGCGCGGAGGAGCCCGCCGCCACGGTCTCCCACGCGCTGTTCTCGCTGGTCCGGACGGGTCGGCTGGAGGAGGCCGCCGCGGCGCACCGGACGGGCTACCGGCAGACGCGCGGCAAGGTCTCGATGAACAGCGAGGTCGGCCGGCATCTGGAGTTCCTCGCGCGCACCGGCAACGCGGCGCGCGGCCTGGAACTGCTCGCGGAGAACCGCGGCCGGTTCGACGCGCCGATGAGCCCGGCAGACCGGCTCTCGTTCCTCCAGGGAATCCGCGTCCTGCTGGCGGAGCTGGCGGCGGACGGCCACGCCGACGTGCCGGTGCCCGGCCCCGGCGGCGGGACGCACACCGCGGGTTCGCTGCTCGCCGAGCTGATCGCGGAGTCGGACGAGCTGGCGCGCCGCTTCGACGAACGCAACGGGACCACGCACGTCGGCGACACGCACCGCGCCCGGTGCGCGGGGACGGCGTTGACGAGCGAGCCCCTGCCGCTCGGCGTGCGGGTCACGCCGCTGACGGCCGCGCCGGCCGCCGCGGCCACGACGGCCTCCCCGGCCACGGCGCCGGCCGGGCACGAAGTACCGGAGGACTTCGGAGAGCTGCTGGCCGAGGCGCGGGAGGCAGCCAAGACCGGTAAGCCGACGTCCGGCGACCTGTGGGACGCCGTCGCCGAGCGTGCGCAGAAGGAGGCGGATCTCGACGGCGTGCTCCGGGCGGAACTCGCCGAGCACGCCGCCGCACCGCTCATCCGCGAGAGCGCCTGGGCCGAGGCGGCGGCGCAGGTGCGCGCGGCGGCGGACCTCTACGAGGAGGCCGGCGAACCGGGCCGGGCCGTGGCACGGCGGGCCCGCGCCGCATGGCTCGCGTCCCGCGCCGCGCAGGACGGCGGGGAGGCGCTGTGGACGGAGCTGGACGGCCTGCTCGCCACGGCCGAGGAGTACCAGGCCTCGGAATCCATCTCCGCGACCGAGTACCTGACGGTCCGCCGGAACCGGGCCGCCGCGGCCCTGGACGACCTGCACGCCGCCGTCCTGGGCCGGGAGGACCGGTCCGCCGGCGGCTCGGCGGCCCTGGCCGTGTTCGAGCGGGAGGTGGAGGCCTACCGCGCGGACGCGATCCGGCTCGGCGTACCGGTCAGCGTCGCCACCGCGGCGGTGACGGCGGCCGAGGCGATGGCCGGCACCGGGCGGCTCGAACCGGCGCTCGGACAGCTCGAGATCGCGATCCCGCTGCTCGAAGCGGCGAATCGGCCCTGGGCCCTGGCTCCCGTGCTGCTGCAGCAGGGCCGGCTGCTGACCGCCCTCGGTCGGCTCGACGAAGGCCTCGCGGCACTGCACCGCGCGCTCGCCGAGTGGCCCCCCGAGGCGGCGGCCGAGGCCGTCATCCTGCAGAGCCTGGCACACAACCGCATGCGGGCAGGGGACAGAGCCGCCGGGATCGCCCATCTGACCACGGCGGCCGCCCGGTACGACCGGGCCGGCGACGAGCTCGGCGCGGTGCGTACCCGCGCGGAGCTCGGCCAGGCGCTGCTGGCCGCGGACCGGCGGGTGGACGCGGTGGCCGTGCTCGAGTCCGTGCTCGACGAACCGGCCGAGGAGCGCATGGAGCGGGAGGAGCGCTGGCAGCTCCGGCTCGACCTCGGCATGGCGCTGAAGGAGGAGGGCGAGCCCCAGGCGGCGGCCGAGGTGCTCGCCCGGCTCGCCGAGTACATGGCGGACTCGAGCCCGAGCCCCGCGCGCACGCTGGTCGTGTGCGAGCTGGCCGGGGCGCTGTTCCAGGCCGGGATGCCGGACGAGGCGTCGAAGGCCGTGGACCGCGCCGTCGCCGCGAACGCCGAGGGGCCCAACCCGGCGGCCCTCGAAGTCGCGCTGCGCGAGGGCGCCACGGCCGCGCTCAACCGCGGTGCCGAGGGGTTCGCGCAGGCTCTCGCGTACCTGGACCGTGCCGACGAGGTCAACGAGGCCGCCGAGGAGGTCGACGAACCTGGCCACCGCTACCGGCGATGGCCGGAGACCGGCTACAACGCCGAGTTGCGGGGCCGGGTGCTGCGCGCCGCGGGCCGCCACGAGGAGGCCCTCGCCGCCGCCGAGGCGGCGATCGCCGCGTGGCGCGTCGGCGGCGATCAGACCTTCGGGAAGTACGCCGAGTCCGCGCGGATCGCGGCGACGCTGGAGGGGCGTCTCGGCCGGCGCAAGCAGGCCGTGGCCAGGCTCGCACCGGTGATCAGCCGCGCCCGGGAGGTGGGCCACCGGCAGGCGGTCGAGATCCTGACGAAGCTCGCGGAGGATCTCAGCGGCTGACGCATTGCTAGAGTCCGGCCATGAGCATGATCGAGGATCTCTTCTCGCTCGACGGCCGCACCGCGCTGGTGACGGGAGGCAGTTCGGGCATCGGCTATGCGATGGCCGAGGCGATCGCGTGCGCCGGGGCGCGGACGGTGCTGCTCGCGCGGCGCGAGGGGCCGCTGAAGGAGGCTGTCGGGCGGATCGCGGCCCAGGGCGGCGAGGCGCACGCCGTCACGGCGGACATCACCGACCGCGCGGCGCTGGCCCGCGCGGCGGAGGAGGCCGTCGAGCTCGTCGGCGAGATCGACATCCTGGTGAACTGCGCGGCGAACATGTACCGCCCGCCGCTCGGCGAGCTCACGACGGAGCTGTGGGACGTCCAGTTCGCCGCCTGCGTGGACGCGCCGTTCCTGCTCGGCCAGCGCTTCGGCCCGCGCATGGCCGAGCGCGGCTGGGGCCGGATCATCAACGTCGGCTCGCAGCAGTCGATCTCCGCCTTCGGCAACAGCGGCGGCTACGGCGCCGCCAAGGCCGCCCTCGCCGGCCTCACCCGCTCGCAGGCCGAAGCCTGGTCGCCGCGCGGCGTCTCGGTGAACACGATCATCCCCGGTTTCGTGCTGACCCCCCTCACGGCCGAAACCGCCAAGGACACCGAGCGCGTGACCGCCCTGGCCGCACGCCACATGGCCAACCGCAACGGCCTGCCCGACGACTTCCAGGGCGCCGCGCTCTTCCTGGCCTCGAACGCGGCCGGCTTCGTCACCGGCCAGATGCTGTTCGTGGACGGCGGATTCTCGGTGCACTGAAGGCACTATGCTCAGCCCCGCCTGTGATCGCAGGCAACTGATCTCAAGGGGGACTGAGCACAGATGGCCTGCACCCGATGCGGCTCGACGACGGCGACCGAGACCGGCACATGCACGGTATGCGACCCCTGGGCCGCGCCGAACCGGGCGGCCACGGCCGCCGAGGCCGCCGCCCTGCCGAAGAAGGTGAGACGGGAAGACCTGCCGACGTGGCTCAAGGGCCTCATCCGGGCCAACCCGCCCGCCGCCGCGGATCTCGACGAGGCCTGGCGCAACACCGTCCGATTCACGTGGGTCAGCTGCGGCTACTACGTCCTGATCGCGGCCACCAGCATCGGCATGGCGGCGGGCAAGAACCTCTACCCCGTGTTCTGGCTGCTTCTGGTCAGCTTCGTTCTCATCGGCCAGCGGATGCGGAAGACGACGTGGCTGGCCCGGGCGGTGGCGGTCGTCGGCACCCGACCGGACATCGGATACCGCCGCCTCTCCCGGATACCGGGCCTGGTCCGCGCCACCGCGCTGAACAAGCTGGCAGCGGTGCTGATCTTCATCCTGTTCATCGCGCGGCTCATCACGCTGCATCAGGCCGTGCCCGCCGCCGTCAACATCGGCCTCTGGGCGCTGATCTGGCTGCTCGCCGCGAGCATGACCGTCGTCTCCTACGCCCTGCACGGCCGCGCGCGCAAGGACCTCGACCGGATGCTCGGGGCCCGCTGAGGCGACCCGTCAGATCCCCGCCTCGGCCAGGAAGAAGCGGCCGGAGCCGGTGAGCAGGACGTTGGAGTCGGCGGCGGACAGGAAGCAGGACTGGCCGCGGGCGAGGACGAAGTGGCCGTCGGGCTCGGTGCCGCAGCTGACGGAGGCCTCGCCCGCCGCGCAGAAGAGCACGCGGGGGCCGCCGTCGCCGGGGACGGTGAGCGTCGCGCCTTCGGCGAGGGTGAGGCGGCTGAGGCGGAACTCGGGGGCCGGTGTGTCGAAGACCTCGACGCCGGGAGCGGTCTGCACGGCCGTGATCACCGGCACCTCCACCTCGGGGACGAGCACGCGGGTCAGCTCCGGGACGTCGATGTGCTTGGGCGTCAGGCCGGCGCGGATGACGTTGTCGGAGTTGGCCATCAGCTCGACGCCGACGCCCGAGATGTAGGCGTGCACGCCGCCCGCGTCCATGTACAGGGCCTCGCCGGGCTCGACGACGCGGTGGTTCATCAGCAGCGAGCAGACCAGGCCGATGTCGCGCGGGTGGTCGGCGCTCACGCGCACGATCGCGTCGTACGCCGCCGCGTAGGGGCCGCCCTTGCCGGACTCGACGGCGGCGGCGTCGACGACCTTGGCGGCCAGCGCCTCGCGGCTGTCGGCGGGCCAGGTGAGCAGGTGGGTCAGCGCGTCGGCGACGCCGCGGGGGGTGGGGGTGGCGCGCAGGGCGCCGACGAGTTCCTTCAGCTCGGGGACACCGAGGCCCTCGAGCGCCTCGGCCGCCTGCTCGGCGGGCCGAAGGCCGGCCAGCACCTCGAAGGGGGTGAGCGCGCAGAGGATCTCCGGCTTGGGCCAGTCGTCGACGTAGACCCGCTCGCGGGCGTTGCGCGGGACCCCGCTCCGCTCCTCGCGGGCGAAGCCCGCCTCGGCCTGTTCGCGCGTGGGATGCAGCTGCATCGACAGCGCCTTCTCCGCGGCCAGTACCTTGAGAAGGAAGGGCAGTCGGCCGCCGAATCTCGCCGCGACGCGCACGCCTAGTTCCAGCGAGGGATTCGCGGCGATGGCGGCGGTCAGCGTGCCGGTCACGCCGTCCCGGGTGAGCACCGACGGGGCGCTGGGGTGGGCGCCCATCCACAGCTCGGCCTGCGGTCCGGCGCTCGGCGAAGGCTCTCCGAGCAGCTCGGCGATCGCGGTGCGCGATCCCCAGGCGTAGGGCTGGACGGTGTTACCCAACAGATCCACGCGTGGACCCCCATCAGGACGTTTCCGGCTCGGTCGGCGTCGCGCGCGGCGTCTCGACGGCACCGCGCCCGTGAAGTGCTTCGCGCACTTTACCGATACGAACTGAACGAACGCTCAACATAACGTGGGCGTGGCGTTCATCGTTTCAGAATCGTCGCACCAGCGGATCCACCGCGAGAAGGACGAACAGCAGCGCCAGGTAGCTGTTGGAGAAGTGGAACATCCGCATCGGCTTCAGGGCCACGCCGCTCACGCCCTTCCGGGCCTGCCAGTGCAGCTGGTGCGCCACGACCAGGAACCCGGCGCCGAGCACCGCCGCGCCGATTCCGTAGACCCAGCCGGTGTGCGCGATCGGCCAGACGGCCAGCGAGCAGGCGACCGTGGCCCAGGTGTAGAGCACCATCTGCCAGGCCACGTGCCGCTCGGGGGCGACGCACGGGAGCATCGGGACGTTGGCCGCGGCGTAGTCCTCGCGGTAGCGCATGGCGAGCGACCAGAAGTGCGGCGGCGTCCACATGAACACGACCAGGAACAGCACGGCGGGCGGCCAGGCCAGGTGGTCGGTGACGGCGGTCCAGCCGATCACGGTCGGGAAGCAGCCGGCGGCGCCGCCCCAGACGATGTTCTGCGAGGTGCGCCGCTTGAGGATCATCGAGTAGACGACCACGTAGAACACGTTCGCGGCGAGCGCCAGCATCGAGGAGAGCCAGTTGACGGCGAAGCCGAGCCACAGCGTGGAGAGCACGCCGAGCACCAGGCCGAAGACCACCGCGGCGTTCGGCGTGACGGTGTGCATGGCGAGCGGCCGGCGCCGGGTGCGCCGCATCTCGGTGTCGATGTCCCGGTCGACCCAGCAGTTGAGCGCGTTCGCGCTGCCCGCGGAGAGGTAGCCGCCCACGGTGACGGCGACGACCGTCCACAGGTTCGGCACGCCGCCCTTCGCCAGGAACATCACCGGGATCGTCGTGATGATCAGCAGCTCGATGATCCGCGGCTTGGTGAGCGCGACGTACGCGCGCACGGTGTCGGCCGCCGACGCGCGCCGCGCCGGGACCTGCTCCCGCGCCGGAGCGGCCACGACCGGAGTCGCCGGAAGGGATTCGACCGCAGTCACCAGCGCACACCCCTGCATCTCGTTTGCCCGTCGCCCGGAGTTTTCCGAAGACAGCGAAACTCTAGACCGTGCCCCGCGCGAGCCTGCGGCCGGGTGGGGTGAAACGCCGAAGACGGGAGCATGCGCACCCGTTTCGGACGCCTCACTCCCGTTCGGCGGACTGCACATGAGTTGACGGCCCTGAGCGGGGTAGGGTGGTGCCGACATAACAGATTTCACAGCCTCCGCCGCGCGGGGAATGGGCTGTGCTCTGGCCACTCGGACGGGCCGTGCGGACCTGTCCGGACCCGAGCGCCGCCCGGTGGGCAGCGTCGCCTCCACCCCGAGGACGACGGCTCCGCACCCAAGGAAGGACGCGCGCGTTGAGCGAGCTGCCCGCTGTTTCGAACTCCCCGTTCTCGTGGACCGATCTGGACCGTAGGACGGTCGACACCGTCCGCGTGCTCGCCGCGGACGCGGTGCAGAAGGTCGGCAACGGCCACCCAGGCACCGCCATGTCGCTGGCCCCGGTCGCGACGCTCCTCTTCCAGAAGCACCTGCGCCACGACCCGGCCGACGCGCAGTGGGTCGGCCGGGACCGCTTCGTGCTCTCCCCCGGGCACTCCAGCCTGACGCTCTACATCCAGCTCTACCTCTCCGGCTACGGCCTCGAGCTGTCCGACCTGCAGGCGTTCCGCACGTGGGGCTCGCTGACGCCGGGTCACCCGGAGCACGGCCACACCGTCGGGGTCGAGACCACCACGGGACCGCTCGGCCAGGGCCTGGCCAACGCGGTCGGCATGGCGATGGCGGCGCGCTACGAGCGCGGGCTGTTCGACCCCGAGGCGCCCGAGGGCGCCTCGCCGTTCGACCACACGATCTACGCCATCGCCTCCGACGGCGACCTCGAGGAAGGCGTGACCTCCGAGGCCTCCTCGATCGCGGGCACCCAGAAGCTGGGCAACCTCGTCGTGATCTACGACGACAACCACATCTCGATCGAGGGCGACACGAAGGTCGCGTTCACCGAGGACGTGCTCAAGCGCTACGAGGCGTACGGCTGGCACACCCAGTCCGTCGAGTGGACCAGGTCCGAGACCGACGTCGAGGGCTACCACGAGGACGTCGAGGCGCTGCACCGGGCGATCCTCGCCGCCGAGGCCGAGACCGGCCGCCCCTCGATCATCCGGCTGCGCACCATCATCGGCTGGCCGGCGCCGAACCTGCAGAACACCGAGAAGGCGCACGGCTCGGCGCTCGGCGCCGAGGAGGTCGCGGCCACCAAGACCATCCTCGGCTTCGACCCGGAGAAGACCTTCGAGGTCGCCGACGAGGTCCTCTCCCACGCCCGCAAGGTCGTCGCGCGCGGCGCCGCGGCCCGCGCCGAGTGGGACAAGGGCTACGAGGCCTGGCGCGCGGCCAACCCGCAGCGCGCCGCGGACTTCGACCGGATCGCCGCGCGCGAGCTGCCGGCCGGCTGGGACGAGAAGCTGCCGGTCTTCCCGGCGGGCAAGGACGTGGCCACCCGCAAGGCCTCCGAGGCCGCGATCCAGGCGATCGCCGAGCAGCTGCCCGAGTTCTGGGGCGGCAGCGCGGACCTGGCCGGCTCGAACAACACCACGATCAAGGGCGGGCTGTCCTTCCTGCCCTACTCCGAGGAGGGCGGCGAGTTCGGCGGCTCCTCCCCGTACGGCCGGATCCTGCACTTCGGCATCCGCGAGCACGCGATGGGCTCGATCCTCAACGGCATCGCCCTGCACGGCAACACCCGCGTGTTCGGCGGCACCTTCCTGCAGTTCTCCGACTACATGCGCCCGGCGGTCCGGCTCGCCGCGATGATGCAGGCGCCGGTCACCTACGTGTGGACGCACGACTCGATCGGCCTCGGCGAGGACGGCCCGACGCACCAGCCGGTCGAGCACTTCGCGGCGCTGCGGGCGATCCCCGAGTTCCACTTCGTGCGCCCGGCCGACGCCAACGAGACCGTGGCGGCCTGGAAGGCGACGCTGGAGCAGCACGGCCCGGTCGGCCTCGCCCTGACCCGGCAGAACGTGCCGACCTTCGACCGCGACGCGCTGGGCACGGCGGTGAGCGTCGAGGAGGGCGTCAAGCGCGGCGGCTACGTGCTGGCCGAGGCCACCGGCGGCGCGCCGAAGGTGATCCTCATCGGCACCGGCTCCGAGGTCGCGCTCGCCGTCGAGGCGCGCGAGCGGCTCGAGGCCTCCGGCGTGCCGACCCGGGTCGTGTCGATGCCGTGCACCGAGTGGTTCGATGCGCAGGACGCGGGGTACCGGGAGTCGGTCCTGCCCGCCGCGGTCAAGGCGCGGGTGGCCGTCGAGGCCGGTATCGCCCAGCCGTGGTACCGCTTCACCGGCGACGCCGGCCGGATCGTCTCGCTGGAACACTGGGGCGCTTCCGCCGATTACAAGAAGCTGTACACCGAGTTCGGGATCACCGCCGAGGCCGTCGAGGCCGCCGCGCGGGATTCGCTGGCCGCGGTCGAGGTCTGAGGAATCTAGGGGAGAGAAGGCACACCATGTACGAGAACCTCAAGAAGCTGTCCGAGGACGGCGTCTCCATCTGGCTCGACGACCTGTCCCGCGACCGGATCCGCAGCGGGAACCTGGCCGAGCTCGTCCGGGACAAGCACGTCACCGGCGTGACCACCAACCCGACCATCTTCCAGAAGGCCATCTCCGGCTCCGCCACCTACGACGAGCAGGTCCGCGACCTGGCCGTGCGCCGGGTGACGGTGGACGAGGCGGTCCGGATGATCACCACCCGCGACGTGCGCGACGGCGCCGACGTGCTGCGCCCGGTCTACGACGCGACGCACGGCGTGGACGGCCGCGTCTCGATCGAGGTGGACCCGCGGCTCGCGCACGAGACCGAGGCCACGATCGCCGAGGCCAAGCAGCTGTGGTGGCTGGTCGACCGGGAGAACATCCTGATCAAGATCCCGGCGACCCGCGCGGGCCTGCCGGCCATCACCGCGGTGCTGGCCGAGGGCATCAGCGTCAACGTGACCCTGATCTTCTCGCTCGAGCGCTACCGCGAGGTCATGGACGCGTTCATCGCCGGCATCGAGCAGGCGAAGGCGAACGGGCACGACCTCAGCAAGATCCAGTCGGTCGCCTCGTTCTTCGTCTCCCGCGTCGACACCGAGATCGACAAGCGCCTCAAGGCCATCGGCGGCGACGCGGCGAACGCGCTGCTCGGCAAGGCCGCCGTGGCCAACGCCCGGCTCGCCTTCGAGGCCTTCGAGGAGGTCTTCTCGAGTGAGCGCTGGGCGCCGCTGAAGGCGGCCGGCGCCACCGCGCAGCGTCCGCTGTGGGCCTCGACCGGCGTGAAGGACCCGGCGTACAAGGACACCCTGTACGTGGACGACCTGATCGTCGCCGGCGTCGTGAACACGATGCCCGAGGCCACCCTGAACGCCGAGGCCGACCACGGCGCCCCGAACGGCGACGCGGTGCGCGGCACCTACGCCGAGGCCAGGAAGGTCATCGAGGACATCGAGAAGCTGGGCATCTCCTACGACGAGGTCGTCCAGCTGCTCGAGGACGAGGGCGTCGAGAAGTTCGAGGCGTCCTGGAAGGAACTGCTGGACGCGACCGAGGCGGAGCTCACCAAGCTCGGAGGCGAGGCGTGAGCCCTGTCGGCAGAGACGGCGACGTCTTCGGGCCGTCGATCACGCACCGGCACCTCGACGAGGTCGAGCACGCGGGCACCACGCTGGCGAACCCGCTGCGCGACCCGCAGGACCGGCGGCTGCCGCGGATCGCCGGACCCTGCGGCCTGGTGATCTTCGGCGTCACCGGCGACCTGAGCCGCAAGAAGCTGATGCCGGCGATCTACGACCTGGCGAACCGGGGGCTGCTGCCCCCGGGCTTCGCCCTGGTCGGCTTCGCCCGGCGGGACTGGGCGGACCAGGACTTCTCGCAGGTCGTGTACGAGGCCGTCAAGGAGCACTCGCGCACGCCCTTTCGCGAGGAGGTCTGGAACCAGCTGGCCCAGGGCTTCCGCTTCGTGCCCGGCGAGTTCGGCGACCCGGCCGCGTTCGCGCAGCTCAAGGAGACCATCGACGAGCTGGACCGGCTGCGTGGGACGAACGGCAACCACGCGTTCTACCTCTCGGTGCCGCCGAAGTTCTTCCCGAACGTGGTCCAGCAGCTCAAGGAGTCCGGGCTGTCCGACGGCGGCCCGGAATCCTGGCGCCGGGTCATCATCGAGAAGCCCTTCGGGCACGACCTGGCCAGCGCCAGGGAGCTGAACCGGGTCGTCGCCGAAGTCTTCGCGCCCAAGTCGGTCTTCCGGATCGACCACTACCTGGGCAAGGAGACGGTGCAGAACATCCTGGCGCTGCGTTTCGCCAACACGATGTTCGAGCCGATCTGGAACCGCAACTACGTCGACCACGTGCAGATCACCATGGCCGAGGACATCGGCATCGGCGGCCGCGCGGGGTACTACGACGGCATCGGCGCGGCCCGCGACGTGATCCAGAACCACCTGCTGCAGCTGCTCGCGCTGACCGCCATGGAGGAGCCGGGGTCTTTCGAGGCGGACGCGGTGTTCGCGGAGAAGGTCAAGGTGCTCTCGGCGGTGCAGCTGCCGGAGGACCTCGGCCAGCACACCGTGCGCGGCCAGTACACCGGCGGCTGGCAGGGCGGCGAGAAGGTGCTCGGCTTCCTGGAGGAGGACGGCATCGCGCCGGACTCCATCACCGACACCTACGCGGCCATCAAGCTGGAGATCGACACCCGGCGCTGGGCCGGCGTGCCGTTCTACCTGCGCACCGGCAAGCGGCTCGGCCGCCGCGTCACCGAGATCGCGGTGGTCTTCCAGCGCGCCCCGCACCTGCCGTTCACCGACACGATGACCGAGGAGCTCGGGCAGAACGCCCTGGTCATCCGGGTGCAGCCGGACGAGGGCATCACCGTGCGCTTCGGCTCCAAGGTGCCGGGCACCTCGATGGAGGTGCGCGACGTGTCGATGGACTTCCAGTACGGCGAGGCGTTCACCGAGTCCTCCCCTGAGGCCTACGAGCGGCTCATCCTGGACGTGCTGCTCGGCGACGCGCCGCTGTTCCCGCGCACCGAGGAGGTCGAGCTGGGCTGGGAGATCCTCGACCCGATCGAGAAGTACTGGGCGGAGAACGGCAAGCCGGCGCAGTACCCGGCGGGCACCTGGGGACCGGCCGAGGCCGACGAGATGCTCGCGCGCGACGAACGCAGCTGGAGGCGGCCATGAACAAGTGCGCCATCGATCCGACCGGCGCGGCCCACGGAGGTGTCGAGTCGTGATCATCGATCTGACCGACACGACGTCCGGCAAGATCGCCTCCACGCTGGTGGCGGCCCGGCACAAGAGCGGCACCCCGACCACGGGCGCCGTGCTGACGCTGGTCGTCTCCACCGAGGAGCGGCACCACTACGACGCGATGAAGGCCGCGAGCCGGGCCGCCCGGGAGCACCCGGCGCGGATCATCATCGCGATCGGCCGGCCGGACACCACGCGCACCCGGCTGGACGCCGAGGTGCGCACCGGCGACGAGAACGGCCCCGGCGAGGTCGTGGTGCTGCGGCTGTACGGCGAGCTGGCCACGCACGCCGACTCGGTCGTGCTGCCGCTGCTGCTGCCGGACGTCCCGGTCGTCACCTGGTGGCCGGACGAGGGCCCGGACGCGCCGTCGAAGGACCCGCTGGGCGCCTTCGCGCAGCGCCGGATCACCGACGCGGCCGAGTACTACAAGCCGATGACCAAGCTCGTGGCGCGCGCGGCCGGCTACCAGCCGGGCGACACCGACCTGGCCTGGACCCGGCTCACCCCGTGGCGCTCGATGCTGGCCGCCGCGCTGGACCAGTTCCCGCGCGCGGTCAGCTCGGTCGCGGTCTCCGGCGAGGAGGGCAACCCCTCGGTGCGGGTGCTGGCCGTGTGGCTGCGGCAGCGCCTCGGCGTGCCGGTGACCCGGACCGCGGACGAGGGCCCGGGCATCACCTCGGTCGAGCTGATGACCGCGGACGGCCCGATCCGGCTGAGCCGGCCGGACGGCGAGCTGGCCACGCTCTCCATCCCGGGCCAGCCGGACCGCCCGGTGGCGCTCAAGCGGCGGGAGACCGCCGAGCTGATCGCCGAGGAGCTGCGCCGGCTGGACCAGGACGACGTCTACGCCCGGATGCTGGCCGAGGTGGACGTGCCCTTCACCGAGCCGCTGAAGGTGGCTGGCCCGACAGTCGAGAAGGCCGCCAAGGAGGCCGCGCGCCTCGGCGAGCCGGCCCCCGTGGCGGTCGACGAGGCCGAGGACGCCGACGAGGCCGGGGACGGGTCCGCTGACGGGTCCGCGGCGGACGCCGGGGCCCCGACCGGGGAGTCGGCTTGACTGCCGCGCGCGCCGGAGCCCGCGTCATCCGCCACCCGTCCGGCCCGGTCCTGGCTTCGGCGGCGGCGGCGCGGCTAGCGACCAAGCTGGTCGACGTGCTGGCCGAGCGGGACGTGGCGCACCTGGTGCTGACCGGCGGCACGATCGGCATCGGCACGCTGGCCGCGCTCGCGCAGCTGCCCGCGCGCGAGGCCGTGGACTGGGGCCGGGTGCACCTGTGGTGGGGCGACGAGCGCTTCGTCCCCGCCGGGGACAAGGAGCGCAACGAGACCCAGGCCAGGGAAGCCCTGCTGGACGGGCTGCCGCTGAACCCGGAGTTCGTGCACGTCATGGCCCCGAGCGACGGCCCGGACGGCGATGACGCGGCGGCCGCGGCCGAGCGTTACGCCGCCGAGCTGGCGAAGTACGCGGGCTCCGACGGCAAGGACGCCCCGGAGTTCGACGTGCTGCTGCTCGGCATGGGCCCGGACGGCCACATCGCCTCGCTGTTCCCGGACCACCCGGGCACCCGCGAGGTCGCGCCGTCCGTGATCGCGGTGCACAACTCCCCCAAGCCGCCGCCCGACCGGATCTCGCTCACCTTCCGCGTGATCCAGGCCGCGCGCGAGGTGTGGGTCGTGGCGTCCGGGGCCGAGAAGGCCGAGGCCGTGGCCCGCGCGCTCTCCAGCGCCGACCAGGTGCACACGCCCGCGGTGGGCGCCCACGGCACGGAGGCGACGCTCTGGCTCGTCGACGAGGCCGCGGCGGGTTTGCTGCGGTAGAGCGCCGCACCACCGAGCAGTACCGAGTACCACTGTGGGCCCCGCGGTCGCGACCGCGGGGCCCACTCTTTACAACAAAGTCTGCAAAGTGTACGTTTTGTACATGTCAGAGACAGTGACCCTCACCGACGCGCGCACGCGCCTCGGCAATCTCGTCGCCAAGTCGCACCACGGCGGCGAGATCATCACCATCACGCAGCATGGCACGCCGGTGGCGGCGATCGTGCCCTACGAGGTGCTGGAGTACTTCCGGCGCCGCGAGGACGAGGCCGACGTCGCGCTGGCCGAGCGGATCCTGGCGCAGGACGACGATCTCGTGCCGCACGACCAGGTCAGGAAGCTCCTGGGAATGGACGAGGACAGCTAAGTGCCCCGTCACAAGGACAAGGAGACCGACGAGGAACAGCGCAGGACCTACTGGATCGACTGGAAGCCGGCCGCCATCGACGCGGCGACCCTGCTGTACCGCGAGGACAAGCTGGGCGCGCAGCTGGTGCTGACGGCCGTGTACGAGCTCGGCGACAACCCCCGGCCGGGCAACAGCGCCAACCTCGGCCGGGGCGGACTGCGCCGGCTGCTGCTCGGGTACTACCGGGTGCTCTACAAGGTCTCGGAGAAGAACGCGACGGTCACCGTCATCATGGTCGCCAAGGCTCCGCATCCGCAGTGAGCCGCATCCGCGGTGCCAGGCAGTACGATGCACCCTGCCCCGGCCCTCGCCGGGGCCGCGCGCGGAGAGCGAAGCCGGTGTGAATCCGGCACTGTCCCGCAACGGTGATCCCTGTTCCCGGGGAAGTCCGGTCGCCTCTCGGCGCGCGCACGCTCAGCCAGCCTCGATGGAAGGATTGGCCCGCGATGCCTCGCGCCCAATTGCCCGCGCCCGCGCCCGGAATCCCCTCGCCCCGACGGCGTTCCCTGGTTCACGCCCTCGAGCCCCGCGAATGGGGCCGCCTCGGCCTGATCGCCCTGGTAGTTCTCGCGATCAACGGCTCCGGCTGGGGCATCTACGTCTTCACGGTGATGCCGCATCACTTCGCGTACGCGAAACTCGGCGTGGGCCTCGGCGTGGCCGTCACCGCGTGGACCCTCGGCGCCCGGCACGCCTTCGACGCCGACCACATCTCGGCGATCGACAACGTCACCCGCAAGCTGATGTCCGACGGCGAGCGCCCGATCGCGGTCGGCTTCGTGTTCGCCCTCGGCCACTCCAGCATCGTCGTCGCGGTCGGCGTCGGGATCACCGTCGCGGCTAAGGCCGTGTTCGGCGCTCTCGTCGACCCGAATTCGACCTATGAGACGCTCGGCGGCACCATCGGCACGATCACGGCGGCGGGCTTCCTGTACCTGATCGCCGCGCTGAACCTGGTCGTGCTGGCCGGGATCGCCAAGGTGTTCAAGCAGATGCGGCGCGGCGACCTCGACGAGGAGGAACTGGAGAGGCAGCTCCAGGCCCGCGGGCTGATGTGGCGCTTCTTCGGCCGCTTCATGCGCTCGATCACGAAGACCTGGCAGATGTACCTCGTCGGCTGCGCCTTCGGCATCGGATTCGACACCGCGACCGAGGTCGTGCTGCTCGCGGCCACGGCGTACGCGGCGACCAGCGGCCTGCCGTTCTACGCGGTCCTCGCGCTGCCGCTGCTGTTCTCCGGCGGCATGACCCTGTTCGACACGCTCGACGGCTGCTTCATGAACTTCGCCTACGGCTGGGCCTTCGCGAAACCGGTCCGCAAGGTCTACTACAACCTCGTGATCACGGGGCTGTCGATCGCCGCCGCGTTCATCATCGGCACGGTCGAGATGCTCGGCGTGCTGACCGGCGAGCTGCACCTGTCCGGCGGATTCTGGGACTACATGGCGGACTTCGACATCAACCGGGCCGGATTCACCATCGCCGGCCTGTTCGCGGCGACATGGATCGCGGCCGTGCTGGTGTGGCGGTTCGGGAGGATCGAGCACCGCTGGACGAAGCAGGAGACCGCGGACTAGCCAGACCAGCCCGGCAGCGGCAAACCGGCCGGCGGCGCGATCAGCCCAGCGGACGCGGAGCCCAGTCGAGCCACGCGCCGTGCATTCCGGCCGCACCGAGGCGGAAGAGCCGCTCGCGGCCGCCGAGGTAGACGACCGCGCCCAGCACCTCGTGCACGTCCTTGCCTTCGGGCGCAGCCGGATCGGGCTCACCGCTGAACAGGCCGAGTCCGATCCGGTGCGCCTCCTTGATGATGAACACCAGGTCGCGCCGCGCACCGAGCTCGCGGACCAGCCGGACGAGCTCCTCGCGGCCCTCCGGGCTCCAGTGCGGCAGGCTGTTCGAGACGAAGACGCACGGGATCGCGTTGTCCGCCACGGAATCCACGGCGTCCGCGAGGATGCGCACGGCGTCGCCCTTGCGCAGGCGCACCGGCCGTCGCGCGGCGTGCGCCAGGGCCGCTTCGAGCCGGGCACGGCGCTCGGCGTGCTCGGGCCACACCAGGGCGCGCAGCCAGGCGCACGCCTCGGGATCGGTCGGGCTGAGCGGATTCAGGTCCAGGCCGACGCGCGAGGAGACGCGCAGCGGCTTGGTGACGAAGGGCGCGAGCTGTTCCGGCCTGCACGAGCCGTGGATCGGGCAATGCAGCGCGGGAACGCCGTCAGCGGACGCCTCGCCGCCCTCCAGCACCGTGCCGTCGGCGAACTCGTAGCGGAAGTCGTAGCGGTCCGCGTGCAGCAGCAGGCCGGCGCTGGGGCCGATCTCGATCAGCCCCAGCGGGCGCCGCGTCGTCGCCTGCACCCAGCCGAAGGCGGGCAGCAGCTGCGCGCTGCGCTGCACCTCGTTCGTCTGCGTCTCGCCGTTCGCCAGCAGCGGATCGATCTCCGCGCGGTGCGCGGCGACGAACTCGGCGAAGACCTTCGGAAGGTTTTCATCCGGCTCCCGAGAACCGCCCAGCGACGGGTAGTACTCCGCCAGGGACTCGTTCGGGTGATCGAACAACACCCGGTGCACCGAGGCGAGGAGCAGGTTGGGGATGCGCTGCCGGTGCGGCGCCTGGCCGAGCACCTCGAGGAAGTAGCCGCGCGCGGCCAGGTCGTCCGAGACGTACTGGGTAAGCGCCGTGTAGAGCGGGGAGCTCTCCCGCACCTCGCGATCGATGAAGATCTCGAACCTGCGCGTGGTCTCGTCCCAATCCGCCATGGGCCGATTCTAGGCGGCGCGGGAGCTCAGATCTCGCCGCGCAGCTTGGCCAGCGCCTCGGCCAGGATGGCCTCGCCGTCCTCGTTGCTGCGCCGCTCGCGCACGTACGCGAGGTGCGTCTTGTACGGCTCGGTGCGCGGCGGAGCCGGGGGGTTGTCCCGGTCCGGACCGGCCGGGAAGCCGCAGCGCGGGCAGTCCCAGCTCTCCGGGATCGCCGCGTCGCTGGCGAAACTCGGCCGGGTCTCGTGCCCGTTGCAGCAGTAGAAGGTGATCCAGACGCGCGGCGCGGTGTCGCCCCGCTCGGCCTCGCCCATCGGGCCGGCGCCGACCCGGCTGCCGCGAATCGCGTTGCCACTAGCCACTTTTATCCGTCTCCCTGCCGCAGACCGCGTAGTGCTCCACCGTCGCCGTACAAAAGGCGCGATGCACCAGTGTACGAGCGTTAGGTCAGACGCGGGTGCGCATCCCCCCGGTTCCGCCCGATATCGGAGCGGATTCGCCCGGATCTGTCCTACTTGTAGGCGATTCCGATGCCGACGATGCAGGCGAGCCAGATCACCGAGAGCACGATCGTGATGCGGTCGAGGTTCTTCTCGACCACCGAGGAACCGCCGTGCTGCGAGGTGAAACCGCCGCCGAACATGTCGGAAAGACCGCCGCCCTTGCCCTTGTGCAGCAGGACGAACAGGATCAGCAGCAGGCTGGTGATACCCAGGATGATCTCAAGGGTGAGGATCACGGGGCGCTTCTCTCTCGGTGGACGGCCGGCGGTTGCCGCGGCGTGCGGCAACCGCCTCAGATTACCTGGTCCGGCGGGTGCGAGACCAGTAGCCGTCTCTCATGGTCAGGCGACCGCGGTGTCCCGGTAGCGCACGATCCGGACGAAGTCCTCGGGGTCCAGCGAGGCGCCGCCGATCAGCGCGCCGTCCACGTCCTTCTCGGCCATGATGCCGGCCGCGTTGGAGCCCTTGACGGAGCCGCCGTACAGGATGCGGACGGCGTCGGCCGTCTCGGCGTCGTACAGCTCGGCGAGCTTCGCCCGGGACGCGCCGATGACCTCCTGCGCGTCGGCCGGGGTGGCCACCTCGCCGGTGCCGATCGCCCAGACCGGCTCGTAGGCCAGCACGGACTTGCGCAGCTGCTCGCCGGTGAGGCCCGCGATCGATCCGGTCAGCTGCTCGACGCAGTGCGCGACGTGCTCGCCGGACTGGCGTACGTGCAGCTTCTCGCCGAAGCAGATGATCGGGGAGATCTCGTGCTTGAGCGCGATCGCCGCCTTGGCCGCGACCTCGGCGTCGCTCTCGCCGTGGTACTCGCGCCGCTCGGAGTGCCCCACGATGACGTAGTCGCACTTGAGCTTCGCCAGCATCGCGGCCGAGATCTCGCCGGTGTACGCGCCCGACTCGTGCTGCGAGACGTCCTGGGCGCCGTACTTGATCTTGAACTTGTCGCCGTCCACCAGCGTCTGGATCGAGCGCAGGTCGGTGAACGGCGCGAGCACCGCCACCTCCACCGCCGCGAAGTCCTTGTCGTTGAGGGCGTAGGCGATCTTCTGAACGTGGGCGATGGCCTCGAAGTGGTTGAGGTTCATCTTCCAGTTGCCCGCCATCAGCGGGGTGCGCGTGCTCACTTACTCAGCCTTCCAGAACGGTGATGCCGGGCAGGGCCTTGCCCTCGAGGTACTCCAGCGACGCGCCGCCGCCGGTGGAGATGTGGCCGAACGCGGCCTCGTCGAAGCCGAGCGCGCGCACGGCCGCGGCCGAGTCGCCGCCGCCGACGACGGTGAAGGCCGGGGAGTCGAGCAGGCCCTGCGCGACCGCCCGGGTGCCGCCCGCGAAGGCGTCCATCTCGAACACGCCCATCGGGCCGTTCCAGAACACCGTGCGCGCGTCGGCGAGCTTCGCGGCGAACAGCTTGCCGGACTCGGGGCCGATGTCCAGGCCCATCCGGTCGGCCGGGATCGCGTCGGCCGCGACGACGTCGTGCGCGGCGTCCGCGGCGAACGCGGTGGCGGCGACGATGTCGACCGGCAGCACGATCTCCACGCCCGAGTCCTTGGCCCGCTCCAGGTAGCCGACCACGGTCTCCAGCTGGTCCTGCTCGAGCAGCGACTTGCCGACCTCGTGGCCCTGGGCCTTGAGGAAGGTGAAGACCATGCCGCCGCCGATCAGGATCCGGTCGGCCTTGTCCAGCAGGTTGTCGATGACGCCGAGCTTGTCGGAGACCTTCGAGCCGCCGAGCACGACCACGTAGGGCCGCTCGACGTCCTCGGTGAGCTTCTTGAGCACGCCGAGCTCGGTCGTGATCAGCCGGCCGGCGGCGCTGGGCAGGTCCTCGGCGATGTCGTAGACCGAGGCGTGCCGGCGGTGCACGGCGCCGAAGCCGTCCGAGACGAAGAAGTCGGCGAACCTGGCGAGCTCGTCGGCGAACTTCCCGCGCTCGACGGCGTCCTTGCTGGTCTCGGCCGGGTTGAACCGGACGTTCTCGAGCAGCGCGATCTCGCCGTCCCGCAGCGCCGCGACGGTCTCCCGCGCGGAGGGGCCGACGGTGTCGGTGGCGAACGCGACCGGCTTGCCGAGCAGCTCGCCCAGGCGGACCGCGACCGGCGCGAGGGAGAACTTGGCGTCCGCCTCCGGGTCGACGCCCTTCGGGCGGCCCAGGTGCGCGGTCACGATCACCTTGGCGCCGCGCTCAAGCAGCGCCTGCAGCGTCGGGACCGAGGCGCGGATCCGGCCGTCGTCGGTGATGCGCGTGCCGTCGAGCGGGACGTTCAGGTCGGCGCGCACCAGGACGCGCTTGCCGGCGACGTCGAGGTCGTCAATCGTCTTCATCTGTAACCCTCTGAAGTGAGAATGCTTCAATCCGACGAAGGCCCGCACGACCGGTGAGGTCGTGCGGGCCCGCAGTGCTACATCAGGCTGCGTGCGACGGTCAGAGACCGGCGCCGACGTGCGTGATGAGGTCGATGAGGCGGTTCGAGTAGCCCCACTCGTTGTCGTACCAGCCGACGACCTTGACCTGGGAGCCCTGGGCGATGGTCAGGGTGGAGTCGAAGATGCAGGAGGACGGGTCGGTCACGATGTCCGAGGAGACGATCTCGTCCTCGTTGTACTTCAGGAAGCCCTTGAGCTTGCCCTCCGACGCGGCCTTCTTGAACGCGGCGTTGATCTCGTCCTTGGTGGCCTCGCGGGAGAGGTTCACCGTCAGGTCGGTCACCGAGCCGGTGGGGACCGGCACGCGCATGGCGAAGCCGTCCAGCTTGCCCTTGACCTCGGGGATGACCAGCGAGATGGCGCGCGCGGCACCGGTAGAGGCCGGGATCACCGAGAGGTTCGCGGCCCGGGCGCGGCGCAGGTCGATGGTGCCCTTGCGGGTCAGCGCGATCTGGTCCTGCAGCTGCTGCTCGGTGGTGTAGGCGTGGACCGTGGTCATCAGGCCCTGCTCGATGCCGAACTCGTCCAGCAGCACCTTGACCAGCGGGGCCAGGCAGTTGGTGGTGCACGAGGCGTTCGACAGGACGTGGTGCGTCGCCGCGTCGTACTCGTCGTGGTTCACGCCCATGACCAGGGTCTTCGCGTCGCCGGTGGCGGGCGCGGAGATGATGACCTTCTTCGCGCCGGCCTCGAGGTGCTTGGCGGCGTCGTCGGCGTTCGTGAACAGGCCGGTGGACTCGACGACGACGTCGACCGCCAGCTCCTTCCACGGCAGCGCCGCCGGGTCGCGCTCGGCGAGGACCTTGATGGCCTTGCCGTTGATGACCAGGGAGTCCTCGGTCGCCTCGACGGAGCCCGGGAAGCGGCCCAGGACGGAGTCGTACTTGAGGAAGTGAGCCAGGATCTTCGGGCTGGCGAGGTCGTTGATGCCGACGATCTCGATGTCGGCGCCCGACGCCGCAGTGGCCCGGAAGAAGTTACGGCCGATACGGCCGAAGCCGTTGATGCCAACGCGAACGGTCACGAAGGTCTCCTCTTTCGAGCACCTTGTACGAGGGCCCCATTGCCGCCGCCGTGGTGCATGTGATTCCGACTACATTCAGTCTCAACCTACAGGCAGGCACACCGGCTCGACCACCCGGCCCGGCATGTGGAATTACCCGCTGGTAGCAAGCATGTTTCCGGCTGGTTGAATCTTGTGCGCCCACGAAACGTCAGACGTCGGCGACCCCGGCCGCGGCGAAAAGCTCCGGCGTCAGGCAGGCCTCGGTCCCCGGAATGCCGAGGTCTGTGGCACGGCGGTCGGCGAGGGCCAGCAGCCGGCGGATCCGTCCGGCGACGGCGTCCTTCGTCAGCGGCGGGTCGGCGAGCGCGCCGAGCTCCTCCAGCGAGGCCTGCCGGTGCTCCAGGCGCAGCCGCCCGGCGAGCGCCAGATGCTCCGGCGCGTTCTCGCCGAGGATCTCCAGCGCCCGGCCCACCCGCGCCCCGGCGGCCACCGCGGCCCGCGCGGAACGGCGCAGGTTGGCGTCGTCGAAGTTCGCGAGCCGGTTCGCCGTCGCCCGCACCTCGCGGCGCATCCGGCGCTCCTCCCAGGCGAGCACCGAGTCGTGCGCGCCCAGGCGGGTGAGCAGCGCGCCGATCGCGTCGCCGTCGCGCACCACGACCCGCTCCACGCCGCGCACCTCGCGGTTCTTCGCACCCACACCGAGCCGGCGGGCCGCACCGACCAGGGCGAGCGCCGCCTCCTGCCCGGGGCAGGTGATCTCCAGCGCGCTGGAGCGGCCGGGCTCGGTCAGCGAGCCGTGCGCGAGGAAAGCGCCGCGCCACGCCGACTCGGCGTCGCACACGGAACCGGCGACGACCTGCGGCGGCAGCCCGCGCACCGGGTGCCCGCGGCCGTCCACCAGGCCGGTCTGCCGGGCCAGCGCCTCGCCGTCGCGCACCACCCGCACCACGTAGCGGCTGCCGCGGCGCAGACCGCCGGGCGCGATCACGCCGAGCTCTGAGGTGTGCCCGTAGATCTCGGAGATGTTCTTGCGCAGCCGGCGCGCCGCCGCGGCCGCGTCCAGCTCGGCCTCGATCACGATCCGGCCCTGCACCAGGTGGATCGATCCGGCCAGGCGCAGCAGGGTCGCGGTCTCGGACTTCCGGCAGCACGGCTTGACCACCGTGAGCCGGCTCAGCTCGTCTTTGACCGCCGCGGTCATCGCCATGGCTACGCGGCCTCCTATCGGTACAGGGCGGGATGGGCTGCCATCCAGGTTAACGGTCAGTGACCACCCCGGGGCCCGGATACGCCCCTGGATCACCGGCAGGGATGACCCACGGACGGATCATTAATCGGATTCTCGGCCCGGAGCGCCGCCGCCGGGAAGCGGTCAGGCGACGGCTCCGGTGCGCGCGCCCGCGAAGATCGCCGCGATGGCCGCGGCCAGCCGGACCGGGTCGTGGTACGGCTGCTCGCCGCCCGCCGCGACCGCCGCCGTGTACACCTCGGCGCCGACCGAGGCGGCGACCTCCTGGAGCTTGCGCTCCTCGTGCGGCTCGCGCAGCGAGGACGGATCGACCAGCACCGCGTCCAGCCGTAGCTCCGGCGCGTGCGCCGCGAGCACCTCGACGTGGTCGGCCGGGGTGAAGCCGTCGGTCTCGCCGATCTGCGGCCCGAGGTTGAGCACCAGCAGCCGCTTGGCGTCGGTGCGCAGCAGCGCCCGGGCCAGCTCCGGCACCATCAGGTGCGGCAGCACGCTGGTGAACCAGCTGCCGGGGCCGAGCACGGCCCAGTCCGCCTCGTCGATCGCCGCGACCGCGTCCGGCACGGCCGGCGGATCCTGCGGCAGCAGCCGGACGCTGAGCACCTCGCCGGGTGTCTTCGCCAGCGAGTGCTGCCCGCGCACCGTGCTCACCCGCAGCGGGTGCCCCGGGTCCACGCCGCGCACCTGCGCCTCGATCTCCAGCGGCACGGCCGCCATCGGCAGCACCCGGCCGCGCGCGCCGAGCAGCCGGCCGACCCAGTCAAGCGCCGCGACCGGCTCGCCGAGCTCCTCCCACAGGGCGGTGATCAGCAGGTTGCCCAGGGCGTGCCCGGACAGGTGGCCGGAGCCGCCGAAGCGGTGCTGCAGCGCCTTCGCCCAGGTCCGGCCCCACTCGTCGTCCCCGCAGAGCGCCGCGAGCGCCATCCGCAGGTCACCGGGGGGCAGGCCGCCGAGCTCCTGCCGGATCCGGCCGCTGGACCCGCCGTCGTCGGCCACCGTGACGATCGCGGTGAGCCGGTCGGTCAGGGTTCGCAGGGCCGAGAGGCAGGCATGCATGCCGTGCCCGCCGCCGAAGGCGACCACCCGCGGAGCGCCGTCGCCCTGCGGGGCCTTGCCGTCTCGCTGTTCGCTCACTCACGCCCTACGTCCCGGTGGACCACCGTCGTGTCCACGCCGTCGCTGCTCAATCGCGCCGCGAATTGCTCGGCCATCGCGACGCTCCGGTGCTTCCCGCCGGTGCACCCTACCGCGAGGGTCACGTAGCGCTTGCCCTCCTTGCGGTACCCGGCGGTGATGATCCGCAGGGTCTCGCTGTAGGACTCGAGCAGCTCCTTGGCTCCGGGCTGGGCCAGCACGTAGGCGCTCACCTCGCGGTCGAGGCCGGTGCGCGGGCGCAGCTCGGGAATCCAGTGCGGGTTGGGCAGAAAGCGTACGTCGAGTACGAGGTCTGCGTCCACAGGCAACCCGTACTTGAAGCCGAAGGACATCACCGTGGCGCGCAGCCCGCCCTCGCCGTTCTCCCGGCCGAAGGCGGCCTCCAGCGTCGCGCGCAGCTCGTGCACGTTCCGGCTGGAGGTGTCGATCACCAGGTCGGCCTCGCCGCGCAGCTCGCGCAGCAGGTCCCGCTCCAGCTTGATGCCGTCGGTGATCCGGCCCTCGCCCTGCAGCGGGTGCGGCCGGCGCACGTTCTCGAAACGGCGCACCAGCACGTCGTCCGCCGACTCGAGGAAGACGATGCGGTGCCGAAGGCCGGTGGCCTCTATGTGGGAGAGCGCCTCGTGCAGGTGCTCGAAGAAGGAGCGGCCGCGCACGTCCACGACGACGGCGATCCGGGGCACCGAGCCCTGGGTGCGGGCGGCGAGGTCCACCATCGTGGCGATCAGGCTCGGGGGAAGGTTGTCGACCACGAACCAGCCGAGGTCCTCGAGGACCTTGGCGGCGGTGGAGCGGCCGGCGCCGGACATCCCGGAGATCACCACGAGCTCCGGCGGCTCCGGCGAATCGGGTGCCTCATCGACCTCGTCGTTCATCGTGAACCGCCTTTCCCCCGGAACGCTTCGCTGTCCATGGTCTCCGCCCCGCGCGCGAGCCGGTCGCGCGCCGGCCCGCGCCCCGAGTCTATGTCCCTTTCTATTCAGTTTCCGCCATCTTCCAGAAGCTCACCGGTCGCTGTGTTGACCGCCGCCGGACGGCTGGAGGAACGGGAGCGCTCGGCGATCGCCTCGTGCAGCGCGGCGGCCGTGGCCGCTCCGATCCCGGGCACCGCGGCGAGCTCCGCGGCGCTCGCGGCCCGCACCGCCTTGACCGAGCCGAAGTGCTTGAGCAGCGCCTTGCGCCGCACCTCGCCGAGCCCCGGGATGCCGTCCAGCAGCCCGCCGGCCGTCATCGCCTTCGAGCGCCGCTGCCGGTGGAAGGTGATCGCGAACCGGTGCGCCTCGTCCCGGACGCGCTGGAGCAGGTAGAGCGCCTCGCTGGTGCGCGGCAGGATGACCGGGTCCTGCTCGCCGGGCAGCCAGATCTCCTCCATCCGCTTCGCGATCCCCGCGACGGCGACCTCCTCGATGCCCAGCTCGGCAAGGGCCCGTGCCGCCGCGGCCACCTGCGGCGCACCCCCGTCGACGAGCACGAGCTGCGGCGGGTAGGCGCTCCGGCTGAGCGGCTTGTCCTCGCGCGCGGCGGATGAGGCTTCGTTGCCGGTGTCGAAGGTGGTATCGGCGTCGACGTCGGTGTCGGTGTCGAAGGTGGTATCGGTGTCGGTGCCCTTGCCGTTGCCGTTGCCGGTATCAGTATCGGCGCCGGCGCCGGCGCCGGTGCCGGCGTCGGTATCGGTGCCAACGTCGACGGTCTCCCCTCCGTTCTCAGCGTCTTCCGGCAGGGTGTCTTCTTCCAGCGGTGACTCGGCTTCCAGCGCAGAACTTGTGGGCCTGTTATCTTCGAGCTCCGCGTCCGGCAGCAGCGCCTCGCCCGACTTCGCCGCGTCCGCGAGATACCGCTTGAACCGGCGGCTGATCACCTCGTGCATGGACCGGACGTCGTCCTGCCCCTCGACCGTCTTGATCGTGAAGCGGCGGTACTCCGACTTGCGCGGCAGCGCGTCCTCGAACACGACCATCGACGCCACGACCTCGGCGCCCTGCGTGTGCGAGATGTCGTAGCACTCGATGCGCAGCGGCGCCTGGTCCATGCCGAGCGCCTCGGCGATGTCCTCCAGCGCCTGCCCGCGAGTCGTCAGATCCGACGCCCGCTTGGTCTTGTGCAGCGCCAGGGCCTGCTTCGCGTTGCGCTCGACGGTCTCCATCAGCGTCCGCTTGTCGCCGCGCTGCGGCACCCGCAGCTCGACGCCGTAGCCGCGCAGGCCGGCCAGCCAGGCCTGGACCGCCTCGGCGTCCTCCGGCAGCGCGGGCACCAGGATCTCCCTCGGCACCGCGTCCGGCTCCTGGTCGCCGTAGAGCTGCTGCAGGAACTGGCCGACCAGGCCGCCGGTGTCGATGTCCTCGACCTTCTCCACGACCCAGCCGCGCTGGCCGCGCACCCGGCCGCCGCGCACGTGGAAGACCTGCACCGCGGCCTCGAGCTCGTCCTCGCAGATGCCGACGACGTCCGCGTCCGTGCCGTCGCCGAGCACGATCGCGTTGCGCTCCATGGCCCGCTGCAGCGCGCCGAGGTCGTCGCGCAGCCGGGCCGCCTTCTCGAACTCGAGCCCGGCGGCGGCCTGCTTCATCTCCTGCTCGAGCCTGCGGATGAATCCGGCGGTCTGCCCCGACATGAAGGTGCAGAAGTCCTCCGCGACCTTTCGGTGGTCCTCGGGGCTGATCCGGCCCACGCACGGCGCCGAGCACTTGTCGATGTACCCGAGCAGGCAGGGCCGCCCGGTCAGCGTCGCGCCGCGGAAGACGCCCTGCGAGCAGCTGCGCATCGGGAAGACGCGCAGCAGCGCGTCCACGGTCTCCCGGATCGCCCAGGCGTGGGCGTACGGGCCGAAGTAGCGCACGCCCTTGCGCTTGGGCCCGCGCATCACCTGAACCCGCGGGAACTCCTCGTTGAGGGTCACGGCGAGGCTCGGATAGGACTTGTCGTCCCGGTACTTGACGTTGAACCGCGGCTCGAACTCCTTGATCCAGGAGTACTCGAGCGCGAGCGCCTCGACCTCGTTGGCGACGACGGTCCACTCGACGGAGGTCGCCGTCGTGACCATGGACTGCGTGCGCGGATGCAGCGAGGTGAGCGGCTGGAAGTAGTTCGACAGCCGGGAGCGCAGGTTGACGGCCTTGCCGACATAGACGACCCGGCCGTACTGGTCGCGGAACCGGTAGACCCCGGGCTGGGTCGGAATCGTGCCGGGGGCGGGGCGGTAGGCCGTCGGATCGCTCACGGTGTCAGCCTACGGCTTCGCACCGACAGGCGGTCCCGGGCCCGCGGGTGCGCGCCCGTGGCCCGGGACCGTGGTCGACCTGATCCGGTGGGGGTGGTGATCAGGCCCCGTATGTGATGGTGGAGCCGGCGACCGTGACGGTCTTCGAGGCGAGCGGCGAGGTGGCCGGGCCGGTGATGACGGATCCGTCCTTCGCGCTGAACTGGGAGCCGTGGCACGGGCACTGGATGACGTTGTTCTGCACGGACGACACGGTGCAGCCCTGGTGCGTGCAGATCGCCGTGAACGCCTTGTACTCGCCGGCGCTCGGCTGCGTCACCACGACGTTGTTCGTGGTGTCGATGTAGCCGCCGTCGACCGGCACCTTCGAAGAGGCGACAGTGGAGGACGAGCCGCCGGCCGCAGTCTGCGCGGTCGAGCCCTGGGCGGTGCTGTTGGAACTGCTGCAGGCCGCGGCGGTGACGCCCACACCGGCGACGGCGACACCGAGCGCGGTGGTGCGCAGCACGGTACGGCGGTCGGCGGCGGCGGGCTGGGACTGTTCGGCCATGTCGTTAGCGCTCCTTGGATCTCGGATGTGCGCAGCCCGGCACGCGGCTTGCCCGTGTCGTCCGGTATGCACACCTTCGACGCGCCAGCGTACCCGGCCCCGGTGTGGATCGCGGGACCAGGGCCCGGTACGGCGACGCCCTTCACGGCCAAGTCACGGAGCGCGCCGACGGGCGGTTCAAGGTCGCCGGTTAAGAATTTCCTGAGCGGGGCGGTCTTCCCGTCCGAATCTATACAGGTCGGGGCGTTTCGGGCGCGGTCGGGGGCACGGGCTCGGGCTCCTCATACCGCCAAAGGGCGGCCGGGGCAGCGAGGGGTCTCGGTCAGCCGAGCAGCTCCTTGAGGAAGCGGCCGGTGTACGAGTCGGGGTGCGCGGCGATGCGCTCCGGGGTGCCCTCGGCGACGACCGTGCCGCCGCCTCGGCCGCCCTCCGGGCCCATGTCCACGATCCAGTCCGCGGTCTTGATCACGTCGAGGTTGTGCTCGATGACGATCACCGAGTTGCCGGTGTCCACCAGCCGGCCGAGCACGCCGAGCAGCTTGCGGATGTCCTCGAAGTGCAGGCCCGTGGTCGGCTCGTCGAGCACGTACACGGTCCGGCCGGTGGAGCGGCGCTGCAGCTCGGAGGCCAGCTTGACGCGCTGCGCCTCGCCGCCGGAGAGGGTGGTCGCGCTCTGGCCGAGCCGGACGTAGCCGAGGCCGACGTCGTTGAGCGTGCGCAGGTGCCGGGCGATGCCCGGGATCGCCTCGAAGAACTCGACCGCCTCGGCCACCGGCATGTCCAGCACGTCCGAGATGGTCTTGCCCTTGTAGTGCACCTCGAGGGTCTGCTCGTTGTACCGCTTGCCGTGGCAGACCTCGCAGGGCACGTAGACGTCCGGCAGGAAGTTCATCTCGATCTTGATCGTGCCGTCGCCCTGGCAGTTCTCGCAGCGCCCGCCCTTGACGTTGAAGGAGAAGCGGCCCGGCAGATAGCCGCGCACCTTCGCCTCGGTGGTCTCCGCGAACAGCCGCCGGACGTGGTCGAACACGCCGGTGTAGGTCGCCGGGTTGGACCGCGGGGTGCGGCCGATCGGCGACTGGTCCACGTGCACGACCTTGTCGAGGTGCTCGACGCCGTCCACCCGGGTGTGCCGGCCCGGAACCTTGCGCGCGCCGTTCAGCTCGCGCGCCAGGTGGGTGTAGAGGATGTCGTTGACCAGCGTGGACTTGCCGGATCCGGAGACGCCGGTGACCGCGACGAAGCAGCCGAGCGGGAAGCTGACGTCGACGTCCTTGAGGTTGTGCTCGCGCGCGCCGTGCACCGTCAGCATCCGGTCGCGGTCGATCGGGCGGCGCTGCTGCGGCACCTCGATGCGCATCCGGCCGGACAGGTACGCGCCGGTCAGCGAGTCTTCGGATTCGAGCAGGTCGGACACCGGGCCGGAGACGACGACGTGGCCGCCGTGCTCGCCCGCGCCGGGACCGATGTCGACGACCCAGTCGGCGACCTTGATGGTGTCCTCGTCGTGCTCGACGACGATCAACGTGTTGCCGAGGTTGCGCAGCCGGACCAGGGTCTCGATCAGCCGGTGGTTATCCCGCTGGTGCAGGCCGATCGAGGGCTCGTCGAGCACGTACAGCACGCCGACCAGGCCCGAGCCGATCTGTGTGGCCAGCCGGATGCGCTGCGCCTCGCCGCCGGCCAGGGTGGCCGAGGCGCGGTCCAGCGAGAGGTAGTCGAGGCCCACGTCGACCAGGAACTGCAGCCGCTCGTTGACCTCCTTGAGCACCCGCGCCGCGATCTGCGCCTCGCGCTTACTCAGCTTGAGGTCGCGCAGGAACTGCGCGCACTCGCCGACCGGCATCGCGGCGACCTCGGCGATGGAGCGGCCGCCCTCGGTGTACTCGCCCTTGGTGCGCCCGCCGAGGGTCGCGGCGAGCACCAGCGGCTTGAGCCGGGTGCCCTTGCAGGCCGGGCAGGGCGCCTCGCGCATGTACCCGGCGTGCCGCTCGCGGGAGCTGTCCGACTCGGCCTCCGCGTGCCGCCGCTCGATCCACGGGATGACGCCCTCGAAGCCGGTGGAGTAGCTGCGGGTGCGGCCGAAGCGGTTGGTGTAGCTGACCGTCACCTTGTGGTTGTGGCCCTGCAGGATCGCCTTGCGGGCCTTGGCCGGGAGCTTCTTGAACGGCGTGTCCATGTCGAAGCCCAGCTCGCCGGCGAGGCCCTCGAGCAGGTGGCCGAAGTAGTCGTTCGCCTGCCCGGAGCCGGACCAGGGGGCGATGGCCCCCTCGTTCAGCGTCATCTCCGGATCCGGGATGACCAGCTCCTCGTCGACCTCCATCCGGATGCCCAGGCCGGTGCACTCCGGGCAGGCGCCGAACGGCGAGTTGAAGGAGAACGAGCGCGGCTCGAGCTCCTCGAAGGACAGGTCGTCGTACGGGCAGTAGAGGTGCTCCGAGTACATCCGCTCGCGCTGCGGGTCGTCCTCGGGCAGGTCCACGAAGTCGAGCGTGATCATGCCGCCGGCCAGCCGCAGCGCGGTCTCGATCGAGTCGTTCAGCCGGCGCTTGGCCGACTCCTTGACCGCGAGCCGGTCGATGACCACCTCGACGGTGTGCTTCTCCTGCTTCTTGAGCGTCGGCGGCTCGGCGAGCTGGATCACCACGCCGTCCACCCGGGCGCGGCTGTAGCCCTTGGCCTGCAGCTCCTTGAACAGCTCGGCGTACTCGCCCTTGCGCTCGCGCACCACCGGGGCGAGCACCTGGAAACGGGTGCCCTCCTCGAGCTCGAGCACCCGCTCGACGATCTGCTGCGGGCTCTGCCGGGTGATGATCCGCCTGCACTCGGGGCAGTGCGCCCGGCCGGCGCGCGCGTAGAGCAGCCGCAGGTAGTCGTAGACCTCGGTGATCGTGCCGACCGTCGACCGGGGGTTCTTCGAGGTCGACTTCTGGTCGATCGAGACCGCCGGGGACAGGCCCTCGATGAAGTCGACGTCCGGCTTGTCCATCTGGCCGAGGAACTGGCGCGCGTAGGCCGACAGGGACTCGACGTAGCGCCGCTGGCCCTCGGCGAAGATCGTGTCGAACGCGAGCGAGGACTTGCCGGAGCCGGAGAGCCCGGTGAAGACGATCAGGGCGTCCCTCGGCAGGTCGAGGGAGACGTCCTTGAGGTTGTGCTCCCGCGCCCCCCGCACGATCAGCTTGTCCGCCACTGCTCTGCTCCCTGGGTGTTCTCGGTCACTGGCCTGCGGCGATTCCCCGTCCCCCGGCAGCGCGAGGCCGAGGAGAAACCACCTCGCTCCATCGTAGGCGGGCCCACCGACAGAAATGTGCCGTCCGGTCGAACCCGGGCGCCCGGCGGGAGCCGAGCGTGGCGGCGCGGGCCCCGGATACGCCAGAGTAGAGCCATGGCAACCGACCCGAGCGGCATCCCCGTGCCGGATCCGACCGAGACCCTCGCCCGGGTCGTCGAGTCCACGGCCCAGCTGATCGCCACCGCCGAGCAGTTCGACGACGCGGCCGTGCGCGAACCCTCCCTGCTCCCCGGCTGGACCCGCGGCCACGTGCTCACCCACGTGGCGCGCAACGCCGAGGCCGTAGGCAGACTGCTGACCTGGGCGGCGACCGGCGAGGAGACGCCGATGTACGCCTCGCCCGAGGCCCGCGACGCCGAGATCGAGGCGGGCGCGGGACGTACCGCGGCCGAACTGCTGGCGGACGTGCGCCTGACCGGCGAGCACTTCGCCGTGCAGGCGGCGCGGCTGACCGAGGAGCAGTGGCAGAACGAGATCATGGGCCGCCGCGGCGGAAAGCAGCAGGCGGGGTGGCTGCCGTGGTGGCGGCTCGAGGAGATCCTGATCCACCACGTCGACCTGAACGTGGCCTACTCCCCCGCGCACTGGCCGGAGTACTTCACCGAGCCGGAGCTGCAGATGATCGCCGCGCGGTTCTCCAACCCCGTCTTCACGCCGGAGTCCCCGGCGTTCCGCCTGCTCTCGGAGGACGAGGACGGCACCGACGACCGCGTATACGGCGTTCTCTGCGCCCCCGAGGACGCCGGGGTCCCGATCGTCCGCGGCCCGTCGGCCGCGCTCGTGGCGTGGCTGATCGGCCGCAGCAACGGCGACGGCCTCAACGTGGAGCCGCACGGCCCGCTGCCCCAGCCGCCGGCGTGGAAGTAGGAGCGGTGGAGAAGCAGAGCTCGGGAGCAGAGAGATGAACTACCACGGAAACGTCACCGTCGGCGGCGCCCCCGACGTGCGCGAACTGGCGGAACTGGTCATCACCAAGGTCGCCGTCGGCCCGTATGACAACAACGCCTACCTGCTGCGCTGCCGCTACACCGGCGACCAGTTGCTGATCGACGCCGCCAACGACCCCGAGACCCTGATCCGCCTGGTCAACGGCTCGCTGGCGAAGGTCGTGACGACCCATCAGCACGGGGACCACTGGCAGGGCCTGGCGGACCTCGTCGAGGCCACCGGCGCCGAGACCCTGGCCGGCCGCCTGGACGCCGACGGCATCCCCGTCCCCACCCGCACCCTCGTGGACGACGGCGACGAGATCACCTTCGGCGACGCCCGGCTGCGCGCCATCCACCTCGTCGGCCACACCCCCGGCTCGATCGCCCTCCTCTACGACGACCCCAAGGGCCATCCCCACCTGTTCACCGGCGACTGCCTGTTCCCCGGCGGCCTCGGCAACACCCAGAAGGACCCTGAGCGGTTCGCGTCCCTGTACGAGGGCGTCGTCAGCAAGATCTTCGATGTTCTTCCTGACGAGACGTGGGTCTACCCGGGCCATGGGAAGGACACGACGCTCGGAGCCGAGCGACCGTACCTGGATGCGTGGCGCGAGCGGGGCTGGTAGGGGGAGCTGAGCCGGCTCCGAACACGCTGCACCGTGAATCAGCACTACAGAGCGGCACCGCGGATCTGCGTGGTGCCGCTTTCTGCTGGCGTTCGTGAATGCGAAGTAGCCCGGTCAGCCGTCAGCGCGGGTGAGATGCGGCGGTTCCCGAGATCGTGGAAAAGGGCACGGGGAAACCCTGCCGCCGGACCGCACACGACGCCGAGCAGGAGACCGATCATGGACCCCGAGATCACCACCTCCGTCGAGCGCCCAACGGCGGGGTCCGGCCAGATCGAGGCGAGGCTGACGCTCTCGGAGCTGCGCGGTCTGCTGCGCGAGGCAGCAGCGTACGAGCGCGCCCAGCGTCCGGTCGTGGTCCAGGAGGCGCCGACGCGGTTCAACACGACCGCGCACGAAGGCGTGGACATCCACATCCCGCCGCTCCCGCCGCCTGCCGAGCCCGAGATCGTCACCGTGTTCGTCGACCGCCCGCACAACATCTGGCCGCTGCTCTTCATGGTCTCCGGATGCCTCGGACTCGCCGCATGTGCCGCAGCCGCCGCCACCGGCAGCCAGTACGCGCTGCTCGCGTTCTTCGCCTCGGTCGCTGTCTGGGGCGCGAGCGCGTACCAACTCGTCTTCAATCGGAGGGGATAGCCCCATGGACCGGCCGAAGTTCGTCGATCATCCTGAGCCGAACATCGTGCTACGCGGCGGACCACTCGACGGCGGCCGCGCTCGCGTCCACAACTGGGAGGCGGTCACGCTCGATGCCGGGAGCGAGCGGTGCGTGTATCGGCCGAACGGTCAGCTGGATACGGAGTACCCGACGTTGAACGTCTACGTCTTCGATCACATCGAGACTGATTGACAGCGTTCTGCCAGGCGCGGCGTCTCGACCGCGGGCCTCTGGCAGAGCCGAGGGCGGCACGCCCGACCTCGTCCCTTACGGCACGTCCCAGACGAACCGGTGCGTGTGGATGCCGAAGTACGTGAACGTCTCCACGTGCGTGACTCCCGGCACGGCCTTGATGCGGTCGTTGACCACGGCGAGGAGCTCGGCGGGGGTGTGGCAGACGACTTCGACGAAGAGGTCGAAGGCGCCTGCCGTGAGGACTACGTAGATGACTCCTTCGCAGGCGGAGATGGCGTCGGCGGCGGCTCGGATGTCGCCTTCGGCGCGGACGCCTAGCATCGCCATGGTCGGCAGGCCCAGGGCGATGGGATCGGTTACGCCTACTACGCGGACTACGCCGGTGTCGATGAGGCGCTGGACTCTGGCGCGGGCGGCGGGGGCGGAGAGGCCTACGGCCGGGCCCAGGTCGGCGTAGGACACTCTTCCGTCGTGTTGCAGCGCCCGCAGGATCTGCTTGTCGGTGTCGTCCAGGCGCGGGGTGGTCATGGGGGCGAGGCTATCGGGTGGCCTGGGTGGGGACGAGCTCGGCGACGGCGGCGGCGAAGTGGCGGGTGTGCAGGTCTACGTCCTGCTCGGTGGTCGCCGGGGACATCAGGGCCATGTTGTGGAACGGCGTCATGAGGATGCCGCGGTTCGCGAGGTAGGTGTGCAGGTAGTCGTCGAGCTCTTGGTCGTGCACGGCGGCGGCCTCGGTGCCGGTGCGCGGGGCCGGGTCGGCGAAGCGGTATTCGACGCGCGCACCGAGCCTGGTGACGGACCAGGGGAGTTTGTTCTTCGCGATGACGCCGGCGACGCCTGCCTCGAACCGCTCGGCCAGGGCGTGCATGTGGTCGAAGGCCTTGTCGGTGAGGACTTCGCCGAGGGTGGCGCATACGGCGGCGATGGAGAGGGCGTTGCCGGCGAGGGTGCCGCCGACGCCGCCCATGTCGACGAGGTCGAGGTCTTCGCGGCTGAGCAGGCGGTCGGCCAGCTCGGCGGACAGGCCGTAGGCGCCTGCGGGGATTCCGCCGCCGATGGCCTTGCCGATGGTGATGATGTCGGGGTTCAGGCCCCAGGTCCTGGTCGCGCCGCCGGGGCCCGCGCAGAAGGTGTGCGTCTCGTCGATGATCAGCAGGGTGCCGTACCGGCTGGTCAGCTCCCTGACCCCGTCGAGGTAGCCGGGCTCGGGCAGCACGATGCCGATATTGGTGAGCGCGGGCTCCATTAGCACCGCCGCCACGTCGCCGTGCGCCAGTTCGCGCTCGAGGCCTTCGAGGTCGTTGAACTCGGCGACGCGGCTGGTCTCGGTGACCGCGACCGGCGCGCCGACGTTGCCGGGGCGGGGCACGCCCTCGGTACCGGGCTCGGTGACGATCAGTGACTCGTCGACGGAGCCGTGGTAGCAGTAGCTGTTGACCAGGATCTTCGGGCGGTCGGTGACGGCGCGGGCGAGGCGGATGGCCCAGCGGTTGGCGTCGGTGGCGGTCAGCGAGAAGGACCAGCGGGGCAGCCCGAAGCGGCTCGCCAGGTGCGCGCCGGCGGTTTCGGCCTGTTCGGTCGGCAGCATCACGGCCAGGCCGCCGAGGTCCTCCACGCGCCTGCGCACCGCCTCGGTGACGGCGGCGGGACTGTGGCCGGCCATCGAGCCGGTGTCGCCGAGCGAGAAGTCGACGTACTCGTGGCCGTCGATGTCGGTCACGTGCGCGCCGCGGGCGGTGGCGAGGTAGAGCGGGAAGTGCGCGGACGTCTTGTTCATCCACGTCATCGGCACGCGGCCGAAGAGCGAATCGGCGCTCCGGTACGCCGCCGCGGAGCGCGGGTTGCGTTCGGCGAACTGCGCCTGCTCGAGTTCCAGCAGCGTGCGGAGCCGGGCGCGGTCGACGCCGCTGACGCCGGGGACGACGGATGTGGACATTCGGAGGTACCTCCTCGGGGCTGATGCGAGGAAGCTACCAATGAATCGAAAGTTCAACAAGGCCCAGACGAACGAATCTTTCGTAGGGGCGGGAGGTTGCGGGCCGAGGGTGGGGGAACAAGTGCCCCTGGGCGCTTGTTGGCGCTGACATGAGCAAACTCGGTACCACTGACCTCGATGTGTACGGGCTCTGCCTCGGCGGGAACGTCTTCGGCTGGACGGCGGACGAGGCGTCCTCGTTCGCCATCCTCGACGCCTACGCGCAGGCAGGCGGCAACTTCATCGACACGGCCGACGCGTACGGCCACCGGGTGAACGGCGAGGGCGGATTGTCCGAGGAATTGCTCGGGCGCTGGTTCGCCTCGCGCGGCAACCGCTCCTCGATCGTGCTGGCCACGAAGGTGGCGGCGAAGAAGAACCGCCCGGGTCTGGGCGCGGCGAACATCCTCGCGGCGGCCGACGAGTCGCTGGCGCGGCTCGGCACGGACTACATCGACCTCTACTACGCGCACCGTGACGACCCGGAGGTGCCGCTGGAGGAGACGCTCGGCGCGTTCGACGAGTTGGTGCGCGCGGGCAAGGTCCGGTACATCGCCGCCTCGAACTACACAGCGCCGCGGCTGGCCGAGGCGCTGGCCGTCTCGGAGCGCGAGGGGTTCGCGCGGTACAGCGCGCTGCAGAACCACTACAACCTGCTGGAGCGTGCCGAGTACGAGGCGGACACGGCACCGTTCCTGGCGCAGGAGTCGATTCCGTCGCTGCCGTATTTCGGGCTGGCTCGCGGCTTCCTGGCCGGCAAGTACCGTCCGGGCGTGGAGGTCGAGTCCGTGCGTGCCGAGGGCGTGGCGAAGTACCGGGACGAGCGCGGTTACGCGACGCTCGCTGTGCTGGACGAGGTCGCTGCGGCGCACAAGGTCCCGGTGGCGTCGGTGTCGCTGGCGTGGCTCGCCGCGCAACCGACCGTGGCCGCGCCGATCGCCTCGGCGCGGACGGTCGATCAGCTGGCTGAGCTGCTGCCGAGCGTGGGACTTACGCTTTCCGCGGAGGAGATCGCGGCTCTGAACAGCGCGTCGGCCTGATCGGCCGGCGCGGGCGGATCAGTCCAGGAAATCGAGCGCGAGGGGGCCCGCGACGCTTCGGAATTCTTCGAAGTATGCGTGGCGGGCTCCCTCGACCATGAGCAGCCGCGCGTCGGGGATGCGCCCGGTGATCAGCGGGGCGTTCGCGGCGGGGTTGAACACGTCGTCGGCGCCGTGCAGCACGAGGGTCTGCGAGCGGATGGCGGGGAGCAGGTCCCAGGCGTCGTGGCCGGCGCTGGCACGCAGGTGATGCCGCCGCGCGTGGTCGGGCATATCCAGGTCGCCCATCGTCTGGTGCGGGCCGGGGTGCTCGGCCAGCCAGGCGGGGGTGTACATCAGCTCGGCCAACGCCTGGCGTGCGGCATTCCGGTCGAGCTGGGCCAGGGATCGGCGCACGGCGTCGCTGCGCTCGATTCCGTGCGCGCCGCCGGGGGACGTGCAGCCGAGTATCAGCTTTCGCACGCGCTGCGGGAAGCGGCCTGCGATGACCTGTGCGGTGCGGCCGCCCATCGAGGTGCCGTACAGGTCGGCGGATTCGATACCGAGGTGGTCGAGGACCGCGAGGGCGTCCTGCGCGAAGATCTCGATGCTGTAGGGGGCGTCCGGCTTGTCGCTGTCGCCGGTGCCGCGGTAGTCGAGCGTGATCGTGGTGCGGACGCCGGCGAAGTCGTCGCGTACCCCGTCGCACCAGTGGTGGTTGTTCGCCTGGCCGGCGAGCAGCAGGAGGGGTGGGCCGTCGCCGTTGACCTGGTACGCGATGTGGGTGCCGTCGGGCGCCTTTGCGAGGCCTGATTCGGCGAGGGGATTCATGCGATCGACTTCGTCATGAAGACGCTCAGCGGGTCCGGTATGTAGTCGGCGAAGGGGTCGCAGAATTCGAAGCCCGAGCGGAGGTAGAGGGCACGCGCGGGGGCGAAGAAGTCCTCGGCGCCGGTTTCGAGGCTGAGCCGGGTCAGGCCCATGCGCGCGGACTCGGCCTCGATGTGCGCGAGGATCCGCGCGGCGACGCCTCGGCGCTGGTACGCGGCGGAGGTCCGCATCGACTTGATCTCGGCGTGCGTCGAGTCGATGCGCTTGATGGCGCCGCAGCCGGCGATCCGCTCGCCGTCGCGGAGGGACCAGAACGTGATCTCCGGGCGGCGCAGGCCGTCGAGGTCGAGTGCGTGCACGCTCTCCGGATTCGGTGTCACGCGCCTCATCTCGGCTACGTGAGATTCCAGCAGTTCGATAATCTCGGGGCTGCTCAGGTCGTCGATCGCGATCTCCACGCCGTCATGTTACCGAGGGAACGTCACGTGAATCTCCCGCTCACCTGCGAGTGCCTGCTCACCCGGACGACCGAGGCGGGTGTCACGGAGATGCTGATCGGGCTGAAGAAGACCGGATTCGGGCTGGGCAAGCATGTGATGCCGGGCGGGAAGGTGGAGCCGGGCGAAAGCCTGGAGGACGCCTGTGCGCGCGAGGTTCTCGAGGAGACCGGACTCGTCGTCGACGTCGACGACCTGGTACCGCGAGGTGCCGTGACGTTCCGGTTCCCCACGAGGCCGGAGTGGGACGTGTTCGTGGCGATCTTCGCGTGCGATCGATTCGAGGGTGAAGTAGCCGAGACCGATGAGCTGGCTGCGCAGTGGTACCCGGTCGGTGCGCCGCCGTTCGAGCGGATGTGGGACGACGCCAAGTACTGGCTGCCGATCGTGCTCGCGGGGCACCAGCTCGACGCCGAGATCACGCTGAACGACGACAACGAGACGGTGGCGGACGTGCGGTACGCGAACGAGTACGACGGGCACGACGACGCGTAGGTGCGCCGGGCCGAACGCACCGTGTTCCACGTGGAACACTATGCAACTGAGCGCATGTCTATACGGTACGCGGGTCCAGGATGATCGCGATGACGCGGCCGATGGCCCGCGTGAAGATCGCATCGGGGTCGAGGTCGGGCGCGCGGTTGGTGCTCGCCGCGAAGGTGGCCGCGAGGTGTGGGTATTCGCCGGTCGCGGCAGCCTGGCCGAGGTAGGCCACCAGTTCCGCCTGCCATCGCTCACTGCCGCCGGCTTGGCGCTGGTTCGCCTCCCATTGGGCATACATGCAGATGGAGCTGTTGAGCATCGCGAAGAGCTCCATCTTGGTGTCCGGGGGCTGATCGCTGTCGGACATGACGGCCAGGAAGAACTCGGTGCAGCGCAGCGAGTTCGGGCCGATCGTAGGCCGGGTGAGGATGAGCCCAGGGAGCCACGCGTGACGCCGCATGGCGGCGAGGCCGCACTTGGCGAACTCCAGCAGGTCCGCGCGCGCATCGCCTGACGGGGTGTCGGGCAGCCCCCACTCCCCCGCGACCGCGTCGAGCATCAGGTCGAAAAGCTGCTCTTTCGCCGGCACGTAGTTGTAGAGCGACATCGTGCCCGCGCCGAGCGATGCGGCGACCTTTCGCATGGACACTGCGGCCAGGCCCTCGGCGTCGGCCAGCGCGATCGCTGCTGCCGCGATGGCGGAGCGGCTGTGCGCCGGCGCCGGGCCGCGGGCGCTGCGCTCCGGGCGCAGCCAGATCAGCTCGGGCCGATCGGTTGTCATGCGAAATCACCTCGGACCGAGTCTAGACAAGACGTACACCGTACGCAGTATGCTCGAAGGAAACAACGTACGTCGTACCTAGAAATGCCACGGGCCGTGCGCGCTGTCAGCACGCACGGCCGGTGAGGCGGGAGCGGAGAGATGTCAGACGGAGGCGAGCTCGGCCTGCTGAACCTCGTCGCGTTCCGCGGCGTCCTGCGGCACGTGCTCCGCGGCCCCGTGCTTCGGGAGCAGGAAGACCAGCAGGAACGAGACGGCGGTCAGGCCGAGCGCGATCTCGCAGATCAGCTTGGCGGCGTGCACGGCCGGGGAGGGGTCGGCGTAGCCGTGCGATCCGAAGGCGTTGAAGAACACGGTGCCGAGAACGGCCACGCCGAGCGCCGCGCCGAACTGCTGCACGCACTCGAGGACGCCGGAGGCCGAGCCGATCTGGGGCGTCTGCACATCGCCGAGGACCAGGTCGAACAGCGGCACGAAGATCGCACCCATGCCCAGGCCGTAGACGACGAGCGGTGCGGCCATGTCCCAGCCGGTCACTCCGGCGCCCGCCTGGTCGAGCACGAGCAGGAAGCCGACCGTGCCGACGGCCATCACGGCCAGTCCGATGTGGATGATGCGTCGGCCCAGGCCCGCTCCGACGGTGCTGCTGAGCGCAGATCCGATGAAGGCGCCGACAGCCATCGAGAGCGACGTGACGCTCGCGTGCATCGCGCTGTAGCCGAGGCCGAGCTGGAGGAACAGGCCGAAGGCGAGCGAGAATCCGACGACCACGCCGAAGAAGGAGAGAATGAACACGAGCCCTGAGGTGTAGGAGCGATTGCGGAAGACGCCGAGGTCGATCAGCGGGCTGCCGTCGCGGCGGCCGAGCGCGCGCTGCCGCAGGGCGAAGAGCGCGAACACCGGCACGCTGCCGATCATCAGCGCGAAGCACCAGGCGGGCCAGCCGGATTCGCGGCCCTCGATCAGCGGGTAGATCAGCATCGTCATCCCGGCGCCGCCGAGCAGCGCACCGGCCGCGTCGAGGCGCGCGCCGCGGGCCGAGGGCACGACGTCCGGCAGGACGCGGCGGCCGACGATCAGCGTGTAGCCGCCGAGCAGCAGGTTGATCAGGAAGACCGAGCGCCAGCCGGTGCCGAACAGGTTCGCGTTGACCAGCGCGCCCGCGACGACCGGGCCGAGGATCGTGGACAGGCCGATGGCCGGGCCGAAGATCGCGAAGGCCTTGCTCAGCTCCTTGCCAGGGAACAGCTCCTTGAGCAGGCCGAAGCACTGCGGCACCATCATCGCTGCGATCACGCCCTGGATCGCGCGGGCGGTGATCAGCGAGGTCGGAGACCAGGCGAAGGCGCAGGCCATGGACGCGGCGGTGAAGCCGATGGCCGCTCCGAGCAGCATCCGGCGGCGGCCGTACATGTCGCCGAGGCGGCCGCCCACGAGCAGGCCGGCGGCCAGCGCCAGCGTGTAGGCCGCGGAGAACCACTGCAGCGCGGCGGTGCTGCCGCCGAGCGAGCGGTGGATCGCCGGACCTGCGATGTTCAGGACCGTCGCATCGAGCAGGTCCATCAGGGTCGCGGCGAGGAGCGCGGACAGTCCCAGCCACTTGCGGGGGTTCTCGGTCGTTGTCGTCATGCCTTCAAGGTAGGAGCCTATTAGGCACGCTTGGTTCCTGATTGAGGAGCAGACTGAAGAACATGTTGGAGACCTCGGCGCGACTGCTCCGTCTGCTCTCGCTCTTGCAGACGCCCCGCGAATGGACCGGCCCGCAGCTGGCGGAACGGCTCGGCGTGAGCACCCGGACCGTGCGCAACGACGTCGAACGGCTGCGCAATCTCGGCTATCCGGTCGACGCGACGCGTGGCGCGGTCGGCGGCTACCGGCTCGGCGCGGGCGCGCAGCTTCCGCCGCTGCTGCTGGACGACGAGGAGGCGGTCGCCGTCGCGGTCGGGCTGCGGACGGCGGCTTCGGGATCGATCTCAGGTATCGAGGAGACCTCGCTCCGGGCGCTCGCGAAGGTCGAGAAGGTGCTGCCCTCGCGTCTGCGCAGGCGCGTCAACGCCCTGCAGACGTACGTGGCCTCGGTATCGACGAACGAGAACTCACCGCGCGTGGACGCCGGCGTGCTGACGGAGCTGACGGCGGCGTGCCGTGACCACGAGCTCGTGCGCTTCGACTACGAAGACCGCGGCAAATCCGGCAGCCGACGGATCGCCGAGCCGTACGGCCTGGTCAACTGGGGGCGGCGCTGGTATCTGGTCGCGTGGGACCGCGACCGCGAGGACTGGCGCACCTTCCGGGTCGACCGGATGACGCCGAAGTTCCCCGCAGGCCCGAAGTTCCCGCCGCGCGAGCTACCGGACGAGGACCTCGCGCGGTACGTCTCCGAACGCGTCTCGGCCGCGCCGAAGCGCGTCACCGCGAACATCACCGTTCACGCGCCGGCCGCGGTCGTCGCGGAGCGGATTCCGGGCTACGTGGGCACGATCCAGAGCATCGACCCCGACACCTGCGTGCTGAGCAGCGGAAACGACGACGCCGACATGTTCGCCGTGTATCTCGGCATGATCGGGTACGACTTCACGGTCACGTCGCCGCCCGAGCTCGTGGACGCGGTCCGCAGGCTCGGGCGGCGCTACGCGAAGGCAGCGGATGGCTAGGCCTGGCTTAGGCCGGGGTTCCGCACTCCGGGCAGAACTTCGCGCCGGCCGGGATCTCGTTCGCGCAGGACGAGCAGGCCGCGGCACCGCCGACCTTGTGGCCGCACTCCGGGCAGAACTTGGCGCCGTGCGTCTCGGTCCTGCACTGCGGGCAGACGAGCCGGTGCTGTGTGGTGACGTCGATGCCCTGGGCCAGCTTCGCGCCGGCCTCCGCGGCAGCCTGGCGCGCCGCGTGGACCTCGCTCTCCGCCCGAGCCTGCTCGACCTCGGTCTGCAGGTCCGGCGCGCAGTTCCGGCACAGGCCACGGTCGGCGCTCCAGCAGTTGTCGCAGACGTGCTCGGTGCAGCGCGCGCAGCGATGGAAGTGGCTGTCGGCCTTCGTGATCGCGCGCTGGAACGCGGCGTCGCGGGCCTTGTGCCAACCCGCGTCGGCGAGCCCGCCGACGGTGTTCGCGACGTCGAAGCCGATGTTCGAGGTCACGTTCGAGGCCATGCTGCTCGCCCGGCGCAGCCAGCCCGAGGCGCGGCCGAGCGTGTAGTTCTCGAAGCCCGAGCGCCAGGTGTCGCCGCAGCGCTGGCAGTAGAACTCGAACTCGAAACCGGCGTCGTCGCCATAGGCGTTCGACAGGTCCCGGCTGTTGTCGGTGAACCAAAGCTGGTCGGCCACGGCCGACCCCCTCCCAGGTCGTTCGCGCTCCCACCGCGCGACTGGGATTTTCGTACCGCACCGGCGCGAGCGCGCGCAAGCCGCCCGGGACTTGACAGCCCGGATTCGCGTTATATCGTGTCTCTCGCAAACGCGATATAACGCGACGGAAGGGGGCTGCCGTGACCGCATCCACGGCTGGAACGAGGCTCGCGATCGACGCGAGCGACCTGGTCAAGACATACAAGGGCGGGGTACAGGCGGTGCGCGGGGTGAACCTGCGCATTCCGGCCGGGACCGTCTTCGGGCTGCTCGGCCCGAACGGAGCCGGGAAGTCCACGCTCGTCAGAATGCTCACGACGCTCTCGGCGCCGACCGGCGGGTCCGCGAGCGTGGCGGGCTTCGACATCGTGAGGCAGCAGAAGCAGGTCCGGCGGGCGATCGGCTGCGTCGCGCAGAACTCCGGGGTGGACGTGCAGGCCACCGGGCGCGAGAACCTGCTGCTGCAAGGCCGCGTGTACGGAATGCGCGGCGTCGAGTTGAACCGCCGCGCCGACGAACTGCTACTCCGCTTCGGGCTGGCCGAGGTCGGCAACCGCTTCGTGAAGACGTACTCGGGCGGCATGAAGCGGAAGCTCGACGTGGCACTCGGCCTGATGCACTCGCCGCAGGTGCTCTTCCTCGACGAGCCGACCACGGGCCTGGACCCGGAGGCGAGGTCGGAGATGTGGGAGCAGATCCGCGAGCTGGCCTGGGACCAGGGACTGACCATCCTGCTCACGACGCACTATCTGGAGGAGGCCGACCAGCTCGCACGCAATCTCGCGATCGTCGATCAGGGCCGGATCGTCGTCGAGGGCACGCCGGACGAACTCAAGGCCCAGCTCAACGGCGACGCGGTGAGTCTGGAGTTGGCCGCAGGCTCCGATGCGGACACGGCGAAGTCGATCGCGCTGGAGCAAGGCGGCGTGCTCTCGGAGATCGGCGTGGACGGGCTGACCCTGCGCGGACGAAGCGCGGACGGCGCCGGCGCGGTGCCCGCGCTGCTGGCCGCGCTCGAGGCGGCGGACATCCACGTCGCTTCGGTCACCGTCGCCCGACCCTCGCTCGACGACGTCTACATGCGCTACACCGGGCGTTCTTTCAACGCGGCCGAGCAGGCCGCGGCTCACGCCGCGAAGGAGGAGAAGAAGTGAGCGCACTCGCAGACACCTGGTACATGACCGGACGCGCGTTCCGTGCCTTCCTGCGCCAGCCGATGTATGTGGCCTTCACGCTGATCCAGCCGATGATCTGGCTGCTGCTGTTCGGGCAGCTGTTCAAGTCGGTGACCCAGCTGCCGGGCTTCGGCGCCTCGAACTACGAGACCTACCTGGTCCCCTCGATCGTGGTCATGTCCGGGTTCTTCGGCGCGGGCTGGGGCGGCATGGCGATCCTGGACGACCTGACCCGCGGCGTGCTGGACCGCTTCCTGGTCTCGCCGGTCAACCGCGCCTCGCTGATTCTCGGGCGGCTGATCGTGCAGGTGCTCTCGATCGTCATCCAGGCGATCATCATCCTGCTGTTCGGTGCGGCGGTCGGCGCCAGCTACCACCACCTGGTGATGGGCGTGCTGGTGCTGATGGTGGCCACGAACCTGCTGGCCACGGCGATCGGCGCGCTCTCCTACGGTCTCGCGCTGCTGGTCCGCCGCGAGGAGTCGATCATCGCGGCGTCCAACTTCGTGCTGATGCCCCTTCAGTTCATGTCCACCGGCTTCATGGCGCTGGTCCTGATGCCGCATTGGATGCAGGACATCACCAAGTTCAACCCGGTGAACTGGACGCTGGTAGCCGGGCGCGGCGCGCTCGGCGCGGATCCCGACTGGGGACCGATCTTCGAGAACCTGGGCTACCTCGCGGTGCTCATGGTCCTCTGCGCCTGGGTCTCGACGCGCGCCTTCCGCAGCTACCAGCGGTCCATGTAGCCGCCGCTACTCAGTCCCGCCATCCGCGATCGGCAGGGTCGCGCCGTCGCGCAGGAACAGCGGGATCCGGTCGAGGGGCGCGGGGACGGTCACGGTCCGGCCGCCTTCGTGCTCCTCGCCGGTCCAGGCGTCGCGCCAGGTGGCGCCCTTGGGCAGGTAGACGTCCCAGGATCGGGCTCCGGCCTCGAGGACCGGCGCGACGAGCAGGTCGCGGCCGAAGAGGTAGGCGTCGTCGACGGTCCAGGACTTCGGGTCCTCGGGGAACTCGACCAGGTAGGGGCGCATCGGCGTCAGGCCGGTCTCGTGCGCCTCCTTCATCACGGAGAGCACGTACGGCTTGAGGCGCTCGCGCAGGGCGATGTACGAGGCCATGATCTCGCAGGCCTCTTCGCCGTACGACCAGATCTCGTTCGGGCCGCCGGTCATCTGCGGGGAGAAGGCCTCGGCCGGCTCGCGGAAGCCGTGCAGCCGGAAGATCGGGCTGAAGGCGCCGAACTGGAACCAGCGGACCATGACCTCGCGGTAATCCGGCGAGTTCGGGTCGCCGCCGTGGAAGCCGCCGATGTCGGTGTTCCACCACGGGATGCCGCTGAGCGCGGTGTTCAGGCCGGCCGCGATCTGGTGGCGGAAGGTGGCGAAGTCGGTCTGGATGTCGCCGGACCACAGGATCGCGCCGTACCGCTGGGAGCCGGCCCAGGCGGAGCGGTTGAGCGTGACGACCTCGGGCTTGCCGGCGGCGTGCATGCCCTCGTAGAACATCCGCGCGTTCTCCCGCGGGTACATGTTGCCGACCTCGAGGCCGGCGCCCGCGTAGTAGCGGAGGTTCGCGGAGTAGCCGGGCTTGAGCTCGGGCTCGCAGGCGTCGGCCCAGAAGACCTCGATGCCGCGCTCCAGGTAGTTGGCCCGGACCTTGTCCCAGACGAAGTCGCGCGCGGCCGGGTTGGTCGCGTCGTAGAAGGCGATCTGGACCGTCTTGTCGACGCCCTTGTCCGGCCAGTCGGCGTGCGCGACGGGGCCGAACTCGGTGCCGATGAGCAAGCCGCGGCGCTCCATCTCGGCGTGGTACTCGGACAGCGGGCTGACGGAGGGCCAGACGGAGACCATCAGCTTCGTCCCGTAGCTCGCGAGCTCGGCGACGGCGGCGTCCGGGTCGGGCCACTCCTCCGGGTCGAAGCGCCACTCGCCCAGGTGGGTCCAGTGGAAGAAGTCGGCGACGATCACGTCGAGCGGGATGCCGCGCCGGTGGTACTCGCGCGCGACCTCCATCAGCTCCTCCTGGGAGCGGTAGCGCAGCTTGCACTGCCAGAAGCCCGCGGCCCACTCCGGCAGCTCCGGGGTGTGGCCGGTCACGTCGGCGTACGTGCGCTGGATGGCCGCCGGGTCGCCCGCGGTGATCCAGTAGTCGAGCTGCCGGGCGGCGTCGGCGACCCAGCGGGTGCCGTTGAGGGCGAGCTCGACGCGGCCGATCGCCGGATTGTTCCAGAGGAAGCCGTAGCCGCGCGAGGAGACCAGGAACGGGATGGTCACCTCGGAGTTGCGCTGGACGAGCTCGATCACCGCGCCCTTCTGGTCGTACAGGCCGTGCTGGTGCTGGCCGAGGCCGTAGAGCTTCTCGTCGGGATACGCGGCGAAGCGCTGCTCGAGGCGGGCGTAGCCGTTGCCGAGCGCGGTGCGCAGGCGCGGGCCCGGCCACCAGAAGTGGGCGTCCTGCTCGGAGAGCAGCTCGGAGCCGTCCTCGGTGCGCTGGTAGACGATGCGGCCGGTCATGCTGACCCGCGCGGTGATGGCGCCGTTGACGATCGTGGCGCCCCTGTCGGTTATCTCGACGACGGCGTCGGCGGCCGGCTCGACCGGGGCTTCCGGTGGATCGAGCAGCGCGCCGGGCAGCGCCTCCAGGATCGGGCCGCCGACTTTCGAACGGACCCGCAGCGAGTTCGGGCCCCAGGGTTCGATGCGCAGCACCTCCTGGCGGCCCGTCCACTCCAGGGCGCTCGACGCCCCGGGGCGGACCGAGAACTCGCCGATTTCGTGGGCAAGCGAGGCGAGGGGGGATTCCTCGGACATGGCGGAATGAGCCTTTCGATCGGCAAGAGGGTGCGACGGATCGCGGCGCGGCCGTGCGGGGCCGGACGCCGGATCTGTGAACTTGTGGGGGACGGGCCGGGTGGATGCTTCGGGCTAGGCGGCCGGGCCGCGGGCGCTGGAGTCGCGCACGGTGAGCGCCGGGGGGATCATCGTGGTCTGGGACGCGCCCTCGGGCGCGTGGTCGAGCTGGGCCATGACCTGCCGGACGGCCTGCCGGCCCATCTCCTCGGCGGGGATGGAGACGCTGGTCAGCCGCGGCGAGGACTGCAGCGCGACCTGGTCGGGGCAGATCGCCACCACACTGGTGTCCTCGGGCACCGCGCGCCCGGACAGGCGCAGCAGGCTGAGCAGCGGGGCGATCGCGGCCTCGTTCTGCACGACGAATCCGGTGGTGCCCGGGCGCTCCTCGAGGATCCGGGAGAGCACGCCGGCGGTGGACTCGTACGTCCCCTCGCAGGAGCGGTGCACGGCGCGGACCCCGTGCTCGGCCGCGGCGCGCTGGAAGCCGGTCAGGGTGCGCGCGGCGAAGCCGGTGTTGCGCTTGTAGACGCCCTCGCCCTCGCCGATCAGCGCGATGTCGCGGTGGCCGAGCGAGGCCAGGTGCTCGACACACGCGGCGCCGGTGGCCTCGAAGTCGAGGTCCACGCAGGCCAGGCCGGCCGGGTCGGCGGGCAGTCCGATGAGCACGGCCGGGGTCTCGGTCTCGCGCAGCACCGGGATCCGGTCGTCCTCGAGCTCGATGTCCATCATGATCATCGCGTCGGCCAGGCCGCTGCCGGCGATCCGGCGCACGCCCGCGGTGCCCTCGTCCTTGGTCAGCAGCAGCACGTCCTGGCCGAACTCGCGGGCCTCGGTGGTGACGGCCATCGCGATCTCCATGATCACCGGCACGTACATGTCGCTGCGCAGCGGGATCATCAAAGCCAGGATGTTCGACCGGTTCGAGGCCAGCGCGCGGGCGCCGGCGTGCGGGTGGTAGCCCAGCGACTCGATCGCGGCCTCCACCTTGCGCCGGGTCTCGTCCGAGATGGAGCGCTTGCGGGAGAGCACGTAGGACACCGTCGAGGGCGAGACGCCCGCCTGGCGGGCGACTTCGGCCAGCGTCACCATGAACAATGTCCTTCTCGGTCGGGTCGGGGGGCCGCAGGTGAAGCGCTTCGACAGAGCCTCGCACCCAGTTGCAGCCCCCGCGATACGTCTTGCAGGGGAAGGTTAGTCCGCGCACGTGACGACTGTCTAGGCCCATCGTCGAAGCGCTTCGACACAGTCATTCTGTGCGCTCCGCACACCGTGCAGTGAGACTACCCATGGCGGACTTCCACTTCACGCGTGCGGTGGTCGAGCACGAACACCTGGTCGCCGCGGCGCACCGCCTCGACTCCCTCGGGCAGGTCGGGCAGCACGGGCTCGGCGCCCGCGTCGGACGCGACGGCCAGCAGCAGCCGGTCGAGCGCGGCCTGCTCGGGCAGCGTCGCGACGTACCACGCGATGCCCGAACCGTACCGGTTCGCCAGGACCGCGGGCTGGCCCTGGAGCGGACCGCCCTCGATTCTCGCGACGATCTCGGCGCCGGTGGCGTCGAGATCGAACCATTCGGCCCATCGGTGTGCCCGGAGGGCGCCGAACCGCGCGGACGTGACGCGCAGTTCGACGTCGTCCGCGAGGGGCCAGTACTCCTCGATGCGGATACCCAGCAGCTCGCGCAGCGAGCCCGGGTAACCGCCGAGGCGGACGCGCTCGTCGGGGTCCGTCACTCCGCTGAAGGGCCCGACCACGAGCGTCCCGCCCGCCTCGACGTATCGCTCCAGATTCCGGCCGGCGGCGTCGGTGATCTGGTAGAGGTTCGGCGCGAGGACGAGCCGGTAGCGGCTCAGGTCGCCTTCCGCGCGCACGAAGTCGCACGTGATGTTCGCCTGCCAGAGCGGCCGGTAGTACTCGTAGAGCCGGTCCGCGTAGGAGAAGCCCTCGAGCGGCTGGTGTTCGAGCTCGAGCGCGCGCCAGGCGTCCCAGTCCATGACGATCGCGACATCGGCCTCGACCTCGGCGCCGAGCACATCGCCCAGGCTTTCGAGCTCCTTGCCGAGTTCGCAGACCTCGCGGAAGACCCGTGAGTCCGGGCCGGCGTGCGGGATCATCGCGCCGTGCGTGCGCTCGGCTCCCTGCTTGGAGGCGCGCCACTGGAACTGCAGGACGCCGTCGGCGCCGCGGGCCACGGCCTGCATCGACCAGAGCCGGAACAGTCCGGGCGCCTTCGGCGTCGCGACGGGCCGGAAGCCGACCGCGCCGGCGCTCTGCTCCATCATGATCCAGCCGCCGCCGCGGGTCTCGCGGCCGAGCGAGCGGGTCAGGTCCTGCGCGAAGGCTCCCGCGCAGGCGCCGAGCGGGTCGTTCGGGTCGGGGTACGAGTCGAGCGACGCGAAGTCCTCTTCCCGCGCCCACCGCCAGGCGTCGGTCCCCTTGAAGAAGCCCATGAAGTTGGTGACGACCGGGATCTCGGGATTGCGCTCGACGACGATGTCGCGTTCGGCCTTGAAGCCGTCGAGCAGCAGGTCCGAGGCGAACCGCTGGTAGTCGATCTCCTGGACCGGGTTGATGATGTACTGCACCTTGCGCGGCGGGATGACCTCGTCCCACTCGCTGTAGTGCTGGCTCCAGAAACTCGTGCCCCAGGCCTCGTTGAGGCCGTCGAGGTCCGTGTACTTTGCCTGAAGCCACTGACGGAAGGCGCCGGCGCAGCTGTCGCAGTAGCAGACGGTCCCGAACTCGTTCCCGATGTGCCACATGCGCAGTGCGGGATGGTGCGCGTACCGGTCGGCGAGCTGCGCGCTGATCGCGTCGGCGAACCGGCGGTAGACCGGCGACGACGGGCAGTACGCGTTGCGCGAACCGTAGGTGCGGACGGTGCGGTCCTTGTCCTGCGGAGAGGTCTCCGGCCAGCGGTGGTGCATCCACGGCGGCGCACTGGCGGTCGGCGTGGCCAGGGCCACGCCGATCCCGTTGTCGTGCAGGAGATCGAGGACCTCGTCGAGCCAGCCGAAGTCGTACTCCCCCGGGCGCGGCTCGAGCAGCGCCCAGGAGAAGACTCCGACCGTCGCGAGGTTGACGTTCGCCTCGCGCATCAGCCGCACGTCCTCGGTCCACACCTCGCGCGGCCACTGCTCGGGGTTGTAGTCACCGCCGAACAGCAGTCGGCCGCGCGTGGCTTGGTGCAAAGAAGGCATCGGTGATCTACCAGCCCTGGTCGTTCTGGTTCGACGTGACGTCGATGGTCTGTATGCCGCGGCCGTTGGTGCCGAGGTAGACGCGGCCGAAGTGGTTGGGGTCGCCGACGATCGTCGGGATCCAGCCGTAGTTCTGCTGACTGCTGTTGATCTTCGTCCAGTGCGCACCGGAGTCGGTGGACATGTAGAAGCCGGTGACGCCGTCGACCGTGCCGACCATGTACAGCGTCTTCACGTGCGAGCCCGGAGCCGCGGCGCCGGAGCCGATCGTGTACGCGGCGGTCACCCGCGAGCCGTTCACCTGCGTCCACGTCGTGCCGCCGTCGGTCGAGTGCATGAGACCGCCGGTCTGCGCGGCGAAGTACAGCTCGCCGGCGTGGCCTGGGGCGGAGAGCAGCTGGTCGTTGCTCGCGGCAGTGAGGCCGGTCGCCGCCGAGGCGAAGGTCTTCCCGCCGTCGATGCTGCGGTAGAAGACGCCGGTCGACGAGTCGATCGCGTAGAAGTCGCTCGGGTTGGCCGAGTCCGCGACCGGGGCGACTCCGGTGGGCAGACCGCTGACGTCCGTCCACGTCGTGCCCTTGTCGGTCGTGTACACCGGGGTCGAGCCGTCCGCCGGGTTCCAGACGATGCTGCTGCCGTCGGCCGCGACCGCCACCTGGCCTTGGCCCCAGCTCATCGAGCTCGGCGTGGTCGGGAACTGAGTCCACGTCGTGCCGCCGTCGGTCGAGTACTGACCGGCTGGCTTGCTCGAACCACTCTCGCCGACGAATGCGATCAGACCGCCGTTCGCGTCCTGGCCGATACCAGACGCGGTGCTGTAGTTCGTGTCGAAGGTGTCGGTCGGCGATTGCGTCAGCGACGTGTGGCAGAAGCCGCCAAGGTCGTGCATCGCGCTGATCAACTTGCAGTCGCTCGGACCGTTGGGCACGAGCAGCGCCTCGATGGCCGTCTCCTCGATGCCCTTCGACGCGGTGGCCGAGAAGTCGACCGTGCCGCCGCTGGAGATCGCGCCCATGTCGTAGGTGCCGAACAGTGTCGCGCCGGTGCCGTAGACGACGTGGTTCGAGTCGAACGGGTCGACAGCGATCGTGCCGATCCACCAGCCGAACTTGGGCGTGGCGCCCCAGGAGAGGTACGGCTCGTAGGAGATGTCGAGCTTCGTCGAGGCGGACACGTCGGCCCAGGTCTCACCGCCGTCCGTGGAGCGGTAGATCGTGTCCACCGGGCTCCATCGGTCGTTGGTTGACACGTAAAGCGTGTTCGCGTTGTTCGGGTCGAGCGCGAGGCCGTCGTAGCCCCACCAGTTCGAGCTGCCCTCGGGCGTGATGTCGGTGGCGGTGCCGTCGGTGGCGAACTTGTAGAGCTTGCCGGTGCCCATCCAGTACGGGCCGGTGTACTGGTCGTAGACCACGTACATCGAGCCGTCGGAGGAGAACTGGGCCTTGATCGGGATCGTGCCGGGACCGCCCGTGACCTTGCTCCAGGTCGTGCCGCCGTCCGTGGTCTCGTACAGCGAGGACGTGTCCGCGTCGCCGACCACGATGTGCTGTGTCGGGGTGCCGCGGTGCTTCTCCGTCTGGTCGAAGGTCACGAACTGCAGGCCGGCGGCCGAGTTCGAGCCGGCGTCCGGGAACGCGCTGTCCTTGGCCCAGCTGCGGCCGCCGTCCGTGGACTTCCACAGACCGTCGTTCTCGGTGCCGTAGTAGATGACGTCGTCGTCGTTCGGGTCGACGACCAGCCGCTCGCCGGAGTCCCGGCCCTGGTCGTTCGAGCCGATCTCGAACGGCACCCGGTACGTCTGCCAGGTCTTGCCGTAGTCGTCCGAGCTGAGGATCGCCGCCGGCTGCCCGTCGTTCCAGCTGTACGCGTACTGGCCGACGGCGGCCCACACCCGGTTCGGGCGGATCGGGTCGGTGGCGACCGAGTCGACGCCGAGCTCGTTCCAGTTCGCGAACGTCGTCGAGTCGAGCAGCGGGATCCAGGTCTGGCCCGACGCGTTCCAGCGGTACAGGCCGCCGATGTCCGTGCGCAGGTAGGCCAGGCCGGGCTGCGTCGGGTTGTAGACGACGCCGGTGACGAAGCCGCCCGCGCCGATGGTCACGTTCTTCCACACGTACCCGCCGCCGGCCTCCGCCGTCGCGGCGGGCGCCGCGAACAGCGGGACGGCGAGCACTCCTGCGAGCGCGCAGGCTTGCACAAGCCTCTTCTTCGAGGTGCGCATCTGGTCGATTCCTCTCAGCCCTTGATAGCGCCGGTGAGCATGCCCTTGGTGAAGTGCTTCTGCACGAAGGGGTAGATGACGAGAATCGGAATCAGCGTCAGCACGACCACGCACATCTGCAGCGAGAGCGGGGCGGGCTGGTCCTTTCCGGCGAACGCCGTGGCCGAGTTCTGGCCCGGCATCGTCGCCCCCTGCGAGACGTACGTGTACAGGACGTACTGGAGGGTCCACTTGGAGCTGTCGGCCGGCATGTAGAGCATCACGTTGAAGAACGCGCTCCAGTAGCCGACCGCGTAGAACAAGGCCATGACCGCGTTGACCGCCTTGGAGGTGGGCAGCACCACCGACCACAGGATGCGGAACTCGCTGGCTCCGTCCAGCTTGGCGGCCTCGATCAGCTCGCTCGCCGTGCTCATGTAGAACGAGCGGATGATCAGGATGTTGAACGCGGAGACCGCGCCAGGCAGGATCAGCGCCCAGTACTGGTCGTAGCCGTTGAACAGGTCGGCGACGACGATGAAGCTGGGGATGATGCCGCCGCTGAAGAACATCGTGGCGATCAGCGCCATCAGGATCCAGCGGTGGCCGAGCGAGCGCGGCCGGGACAGGCCGTAGGCGCACAGCACCGAGACGACCATCGAGACGGCCGTGCCGACGACGGTGATGGCGAGGCTGATCAGCATGGCGCGGGTGATCACGCCGCCGTCCAGCATCTCGCGGTACGCGTTGAGCGTCAGGCCGTGCGGGACGAGCACGATGCCGCCCGCGATGTTGACCGAGCTCTGCGGCGAGAGGCTGGTCAGCACGACGGCGTAGACCGGGATGACCACGAGCAGCACGACGACGGTGAGCGTCGCGCCCTTGGCCGCCTGGCCGACGACGGTCGGCTTCTCCTCCCAGACGGGGCGCTTGGGAGCCTTGTGCGGCTTGGCTTTGAACGAGAGTGCGGTGCTCATCTGGTTCCCCTGTACAGGCCGTCCTCGCCGAAGAAGTGCGCGACCTTGTTCGCGCCGTAGAGCAGCAGGAGCGAGACGACGCCCTTGAACAGACCCGCTGCCGCGCCGAGGCCGAAGTTGTTGGCCGCGACGCCGTAGTAGTAGGAGTACGTGTCGAGCACTTCGGAGGCGCCGGACCCGACCGCGTTGCGCTGGATCAGGAACTGCTCGAAGCCGACGTTGAGCGCGTTGCCGAGCCGCAGCACGAGCAGCAGCACGATGACGCCGCGCATGCCGGGCAGGGTGATGTGCCAGGTGCGCCGCCAGCGGTTGGCGCCGTCCGCCGCGGCCGCCTCGTAGAGGGCGGGATCGATCGCGGCGATCGCGGCCAGGAAGACGATGATCCCCCAGCCCGCCTCCTTCCAGACCGACTGGGCGGTGACCAGGTACTTGAAGGCGCCCGGGTCGGTCATGATGTTCCAGGCGTTCATCCCGTGCGTGAGCAGCAGGTGGTTGAGCAGTCCCGCGCCGCCGAGCATCTGCTGGAACAGCACGATCACCAGCACCCAGGAGAAGAAGTGGGGCAGGTAGACGATCGCCTGGACGAACGAGCGGATCTTGCTGCTGAGCACCGAGTTCAGCAGCAGCGCCAGCGCGATCGGGACCGGGAAGAAGAGCACCAGCTGGATCACGCTGAGCACGATCGTGTTCTCGAACGCGTGCCAGAAGTTCGGGTCGGCGAACAGGTCGGAGAAGTTCTGCAGCCCCACCCACGTGCTCTGCCAGAAGCCGAGGATGTAGTCGTAGTACTCGAAGGCGGTGACCGTGCCGAACATCGGCAGGTAGTTGAACGCGATGACCAGCAGCACGGCGGGGACCGCCATCAGCAGCAGGGGCCAGTCGCGGCGCAGTCGCACACGGAAGGGCAGCCTGGTGCGCGCCTTCTTCCGCTTGGCCGGGGCCGGCGCGCCGCCGGGCCCGGTCTCGGTCGTCGCCGTGCCGCTCCGCACGGATATCGCCGACATCTGATACTCCTCGTTCTCGCCTAGCCGCAGTCGGAGCCCCGCGCCCGCGGCGGGCGGGCGCGAGGCGGATCAGATGTCAGGAACCGTCGCCGTACTTGTCGTAGACGTTCGCGGTGTACCAGTCGAGCATCTTCTGGCCGTTCGACTTCTTCCAGTTCGCCAGCGCGGTCTGGAAGTCGGCGACGGTCTTCGAGCCGTAGGTCACCTGGTTCACGATGTCCACGACCTCGGCCATGCTGTAGGCCGTCTGGTACTGGGAGGGGGCGGTGATGTTCATGTCCCAGAAGGTCGGCTTGTACGCGTACTTGACCGCGTTGCCGGTCCAGGCGCACAGGCCCTTCGTCACGTCCGACGCGCCGAAGTTGGTGACCGCGGACTGCGGGGTGACCAGCTGCTGGTAGATCGCCTGGTTCGACTCGTTGTCACCCTGCTTGGTGTACGACGGGCCGGACGAGGTCATGGTGTAGTCCACGCCCTCGATGCCGTAGTTGATCATGGTGTACTCGTAGGAGCCGAACGGCGCCGCGAGGTAGTTCGCGACCTCCAGGATCTCCTCGATCTGGGTCTTGGAGAGGTTCTTGTTCAGGTAGCTCGTCATGCCGCTGGAGGCGCCGAGCGGGATCGTCGGCGTGGAGCCGTCCGCGGCGAAGATCGGGAACGCGCTGCGCACGTACGAGGGGTTCGCGCCCTTGCCCGAGGTGTCGTCGGCCAGGTCCCACGCTCCGGTGCCGTCGGCCTCGATGAGCGACTTGCCGGACCAGAAGCGCTGCTTGCCGTCGTTCGTGTCGCCGGCGACCGCGCTCGGGTGCATGTAGCCGGACTTGGCGATCTTGTAGGCGAAGGCCAGCGCGGCGGCGAACTCGTCGGTGTCGTAGGCCGAGATGACCTTGCCGCCCTTGATCACGAACGCGCCGGGGCCGTTCGGCGGGGCGTTGAACATCTGCTGGATCGAGTACCACAGGCCGTCGAACGCGTACACGCCCGCGGACTTCGAGGTCAGCTCGGCGCCGAGCGCGTAGAGGTCGTCCGAGTTCTTCACCTCGCCGGGGTTGATGCCCTTGCTGGAGAAGACGTCGCCGCGGTAGTAGAGCACGCCGGTGAAGGAGTTGCCCGAGGTCCAGCACGGGAAGCCGAAGATCTTGTCCTCCCACGCGGCGGACTGCCAGCCGCCGGTCGGGATCGCCGCGAGGTTCGGGTACTTGCGGATGTTCGAGCCGGACAGGTACGGCGTCAGGTCGGCGAAGCGCTCGGTGGTCAGCTCGCCGGTGTTGGCCTGGCCGTTGTTCCAGGACGGGATGTTGATCCAGTCGGGCAGCTTGTTGCCCGCGACGAGGGTCGGCAGCGTGGTGCCGTAGTTGTTGCCGTTGGCCGGGTTCACCGTGAGGTTCGTGCCGAGCGCCTTGTTCAGGGCCGTGTAGTAGGCGTTGCCCGCCTTCGGAATGGTGCCCCACAGCGGAATGATCGCGGAGTACGAGCCGCCGGAGCCCGGGGTCCCGCTGACGGTCTTGACCAGGTTCGTCGGGTAGCTCAGGAAGCCGGGGTCGGAGGTGGCGCCGGCCTTGCCGGTCACGATCGGGATGTCCGGCGTCGGCCCGTTCGTCAGCGGCACGTAGTCGGGCAGGATCGAGGCGAGGCCCTTGGACGTGGTGACGCCGCCCTTGTTGGCGGCGGAACTGCCACAGGCCGACAGCAGTGGCGTGGCGGCTATCGCGCCGGCGACACCCGCCGTCGCGGTCACGAACCCGCGGCGGGTGAAAGCGGTGGAGCTCGGCATTGAACTCTCCAGGATTGTGGGGTCGCTCTTCACGACCCGCGCGAGATGGAGTCGTCGAAGCGCTTCAATGATGGCTTGAGGTTAGGACAGCGGTTCGAGCCAGGCAAGGGGCTTCGATTACGGTTCGGTTACGAGCAGCCTGCCTTCCGGTCGCGGCCACCGCGTCCGCCATGGTCCAGGGGCATCCGCCGTCCACCCCAGTTGATCTGCACAATCGCTAAGACTTGGCCGCACGCCCGCAGTCCTTTGCCATGCCTGGGGTTGACATGAACCCGGTTTCGCTGCGACTTTCGAAGCGCTTCGATCAATCCCTCGAGTGAGAGTGTTGCCCCGTGACCCCTGCACCCGAAGACCAGGCCGCAGCGCTGCTGGCCGAGCTGACCGTCGCGGAGAAGATCGCGTTTCTTCACCAGCACCAGCCCGCCGTCGACCGCCTCGGCCTCGCGAAATTCCACACCGGCTGCGAGGCGCTGCACGGCGTCGCGTGGATCGGCAAGGCGACGGTGTACCCGCAGGCGGTCGGCCTCGGCGCGACCTGGGACCGGGACCTGCTGCGCCGGGTCGGCGCGGCCGTCTCCACCGAGGTGCGGGCGTTCAAGCAGGACACCGCGAACGCCTTCCAGCTCAGCGCCCAGACGGAGAAGTTCCCGATGGTCTCCCTGAACGTCTGGGCGCCGGTGGTCAACCCGCTGCGCGACCCGCGCTGGGGGCGCAACGAAGAGGGCTACAGCGAGGACGCGTACGCGACGTCCGAGCTGGCCACCGCGTACTGCACCGGCCTGCGCGGCGAGCACCCGACGGTGTGGCGCACGACGCCGGTGCTCAAGCACTTCCTCGCCTACAACACCGAGACCGACCGCGACCTGGTGGACATCCAGGTGCCGGAGCGGGTGCTGCGCGAGTACGAGCTCGAGGCCTTCCGCGGACCGATCGAGGCGGGCGTGGCCGCGGGCGTGATGCCGGGCTACAACCTCACCAACGGCGTGCCGAACCACGTGCACCCGCTGATCAACGACGTACTGCACGCGTGGGACCCGGAGCTCGCGATCTGCTCGGACGCGCAGGCCCCGTCGAACCTCGTCGATCGCGAGAAGTTCTTCGCCACGCACGCCGAGTCGCACGCGGCCGCGCTGAAGGCCGGCGTCGACAGCTACACCGACAACAGCGCCGACTCGCAGCCGACGATCGAGCGGTTCACCGAGGCGCTCGATCGCGGCCTGATCACCGAGGCTGACGTGGACGCCGCCGTGCGCCGGGTGCTGCTGATGCGCGCCCGCAGCGGCGAGTTCGCGCCCGAGGACGACCCGTACGCGGGCATCCGCGCCGACGTGATCGACTGCGCGCAGCACCGCGAGCTCTCCCGCGAAGCCGCACTCGCCTCCGTCGTGCTGCTCAAGAACGAGGGCGGCGCGCTGCCGCTGGCCGAGCCTGGCCGGGTCGCCGTGATCGGCCACCTCGGCTCGCGCGTGATGACCGACTGGTACAGCGGGACCCTCCCCTACGAGGTGTCCGTCGCCGACGGCCTGCGCGCCGAATTCCCCTCGGCCGCCGTCGACGTCGCGGACGGCGCCGACCTCGTCGTGCTGCGGGACGCCGGCGGGATCGGCGAGTTCGGCCCGTTCCGGCACCAGGACTGGGGAACGAGCGTCCAATGCCCGATCCCCGTGCACACGCTGCAGTCGGTCGACAACGGCAGGTATCTGACACTGACCGGCGAGGGCGACACCGAGATCGAGGCCGCGGCCGCGACGCCGGACGGATGGTTCGTCAAGGAACTCTGGGAGTTCGAGACCGTCTCCGGCAACGCCGCCGCCGACCTCGCGCACGGGGAGCTGCTGCTGCGCTCGAACGCCCCGCATAGCCGGAAGTACGCGCGGGTCGAGCGCGCCACCGGCCGCCTCGTCGCGGACGCCGAGACTCCCGAGCAGGCCACCCGCTTCCGTCTGGAGACCGTGGCCTCGGGCCTGCGCGAGGCGGCCGAGCTCGCCGCCGCCGCGGACCGCGTCGTGCTCGTGCTCGGCAACGACCCGCACATCAACGGCCGGGAGACGGTCGACCGGGACAGCCTCGCGCTGCCGCCCGGGCAGGAGCGCCTGCTGCACGCGGTCGTCGCGGCGAACCCCGGCACCGTGCTGGTCGTGGTCTCGAGCTACCCGTACGCCATCGACTGGGCCGCGGAGAACGTCCCGGCCATCGTGTGGAGCTCGCACGCGGGCCAGGAGCTCGGCACGGCGATCGCGCAGGTGCTCAGCGGACGGCACAATCCGTCCGGCCGGCTCCCGCAGACCTGGTACTCCGGTGACGCGGAACTGCCCGGACGCGAGGACTACGACGTGATCGGATCCGGGTGGACCTACCGCTACTCGCGGCGGGCACACGTGTATCCCTTCGGGCATGGTCTTACCTACGCGACTTTCGACTACAGCACCCCGGCCGTGGCTGTTCGGGAGATTTTGCCGGGATCGCTCACATTATCCGCTGAGGTCTCCGTGGCCAACACCTCGGGTACCGCCGGGCACGAAGTCGTGCAGCTCTACGTCCGCCGCGAGGGCGGTGAGGCACGGCGGGCGCTGGTCGGATTCGACCGGATCCGCCTGGAGCCCGGCGAGAGCCGCCGCATCGCGTTCGACGTGCCGCGGGAGCGGTTCGCGCAGTGGTCCCCGGAGAGGTCCGAGCGCTTCCTGCCCCCGGGTGAATACGTGTTCGAGTTCGCCCGGTCGAGCGAGGACGCGGCGGCCGTGGCGCGCGTGGAGCTTTCATGACCGCCCCCGGACCCGAAGTCCCCGGGGGGCCGTTCCTGCCGACCTGGGAATCGCTGGCCGGGTACCGGGTTCCTGACTGGTTCCGCGACGCCAAGCTCGGCATCTTCGTGCACTGGGGTCCGTACAGCGTGCCCGCGTTCGGCAACGAGTGGTACGCGCGCAACATGTACCGCGCCGGCAAGCCGGAGTACGAGCACCACCGGAAGACCTACGGCCCGCAGTCGGAGTTCGGCTTCAAGGACTTCATCCCGATGCTGACCGGGGAGAACTTCGACCCGGACGCGTGGGCGACGCTGTTCCGCTCGGCCGGGGCGCAGTACGTCGTCCCCGTCGCCGAGCACCACGACGGCTTCGCGATGTACCGCAGCGAGCTCAACCCGTGGAACGCGGCCCGGATGGGCCCGAAGCGGGACGTCGTCGGCGAGCTCTCGCGCGCGGTACGGGACCGGTCGATGGTCTTCGGCGTCTCCTGGCACCGCGCCGAGCTGTGGTGGTTCCTCAACGGCGGCATGACCTTCGACTCGGACGTGCGTTCGGGGAGGTACGCCTCGCTCTACGGCCCGGCGCAACCGCAGGAGATGCCGCCGAGCAAGCAGTTCCTCGATGAGTGGGCCGCACACACGATCGAGCTGATCGACGCGTACCAGCCGCAGATGCTCTACTTCGACTGGTGGATCCACCGGCCGGCGTACCGGCCCTACCTGCCGCGCCTCGCCGCGCACTACTACAACCGGCTGGAGGCCGCCGGGCTCGGCTCGGTGATCTCGTACAAGGACGGCGCGTTCCCGGCCGGGACGGCCGTCGCGGACATCGAGCGCGGCTCCAGCGCGGTGCTGCGGCCGGAGCCGTGGCAAGCATGCACGTCGATCGCACGCAACGCCTGGTGCCACGTCGAGGGCCAGGAGTACAAGACCGCGCAGGAGGTCGCGGGCACACTGATCGACGTCGTGTCCAAGAACGGCAGCCTTCTGCTGAACGTCGGCCCGAAGGCAGACGGCTCGATCGTCGAGTACGAGGCCGAGCTGCTGCGGACGCTCGGCTCCTGGCTGGCCGTGAACGGCGAGGCGATCTACGCGTCGCGCCCCTGGGCCGTGTTCGGCGAGGGACCGACGAAGACGGCCGACGGCGGCTTCTCCGAGTTCAAGCGGCAGCAGTACGGTCCGCACGACTTCCGGTTCACGACGCGGGAGGAGTGCCTGTACGTGATCGGGCTGGCCGCGCCGGAGAACGGCCGGATGGACATCCGTTCGCTCGGCGCGGACCTGACGCTCTACCAGCGCCGGATCGAGCGGATCGAACTGCTCGGGCACAGCGGCGAGTGGGATCCGATCCCGTTGGAGTACGAGCAGCGCGCCGACTTGCTGAGCGTGCGCCTGCCGGAGAGCTGGGAGAACGGGCACCTTAAGGAGATCCCGTTCCCGGTGCTGAAGATCACCCCGTCCGCCTAGCGGCCTAGCACGGCAGTCGGACTTCGTGATCTGACATCGGGTTACGCAATCAGCGCGTAGCGTCGGCGGTAGTGGTGCCAGCGGGCTCGGGCCTGGTGGCGTCGGCGCCAGGTGGACCAGGCAAGACAGACGCTTCTATCGGTTCTCCCGTGGTTATGCTCGGGTAGCAGGACGGGCAGTAGCCGCTGGAGCTCGGGAACGGTCAGCGCGATCATGCCGCAGTCTTCCGGTGCATGCTGCTCGTCGTTCTCCGGCAGTACGGGGGCCGGGTGCGCGGCCCTGGCCTTTGCGGCGGTGACGGCCAGGAGCGCGTAGGCGGCCATCACGAGGGTGACGTGGCGTTTCCACGCCCGGTAGGCGCGCACCTGGGTGCCGTCGAGGCCGACGGCCTGCTTGGCGTCTTGGAAGTCGTCTTCCACCGCCCATCTCGCGCCGGCGGCCTTGACCAGGTCGGTCAGGGAACAGACATAGTGGTCGGGCACGAACGCGAGGTAGTAGGCGAGCTCGCCGGTGCTGATCGAGCGACGGATCAGCAACTGGTGGCGGTGGGAGGCGGTTGCGAACCGCGCCCAGTCGTAGTGGCGCGGCCCTTTCGATCCGGCGCCTGCCGAGCGCCGGTTCCACCCGTGCGGCTCGACTAGGTGTAGGGCCTGGTCGGCGCGCATCTTCCGGTGTCCGGAGGTGGTGAGCTGGAAGTCGCATCCGACGGCGAAGACGTAGCCGATGCCGCGTGCCTCGAACAGTGCGCGTAGTTCGCTGCTGCGTCCGTAGACCTCGTCGCCGGTGGCCCAGGCGGGGGCGAGCCCGGCTTCGAGGGCGCGTTCGGCCTGCGTCTTGGCGAGTTGCGGTTTGGTGGCGAACGCGTGGTCGGGCTCGAACCCGGCCTTCGCCATCCGCTCGGGATCTGCGAACCACTCCTTTTGCACGTGCAGCTCCCGGTCGATCAGGGCGTGCCCGAGCGGCGTGGCGTAGGTCGCGTAGACCGCGACCACCGCATTCTCGATCCTGCCCGCGGTGCCGGTGTACTGTCGGCCGGCTCCTGCCGTGGCCGTGCCCTTCTTCAGATCGCCGGTCTCGTCGAAGATCAGCACGCCGCCTTCGCCCAGGTGGCAGGCGACGAAGCTGCGCACGGCATCGCGCACCTCGTCCTCGTCCCACACCGCCCCGGACAACAGGTGCTGGAGCCGGTGGGGTCGGGAGTGTCCGGCCGCCTGCGCGCGCGACCAGCAGTTGCCGGCCGTGCCCGGGCACAGCAGCCCAAGGATGTACGCGCTCGCGTTCGAGCGCAGGTCGCGTCGGGAGAAGCACGGCGCGATCAGTCCGGACAGTTCCGCGAGGTGCGCCTCGAACCCGCTTAACTCGGCGCTGGCGGTGTGGGCCGCCCCGCATTCAGCGTGAATCGCACCATGATGATCACGGGGCGGCCGGGCTGGACGACCGGTTTCCTGGTCGTGTCTGGTCATCGTCAGCCGGGTTGGAAGAATGCGAGCATCTTCTGGGCGGCGTCCGGCGAGCTCAGCAGTTCATGCATGTCCGCGGACTTCCGGGCGGCGGCGCCGGTGCGTTCGAACATCTCGCGTTCGTATTCTTTGACGGCGGCGGGAAAGTCGTGCGGGTGCGCGGCCAGTGCGAGACCGAGCACGGCGCCGTCGAGCAGCGCCATGTTGGCGCCCTGCCCCACCGCCGGCATCAGGTGCGCGGCATCGCCGAGCAGCGTGGCGCCTGGCGTCGACGGCCAGGTCAGGCCGATCGGGAGAGAGGTGCTCGACCGCGGCATGATCGTGTCGTCGCAGGACTCGATCAGCGCGGTGATCCGTGGGTCCCAGCCGGGGAGAAGTTCGATCAGCCGCGCCCGGGCGGCGGCGGGGTCGTCGAACGGGATCCCGCTGGTGGCGAACCAATCCTCTGCGGTGTTGTAGAAGCTCACGCCGATGCGAACGCGACCGTCGCCGTTGCGCTGCGCCGCCAGGGATATTCCGTCGCCGAGCACCCAGTAGGTGCCGCGCCCGACCATCGCCGCGAGGTCGGGGTGCGTGCGGTCGATATCGGGAATGCCGATCTCGACGACGTTCTTGCCGATGTGCACCGGGCGGGCGTCGGTGAGCAGCGCGCGGACCCGGGAGGACGCGCCGTCCGCGCCGACCAGCAGGTCATAGGCCGCACTGCTGCTGTCGGCGAAGTGCAGCAGGCCTTTATCGGCGAATGCGAACGCGTGCCCCCAGCGCACCACGTCTTCGGGGAGGGAATCGAGCAGCAGGTTGCGCAGATCGGCGCGGTCGACCTCGGGTCGCAGAAGCGGGGCGTCGTCGGGCGTGTCCTCCTGGAGCAGCAGGGTGCCATCAGGGGTGAGAAGACGCATGTCCTGGCCTTCACCACGGGCGATCGCGTAGAACTCGTCGATCAGACCGGCCGCGCGCAGCGCCCGCTGGCCGGAGTGGATATCGAGCATGCCGCCCTGGCCGCGCGCACCGCGCCACGCTTCTCGTTCGTATACGACGGCGTCAATGCCGTTGACGTGCAGCACGCGGGCAAGGGCCAGGCCCCCCAAGCCTGCTCCGACGATGGCGATGTCCACGATTCCCTCCCGATTCACTGTATTGATCAATACACCGTATCGGTTGAAGCCGCTGTAAGACGCGGGCCGCGGTAGGGTCGGCGGCATGGTGGTGTGGGAGCGGCCGGAGCCGCCGGATCGACCGGTGCCGGCCCCGCTGAACCGGGCGCGGCTCGTCCGGGCGGCGATCCAACTGGCCGACGCGGACGGCCTGGACGCGGTGTCGCTACGCAAGGTGGCTGCGGCGCTGGACGTCGGACCGATGCGGCTGTACGGCTACATTGCCACCAAAGAGGAACTGCTCGACCTGATGCTCGATACGGTCTACGCCGAGATCCAGCCGACCGGAGACGACTGGCGCCAGGTACTGCGCTCCCTTGCCGAAGCCACCCGACAGGCCGCCCATCAGCACGAATGGCTCGCCGACCTGATCGGTGGGCGCCCCCAGCTCGGACCGAACACGCTGGCCACCGGGAACGCCGTGCTCGCCGCCATGGGCAGTGTCGACCTAGACACCGTCGTCCCAGCGGTCGCCGCGGTCAGAGCGTACGTGGTCGGCGCGGTACGCCGGGAGATCGCCGAGCGACGCGCCGAACGGGCCAGCGGGATGGACATCAAGCAGTTCCAGACCGCCTACGGGCCGTATCTGGAACGGACCTTCGCAACAGGGCGATTCCCCGCGCTGGCCATGGCAGTACGCAGCGGCCCCCACCTGAGCGCCGATGAGACCTTCCGGATCGGCCTCGAGTTCCTCCTCGACGGCATCGAAGCCCGCATCTCAAACTGACGCACAGACGAGCGATCAGACGAGCACCGCCTATGGCGCCAACTCGGCGCCGACACGGCGAGACGACGCAGCCCGCTACGCACTCATCACACAGCCCAATGCCAGATCACGAAGTCCGACTGCCGTACTAGGCGGGCTAGGGGAAGCCGGGGCCGCCGTCGACGGTGATGAAGTGCGCATACCAGCCGGCGGCCACGGCGAGCACCGCGATCAGCGCCCAGACGATCCACTGGCGCTTGATCTTCGAGAGCCATCCGGCGGGGGCGAGCAGGATCGGGAACGCGGCGAGCATCTCGCGCGGCACGACCGTGTAGTCGTGAATGGCCGTGTAGACGATCGCGGCCACCACGATCGTGTAGAACGTCAGCTCCCAGCGCTGCCGCTGCACGAGCATCACGATGATCAGCAGCGGCACGATCAGCAGGACGGCCGTCGTGACGTGCGCCTGGCCGTTGGCGTAGCCGTGCGCGGTGCCCTCGATGCCGAGCTTGATCCGGTGGAAGACCTGGCCGGCGTTGCCGAAGCCGGTCCCCCACTTCTTCTGCGCCTTCATGTAGCCGCCGATGCTGCCCATGCGGTACGCGACGTACGCCAGGAAGCCGATCGCTCCGATCGGCGCGATGACGGCGCCGATCAGCGGGCGCCAGGTGAACGGCTGCCCCGCGCGGCGCGCGCGGACGATCTCGACGACCGCCGCGACGCAGACCGTCAGCACGACGGCGTCGGCGGTCGGCCGGGTGGCTCCGGCGAGGCAGGCGAGGATTCCCGCGGTGATCCAGGAGCGGCGCAGCAGCGCGTAGAGCGCCCACGCGGTGAGGCAGATGGCGAGGGTGTCGGCGTAGAGCGCGCCCTCGATCACGGCCGAGGGCATCAGCGCCCAGAGCACGGCGAAGATCAGGCCGGTCCGGGCGTCGCGCACCAGGCGGCCGATCTCGAACAGCGCCCAGGAGCACGCGACGGCCGCGACCCAGGTGATCGCCAGGCCGACCGCGGTCACGCTGAGCAGGCCGCCGGTGATCGCGTGCCCGAGCGCCATCAGGCCCGGGTAGAGCGGGTCGAAGGCGAAGGGCGAGAGGGCGGGCGAGATCTTCGTGTCGTAGCCGCGCTCGGCGATCTTCTCGTACCAGCCGGAGTCGACGAACACGAACACGCCGCGCGCCGCGTAGCCGTGGCCGCTGGAGAGCAGCCCGAACACCAGCGTGCCGACGAGCCGCACGAGCAGGTAGGCGGCCATCGCGGGCCAGGCGCGCCCGGCCGAGCGGACCGCGCGCTCGCGGACCGCGGCGAAGCCGCCCGGGGCGCCTGCCTCCCGCGCGGTCACCTGTTGCCCGGTCATACTGCTCACGCGCCTGCCTCGCTGGCGCTCGTCAGGCGCGCTCGCAAGTGCACTGTGCTCATTGGTTCGCTCGCAAGCTCGCTCACGGTAACCGCCCGTCCGTTCCGCACCCGACTTCCGTTCAACTGACGCCGGATCCTACAACCTCAGTTGCGCGCCCTCGGGGAAGGCGGATCAGACGCCCGCCGCGCGCATTCCGCGCAGCTCCTTCTTGAGCTCGGAGATCTCGTCGCGGAAGCGCGCGGCGAGCTCGAACTGCAGCTCGGCGGCCGCGGTGTGCATCTGCTGGGACAGGTCCTCGATCAGCGCCTCGAGCTCCTCCGCGGGCTTGCCGACGAAGTCCACGCTGGTCACGCCCTTCGCCCCGACTCCCGGCACCGGCGCACGCCCCTTGCCCTGCGGGCGGCCGAGCAGGTTGCGGGTGTCCTCGTCCTCGCGGATCAGCGAGTCGGTGATGTCGGCGATCTTCTTGCGCAGCGGCGTCGGGTCGATGCCGTTCTCGGTGTTGTAGGCGATCTGCTTCGCGCGGCGGCGGTTGGTCTCGTCGATCGCCCTGGCCATCGCCGGGGTGATCTTGTCGGCGTACATGTGCACCTGGCCGCCGACGTTGCGCGCCGCGCGGCCGATCGTCTGGATCAGCGAGGTCGGGCTGCGCAGGAACCCTTCCTTGTCGGCGTCCAGGATCGCGACGAGGGAGACCTCGGGCAGGTCCAGGCCCTCGCGGAGCAGGTTGATGCCGATCAGCACGTCGAACACGCCCAGGCGCAGCTCACGCAGCAGCTCGACGCGGCGCAGCGTGTCGATGTCGGAGTGCAGGTAGCGCACCTTGACGCCGAGTTCGAGCAGATAGTCGGTCAGATCCTCGGACATCTTCTTGGTCAGCGTCGTGACCAGCACGCGCTCGTTCTTCTCGGCGCGCTGCCGGATCTCGTGGACCAGGTCGTCGATCTGACCCTGCGTCGGCTTGACGATCACCTCGGGGTCGACCAGCCCGGTCGGGCGGATGACCTGCTCGACGACCTCGCCGCCGGCCTGCGCGAGCTCGTACGGGCCCGGGGTCGCCGAGAGGTAGACCGTCTGGCCGATCCGCTCGACGAACTCCTCCCACTTGAGCGGCCGGTTGTCCAGCGCCGAGGGCAGCCGGAAGCCGAAGTCGACGAGGTTGCGCTTGCGCGAGGTGTCGCCCTCGTACATCGCGCCGATCTGCGGCACCGTCTGGTGCGACTCGTCGATGACCAGCAGGAAGTCCTCGGGGAAATAGTCCAGGAGGGTGTTGGGCGCGCTGCCAGCCTCGCGGCCGTCGATATGGCGCGAGTAGTTCTCGATGCCCGAGCAGAAGCCGACCTCGCGCATCATCTCGACGTCGTACGTGGTGCGCATGCGCAGCCGCTGGGCCTCCAGCAGCTTGCCCTGCCGCTCCAGCTCCTCGAGACGCTCGGCGAGCTCCGCCTCGATGCCGGCGATGGCCCGCTCCATCCGCTCCGGGCCGGCGACGTAGTGCGTGGCCGGGAAGACGTAGATCTCCCGATCGTCCGTCAGGATCTCGCCGGTGACCGGGTGCAGCGTCATCAGCCGCTCGATCTCGTCGCCGAACATCTCGACGCGGACCGGGTGCTCCTCGTACATCGGGAAGATGTCGACCGTGTCCCCGCGGACGCGGAAGGTGCCGCGGGTGAACGCGACGTCGTTGCGCGCGTACTGCACGGCGACGAGCTTGCGCAGCAGCTGGTCGAGCCCGAACTCCTCGCCGACGCGGAGCCTGACCATCCGGTCGACGTACTCCTGCGGCGTGCCCAGGCCGTAGATGCAGGAGACGGACGCGACGACGATGCAGTCCCGGCGGGTCAGCAGCGAGCTGGTCGCCGAGTGGCGCAGCCGCTCGACCTCCTCGTTGATCGAGGAGTCCTTCTCGATGTACGTGTCCGTCTGCGCGACGTACGCCTCGGGCTGGTAGTAGTCGTAGTACGAGACGAAGTACTCGACGGCGTTGTTCGGCAGCAGCTCGCGGAACTCGTTGGCCAGCTGCGCGGCCAGCGTCTTGTTCGGCGCGAGCACCAGCGTCGGACGCTGCAGCTTCTCGATCAGCCAAGCGGTCGTCGCGGACTTGCCGGTACCGGTGGCACCGAGCAGCACGACGTCCTTCTCCCCGGCGCGAACCCGCCGCTCGAGCTGCGCGATCGCCTCCGGCTGGTCACCGGACGGCTTGTATTCGCTGACCACCTCGAAGGGGGCCACGCTGCGTTCCAGGTCCGTCGTCGGTCGCGTCATGATGCCAATCTAAACGCGACCGCCGACAAATCTCGTCCCCGCAGGTCAGCCCTGCTTCTCCGCGACCTTCCTGAACACCGGCCGAGGCAGGTGGCGCACGGCCGACATCGCGAAGCGCACCGGGGCCGGCACCCAGATCATCTCCGCGTTCCTGCGCAGCCCCTCGACGATCCCGTCGGCCACGGCCTCGGCGGTCGTGGACATCGGCGCCTTGGGCCGGCCCGTCGTCATCTTCGTCTCGACGAAGCTCGGCCGCACGATCATCACGTGCACGCCGGTACCCTCGAGCGAATCGCCGAGCCCCTGCGCGAAGGCGTCGAGGCCGGCCTTGCTCGAGCCGTAGATGAAGTTCGCCTTGCGCGCCCGCTCCGCGGCGACCGAGGAGAGCACGACGAGCGAGCCGTGCCCCTGCTTCCTGAGCGCCTCCGCGCAGACCAGCGACGAGGTGACGGCGCCGACGTAGTTCGTCTGCACGACCTGCGCCGCGGAGAGGGGGTCGCGCTCGTCCCTCGCCTGCTCACCGAGCACGCCGAAGGCAAGCAGCACGACGTCGATGTCGCCCTCCTCGAACAGCGGCGCGAGCACCTTCTCGTGCGAGGAGAAGTCGAGCGCGTCGAAGTCCACGGTGCGCACGTCGGCGCCGTGCGAGCGCAGCAGGGTGACGGCGGCGTCCAGCCGCTCCGAGGGGCGCGCGGCCAGGATGATCCGCTTGGTCTTGTCTTGGGCCAGCTTGCGCGCGGTGGCCACGGCGATGTCGGAGGAGCCGCCGAGCACCAGCAGCGACTGCACCGAGCCGAGGGAGTCCTTCATGTCACGATCCTTAGAGGCTGAGTCGACGGGACTGGTCGGAGACGAAGACGCCCTGCGGGTCGGCCGCGGCGCGCACCTTGCGGAAGGCCTCGAGCCGCGGGTACATCGCCTCGAGGTCCGCGGCCGACATCCGCGAGTCCTTGGCCAGATAGAGGCGGCCGCCGGCTTCCAGCACCTTGCCGTCCATCCAGCGCAGCAGGCCGGGCAGCCCCGGGGTGCCGGTCGGGAAGTCGTAGGTCAGGGTCCAGCCCTCGGTCGGGAAGGACAGGTAACCGGGGCTGGCCGGCCCGAACCGCTTGAGCACGGTGACGAACGAGGGCGCGCGCTGCACGGCGACCCGCTCGACGATCCGGCGCAGCGTGGAGGCGGCGTCGAAGGGCACGACGAACTGGTACTGCAGGAATCCGGCGGGCCCGTACACGCGGTTCCAGTCGTGGATCGCGTCCAGCGGGTGGAAGAAGCCGCCGATGCTGGCGATGTGCGTGTGCGAGTTCTGCGGCGCGCGGCGGAAGTTGGCCAGGTTCATCAGCCGGATCGTGCGCCGGTTGAGCAGACCGCTCGGGAACAGGTCCGGCATCGAGGCGACCGGCTTCGGGTGGAACGCGAGAGGGTTCTCGCGCTGCTTGGCCGGCAGGTCGGCGACGGTCGCGAAGTTCCCGCTCTCCACCCAGCCGCGGCCGAGCGAGGGCCCGGTGGCGAGGTTGTCGAGCGACGCGACGGAGAACCGGTGGTCGGCGTCCGTCTCCGTCATCCGCGCCATCGCCTCGTCGAGGTCGGCGACGCGCTTGGTCTCGACGAGGATCCGCGAGGTCTCCACGGGCAGCATCCGCAGCGTGGCCCGCAGCACGACGCCGGTCAGGCCCATGCCGCCGGCGGTCGCCCAGAACAGCTCGGGCTCGGACTCGGGGGTCAGGGTCCGGACGCCGCCGTCGGCGAGCAGCAGGTCCATCGAGACGACGTGCTGCGCGAAGGAGCCGTCGGCGTGGTGGCTCTTGCCGTGGATGTCGCACGCGATCGCCCCGCCGACGGTGACGTGCCTAGTCCCTGGGGTGACCGGGACGAAGTAGCCGAAGGGCAGCATCGCCTCCATCAGCTGGTGCAGGCTGACGCCGGGTTCGACGACGACCTGGCCGGTGTCGAGGTCGACGGCGAGGATCCGGTTCATCCCGGTCAGGTCGAGCACCCGGCCGCCGCCGTTCTGCGCCGGGTCGCCGTAGGAGCGCCCGAGCCCGCGCGCGACGATCCCGCGCGGACCCGCCGTGGTTACGGCCTCGGCGATCTCCTCGCGGCTGCGCGGCCGCAGCACCTCGGCGACGGACGGCGAGGTGCGTCCCCAACCCGACAGCCGTTCCCGAGTCGGGGGCGAGGTGCGCCCCGCTGACTCCGGGCCGGCGAGACTCTCAGTGCCCATTGACGAAAACTCCCAGCGCGAACAAGATCAACCAGGTCAGCCCGATGCCCATGATGACCCTATCTCCGAGCACCACGTCCTCCGGCTCACCCGCCTGGCCCGCGTCGACGAACATCGCGTAGCGCAGAAAGACGAAGGCCCAGGGCACGATGGACAGCTCGTGCCAGCGCACGCCGCGGTCCGTGGCGCCGAGCTCGAAGGCCCACAGGCTGTAGGTCAGGATCGTCAGTCCGACCATCGTCTGCCAGATGAACCGCAGGTAGGACGGCGTGTATCCGACGAGCGAGCGTCGGGTGACGGCCGCGTCGTCGCCCATCAGCAGCAGCTCCGAGTACCGCTTGCCGGACACCATGAACAGCGAGGCGAAGCCGGTGGTGAGCAGGAACCACTGCGACAGCGGGATGCCCGCCGCCACGCCGCCGACCATCGCGCGCAGCAGGAAACCGCTGGCCACAAGCGCGAGGTCGAGCACGAGCACGTGCTTGAACCAGAGGCTGTAGGCCAGGTGCATGGCGAGGTAGACCGTGATCACGGCGACCGTCGCGCCGTTGTCGATCGAGGCGACGGCGAGTGCCACGACGGAGAGCACGACCACGCCGACCCACGCCAGCCTGATCGGGACGATCCCGGCCGCGATCGGCCGGCGGCACTTCGTCGGGTGCGCCCGGTCCGCCGCGACGTCGAGCGCGTCGTTCGCGTAGTAGACCGCCGAGGCCGCGAAGCAGAAGGCGATGAACGCGATCGCGACCGGGCGGAGGGTGCCGGCGTGGGTGATCGTGCCGGACGCCAGCGGAGCCGCGAGGACCAGGACGTTCTTGATCCACTGCTTGGGGCGGGCCTCCTGGATCAGCCCGGCGACCAGCGCGCGCCGGGCGGACCGGTCGCGTGCGCCGGCGAGCGTCCCTTCGTCGATGCCGGTGACGCCGGGTTCGGCCGCCTCATTCTGCTCCTGTTGCGCCGGGAACGACGACACGGCGTTCTCCCTCACAAGTGACCGCAGTACGGCAACGGTTAGATACCGCGCCCAGCCCGATTCGATAACGGCTTGGGAACTTTATCAGGATTGCTTGCTTTTGCCTTCTAGCTCATGCCACAGATCGGCAACGGCTTCGTTCAGTTCTTCTGTGCCTCCGCTGTTGTCGATCAGCCGGTCGGCCGCGGCGTTGCGCTGCTCGCGCGGCGCCTGCGCCGCGATCCTGGCCCGTGCCTCCGGCTCGGTCATCGCGCGGTCCCGGATCAGCCGGCCGACGCGGATGTCGTCGTCGGCGTCCACCACCACGACGACGTCGAACAGCGGCGTGAGGCCGCCCTCGACCAGCAGGGGGATGTCCTGGACCACGACGCTGCCCTCGGGCGCGGCGGCGGCGCGCTCGGCCATCCACGCGCGGACCCTGGGATGCACGATCGCGTTGAGCCGCTTGCGCCGCTCCTCGTCGCTGAAGACCACCGAGGCCAGCGCGGCCCGGTCCAGCGAGCCGTCCTCCCGCAGCACCCGCGGGCCGAAGGCGCCGACCACCTCGGCCAGCCCCTCGGTGCCCGGCTCGACCACGGCCCGCGCGGCGAGGTCCGCGTCCAGCACGATCGCGCCGTGCCCGGCGAGCAGGCGGGCCACGGTGCTCTTGCCCGCTCCGATCCCGCCGGTCAGTCCCACGTGAAGCGTACGCATCCGTCCGCAGTTCCCTTCCGAGCCCGGATGAAACGAAGCAGGGGACCCGATCGGGTCCCCTGCCACGTCAGCCTAGCGGCTGTGCTGATTCAGTTCAGCGGTGCGAGCCTCGGCTCTGGCCGCCGTTCGGCTTCACGGTTCGCGCAGCGCTCCGCGCACTCAGCTCTGGCCGCCGTTCGGCTTCACAGTTCGCGCAGCGCTCCGCGCTCAGCTCTGGCCGCCGTTCGGCTTCACAGTTCGCGCAGCGCTCCGCGCACTCAGCTCTGGCCGCCGGCCAGCTTCTCGCGCAGCGCGGCGAGCTGGTCGTCCGAGGCCAGCGTGCCGGTGGCCTCGCTGGACTGGTTCGACGAGTAGCTCGACGGAGCCGGTCCGCCCTCGGCGGCGGCGGCGCCGCCGTTGGCCGCGGCCTCCGCGTCGGCCTTGCGGGCTTCGGCGATCTGCTTCTGGTGCTGCTCGAAGCGCGCCTGGGCCTCGGCGTACTGCGCCTCCCAGGCCTCGCGCTGGGTGTCGAAGCCCTCGAGCCACTCGCCGGTCTCCGGGTCGAAGCCCTCGGGGTAGACGTAGTTGCCCTCGGCGTCGTAGGACGCGGCCATGCCGTACAGCGTCGGGTCGAACTGGTCGACCGAGGAGTCGCCGGTCAGGCCCTCGTTCGCCTGCTTGAGCGAGAGCGAGATGCGCCGGCGCTCGAGGTCGATGTCGATGACCTTGACGAAGATCTCGTCCGAGACCTGGACGACCTGCTCCGGGATCTCCACGTGGCGCTCGGCCAGCTCGGAGATGTGCACCAGGCCCTCGATGCCCTCGTCCACCCGGACGAACGCGCCGAACGGCACCAGCTTGGTGACCCGGCCGGGCACGACCTGGCCGATCTGGTGCGTGCGGGCGAACTGCTGCCACGGGTCTTCCTGGGTCGCCTTGAGCGACAGGGAGACGCGCTCGCGGTCCATGTCGACGTCCAGGACCTCGACCGTGACCTCCTGGCCGACCTCGACGACCTCGGAGGGGTGGTCGATGTGCTTCCAGGACAGCTCGGAGACGTGCACGAGGCCGTCCACGCCGCCCAGGTCGACGAACGCGCCGAAGTTGACGATCGAGGAGACCACACCGGACCGGACCTGGCCCTTGAGCAGGGTGGTGAGGAACGTCTGGCGGACCTCGGACTGGGTCTGCTCGAGCCAGGCGCGGCGGGACAGGACCACGTTGTTGCGGTTCTTGTCCAGCTCGATGATCTTGGCCTCGAGCTCCTTGCCCACATACGGCTGCAGGTCGCGGACGCGGCGCATCTCCACCAGCGAGGCGGGCAGGAAGCCGCGCAGGCCGATGTCGATGATGAGGCCGCCCTTGACGACCTCGATGACGGTACCGGTGACGATGCCGTCCTCGTCCTTGATCTTCTCGATCGTGCCCCAGGCGCGCTCGTACTGGGCGCGCTTCTTGGACAGGATCAGCCGGCCCTCCTTGTCCTCCTTCTGGAGGACGAGAGCCTCGACGTGGTCGCCGACCGAGACAACCTCGTGCGGGTCGACGTCGTGCTTGATCGACAGCTCGCGGGAGGGGATGACGCCTTCGGTCTTGTAGCCGATGTCGAGCAGGACCTCGTCGCGGTCCACCTTGACGATGGTGCCGTCGACGATGTCGCCGTCGTTGAAGTACTTGATGGTCTCGTCGATAGCGGCGAGGAAGTCCTCCGCCGAACCGATGTCGTTGATGGCGACCTGCGGGGTTCGGGGGGTCTCGGTGCTGCTCGTCATGAGGGAAAGGGCTCCGGGCGGATTATGGGATCGGCAGTATGCACGCGGCGGAGGCCTGACTCGGGTGGCTGTCTGTTTCCGTCCTGACAAGTCGAGCGGTGCGAGAACAGCGGTTCAGTCGGTGCGGTTCCCTCGGTCTGAAACCACACGGGTTCCGCAGCGCAAAAGCCAGGATAGGCTCTGCTCGCAGCCATGGTCAATCGCGCACGCCAGCGGCGTGCGCTCGGCGGGACCGGCACACGGGTCACGAAAGGATATGGGGTGCAGGACGCTGAGTCGAGGGGCGGCGGCGGGCATTCGCCCGAGCAGCCGCCCGCGGACTGGGACGACGCCGCTTCTGTGGACCTCGTCACGCGCCGCGAGTCCGCGCAGCCGGAGACCGCTCGCGCGAATCGCTCGTGGTGGGACGCGAACGCCGACGACTACCAGGCAGAACACGGCGAGTACCTCGGCGACGCGCGCTTCCTGTGGTGCCCCGAGGGGGTCTACGAGGACGAGGCCGGACTGCTCGGCGAGGTCTCCGGTCGTGACGTGCTGGAAGTCGGCTGCGGCGCTGCGCAGTGCGCGCGCTGGCTGGCCGGCCAGGGGGCGCGCGTCGTGGCCTTCGACCTCTCGTTGCGGCAACTGCAGCACGCGCGGCGGATCGACGCGCAGTTGGACCGGCCCGCGCTGCGGCTGGTCCAGGCCGACGCGACCGCCCTGCCCTTCGCCGACGCATCCTTCGACGTCGTGTGCTCGGCGTTCGGCGCGGTGCCGTTCGTCAGCGACTCGGGACTGCTGATGCGCGAGGTCGCGCGGGTACTGCGCCCGGGAGGCGGCTGGGTGTTCTCGGTGCCGCATCCGCTGCGCTGGGCGCTGCCCGACCTGCCGGACGCGGAGGGGCTGGTGGTGCGGCACTCGTACTTCGACCGGCGCCCCTACGTGGAGCAGGACGAGGACGGCGAGGCCACGTACGTCGAGCACCACCGCACGCTGGGCGACCGGATCAGGGAGCTGACGGCCGCCGGGCTCGCCGTGCGCGACCTGGTCGAGCCGGAGTACCCGGAGGAGCTCGGCGACCGCTGGGGCGGCGGCTGGTCCGCGCAGCGCGGCCGGCTCGTACCCGGCACCGCCATCTTCGTCACCCGGAAGACGGGCGCGCAGTCGCCCGGGTGACCGACGGCTTGCGCGGTCCGGAAGTCGGTTCCGGTTCACCTGGCGTCCGGTGCGGCGAATGGTGAGCCTCGGCACCGCCGTCTAGAGTCAGGCGCCATGGCCAGGAAGCTGCTCGCCGACAGCGCGACCGTCGCGGTCGGCATGCTCGCCGGCAACGCGTTGTCGTACGGATTCAGCTTCTACCTCTCCCACCGGCTCGGATCCGCCGACTACGGCCAGATCGGCACGCTGCTGGCGCTGTTCCTGATCGCGTCGATCCCGGCGACGTCCCTGCAGGCCGTGACCGCGCGCCGGATCGCGGCCGCGAAGGCGCAGGACGGCGGCAGGGCCGGCGACCGCGTGCACGCCATAGCCGGCCCGCTGCTGCGCTGGTCGGTGGTCGTCGGCCTCGGCGAGGCAGTGGCGTTCGTACTGCTCTCCCCCGTGATCTCCGCCGCCTTGCCCGCGATCTCCACCGCGCAGGTGGCGTGGACCGCGGTCTCGCTGCTCCCGTTCTCGGTGATCTCCGGCTACTTCGGCCTGTCCCAGGGAGCGAGCCGCTTCCGCGACTTCACCATGCTGTTCATCCTGGTCTACGGCATGAAGCTGGCCGCCGGAGTGATCGTCGGCCGAACGCTCGAGAACCCGACGCTGGTGATGGCCGCGGTGGCGCTGTCGTGGTTCCCGGCCTGCGCCGTCTGCCACCACGTTCTGCGCGACACGGTCACGGTGAGGACCCTGATTCGCGGTGACGGCTACCTGCTGGAGTTGCGCAGGGCCTCGTGGGGCATGGGCGTCGCCCTGCTGCTTTCGCTGCTCGACGGCCTTCTTTCCGCGCATTACTACAGTGGCCCAACGCTCGGCAGCTACCAGGCGGGAGCGCTGTTCACTCGGGCGGGCTACTTCGGCCCGCAGTTCATCGGAATTCTGGTCTATCCGAGGCTCGCCGTGCCGGAAACGCGCAAGAAAGCGTTGCGCGCGGGCGTCGCGGCCTCGGTGGCGATCGGCGCGTTCGTGATCGTCGTCTCCGCGCTCTCCGCCGGTCCCTTGATCGACTTCGCGTTCGGGGAGCACTACACGGACGGCTCGGCCTTCGAGTTGAGCAAGGTGGCGTGGATCTTCGCATACGCGGGAGCGATGCAGTCGCTCGTACAGCTCGCCCAGCTCGACGCCGTGGCACGTGGCTCGGCGGCGGTCGGATGGCTGGTGCTGTGCGGCACCGGCACGGAGCTAGCGACCATCATGACGGTGGCGCACCACGATCCGGTGCAGCTGATCTCCGTCGCGGCGGTCATCGCCACGGCGACGGCGGCCGGCGGCCTGCTGCTGGCCGCGCGGTCCAAGCACGAGTCGGGCCTTCAGCTGCGGAAGGCCGAGTGCCTGCCGGCCACATGATCTTCGACCGACGTATGTGGCCGGACCACATGCGCTACCCCCGGTCGTGGCTTTACGGTCGAACCCATGACGAGGAGCGTGGATAGCGTCGACCTGCAGGGCCGCACAGCGGTGGTGACGGGTGCGGCGAGCGGGATCGGCCGGGCGTGCGCGACGGTGTTGGCCGAGGCCGGGGCGAAGGTGCGGGTGCTCGACCTCGACGCGGAACGCGCGAACGAGGTCGCGGCGGCGATCGGCGGCGAGGCTCACGTCGTGGACCTGACGGATCCGCACGGCGGCATCCGGGTGGCCGACGACGCGGACATCCTCGTCAACAACGCGGGCTTCCAGGTGGTGCGTCCGCTGGAGGAGTTCCCGCCGGCCACCTTCCACCAGATGCTCGCGGTGATGGTCGAGGCGCCGTTCCAGCTGATGCGCGCCGCTCTGCCGCACATGTACGCCCAGAACTGGGGCAGGATCGTGAACGTGTCCTCGGTGCACGGCCTGCGCGCGTCGGCGTTCAAGGCCGGTTACGTGACCGCGAAGCACGCGCTGGAGGGGCTGTCGAAGGTGGCGGCCGTGGAGGGCGGCCCGCACGGCGTCACATCGAACTGCGTCAACCCCGGCTATGTGCGCACGCCGCTGGTGGAGAAGCAGATCGCGGATCAGGCTGCGGCGCACGGAATTCCGGAGCAGGAGGTCGTGGAACAGGTGCTGCTGGCACGCTCGGCGACGAAGCAGCTGATCGAACCCGGACAGGTTGCCGAATTGGTGCTCTACCTCTGCTCGCCGGCCGCGGCGTTCATCAACGGCGCCTCACTGACGATGGATGGCGCATGGACAGCTCAGTAGCCGTCGACGACATCGTCTTCCTGTCGCTGCTGGCCCGCGACGCGCCCGCCGTCGAATACGACGAGCCGGTCCGCTTCGCCCGCCAGGCCGGCGCGTCGCCGGAACGCATCGCGGCCCTGGAACAGGCACGCGCCCTCGCCCTGCGCGTGCGCACGACGATCAGGGACCAGCGCAGGCGCGAGAACGAACTCGCCGCTCTCTTCGAGACGGCGGGCGACCTGGCAGGACTTCGCGACCTCGACGACGTGCTGCGCGCCATCGTCCTGCGCGCCCGCAAGCTGCTCGGCACCGACGTCGCCTACCTCTCGCTGCACGACGAGAAGGCCGGCGACACGTACATGCGCGTGACCGCCGGCTCGGTCTCGGCCGAGTTCCAGCGCGTGCGCCTCGGGATGGGCGAAGGCCTCGGCGGCCTCGTCGCGCAGACCGCGTCCCCCTACGCGACCGCCGACTATTTCAACGACGACCGCTTCCGGCACACGCGGCCCATCGACAGCGCCGTGCACGACGAGGGCCTGGTCGCCATCCTCGGCGTTCCATTGCTGGCGGGCGGCGAGGTCATCGGCGTGCTGTTCGCCTCAGACCGCAAGGTCAGGCCGTACACCCGCGACGAAGTCGCGCTCCTCAGTTCGCTCGCGACCCACGCCGCCATCGCCATCGAATCCGCGAATCAGCTCGCTGAGACGAAGGCCGCACTCGCCGAACTCGCCGAGGCAAGCCGCGTCATCCGCGAACACAGCGTGGCCGTCGAGCGCGCGGCGGAGGCGCACGAAGCGCTGACCAGCCTGCTGCTGCGGGGCGCGGGCCTGTGCGAGCTGGCGGACTCCGTCAGCGAGATCCTCGGCGGCGCGGTCTGCCTGCTGGACGCCCAGGGCCAGGTGCTGCAGGGCTCCGCGGCCGACGCGAACACGCCCGAAGTCCAGGCGGCCGTCGTGGAGTCCGAGCGAACCGGCAAGGCGGTCTTCGCCGCACGCCAGCACCTGTGGATAGCGGCGGTCCAGGCCGGCGGCGAACGCCTCGGCACCCTCGCCGTGCGCGCGGACGCCAGCCTCGACCCCTCCGACCAGCGCATCCTCGAACGAGCCGCGATGGTCACCGCCCTCAGACTGCTCACCGAGCGCTCGGTCCGCGACGCCGAGTACCAGGTGCGCGGCGAACTCCTGACAGACCTCTTAGACGCAGCCGACCGCCCCGACCCGGACTCCGCCGCGCTGCGCGAACGGGCCCGCCGTCTGAACGCCGACCTCGACGCCGCACACGTCATCGTCGTAGCCCGCGCCGAAGACGCCGATCGCAGGCGCCTGACGTCCGCCGCCGCACACCTCGCCGCGACGAAGCACGGCCTGGCCGGCGAACGCGCGGGCACCATCGTCCTGCTGCTCCCCGGCACAGACCCGACCGCCATCGCCCGCGACGTAGTCCACCAACTCCACGCCGCCATCCAGCGCCCCGTGACCGCCGGAGCCGCGGGCCCCGGCCACGGCCCCCTCAAGCCCGCGCAACTCTTCGCCGAAGCAGAACACTGCCTCAGCGCCCTGCTGGCCCTAGGCCGCATCGGCGACGCCGCCAGCGCGGCTGACCTGGGATACGTCGGCCTGCTGCTGGGCGGCGGCCAGGTCCCCGGCTTCGTCGAGAGCACGCTAGGTCCCGTCATCGACTACGACGCGAGACGCTCCACCGACCTGCTGCGCACCCTGGAGGCCTACTTCGCCTGCGGCGGAAACCTCATGCGCGCCAAGGACATCCTGCACGTCCACGTCAACACCGTCACCCAACGTCTGGACCGCATAGCCAAGCTGCTCGGCCCCGAGTGGCAGTCCCCAGACCGCGCCCTGGAACTGCAACTAGCGCTCCGCCTACATCGACTGCGCTAGCTGCCATGTATGGCCCGTGCCTCGCGCATCCGCGCCCGAAGCACATCAACTTCACATCCCGGCGCCGCAGGATCGAACCCGTGCTCCGCCAACCACCGGATCGCCAGCAAGCTCCGCAACGACCACCAGGCACGAATCACGTCGACGTCTAGGCCCGCGTCGTCGCCGTAACCAGCGACGACGTCGTCGAGCCGCTCCTCATGCCCCAGCGTCAACGAGGCGATGTCGGCATGCGCGTCCCCGTGCGCAGCCTCAGTCCAGTCGATGATCCCGGTGACCTCGTCACCCTGGACGAACACATGCGTGATCTGCAGATCTCCGTGCACGAACACCGGCCTCCACGGCCGCAGCGCAAGCTCAGCGATCCGCCTATTGCACGCGACGAGGTCGGCAGGCAGTACCCCGTCCGCGACCAACGCGTCGCACTCGCGCTCAAGCTCCGCCGCTAGGCCGTCAACCGTCCGCCCTGGCCAAGGCGGCAGCCGAGCCTCATGCAACCTACGCACCGCAGCCCCAGTGGCCCTCCACGCCGCAGCGGAAGCCGTCGACGGCTCCCCCAGCCGCCCCAGCGCGGTGCCCCGAGCAGCCGCAAGCGCCAGGACAGGCGGCCTACGCCACAACACCTCCGGCGTAGGCACCGGCGCCAAGGCCATGGCCTCCACTTCGATGTCCGAACGCGCCTGATGGCCGTCGACCTTCAGGAATACGTCCCCGACACGCAGCGTCGCGCAATCACGATGCGCGACGACGACCTCCACCCGCTCAGATTCCATGCCGCCCATCCTCACCGGACCGGCACGGACGTCGCCATGGCTTTTCACCGCGTCCAAGCCTGAGTTCGGACCAACGGCATCGAGCCGCCTGGCAACCCAGCGCCTACCGCAGCAGCGCCCTCGCCACCGCCTCGGCGCCGGCGCCCGGAGCGAGGATTGTGTAGTGATTGGTGTCGGGGACGAACTCGATGCGGGCCGGGGTGCGGTCCAAGCCGGCGAGGGCGAGGCGCCCCGGGTCGTAGAGGGCCTGGGGCTCGTCGAGGAGGCCGCGGGCGGCGTAGAGGAAGTCGACGTCACAGGTGAGGGCGGTGATATTGGTGCGGATGCGGTCTTCCAGCAGCACCTGCTTGCCGTCGCTGCGGATGGCGTCTTCGCGGCAGGAACTGACGGCCTCGCCGGTGGGGAGCAGGCGGGTGTCGCGGACCAGGTAGGCGGTGAGCTGAGGGGTCCAGTTGTCGGCGAAGGCGGGGTGGGCGCGGTGGAAGTCGAGGTAGGCCTCGGGGTCGGCGAAGGTCATGGAGAGCTTCTTCACCGCCGGGCCCACGACGGCTTCGAGGATGGCGTCGGCGTCGGAGCCGTCGGGGAGGGGGAAGCCCAGGCCGCCGTCGACGGCGACGAGGCGGGTGACGCGTTTGGGGTACGTCGCCGCCGCTTCCGCCGCGACGAACGCGCCGAGGGAGTGACCTGCGAGGACTGCTTCGTCGATGTGCAGTGCGTCGAGGACGTCCATCAGGTCGGCGGCGTTCTGGTCGATGCCCCAGGGGCCTTGGATCTCCCGCGAGCCGGCCCGGCCGCGCAGGTCCACGGCGATGAGTTCGGCGCGGCCGGCGACGGCTTCGGCTACTCCGGCCCAGGCCAGCGCGTTGCCGGTGATCCCGTGGACGAGCAGGATCGGGGGGTGCGACTGCGGCTGGGGCGTGCCGGGGGGCGGTGCCGGGTGCGAGGCCCGGCTCGCCGTCGCTGCGGGCTCGTCGCCCGGGCCGGTGGCGCGCCAGCGCAGCACGCTGAGGTCGCCGCCGGGCACCGGGATGCTTGACTCGGTGTAATCCAGCCAGGTCGCCGTCATACGATCTCAGCCCTCCTTGATACCCGTAGTAGTCGTCTTCGCCGCGAGGCGCCCGGCCAAACCGCCGGGGGCGAAGAACACGATGAGCACGAACGCCGCGCCGAGGAGAAAAAGCGGCTGTTCCAGCGGTCCGCGGAGGATTCCGGGCAGCCCCGCGATGGCGGAGGAACCGGAAACACGCGTGAGGGACTGGCTCGCGTAGCCGTAGACGAGTCCGCCGACGATCGCGCCCCAGCGTCTGCCCGCGCCGCCGAGCACGACCATCACCAAGAGGCTCAGGGTGAAATTCGAGGTCGATACGGTAGGGGTGGCGCCACCGAGGAGCAGTAAGTAGACGATTCCACCACCCGCCGCCAGCAGCCCCGAGACGATGAACGCGAGCAGCTTGAACAGGTACGGGTTGAGGCCGAGCACCTCGACGCGGCGTTCGTTCTCGTGGATGGCGCGCATGACGCGGCCGGGCGTCGAGGCGGTCAGGCCCCAGACCGCGGCGGCGCACAGAACGAGGTATGCCAGCGCGATCCAGTACAGGTTCGCGGTGTTGCGCACGCCGTCGAGCGCGGCGGGGACCGCCGAGCTGTTCAGCGTCTGGCCCTGCTCGCCTCCGGTGAGCTGTGGCGATCCGGAGATGACGAGGATCGATACGGCCTGGCCGAATGCGAGCGTCACCATCGCGAAGCCGATCCCGCCGACGCGGAGTGCCACGGCGCCGAGGAGCAGCGATGCGATGAGCGTGACCGCGAGCGCCAGCGCTGCCGACGTGAACAGCGCGTAGCCCGCGTGGTTCACCAGGATCGTGGTCACGTACATGCCGGCGGTCACGAACATGCCGTGGCCGAAGGACATCACGCCGGTGTGGCCAAACAGCAGGTCGTAGCTGACGGCGAGGCCCGCGAACACGAGACAGACGGCGAGCAGTTGCAGCACGCCGGGCGCGTCGAGGGGGCCGTCGAAGACTCCGGGGATGGAGATCGTCGAGTACGGCAGGAAGTACAGGACGGCGAAGACGATGAGGGCGCGAAGCCAGTTGTTTCGCCAGATGCGCCGATAACGTACCGGCGGCGCTGAGAAACGTGCGCGGGTCACGCGGGCCTCCCTTGCAGGTTGCGGCGGCGCAGCAGGAGTACCGCCGCGAGCAGGATGACAACGGATTCGTCGCCGAGGCTGGCCGACGCGTAGTCGGCGTACTGCTGGACGAGGCCGACGGCGATCGCGGCGACGGCGGTTCCGGTGATCGAGCCGGCGCCGCCGAGGACGACGACCACGAACGCGAACACGAGCAGCGAGGTGCCGTCGCCCGGTGACACCGAGCCCTGATACAGGCCGTAGAGGACGCCGGCCAGGCCGGCCGCTGCGCCGCCGAGCGCGAAGACCGCGCTGTTCGCGCGGCGCACGTCGATGCCGAGCGCGGTGACCATCTCGCGGTCCTCGACGCCCGCGCGCACGATCAGTCCGGCGCGCGTGCGGCCGAGCAGCAGCCGAAGAGCGATGAGCAGCGCGACGGCGATTCCGATCAGCAGGAAACGCACGGTCGGCACGTGCGCCCCGGCCACGTTCACCGTCCCGGCGAGCCAGCCGGGCAGGAGCCACGTGCGCGAGTCGGCACCCCAGATCGCCTGCAGCAGCGCCGGAATCGCGAGGCCGAGGCCGACCGTGGCCAGCACCTGGTCGAGCGGGCGACCATACAGCGGTCTGATGACGGCGAGTTCGGTCGCCGCGGCGACCGCGGCGCCGGCGGCGATTCCCGCGAGCAGGGAGCCGACGAGGCCGAACGTGCCGGAGAGATGGTCGGCGACGGTCCAGCCGACGTAGCCGCCGATCGAGACGAACGCGCCGTGCGCGAAGTTGAGCACGTCCATCAGGCCGAAGATCAGCGAGAGGCCGGACGCGACGAGGAAGTAGAGCGCGGCGAGTCCGAGTCCGGTCGCCGTGAGCAGGACGAGCGTCGTCATGAGCTCACTCCGTTCGCGGTCGAGACGCCGAGAAGCTGGTTGGTGAGCACCGGATTCGCGAGCAGGTCGCGCGTCTCGCCGCGATGAGCGACGCGGCCGGTGTCGAGCACGACCGAGCGGCCCGCCATCGTGCGCACGACGCCTAGGTTCTGCTCGATCAGCAGGATCGGCACTGTCCGCGCCACCTCCTTGAGCGCGTGCGCGACTTCAGCGGCGACCTTCGGCGACAAGCCCTTCGTCGGCTCGTCCACGACCAGCAGCCGGTTGGGGCGCAACAGGATCCGGCCGATCGCGAGCATCTGCTGCTCGCCGCCGGAGAGCGTCCCCGCGGACTGCGCGGCACGGTGCTTGAGCACGGGGAAGAGCTCGTACACGTAGTCGTACGCGGCCGTGGCCCGGTCACGCGGTTCGGCGAGCCGCATGTTCTCCGCGACGGTCAGCGCCGAGAACACGCCCCGGTCCTCGGGCACGTAGCCGATACCGAGGCGCGCGACGGCGTACGTGGGCAGGCCGATCAGTTCGCGCCCGTCGAAGCGGATGGAGCCGGCCGACGCGTACAGCCCGAGGATCGCCTTCGCGGTCGTCGTCTTGCCGACACCGTTGCGGCCGAGCAGCGCGGTGACGCCCGAGGCGGCGACGTCGAACGTGACGCCGTGCAGGATCGCGCTGCCGCCGAGCGAAACTCGGAGGTCGGCTATCTCAAGCAGACTCATAGTGGCTCCCCGAGGTAGGCCTCGCGCACGGTCGGGTTCTCGGTGATGAGGGACGGCACGTCGCACGCGAGCAGCGCGCCGTGATGCAGCACCGCGATTCGCTCCGCCAGTCCCAGCACGACTTCCATGTGGTGTTCCACCATGAGGATCGTGGCGCCCGAGGCGTGGATCTCCCGGATCAGCGCCGTCAGTTCGGGCACCTCCTCGACCGCCATGCCGGCCATCGGCTCGTCGAGCAGCAGGATCTGCTGCGGACGCGACGCCTGGCCGGCGAGCAGGATCGCGAGCTCGAGCTTGCGCTTCCCGCCGTGCGAGAGGGATCCCGCGCGGCGGGTGGCGTCGGCGGACAGGCGAGTGCGTTCCAGGGCCTCGGCCGCCGTGGCTCGGGCCCGCGCACCGATGCGGCTCCACGGCTTGAGGCTGCCGTACGGTCCGCTGATCGCCGCCTGTGCGGCCAGTTCGGCGTTCTGGGCGACCGTCATTCCGGGCAGCACGCTGGAGGTTTGGAAGGTTCGGCCGAGGCCGTGGCGCACGCGGCGGTGCGCGGGCAGCGTGGTCACGTCGCGCCCGTGCAGCTCGATGCGGCCAGCGCTCGACCGGGTCAGACCGGTGACCAGGTTGAACAGCGAGGTCTTCCCCGCGCCGTTCGGCCCGATCACGGCCAGCAGCTCGCCGTCGCGGACGGCGAGATCGATGTCCTCGAGCACCGTGCGGCCGCCCACCCGCCAACCGATTCCGGTCAGCGAGAGGGCGGCGGCGGTCTCCGGTCGGAGAGTCGTCACGAGGTGGACCAGGCCGGGGTGCTCGGCAGCGGCGGCGCGATCTGGTCCGGCGCGACGGCCTTGACCAGCTGCGGCGTCCACGTCGTCCCGGACCCCGTCAGCTTCGCCTCGAACTCCGGCTGCAGCAGCGCGTGGTCGGCGGCACGGACGGTGTAGGTGCCCTCGACGCCCGCGAACGACCAGCCTTCCAGGGCCTTGATCTGCGCGTTCACGTCGCCGGTCGAGGCCTCGAAGGCGTGCGCGAACATCTGCATCGCGGTGAAGCCGTCCGGAGTGAACAGGTCGACCTGGCCGCCCGCGGCCTTCACGGCCGAGGTCATCGCCGTCTCGTAGGCGTTGCCGGCGCCGGCGCCGGGGAAGTAGTGCGCGAGGAACGTGATCTTCGAGCCCGCCGGTCCGGTCGCAGGGTAGGTCGCGACGTTGGCGAGACCGGTGACGACCTGCGTCGCGCCCAGCACGCCCTGCTGGTTGAGCGCGGTCCAGAGCGCGTTGGCGTTGGTGCCGGCCCACGCCACGAACAGCAGGTCCGGCTTCGCGGCGAGGATCTTCGCGGTGAACGGCGTGAAGTCGGTCGCCGACAGCGGCACCAGCACGCTGGAGACCGACGCGCCCTTCGCGCCGAGCACGGCCTTCACGCCGGTCGCGTTCGCGGTGCCGAACTCGCTGTCCTGCGCGAGCACGACGACCTTCTTGCCCGTCAGATCCCCGACGAAGCTGCCGGCCGTCGCGATGTCCTGATACGACTCGCGGCCGGAGCGGAAGGTGTACCGGTTCAGGTTGTCGAGCTGGTCCACGGCGGCCGGGCCGGCGATGTACAGCACCTTGTTCTGCGCGGCCACGGCCGCCACCTGCAGCGCGATCGCCGAGTCCACCGTGCCGCCGATGAGCGTCACGCCCTGGCCGATCAGGTCCTTGGCGTCGTTGACGGCCGTCGCCGGGCTGTCCGCGTCGTCGTCGATCACGAGCTGCACCTTGCGGCCGTCGATCACGCCGGTGCCGTGGCTCAGATAGTCCAGGCCCGCCTTGAGGCCGGCCAGGTATTCCTCACCGTAGGGCGCATAGGGCCCTGATTCGGCGGTGATGATGCCGATCTTGACAGTAGCCGATCCGCTCGCCGCGGCCGGCGAGGCGGCGCTCGTCGGCGAGGCGCACGCCGCGGCGACGAGCCCGGTGGCAGCGGCGAGGGCCACGGCGGCCAGCGCGCGCTGGGGCCGGGAAGGGTGCGGTACGGAACGCGTCATTGCGGTACCTGCTTCCGGAGGGCACGGGACCGGGCCGCGGCGGCGGCCCGATCGGTGGATGAAGCAGACCCTAGGAACTGCGCCGCCGCGCACCCATGTGAGCCGCGTACACAATCCGACCCGCCCTCGTGTGCGCACGGGACATCTGATCACCCGCGGGGGACGCGCGAGACTACAGTTCAGGGAGAGCGACCGTCGGCTACGGCGTCCTCGACAACACATCGACATGGCATCGACAAGGAAGTCAGATACCTATGGACAAGGTGGTGGCCGCGGCGGACGCCGTGGCCGACATCCCGGACGGCGCCACGATCGCCGTCGGCGGGTTCGGACTCTGCGGGATCCCCTCCACGCTGATCGCCGCGCTCCTCGCCAAGGGTTCACGAGACCTGCGCGTGGTGTCCAACAACTGCGGCGTGGACGGATGGGGCCTCGGCCTGCTGCTCGAGTCCGGCCAGATCTCCCGGATGACCAGCAGCTACGTCGGCGAGAACAAGGAGTTCGCGCGGCAGTACCTGCACGGCGAACTGGAGGTCGAGCTGACGCCGCAGGGCACCCTCGCCGAGCGGCTGCGCGCGGGCGGCGCCGGCATTCCCGCCTTCTACACCGCGACCGGCGTGGGCACGCAGGTGGCCGAGGGCGGGCTGCCGTGGAAGTACCACGCGGACGGCACCGTGGCCCTCGCCTCGCCGGAGAAGGAGGTGCGCACGTTCAACGGCCGCGAGTACATCCTCGAGCAGGCCATCGTCACCGACTTCGCGCTCGTCCGGGCCGCGATCGCGGACCGGCACGGCAACGCGGTGTTCAACGGCTCCGCGATGAACTTCAACCCGCTCGCCGCGATGGCCGGCCGCACCTGCGTCCTGGAGGCCGAGCGCATCGTCGAACCGGGCGAGATCCCGCCGAGCGCGGTGCACCTGCCGGGCGTCCACGTGCACCGGGTCGTCGAGGCCACGGTCGCCGAGAAGCGCATCGAGCGGCGTACCGTACGTCCGCGCACGGAAGTGGGGGCCTGAAGACCATGCCGCTCGACCGCAACCAGATGGCCGCGCGCGCCGCGCGGGAACTCGCCGACGGCCAATACGTGAATCTCGGCATCGGCCTGCCTACGCTGATTCCGAACCACGTGCCCGACGGCGTGCACGTGGTGCTCCAGTCCGAGAACGGCATCCTCGGCACCGGGCCGTACCCCTTCGACGGGGACGAGGACCCGGACATGATCAACGCGGGCAAGGAGACGGTGACGCTGCTGCCCGGCGCGGCGCTGTTCGACTCCGCGGCCTCCTTCGCGATGATCCGGGGCGGCAAGATCGACGTCGCCGTGCTCGGCGCCATGCAGGTCTCGAAGGACGGGGATCTGGCCAACTGGATGATCCCCGGCAAGATGGTCAAGGGCATGGGCGGCGCGATGGACCTCGTGCACGGGGCCAAGCGCGTGATCGTGCTGATGGAGCACACCGCCAAGGACGGCGAGCCCAAGATCGTCGAGTCCTGCTCGCTGCCGCTGACCGGCAAGCACGTCGTGCACCGGATCATCACCGACCTCGCGGTGATCGACGTCGAGCCCGGCGGCCTGGTGCTGCGCGAGCTCGCGCCGGGCGTCACCGAGGAGCAGGTCGTCGCGGCCACCGCCGTACCGCTCAAGATCGAGCTCTAGCACCGCGGAAAACGGCCCGCACGCTCACGAGAGCGTGCGGGCCGTTTCACGTCGCCCGAGGTGGACGCTACGGCTTCAGCGGCGGCCACGTGTTGTCGAACAGGTCGTTCTCCTTCAGGAAGCCGTGCAGCGGAGTGGTCTCCGGGTAGTGGCCCCACTGGTGGTCGCCCATGGTGTGGCCCGGGCGCGGCTGGTGCAGCGACTCGCCGAGCAGCTGGCGCTGCACCGGGTTCAGCGACGCGAACTCGGGGCGCGCGCGAACTTCCTCGACCTCGTCGCGGATCGCGATCCAGCGCAGCGTGTACGCGAAGAACATCGCCTTGCGCGTCACGTCCGAGTAGTTGTTCGTCCGGGTGTGCCAGATCCGCCGGTCGAAGAACACGGCGTCGCCCGGGTTGGCGCAGACCTCGATCGCGCCCTCCGGCTCCGGCCACTCGACGTCGCGGCGCGGCGGGCCCTCGATCCAGTTCTGCAGGTGGCTGCCCGGCACGACCTTGAAGTTGCCGCGGCCCGCGACGGAGACGTCGGAGAGCCAGTAGGCGAGCTTCACCGAGATGCGCGGACGCGGGTCGGTCTCGAGCTCGCGGTTCTGCCGGCCGCCGTCCTGGTGCCACTCGAAGCGGTAGGGCTTCGGCACGGTGATCTTCGGGTGCACGTCGAGGTGCGAGTGGTAGACGTGCACGTTCCAGCCGAGGATCGACCAGACGAGCGGGAAGGTCGTCGGGTGGTCCAGCAGCGGGGCCACCTCCTGGCTGCGGTGCACCGCGGAGAGCACGTGCATCGCGCCCTCGGGCGAGAGCGCCTGCTTCGCCTGCTCCTCGGCGTAGATCCGGTCGATGACCTCGGTGTAGTGCGCCACCTCCTCGGCGCTCAGCGCGTTCGGGATGACGAGGTAGCCGTCGCGATCGAACTGCTCGCGCTGCTCCTTGGACATCGGGGTCGTCGCGGGATCTCCCGCCGCCGGTACCGCCGTGGACTCCATGGTCACCTGCTCTCCTGGTCTGCTCTGCGGAGTCACCCTATAGTCCCCTCATGAACGCCGGGTAAGTCGGTGACAGACCTGTGACACGGCGGTTCACCGCCGGTCGCACGCCTGCCGGGCGCGTCACCGCGCATGCTCGGTCAGTGACCCGCCGAACGCCAATCGCCGCCGACGCCCACGGACACGTCCAGGGGGACGCGTAGCTCGTAAGCACCGGCCATCTCCGCGCGGACGAGCCGCTCGACCTGCTCGCGCTCGGCGTCCACGAGCTCGAGGACGAGTTCGTCGTGCACCTGCAGCAGCAGCCGGGACTTCAGCTCGGCCGCGGCCAGCGCGGCCTCCACCCGGAGCATGGCCACCTTGATGATATCCGCGGCCGAACCCTGGATCGGCGCGTTCAGCGCCATCCGCTCGGCCATCTGACGCCGCGGCACGTTCGTCGACGTCAGGTCGGGGAAGTACCGGCGCCGGCCGAGCAGCGTCTCGGTGTAGCCGGTCCGCCGCGCCTCGTCGACCACCTGGTGGAGGTAGTCGCGCACGCCGCCGAAGCGCGCGAAGTAGTCCTCCATGATCTTCGTCGCCTCGGCGTTCGAGATCCCCAGGCCGTTCGCCAGGCCGTAGGCGGACTGGCCGTAGGCGAGGCCGTAGGACACCGCCTTGACCCGGCGGCGCAGCTCCGGGGTCACCTGCTTCGGCGACACGCCGAAGACCCGCGCGGCCACCGAGGAGTGCAGGTCCTCGCCGGAGTTGAACGCCTCGATCAGCGCCTCGTCCCCGGACAGGTGCGCCATCACGCGCATCTCGATCTGGCTGTAGTCGGCGGTCAGCAGCGAGTCGTAGCCGGGACCGGCGACGAACGCCTTCCGGATGCGCCGGCCCTCGTCCGTGCGCACCGGGATGTTCTGCAGGTTCGGGTCGGTCGAGGAGAGCCGGCCCGTCGCCGCGATCATCTGGTTGAAGGTGGAGTGGATCCGGCCGTCCTCGCCGACGGTCTTGATCAGGCCCTCGACCGTGCTGCGCAGCCGGCTCACGTCGCGGTGCCGCAGGATCGCCGCCAGCGCGGCGCGCTGCTGGTCGGTGCTCGCCTTCTCCACCAGCGACTGCAATGCGTCGGCGTCGGTGGTGTAGCCGGTCTTGGTCTTCTTGATGCCCTTGGTCGGCAGCGCCAGCTGGTCGAACAGCACCTCCTGCAGCTGCTTCGGCGAGCCGAGGTTGAACTGCGTGCCGACCGCCGAGTGCGCCTCCTCGATCGCGTGCTTCACGTCCGCCGCGAACATGCCCTCGAGCTCGCCGAGGTAGTCCCGGTCGGCCGCGATGCCGCGCCGCTCCATCCGGGCCAGCAGGCCGACGAGCGGCAGCTCCACCTCCGCCAGCAGCCGGTCCTCGCCGATCTCGGCGAGCTTCGCCACGAGCACCGCGCCGAGGTCGAGGATCGCGCGGGCCTCGGCCATCAGCTGATCGGCCGCTCTGGCGCCGTCCGCCTCCTCGGCGAGCGAGTCCAGCGAGAGCTGGCCCGAGGGCTCCTCGGCCGCGCCCAGCTCGCGGTGCAGGAACCGCCTGGCCAGATCGGCCAGCTCGACGCCGCGCTGCCCCGGGTTGACCAGGTAGCCGGCCAGCGCCGTGTCCCCGGCCAGGCCCTTGAGCTCGAGACCGCGCGCGTCGAGCGCGAGCAGCGGGCCCTTCGCGTCGTGCAGCACCTTCGGCCTGTCGGCGTCGCCCAGCCAGGCGCGCAGCGCGTTCTCGTCCGCCGGATCGAGCTCGGTCGGATTCAGCCACGCGGCCGGGCCGCCGGCGGCCGCCAGCGCCAGCGCGGTCACGTCGCCGGTCCCCCGGCCCCAGCTGCCCCGCAGCGCCACGCCCAGCGGCTCCGTCCCGGCCGCGTGCTCGGCGAGCCAGCCCGCGACCTGACCGGTCGCCAGCCGCTGCCCGACGATATCCACGCTCTGATCCGTCGGGGCGACCACCGCGGCGCCCTCGGCCGCGCCGGCCGTGAGCCCGAAGACCTCGCCCACCCGCGGGCGCAGCACCCGGAACTGGAGCGTCTCGAACAGCCGGTCCACCGCCTCCGCGTCCCCGTCGACCCGCACCAGGTCGCCCGGGCCGCGATCCAGCTCCACGCCGCGGTCCAGCTCGGTCAGCTCGCGGTTGAGCCGCACCGCCTCCACGTTCGCGCGCAGGCTCTCGCCCACCTTCCCCTTGACCTCGTCCACGGCCGCCAGCAGCGCCTCCAGCGAGCCGTACTCGCGGATCCACTTCGCCGCCGTCTTCTCCCCCACGCCCGGCACGGACGGCAGGTTGTCCGACGGGTCCCCGCGCAGCGCCGCGAAATCCGGGTACTGCTGCGGGGTCAGCGCGTACTTCTCCTCCACCGCCTCGGGCGTGAACCTGGTCAGGTCGCCGACGCCCTTCTTCGGGTAGAGCACCGTCACCCGGTCGGTCACCAGCTGCAGCGCGTCCCGGTCGCCGGTGACGATCGCGACCTCGTAGCCCTCGGCTGCGGCCTGGGTGGCGAGGGTGGCGATCAGATCGTCCGCCTCGGCGCCCTCCTTGCGGAACACCGGGACCCGCAGCGCCTCCATCAGCTCCGCGATCAGGTCGATCTGGCCGCGGAACTGGTCCGGCGCGGCGGCCCGCTGCGCCTTGTACTCCGGGTAGAGCGCCGTGCGCCTGAGCGCCGAGCGGGACACGTCGAAGCACACCGCGAGGTGGGTCGGGGCCTCGTCCCGCACCACGTTCGCGAGCATCGACGTGAATCCGTACACCGCGTTCGTCGACTGGTCCCCGCCGGCCACCGTGAACTTCTCCGCCGGCAGCGCGTAGAACGCCCGGAAAGCCATGGAATGCCCGTCCAGCAGGAGCAGTTTCCGCCCGCGGGTCTTGTCGTCGCTGTCGGCCCCGGCGGGCTGCACGCTTGTCGCCATGCTTGAATCCTAGGCGCAGGCACCGACATCTTCGGGCCCGACAGACGTGACCGCCGAAAGGAGTCTCCATGGGCGACCCGACACTGCCCGCCGGATTCGAGAAGCTGTACGAGGCCGTGCACGACGGCGGCGGCCAGCTCTCGAAGCGGCTCGGCATCGAATTCGTCGAATTCGACGCCCAGCGGCTGGTCGCGACGATGCCCGTGGACGGGAACCGGCAGCCCGCCGGACTGCTGCACGGCGGCGCCTCGGTGGCCCTCGCCGAGACGCTCGGCTCGATCGGCGCCGCGCTGCACGCGGGACCGGACAAGCTCATCGTCGGCGTGGACATCAACGCCACCCACCACCGGGCCGCAGTCTCCGGCCGGGTCACCGGCATCGCGCGGCCGCTGCACCTCGGCCGGCGCACGGCGACCTACGAGGTCGTCGTCACGGACGAGGACGGCCGCCGCGTGTGCACCTCGCGGATCACCTGCATGATCATCACGCCGGAGAGCTGACCTCCTCCACCGGGGCGGGCTCGGCCAGCGGGACCGGCCGGTCCCGGCGGGTCGCGAGGTAGCTGCCGATCAGCACGAGCGGGAAGCCGACGGCGATACCGGCCGTCAGCTTCTCGCCGAGCACCGCGACGCCGCACAGCAGCGCGACGGCCGGATTCACGTACGTGATCACCGTCGCGCGCACCGCGCCCGCCTCGGCGATCAGCTCGAAGAAGCAGACGAACGCCAGCGCGGTGCAGATCACGCCCAGCCCTAACATCGAGGCGAGCACGTTGAACTTCGGCAGGTGCGCGGGAGCGTCGAGTACGCCGAAGGGCAGGTAGGCCAGTGCGACGACGCTGAGTGCGACCGCCGTGACGCCGATCCCGGGCACACCGGCCAGCTTGCGGTCCGCGATCATCGGCGCGACCGCGTAGCCGATCGAGGTCAGCACGACGGCGCCGATCGCCCACACCGGCGTACCGCCCGAGGTCAGGTTCGCGCCGACCACGACACCGACGCCGCCGAGCCCGACCGCCAAGCCGCCGAGGCGCGCCGGCCGCAGCACCGAGCGGTCGCCGAGACGCCAGGCGATGAGCGTGCCGATCAGCGGGACCATCGCGATCAGCAGCGCGACGACGCTGCTGTTCAGCTTCTCCTCCGCCGAGTTCAGCAGATACCAGGTGAAGCCGAGCTCGATCGCGGCGAACGCCAGCACCGGCTTCCAGTGCGCGAGGGCCGGGCGCACCGCGCCCTGATGTATCGCGACCGGCAGCAGCAGCAGCGCGCCGATCGCGGTCCGCGCGAAGACCAGGAAGCCCGGCGACACGCCGGCGTCCACCACGACCTTGATCATCAGGTAGGGGATGCCCCAGATAACCCCCATCGCCGCGAACAGCAGCCACGCCCGCCGAGTCATCCGCCAACCCTCTTCCAGCCCGAATGTGCGGAACCCGAAACGTCCGCGCAGCACCAATGTAACTGGCGCCACCGACAGTCGGACAGTACGGACCTCAGCGCTGCCTGCGCAGCGCGATCCGGGCGCAGACGAAGGCCAGCGGCAGCTCCACGAAGACGGCGCTCGCCCAGGCCATCGCGGCGTCGATGCCGATCGCGGAGGTGGAGGTGTCGAACCAGGCGTCCACCACGAGCATCGCCGCGCTCGCCCCCGCCAGCGCCCCCACCCGCGGATCCCCCGTGCGGCGGAGCCAGGCGGTCGCGCCGAGCATGATCGCCAGCAGCACGTCGAAGCCGGACCAAGCGACGGACCAGTTGCGCGCCACCGTGTGCGCGGGCAGCGTCAGGGCCAGCACCACGATCCACGGCACCAGCAGCACGGCGCATCCCGCGAGCAGCTGGGTCTCGCGCTGTCGGGACAGGAATCGGATCATCACGGCGGCCTCACTCATCGAGCGTTCTGCGACGCTCTCCACGATGCCGTCGCAGAACTCGAAGCGAATCGCCTGCGGGATCGATTTCCGCGACTCATCCCGCGGACCGAGTCATCCGCCCGGCCTCCCCCCGGGGGATGAGTCCCCTAGGTGCGGTCCCCGAGGCGCCCCGAAAGCCGTTAGAACGCCGTCAGAGCCCGAATTCGGAGCGCATTCCGGCGAGCCGGTAGGCCAGCTGGTGGCTGCCCAGCCGGTGCAGCGCCTCGCGCAGCGGCTCGAAGTCCCGGCGCCCCGCCGCGGCGCCGAGCATCGGCTCCAGCGGCATCCCCGCCTCCGTCAACTGCTCGGAGAGCCACACCAGGCCCGCCGGATCGACCCAGCCCGCGTACCAGGACAGCACGGCGTCCGGGCACTGCGCGGGCGCCGCGGAGACCAGCAGCGCCGCGAGCCGGCCGCGCTGCGCGGAGGACAGCTCGGCCTGCTCGGACAGGAAGTAGGCCGCCTGCTCCTGCTCCGAGCAGGCCAGCAGCGCGGGCACCAGCTGCTGCGCGACCTCCGCCGAGGTCACCGCGCCGGCGATCGCGGCGAGGTTCGCGAACGGCCGTACCGACAGCAGGCGGATCAGGACCGCGATCTCCTCGGCCCCGCCCTGGCCCTGCAGGGCGTTCAGCAGCGCCGCGCACGCCGCGTCCCCGGTCGCCGCCATGCCCGCGAGGACCGGCTCCACCTCGCGCTCGCGGCCCGCCCTGCGCAGCGCCGTCAGCAGCTCCGCCGCGTCGTCCGGACGGCCCGCGGCGACCGACACCAGCAGGTCGACCGCAGAGTTCGAATGTCCGCGCTTGCGCAGCAGGGCACTGTAACGCAGCACCGTCGCCACCGGCTTGTTCCGGGCGGCCGCGGTGAACGCGTACACGGCCAACTCGGAACGCCGGCCGGCGTTCAGATAAGCCGCGAGAGACTCCAACTCCCCTTCAGAACTCTGGTATTTCGCGAGTACGGCGTCGAGGAAGTAATAGGCCAAGTCCGGAACGTGGGCTGTCATCAGAGCACTGGCGGCATAGGCCGTCGAAGAAGGGTGGGGGCCGCACGTCTCCACCATTTCGTGGAATATCTCCTCGGCGGGCCCGACCGCCCCGGAAGCCATCATGTGCCCCAGCAGGGCGGCCGCCCGGTCCACCGGGAGCGTGGTCGCCACCAGGTGCGCGGCACGCCGATAAAGCTCGAAGGACTCCGCGACGAAGCCATCGTGCTCGTATTGCTCGGCCAGTGCGAGCACCTTGTGCCCCGACCAGTAAGTGGTATCCGGCAACGGCGGACCTTGCATCAACTACCCTGCCTTCGTCCCGCGACAGACGACTATCCCCCAGAGAAAACACAGCGACTCGGGCGCGTTTCTATCACGGAAACCACAGGAGTGGAAGGGGCGGCGAACACGCAGAGCGGGGCCCCGGCGACTCTGCGCCGCCGAGGCCCCGCCCATACCGTCCCGCAACGGGAGGAACGGTCGTGCTCTTACATCAAGGTGATCAGTGCGAAGGCAGTTCCTCGACCGACGTGGAGTCGATCGCCTCGCGCAGCCGGTCCGGCGCCAGCGACACGGCCTGCGCCCAGTAGTAGATCGCCAGGCTGAAGAGGGTCACCACGAGGATGTCCGACCACCAGGCGTGGATCCACGGCGTCTTGAACGCGAAGCTGTGGCCCGGGCCGAAGTCGCTCATCCAGCAGATGACGCCCATGCCGACCAGGTAGACCGGCAGCCAGGAGGCGGCCTTCAGGTCCAGGATCAGCGAGGTCGGGTTCAGCTTGAACACCTGGGTGACAACGATGACAACGTAGCCGAGGAGGATCGCCAGGCCGAGGCCCTCGAGCGTCGGCCAGCCGGACCAGAAGATGACCAGGTTCGCGACCACGAAGGCCAGCGGGGCCATCACGCCGCCGGCGAAGAGCCGGTACGGCCGCTCCCACTCCGGCAGCTTGCTGCGGAACACGCCGAAGGCCAGCGGCGCGCCCGCGTACATCAGCACGCTCGCCGAGGTGATGAAGCCGACGAAGTTGTTCCAGTTGGAGTAGTTGATGAAGCACGCGCAGCCGACGATGAACGACAGGATCAGGCCGACCCACGGAATGCCGTTCTTGTTCAGCTTGCCCGCGCCCTTGGGCCAGTAGCCGTTCTTGTCCATCGCGATCGAGTAGCGCGAGGTCGCGGTGGTGTAGATGATGCCCGTGCCGAACGGCGAGACGACGGCGTCGAAGAACAGGACCTTCGCCAGCCAGCCGAGGCCGACCAGCGTCGTGATGCCGGCCCACGGTCCGGAGATGCCCGGGAAGTTCAGGTCGGCCCAGACGTGCGGGATGTTCGCGGCCGGGATCGCGCCGATGAAGAACACCTGCAGCAGGATGTAGATCGCGGCGCCGATCAGGATCGACAGGATCGTCGCGAGCGGGATGTCCCGCTTCGGGTTGGACGACTCGCCGCCGAGCTGGATCGCCTGCTCGAAGCCGAGCAGCGAGAAGATGATGCCGCTGCCGCTGATGGCGGCGAAGACGCCCTCGATGCCGGACGGCATGAAGCCGTTGCCACCCGTGAAGTTGGACGGGTGGAAGTGCGTGACGGCCACGATCAGGATCGTGGCGAGCGGGATCGCGATCTTCCACCAGGTGATCGCGTTGTTGATCCGCGACAGGGCGCCGATGCCGACGAAGTTCACGCCCACGAACAGGGCCATCGCCAGGATCGCGACCACGTAGCCCCAGCCGTGCAGCGTGCCGCTGGCCGTGGTCCAGTTCGAGGCGAACGAGTAGTGGCCGGTGTAGCTCAGCGTGGCCTCGACCTCGATCGGCGCCACCGACGCCGCCTGCAGCCAGGCGAACCAGCCGAAGGACGCGCCCGCCGCGCCGCCGAAGGCGTAGTGGGCGAACCGGGCGGAGCCGCCGGCGACCGGGAACATGCCGCCGAGCTCGGCGTGCACCAGTGCCAGAATGATGATCGCGACGGAGCCGATACCCCAGGCGATGATCGCCGCGGGCCCGGCCGTCACCAGTGCCCGCTCGGCTCCCTTAAGCCATCCCGAACCGATGATCGACGTTTCCGAAGCCCACAGCAGGCCGATCAGGCCTACGTTCCGCTTCAGATGATTGCTGACCCCGGCGGTGGCCGGAGCGGTCTCTGCTGCCATTCGGAATCCTTCACTCGCGTCAGGCGACGGATCGGGTATTACTGGCCGTCAAGTACGGCCGACATGTCCGCTCATGCTAGAGACTCGTATGCATCGTGAGAAGTCTGTCCGTGCTGCGATTTGGTAAACCTCCGTGCTTGCCGCGGCATCGGCATCCACGCAGGTCGCACAGCAAGTGGATCAAATCCTGATCTTGCCGGAGTCATCTGACGGTCCGTGGAAAACGCCCTTCACCAGCCGCGAACGACCGTTTGTCGTATCGGCCCGGCGAAATCCGTTTCCGCCTCCGGGCTCCGAAATTCCCGCATAGCGCAGAAAACCGCCCATGCCGGACTCGCTGACGGAATGCGTTTGGCCAGATACTCAGGGTACGCATGCTCAAGGTACGCATGGCAACGGCCGCCCACCCGCTCAGAGCGGGGGGCGGCCGGAGAGTGCCTGCCGGCGGCTACTGGCCGGAGGTCGGGGCGGTCCCGTCCACGACGGCCTGGGCGACCTCGCGCATCGTCAGGCGGCGGTCCATCGACGTCTTCTGGATCCACCGGAACGCGGCCGGCTCGGTCATCCCCAGCTGCGCCTGGAGCAGCCCCTTGGCACGGTCCACGATCTTGCGCGTCTCGAAGCGCTGCTGCAGGTCCGCAACCTCGCTCTCGAGCGCGCGCAGCTCGTCGTAGCGGGAGGTCGCCATCTCGATCGCCGGCACCAGGTCGGCCTTGGAGAACGGCTTGACGAGGTAGGCCATCGCCCCCGCGTCCCGCGCCCGCTCCACCAGCTCGCGCTGCGAGAAGGCGGTGAGCATCAGCACCGGGGCGATCTTCGCCTCCCCGATCTGCTCGGCCGCCGAGATCCCGTCGAGCACCGGCATCTTCACGTCCAGGATCACCAGGTCCGGGCGCAGCTCGGTGGCGAGCTTGACCGCCTCGGCCCCGTCCCCGGCCTGCCCGACGACCTCGTACCCCTCCTCGGCCAGCATCTCGGCCAGGTCCATGCGGATCAGCGCCTCGTCCTCGGCGATCACCACGCGCTTGCGCGGCTGGTTGCTGTCCTCGGCGGTCATCTTCGGCCCCTCTTGCTGCTGACTTCGTCACTGTCGGTAGGCCACCAGCCTAGACGACCGGTAAACCCCCACGCACGGCCGGTCCGCGATGCGGTATGCTCGGGCCCGAGGTTTTGAGCTCCCGACGCGGCGGAAATGGCGCCAAACGCCAGGTCAACCGCATTGGCCCCGGTAGCCCAATTGGCAGCAGGCGATGGATTCAAAACCCATACAGTGTGGGTTCGAGTCCCACCCGGGGCACATATCACATGCCTATTCATCTCTTCAGGTGAATAGGCATTGTTATTATGGCGCGGACCCGAACCCCGCGTTCACGCCGGCCACATGCCACTGTTCGCACATTCTCTCGAAACCCGAACCCGTGCCGTCGCAATGCTGCGCGAAGGCGTCCGCAACGCCGAAGTCGCGCGCGTGCTCGGCATCCCCGCAGGCACCATCGGCGCCTGGAAGCACGAGGATCGCCGACGATCCGGCACCCTCCCCGGCAAGCGCCGCGCCCGCTGCCCGCACTGCGAACCCGGATTCCTGCGCTTCGATGAATACGCGTATTCCTATCTCCTCGGCCTTTACTTGGGCGACGGCCGCATCAGCGACGGCGCCGCCATGCGAGAGAAGGGCGTGTACTTTCTCGTCATCGCCTGCGCGGACGCTTGGCCCGGGTTGATGGACGAGTGTGAGCGCGCGATCCCGGCGGTGATGCCGTTCAACTGCCTGCAGAAAGAGACGAGCGCTCCCGTGTGCGCCGACCCCGTACCGCGACCTGTGACCACGAGCGAACCGGCCCGGAGACGACGAAGGCGGGCGAGGCTTCCGGGCCTCACCCGCCGAGCGTCGCTGCTACGGACGGCTACTCCGGTACTTCGGCAGCCCGGTGGGGCCGGCTACCGTACGCACCGCACCTGCACGTGCCTACTGCGCCTACCTACTGCGCCTCGGCCTTGCGGTAGGCCGGGGCGGCGCCGCCGACCGCGTCGCCGACGCGGTGGACGCGGACGGCGTTGGTGGAGCCGGGGATTCCGGGCGGGGAGCCGGCGGTGATGATGATGAGCTCGCCGGGCTTGCAGCGGCCGAGCTCGAGCAGGGCGTGGTCGACCTGGACGACCATGGCGTCGGTGCTGTCGACCTCCTCGCCGATGAAGGTCTCGACGCCCCAGGTCAGCGCCAGCTGGCTGCGGACGATCGGCTCCGGGGTGAAGGCCAGCACCGGGATGGGGCTGCGGTACCGGGCGAGGCGGCGGGCGGTGTCGCCGCTCTTGGTGAAGGCGACCAGGAAGCTCGCGGAGAGGTGGTCGCCCATCTCCGCCGCGGCGCGGGCGACGGCGCCGCCCTTGGTGCGCGGCTTGCTGATCGCCTGCGGCAGGCCCTTGGCCAGGACCTCCGCCTCCACGGCGCAGATGATCTTGGCCATGGTCTCGACGGTCTCGACCGGGTAGTCGCCGACACTGGTCTCGGCGCTCAGCATGACCGCGTCGGCGCCGTCGAAGATGGCGTTGGCGACGTCGCTGGCCTCGGCCCGGGTGGGGCGGCTGGCGCTGATCATCGAGTCGAGCATCTGGGTGGCGACGATGACCGGCTTGGCGTTCCGGCGGCACATCGTGATGAGCTTCTTCTGCACCAGCGGGACCTGCTCGAGCGGCATCTCGACGCCGAGGTCGCCGCGGGCGACCATGATGCCGTCGAACGCGTCGACGATCTCGTCGAGGTTGTCGACCGCCTGCGGCTTCTCCACCTTGGCGATGACCGGCAGGCGCACGCCGACCTCGTCCATCACCGCGTGCACGTCGTCGATGTCCTTGGCGCTGCGCACGAAGGAGAGCGCGATCATGTCGGCGCGCAGGCCGACCTCGTTCTCGCCGAGCGCCCAGCGCAGGTCGGCGATGTCCTTCTCGCTCAGCGCGGGGACGGAGACGGCGACGCCGGGGAGGTTGATCCCCTTGTTGTTGGAGAGCTTGCCGCCCTCGACCGTGCGGCACTTGACCCGCGGCCCGTCGACCTCGACGACCTCCATGGCCACCCGGCCGTCGTCGATCAGGATCCGGTCGCCGGCCTTGCAGTCGCCGGCCAGGCCCTTGTAGGTGGTGGAGCAGATCTTCTGGTCACCGGGGACGTCCTCGGTGGTGATGGTGAACTCGTCGCCGCGCTCGACGACGACCGGGCCCTCCGCGAAGCGGCCGAGCCGGATCTTCGGGCCCTGCAGGTCGACGAGCACGCCCACCGCGCGCCCCGCGTCGTCCGCGGCCTTCCTGACGTTGAAATATCGTTCCTCGTGCTCGGCGTAGGCGCCGTGCGAGAGGTTGAGCCTGGCGATGTCGAGGCCAGCGGCCACGAGGGCGGACAGCTGCTCGTGAGAGCCGGCCGAGGGGCCGAGTGTACAGACGATCTTCGCGCGACGCATATGAGCAACCCTATCCCTTACCCATAAGTAACTATGCCCAATCCAGGGAGTCGAACGCCGGACGGGTGCGCGCACCACCCAGACCGGTACCCACCATCCTAACCACACCAGTCAGGGGCGACTTCACCGGAAGTCGCCCCTGACGAAGCGGTGTACAGAACTCGAATTGAGGGTGGATCAGACGAGTAGCTGACGCGTGGTGGGCTGGATGGGGGAAGCCAGGTTGGAGTTGCCGCCCAGGTACCGGTCCACCGCGGCCGCCGCGGAGCGGCCCTCGGCGATCGCCCAGACGATCAGCGACTGGCCGCGGCCGGCGTCTCCGGCGGTGAAGACGTTCGGCACGTTGGTGCGGAAGTCGGCGTCGCGGCGGATGTTGCCGCGCTCGTCGAGCTCGAGGCCGAGCTGGGCGACGAGGCCGTTGTCCTGCTCGGGGCCGGTGAAGCCCATGGCGAGCAGCACCAGCTCCGCGGGGATCTCGCGCTCGGTGCCGGGCACCGGCTCGAAGCGGCCGTTCTCGAACTTCACCTCGGTCAGGCGCAGGGCCCTGACGTTGCCGTCCTCGTCGCCGAGGAACTCCGTGGTGCTGGAGGCGTAGACCCGCTCGCCCCCGTTCTCCAGGGTGGACAGTTCCTCGTGCGCCGAGGTGACCCGGTAGGTCATCGGGTACGTGGGCCACGGCTGGCCCGCGGGGCGCTCCTGCGGCGGCTGCGGCATGATCTCCAGCTGGGTGACCGAGACCGCGCCCTGCCGGGTGGCGGTGCCGACGCAGTCCGCGCCGGTGTCGCCGCCGCCGATGACGACGACGTGCTTGCCCTTGGCGTGGATCGGGGGGATGACGAAGTCGCCCTCGGCCGACTTGTTGGACAGCGGCAGGTACTCCATCGCCTGATGGATTCCATCCAGCTCGCGGCCGGGCGCGGGCAGGTCGCGGGCCTTGGTGGCGCCGACGGCGAGCACCACGGCGTCGTAGCGGTCGCGGATCTGCGAGGCCAGGATGTCCTGGCCGACGGCGACGCCGGTGCGGAACTTGGTGCCCTCCGCGCGCATCTGCTCGATGCGGCGGTTCAGGTGCCGCTTCTCCATCTTGAACTCGGGGATGCCGTAGCGCAGCAGGCCGCCGATGCGGTCGGCCCGCTCGTACACGGCCACGGTGTGCCCGGCCCGGGTGAGCTGCTGGGCGGCGGCCAGGCCGGCCGGCCCCGAGCCGATGACGGCGACGGTCTTGCCGCTGTGCCGCTCGATCTCCTGGGGCTTGACGAGGCCGGCGTCCCAGGCCTTGTCGATGATGGAGACCTCGACGTTCTTGATGGTCACCGCGGGCTGGTTGATGCCGAGCACGCAGGCGGTCTCGCACGGCGCCGGGCAGAGCCGTCCGGTGAACTCGGGGAAGTTGTTGGTCGCGTGCAGCCGCTCGATGGCCTCGGACCAGTCGTCCCGCCAGACCAGGTCGTTCCACTCGGGGATGAGGTTTCCGAGCGGGCAGCCGTTGTGGCAGAACGGGATGCCGCAGTCCATGCAGCGGCCGGCCTGCTTCTGGATGAACGGCAGCAGGGCGCGCTGCGGGTAGACCTCTTTCCAGTCCTTGACGCGCTCGTCGACCGGGCGGCGCTCGGGGTGCTGGACGGGGGTCGTGATGAAACCGCGCGGGTCAGCCATGAGCGGCCTCCATGATCTTGTCCAGGGTCTCCTGCTCGGACAGGCCCGCGCGCTCCGCGGCGGCCCGGGTGCCGAGAACCTGCTTGTAGTCGGTCGGCATGATCTTGGCGAAGCGGGCGATGGAGCCCGCCCAGTCGGCCAGCAGGACGGCGGCGGCCTGGGAGCCGGTCTCCTCGAAGTGACGCTTGACGGCGTTGTGGAGGAAGGTGCGGTCGTCGGCGTCGAGGGCCTCGACGGCGACGAGTTCGGGGTTGACGCGGGCGACCTTGAGGTCGAGCACGTAGGCGATGCCGCCGGACATGCCCGCGGCGATGTTGCGGCCGTGCTCGCCGAGGATGACGACGCGGCCGCCGGTCATGTACTCGAGGGCGTGGTCGCCGACGCCTTCGACGACGAGGGTGGCGCCGGAGTTGCGGACGGCGAAGCGCTCGCCGACGGTGCCGGAGAGGTAGATCTCGCCGCTGGTGGCGCCGTAGCCGACGACGTTGCCCGCGATGATGTTCTTCGCGGCGTCGAAGCCGGCCGAGCGCGGCGGGCGCACGACGATGCGGCCGCCGGACAGGCCCTTGCCGACGAAGTCGTTGGCGTCGCCCTCGAGCCGCAGCGTGATGCCGCGGGGCAGGAAGGCGCCGAGCGACTGGCCGGCGGAGCCGGTGAGGGTGATGTCGATGGTGTCCTCGGCGAGGCCCGCGCCGCCGTACTTCTTGGTCACCTCGTGGCCGAGCATGGTGCCGACCGTGCGGTTGACGTTGTGCACGGGGAGCTGGATGCGGACCGGGGTGCCGTCCTCGATGGCGTCCCTGGCGAGCTCGATGAGCTCGTTGTCGAGCGCCTTGTCGAGGCCGTGGTCCTGGGTGGTGGTGCGGCGCCGGGGGGCGTCCGCGGGCAGCTCGGGCAGGTGGAAGATGGGCGCGAGGTCGAGGCCCGCGGCCTTCCAGTGCTCGACGGCCTTGGCGGTGTTCAGGTGCTCGACGCGGCCGACGGCCTCCTCGATGCTGCGGAAGCCGAGCTCGGCGAGGATCTCGCGGACCTCCTCGGCGATGAACTCGAAGAAGTTGACGACGAACTCGGGCTTGCCGCTGAACCGGGCGCGCAGCTCGGGGTTCTGGGTGGCGACGCCGACCGGGCAGGTGTCGAGGTGGCACACGCGCATCATGACGCAGCCGGAGACGACGAGCGGGGCGGTGGCGAAGCCGAACTCCTCGGCGCCGAGCAGCGCGGCGATGACGACGTCGCGGCCGGTCTTGAGCTGGCCGTCGGTCTGCACGACGATGCGGTCGCGCAGGCCGTTGAGCAGCAGCGTCTGCTGAGTCTCGGCGAGGCCGAGCTCCCAGGGTCCGCCGGCGTGCTTGAGCGAGGTGAGCGGGGCGGCGCCGGTGCCGCCGTCGTGGCCGGAGATGAGGACCACGTCGGCGTGCGCCTTGGAGACGCCCGCGGCGACGGTGCCGACGCCGACCTCGGAGACCAGCTTGACGTGGACCCGCGCCGAGGGGTTGGCGTTCTTCAGGTCGTGGATCAGCTGGGCGAGGTCCTCGATCGAGTAGATGTCGTGGTGCGGCGGGGGCGAGATGAGGCCGACGCCGGGGGTGGAGTGCCGGGTCTTGGCGACCCAGGGGTAGACCTTGCCGCCGGGCAGCTGGCCGCCCTCGCCGGGCTTGGCGCCCTGGGCCATCTTGATCTGCAGGTCGTCGGCGTTGGTGAGGTACTCGGAGGTGACGCCGAAGCGGCCGGAGGCGATCTGCTTGATCGCGGAGCGGCGCTCGGGGTCGTGCAGGCGCTCGGGGTCCTCGCCGCCCTCGCCGGTGTTGGACTTGGCGCCGATGGAGTTCATCGCGATGGCGAGGGTCTGGTGCGCCTCCAGCGAGATGGAGCCGTAGGACATGGCTCCGGTGGAGAAGCGCTTGACGATCTCGCTGACCGGCTCGACCTCGTCGATCGGGATCGGGCCGCGGTCCCGGTTGTCGAAGGCGAACAGGCCGCGCAGCGTCATCAGCCGCTCGGACTGCTCGTTCACCCGCGCGGTGTACTGCTTGAAGATGTCGTAGCGCTTGGTGCGGGTGGAGTGCTGGAGCCGGAAGACGGTCTCGGGGTCGAACAGGTGCGGCTCGCCCTCGCGGCGCCACTGGTACTCGCCGCCGATCTCCAGGTCGCGGTGCGCGGCGCGGTTGACGCCGCGTGGGTAGGCGCGGGCGTGCCGGGCGGCGACCTCGGCGGCGATCTCGTCGAGGCCGATGCCGCCGAGCTTGGAGGCGACGCCGGTGAAGTAGGTGGCGGTGAGCTCCTTGCTCAGGCCGACGGCCTCGAAGACCTGGGCGCCGCGGTAGGAGGCGACGGTGGAGATGCCCATCTTGGACATGACCTTGAGCACGCCCTTGCCGAGCGCCTTGATCAGGTTCCGGATGGCCTTCTCACTGGTGACGGAGACGAAGGTGCCGGAGTTGGCGAGGTCCTCGACGGTCTCCATGGCGAGGTACGGGTTGACCGCGGCGGCGCCGAAGCCGATCAGCAGCGCCACGTGGTGCACCTCGCGCACGTCGCCGGCCTCGACCAGCAGCGAGACGTGGGTGCGGGTCTTCTCGCGGATCATGTGGTGGTGCACGGACGAGGTGAGCAGCAGCGACGGGATCGGCGCCTGCTCGGCGTCGGAGTGCCGGTCCGAGAGCACGATGATGCGCGCGCCGTCGGCTATCGCCGCGGAGGCCTCGGCGTTGATCTCGGCGAGGCGCTCGCGCAGCGCGGTGCCGCCGCCCGCGGCCCGGTACAGGCCGGAGATGGTGACGGCCTTGAGGCCCGGCAGGTCGCCGTCGGCGTTGATGTGGATGAGCTTGGCCAGCTCGTCGTTGTCGATCACCGGGAAGGGCAGCTCGACCTGGCGGCAGGCGGCCGGGGTGGTGTCGAGCAGGTTGTCCTCGGGGCCGATGGTGGTGCCGAGGGAGGTGACCAGCTCCTCCCGGATGGCGTCCAGCGGCGGGTTGGTCACCTGCGCGAACAGCTGGGTGAAGTAGTCGAACAGCAGGCGGGGGCGCTGCGAGAGCACCGCGAGCGGGGTGTCCGAGCCCATGGAGCCGATCGGCTCTGCGCCGTTCTTGGCCATCGGGGCGAGCAGGACGCGCAGCTCCTCCTCGGTGTAGCCGAAGGTCTGCTGGCGGCGCACCACGGAGGCGTGCGTGTGCACGATGTGCTCGCGCTCGGGCAGGTCGCCGAGCTTGATCAGGCCGGCGTGCAGCCAGTCCTGGTAGGGCTGCTCGGCGGCGAGCTGCGACTTGATCTCGTCGTCCTCGACGATGCGGTGCTGGGCCGTGTCGACGAGGAACATCCGGCCCGGCTGGAGCCGGCCCTTGCGGACGACCTTGGCCTGGTCGAGGTCGAGCACGCCGACCTCGGAGGCGAGCACGACGAGGCCGTCGCCGGTGACCCAGTAGCGGGAGGGGCGCAGCCCGTTGCGGTCGAGGACGGCGCCGATCAGGGTGCCGTCGGTGAAGGTGATCGAGGCCGGGCCGTCCCAGGGCTCCATCTTGCAGGAGCTGTACTGGTAGAAGGCGCGCTTGGCCGGATCCATCTCGGTGTGGTTCTCCCACGCCTCGGGGACCATCATCAGCACGGCGTGCGGCAGCGAGCGGCCGGCCAGGTGCAGCAGCTCGAGCACCTCGTCGAAGCTGGCGGAGTCCGAGCCGGCCGGGTCGACGATCGGGAAGATCCGCTCCAGCGGGCCCTGGATCGCGTCGGTCGCGAGTTGAGATTCGCGGGCGCGCATCCAGTTCTTGTTTCCCTGCACGGTGTTGATCTCGCCGTTGTGCGCGATGAAGCGGTACGGGTGGGCGAGCGGCCAGGCGGGGAAGGTGTTGGTCGAGAAGCGCGAGTGGACCAGGCCGATGGCGCTGGTGAACGCGGGGTTGGACAGGTCGGGGAAGAAGGGCTCGAGCTGTCCGGTGGTGAGCATCCCCTTGTAGACGATGGTGCGTCCCGACAGGGAGGGGAAGTAGGTCCCGGTCTCGTGCTCGACGCGCTTGCGCAGCACGAATGCCAAGCGGTCGAGTTCAATGCCCTTCTGTCCGGCGTCGCCCGCCACGAACAGCTGGCGGAAGCGCGGCATGGCGGCCCGGGCGGTGGCGCCGAGCAGGTCCGGGGCGATCGGCACCTCGCGCCAGCCGAGGACCGTCAGGCCCTCCTCGCCGGCGATGCGGGCGACGGAGGCCTTGGCGGCCGCCTCGTCCTCGTCGGTGTCCGGGATGAAGGCGAGACCCACCGCGTAGCCGCCGCGCTCGGGCAGCGGGAAGTCGACGGCCGTGCGCAGGAACGCGTCCGGGACCTGGACCAGGATGCCCGCGCCGTCGCCCGAGTCGGGCTCGGCGCCGGAGGCGCCGCGGTGCTCGAGGTTCCGCAGGGCGGTGAGCGCCTGGTCCACGATCTCGTGGCTGGGCTCACCGGTGAGAGTGGCTACGAAAGCGACCCCGCAAGCGTCCTTCTCGGCCCGCGGGTCGTAGAGACCCTGCGCCTGAGGCAGAGCGCTGAAGAGTGCGCCGGCTTGGGGGGACGATGAAGCCATCGGTGTCCTCCGTGTCGTCTGTGTGGGCCGCAACGTGAATGTGCGCGCACGAGGGACGACTCTGGCCCTGCCGCGGTGAACTGAGGTTACACGATGGGTCAAGATTCCGTCATGAGGGCAGGTACTGTCTCACTATTCGGACGGCACTTCTCTGACCTGCGGTTGGCGCGCGCTACACCCTGTTTTCCCCACGTTGCGCGACTTTCACTCTTCCGGCCTATGACTCATGTCACAGCGCCGTGAACGGAAGAAGGCCGCCCCCGGTCACGGGGACGGCCTTCGCGTGCCGACAAGGCTGTGAGCTGCGGCTATTCGGGTGAGTCCGCACCCTTCACGGCCGCGGACTCCGCCTCGGCCCGAGACGACGTCTCAGCATCCGGATGATCTTTGGTGGAGATTTGGGAGTCGGCTGACTCCGCACCGGACTCCGGAGCCTCCCCGGACTGCGCCTTCCCGGCGGGATCCGCGGATTCCGCGGCCTCGGCGGACGCCGCGGACTCGGCGTCGGCGGAGTCGGCGTCGTCGGCCGCCCCCTGCGGGGTTCCGTCCGGCGCATAGGGCTTGAAGTGCGGCCAGTACAGGTCGGGGCCGTACTCCTTGCCCGGCTTGGCGCGCTGCGAGATCAGGAAGTAGGCCAGCGCACCGGCGAAGCAGAGGATGGATACCCAGTCATTGACGCGCAGTCCGAAGAAGTGGTGCGCGTAGTCGCTGCGCAGGTGCTCGATCCAGCCGCGGCCCAGCGTGTAGCCCATCACGTACAGGGCGAACAGCCGGCCGTGGCCGATCGAGAACCGGCGGTCGGCCCACAGCAGCGCCACGCAGACCAGCACGTCCCAGACCACCTCGTAGAGGAAGGTGGGCTGGAAGTGCCCGAGCACGGTCGTCGTCCCCGGCACGCCCGAGCAGGGCACCGCGACGCGGGTGCCGCTGGTGGCCATGCAGTGGATGGTCAGGCCCCAGGGCTTCGACGTCGGATCGCCGTAGAGCTCGTTGTTGAACCAGTTGCCCCACCGGCCCATCGCCTGCGCGAGCACGATGCCCGGGGCCACCGCGTCGGCGAACGGCGGCAGCTTCACGCCGCGGCGGCGCGCGCCGATCCAGGCGCCGAGCCCGCCGAGCGCGATCGCGCCCCAGATGCCGAGGCCGCCGTCCCACACGTAGAAGACGCGCACCCAGTCCTGGCCGCGCGGGAAGTACAGCTCGGGGTCGGTGATCACGTGGTAGAGCCGGCCGCCGACCAGGCCGAACGGCACCGCCCAGATCGCGATGTCGGTGATGATGTGCGGCTCGCCGCCCTTGGCCCGCCACCGGCGCTCGCCGAGGTACACCGCGATGGCGATGCCCGCGATGATGCAGAGCGCGTAGAACCGGATGGGGAAGGGGCCGAGATTTATCTCGGCCGTCGTCGGGCTGGGCAGGAACGCCACAGGCGTCGTCGTCATGACTTGCTCGCACTCGCGCTTGAGGTGGCCGAGCTGGAGGCCGAGGCCTTGGCACTCGAGGACGTTGAGGAGCTCGCCGACGCGGAAGCCGACTTCGTGGCGGAGGCCGAGGCCTTCACCGCGGCCGTCGACGTGGCCGAGGGGGTGCCGTTGGATCCGAAGGGATGGGTGAACACCAAGGTCAGCGTGACGCCGAGGAGGACGACTCCGGCGATCGGACCGTAGATCGCGAGGCGCCTTCTGCGCTTCGCCCGGTACTCCGCCTCGGCCTTCGCGAGGGCCGCCCGCTCCCTGGCCAGCTCCTTGCCGATCCGATTCCGTCTGCTCATCGCCTCGTCATCCGCTCCACTCGTCAAGACGGCCCAGGCCGGCCCGAGCGGACCGCCACCCGCCGCAGAATCCTAATCACGCGGCGCGTCGCCCCGACAGGCCACCCGGCCGTTCTCGGCGAATTCTCGGCAAGGCGTGATCTCTCCGTGACCTTGCCCGCACACCGCGGGCTCAGCCGGCCGCCGCGATCGCCTTGTCCAGGGCCGCCGTGAAGGCCGCTTCCTGCACGGACGCGCTCTGCGTGGTGAGCTGGTAGCGGGTGCCGTTGATCAGGTAGTCGGGAGTGGAGACGCTGCCGTTCTCCGCCGTCTTGAGGGCGTCGTAGTTCTTCACGACCCAGGGTTGGTATTTGCCGGAATTCACGCACGACTCAAAGCTCGAACTGACCAGTCCGGAGACCTGCTTCGCGTACGAGATCAGCGTCGGATTCGAGGCGAACGCGTCGTCCGACTCGTTCGGCTGGTTCGCGAAGAGGACGTCGTGGTACGCCTTGAACTTCGCATTGCCCACGTCCTGGGCGCAGGCGGCCGCGTTGCCCGCCTGGATGGAGCCGGTGCCGCCGTCGTTCTGGTCGATCAGGTTCACGATGTGGAAGCGGACCTTGATCTTCCCCGCGTCGGCGTAGGAGGTGTAGATCGGCTTGAACATCGACTCCGCCTCCTTGCAGTAGGGGCAGCGGAAGTCCTCGTAGATCGTGAGCGTCGTCTTGGCGTTCTCGTTGCTGCCGTAGGGGATCGCGAGGCCGCCGTCGACGGTGCCCGCCGGGTAGATCAGCTTGCCGTTGGCGGGCGAGGAGTTGACCTGGTTCACGTGGTGCTGCACCGCGATGCCGATGCCCACCGCGGCGGCGATGATCACCAGGACCAGGCCGCCGATCAGGTACTGCCGCTTGCGCTTGGCCTTGGCCTGCTCGGCGGCGTATGCGGCGGCGGCGCGCTCCCGCGCCTGGGCCCGCTTGTTGGGCTTGTTCGACTCCGGTGGCATGGTGAACATCGTGCCGCACTTGTCACGTCGCGTGAACAGTGACACGCGGACAGTCACGGCACGTCGGTTCACCTGCGGCTACTCAGATCGCCAGCGCCGTGTCCGCGGAGAACCTCGACTGCGGTTTCCAGATCAGCCACAGCGCCGGGATGAGGAACACGGTGTCGCGCAGCACATCGAGCGTGTAGCGGGTCTGCCCCTGCGCGACCTGCCCGCCGCCACCGCCGCAGCCGCAGCTGATGGAGATGCCGCGCGCGCCGAGCGAGATGATGCCTCCGATGTAGACCAGCAGCAGGATCGCGGACAGCAGCGCGACGAGCCGCGTGCCGAGGCCGATGACGAGCAGGATGCCGAACGCGAGCTCCAGATACGGCTGCGCGTAGGCGAACGGAGTGACCAGTCCCTGCGGCACGATCTGGAAGTTGCGCACGTCGGCGATGTTCTGCGTGGGCTGGGTCAGCTTCGGGACGCTGTAGTAGAGCCACATCGCGCCGAGCAGCAGCCGGGCGACGAGCGAGATCCACGCGGTGCTGCGGGCATCCAGGAGGGAGGACTTGGTGGCCATGCAGTCGTTCACTCCTGGATGCCCCATCAGATGACTACGGTGAGTTGCCCACATTCAGCACACCGTATCTCACCGGCGGCCGCTCCTGACGCCGGCCGCGAGTTCGCGCGCCAGTTCGCGGACGGCGGCCAGGCCGCTCGCCTCGTCCGGCGCCTCGAGCAGCCGGCGCACGAAGGCCGAGCCGACGATGACGCCGTCGGCGAAACCGGCGACCTCGGCCGCCTGGACGCCGTTCGAGACGCCGAGTCCCACGCAGACCGGCACGTCCGTCGCCGCCTTCGTACGCTCGACGAGTCCCTTGGCGTTGCCGCTGACGGCGTCGCGGGTGCCGGTCACGCCCATCAGGGAGGCCGCGTAGACGAAGCCGCGGCACACGCCGGTGGTCAGCGTGATCCGCTCCGGCGTCGAGGTCTGCGCGACGAGGAAGACCCGGTCGAGCGCGTGCGCGTCGGCGGCGGCGATCCAGTCGTCGGCCTCCTCCGGGATCAGGTCGGGCAGGATCGTGCCCGCTCCCCCGGCGGCGGCGAGCTGCTTGGCGAAGCGGTCGGCACCGAAGCGCTCGATCGGGTTCCAGTAGGACATGACCAGCGTCGGGGCACCGGTCGCGGCGACGCCCTCGACGACGCGCAGGACGTCGAGCGTGTTCACCCCCGCGTCGAGCGCGACCTGCACGGCCTGCTGGATGACCGGGCCGTCCATCTGCGGGTCCGAATACGGCAGGCCGATCTCGACGATGTCCACGCCGCCGTCGATCATCGCCTTGCACGCGGCGATCGAGCCCTCGACCGTCGGGAAGCCGGCGGGCAGGTAGCCGATCAGCGCCGCCCGGTTCTCGGCCTTCGCCGCGGCCAGGACTGCGGAGAGCTTGCTCACGGCTCAGACCTCCATTCCGAAGTACGCGGCCGCGGTGTGCATGTCCTTGTCGCCGCGGCCGGACAGGTTGACGATGATGACCGGCTCGCGGCCCAGCTCCTCGCGCAGCGCGGGGGCGATCCGCAGCGCGCCGGCGACGGCGTGCGCGGACTCGATGGCCGGAATGATGCCCTCGGTGCGGCACAGCAGCTGGAAGGCGTCCATCGCCTCGGCGTCGGTGACCGGCTCGTACACCGCGCGGCCGGTGTCGTGCAGCCAGGCGTGCTCGGGGCCGACGCCCGGGTAGTCGAGACCCGCGGAGATGGAGTGGCTCGGCAGGGTCTGGCCGTACTCGTCCTGGAGGATGTAGGTGCGCGCGCCGTGCAGAACGCCGACCGCACCCCCGGTGATGGACGCTGCGTGCAGGCCCGACTCGACGCCGGAGCCGCCGGCCTCGAAGCCGTAGAGCCGCACCGACTCGTCGGGCACGAAGGCGTGGAACAGGCCGATCGCGTTCGATCCGCCGCCGACGCACGCGGCGACCGCGTCGGGCAGTCCACCCGTCAGATCGAGCAGCTGCGCGCGGGCCTCGACGCCGATGATGCGGGCGAAGTCGCGGACGATGGAGGGGAACGGGTGCGGGCCCGCGGCCGTGCCGAACAGGTAGTTCGTGTGCTCGACGTTGGTCACCCAGTCGCGGATCGCCTCGTTGATCGCGTCCTTGAGGGTGCGCGAACCGGTGGCGACCGGTACGACCTCGGCGCCGAGCATGCGCATCCTGGCCACGTTCAGGGCCTGGCGCTCGGTGTCCTCCTCGCCCATGTAGACGACGCATTCGAGGTCGAAGATCGCGGCCGCGGTGGCGGAGGCGACGCCGTGCTGGCCGGCGCCCGTCTCGGCGATGACCCGCTTCTTGCCCATCCGCCGGGTGAGCAGGGCCTGGCCGAGCACGTTGTTGATCTTGTGCGAGCCGGTGTGGTTGAGGTCCTCGCGCTTGAGCAGGATGCGCGCCCCGGCGTGCGCGGACAGCCGCTTGGCCTCGGTCAGCAGCGAGGGGCGGTTGGCGTAGGTGCGCAGCCAGTGGGTGAGCTCGGCCTGGAACTCCGGGTCGTTCTTGGACTTCTGGTAGGCCTCGGTGAGCTCGGCGAGGGCGGCCATCAGCGCCTCGGGCATGAAGCGCCCGCCGAGGCGGCCGTAGTGCCCGGCGGGGTCGGGCTGGGCCGAGGGATGGGCGTACGACGCGGCGAAGAAGGCGTCGGAAAAGACAGTGGCGTCCGTCATCGGGACTTCGTCTCCTGACGAGGATTGACGATCGGTGAGTTGTGTCGAAGGGGACAGGCGCGAAGGTCAGATCGCGGCCGTCGGCCATCGCCGGCCCGCGGGCGCGTGGCGCCACCACGGACGCCGTCGGGCGGCCGCGCGCGGGGAGGTCGAGGTACTCACAGAGGTCATCCTAGCCGGAAACCCGGCGGGCGAGGGCGCCGCTACCGGCCGCGCCGCATCGCCGGGTGCGCCCCGGCGGCGACCAGGTCGGCGACGCAGGAGCGCGGATCCCGGCCGGTGACCAGGGACTCGCCGACCAGCACCGCGTCGGCGCCGGAGTTCGCGTAGACGATCAGGTCGTGCGGGCCGCGCACGCCGGACTCCGCCACCCGCACGATCGAGTCGGGGATGCGCGGGGCGAGCCGGGCGAAGGTGTCCCGGTCCACCTTGAGGGTCTTCAGGTCGCGCGCGTTGACGCCGATGATCTTCGCGCCGGCGTCGATCGCGCGGTCGATCTCGTGCTCGTCGTGCACCTCGACCAGCGGGGTCAGGCCGATGGACTCGGCCCGCTCGATCAGCGAGACCAGCGCGGCCTGCTCGAGCGCGGCGACGATCAGCAGGGCGAGGTCGGCCCCGTAGGCGCGGGCCTCCCACAGCTGGTAGCTGGAGACGATGAAGTCCTTGCGCAGCACGGGGATGTCCACCCGCGTGCGCACGTCCTTGAGGTCCTGCAGCGAACCGCCGAAGCGCCGCTGCTCGGTCAGCACGCTGATCACGCTGGCGCCGCCGAGCTCGTAGTCGGCGGCCAGGCCGGCCGGGTCCGCGATCGCGGCGAGCGCGCCCTTGGACGGGCTGGACCGCTTGACCTCGGCGATGACCGCCACGCCCTCTCCGCGCAGCGCCCGCACCCCGTCCTTGGCCGAGGGCTGGGTCCGCGCGCGGGCCTTGAGGTCGTCCAGCGAGGTGACCTCCTGGCGCGCGGCGAGGTCAGCGCGGACACCCTCGATGATCTCCTCGAGCACGTTCATCGCTCCGCTACCGTCCCCTCAGATCCGCAGGCCACACACGGCGCCGTCTTGCCATGCCATGCTATCGGCCCCGCGCGGCGCACGCTGCCAAGATCCACATCGCGGACCGCCTGGCGGGGTCCGCGGACACACATCCGCCCCGGTCAGAGCACGGTTGACACGGTGCTCGGAACCGGGGCGGAACGTCGGTCGCCCGGCGGGCTAGGAGGCCCGCGCCTCGGCGGCCTTGAGCTTCGCGGCGGCCCAGTCGTCGTTGGCCTTGGCGCCCATGCCGGCGGCGTTCATCGAGAGGTTCACGATGACGGCCACGATCTGCAGCACTCCGCCGAGCACGACCAGCGCCCAGACCCCGAAGGGGAAGGCGATTCCGCCGACGAGCCAGCCGATGCCGGAGATGGCCGCGGCGGCCCAGCGGGCGGGGGCGTAGCCGTGGTCCGCGTGCGGCTCGGTGTGCGCCACCGAAGAGCCCATCATGGACATCCCGACCAGGGCCGCCTTGCTGGCGACTTCGCCGACCTTGGAGTGGCTCTTCTCGGCCTGGGTTACCTCGATCACCTCGGACATGACGCGCTGACTCCCAAAAAGTCGAAAGTATGACTGGATCTATTGTCCCTCATGGCCTGACGTGGTCCGTCACCGGGAGGCCCGGTGGAGACGCATCTCACGTCTACCGGTCGGCCGCCGGCTCGTCGTCGGCCTCGGTGAGGTCGCTGCCGCGGCCCTGCGCGTCCCACAGGTCGCGCGCGGTGACCTCGCTCGCCGGCTTCGCGGCGGCCTGCGCGGCGTTCGCCGGGGACTCGTAGCGATTGCCGAGGCCGGACCAGGTCCGGCCGCGCACGAGGGTGTAGACCCCGGCGGCGCAGAGGATGACGCCGCCGGCGATCGTCAGGTACGGCCAGAAGCTGTTGTCGATACTGCTGATCTTGGTGTCGGAGCCGAGTCCCTGCGCGGCCGCCTGCGTGTGCAGTGCCTCGTCGAGGCGGCTGAGCCGGTCGGCGATCGAGTACACGGTCCCCGCGCCGGCGAGCGCGAGGACCGCGCCGACGAGGTAGCGGCCGATCCTGCGCACGGCGAACAGCGCCAGCGCGCCCGCGAGCCCGGCCAGGCCCAGCGCGTACGGCACGCCGGTCAGCTGCGAACCGCTCGCGGTGACCTTGAACCTGATCGGCGAGGTGACGTATCCGTCGGCCCATCCCCGCCCGATGGTGAGCAGGACGATTCCGGCGCCGACCGCGGCGAGCAGCGCGGCCAGCGTCTTGGCCCGCGTCGCCTTGCGGGCGGGGCCGACGTGCGTCTGCTCGGTGACCTCAGCGGCGGGGGTCTCTACGGCTGCCATGGGACCATCCTCGCAAACGTGATTCCCGGATCGTCCGGCGGGTCAGTCCGCGGCCCGCAGCGTCCCGGCGGCCGCGATGGCGCGCAGCACGGCCATGGCCTTGTTGCGGCACTCGGCGTCCTCCGACGCGGGCACCGAGTCGGCGACGATTCCGGCGCCGGCCTGGACGTACGCGGTGCCGTCGCGCAGCAGCGCGGTGCGGATCGCGATGGCGGTGTCGCTGTTGCCGGCGAAGTCCAGGTAGCCGACGCAGCCTCCGTAGACGCCGCGGCGGGTGGGTTCGAGCTCGTCGATGATCTGCAGGGCGCGCGGCTTCGGGGCGCCGGAGAGGGTTCCGGCGGGGAAGGCGGCGAGCAGCACGTCGAGCGCGCTGCGGTCCTCGGCGATCTCGCCGACGACCGTGGAGACGAGGTGCATGACGTGGCTGTAGCGCTCGACGCTCATGAACTCGACGACCTCGACGGTGCCGGGAGCGCTGATCCGCCCGAGGTCGTTGCGGCCGAGATCGACCAGCATCAGGTGCTCGGCGCGCTCCTTCGGGTCGGCGAGCAGTTCCTCGGCGAGCGCCGCGTCCAGCTCGGGCGTGGCGCCGCGGGGCCGGGTGCCGGCGATCGGGTGCAGCATCGCCTCGCCGTCGGCGACCTTGACCAGCGCCTCCGGGGAGGAGCCGATGACGTCGAACGCGCCGCGCTCGCTCGGGAAGCGGAACAGGTACATGTACGGGCTCGGATTCGTCGCGCGGAGCACGCGGTAGACGTCGAGCGCGCTGGCCTCGGTGGCCATCTCGAAGCGCTGCGAGACGACGATCTGGAAGGCCTCGCCCGCCCGGATCTCCTCCTTCGCGCGCTCCACGGCGGCCCGGTAGTCCTCGCTCGTCCGGTTGCCGGTGAACGTCGGCACGACGTTCAGGTCGAGCACCGCCGGGGGCAGCCGGTCCGGGCGGCCGAGGTCGGCGGCCATCGCGTCGAGGCGGGAGACGGCGCCGCGGTACGCGGCGTCCACGCCGTCGGGCGTGCCGTTGAGGTTGATGGCGTTGGCGATCAGCGTCACCGTGCCGTCCGTGTGGTCGAGCACAGCGAGGTCGGCGGCGAGCATCATCGTCAGCTCGGGCAGGTCCAGGTCGTCCTTGGCGTGCTCGCCGACCCTCTCGAGCCTGCGGACCGTGTCGTAGCCGAGGTAGCCGACGAAGCCGCCGGTCAGCGGCGGCAGGTCGGCGCGGTCGTGATCGTGCGGCGTACGCAGCAGTTCGAGTGTGGCCCGCAGGACGTCGAGCGGCTCGCCGGCGGTCGGCGCGCCGGCCGGCGGGTGGCCGATCCAGGCCGCGGCTCCGTCGCGCTCGGTCAGGGCGAGTTCGCTGCGGACGCCGATGAAGGAGTAGCGGGACCAGACGCCGTGCTCGGCGGATTCGAGCAGGAAGGTGCCAGGGCGCTCCGCCGCGAGCTTGCGGTAGAGCCCGACCGGGGTCTCGCCGTCGGCCAGGAAGCGGCGGGTGACCGGGATGACCCGCCGCGAGTCGGCCAGAGCGCGGAAGGCGGGCAGGTCGGGGGTGGTGGCACCGGTTGTCATGGGGACATTGTGGCAGCACGCCGCCGTATCACGGCCGCCGTATCACGCCGTGCCCGGCCTCAGCTCGCGTCCGTCGAAGCAGGTGTGCGTGCCGGTGTGGCAGGCGGGGCCGGTCTGATCCACCTTCACCAGCAGCGTGTCGCCGTCGCAGTCGAGGGCGACGGATTTGACCTGCTGGAAGTTTCCGGAGGTCTCCCCCTTGACCCAGTACTCGGCGCGGCTGCGGGACCAGTAGGTGGCGCGGCCGGTCGCGAGGGTGCGGCGCAGCGCCTCGTCGTCCATCCACGCGAGCATCAGCACTTCACCGGAGTCGTACTGCTGGACCACGGCCGGTACCAGACCTTCGCCGTTCCGTTTCAACTTCGCTGCGATGTCCATGTCCAACGCCACTCGCCCGGCCCTCGATTCGTCCATGTGCCCTATTGTCTCGCTCAGACGATCACGCGATGCCACGGGGAACACATGGATGCGCCGAAGGGCGCCAGAGCCGAGCTGCGAGACGGCCTGCGCGCCACGCTGGTGCCCTGGCTGATCGCGCACGTCATCGTGCTCGCGGTGTGTCTCCGCATCGGCGGCGGCGGCATATTCTCGCCGCTCTACGCCTGGGACACGCACTGGTACATATCCGAGGCGAACGGCATGGCGCACGGCGGAAACGTGTTCGCCGACTTCACCGGAGCCGGGGGCCTCGCGCACTTCTTCCCGCTGACGCCGCTGTGCGTCGCGGGACTGGCACTCGTGACCCGGCTCCCCGTGCCGTTCCTGATGTTCGCGTTCTGCTGGGCGCTCGCCTGGCTCTTCGGCGCGCTCGTGCACGTGATCGCGATGCGCGAGACCCGCGACCGGCTGACGGCGAGCCGCGCGGCCTGGCTCAGCCAGCTGGCGCCGGGAGCTTTCGCTCTGGTCATGGGCTATACCGAGCCGCTGGCCGGGGTGTTGGCCGCGCTGTACTTCCTGGCGATCCGCCGGCAGCGGACCGGCTGGGCGATCGTCGCCGGGCTGCTGGCCGGCCTCTCGCGGCCGACCGGAATCCTGCTCGCACTGCCCGGCTTCCACGAGGCGGTACGCGACGCGCGCCGGGCCCGGTGGGCGCTGCGCCCCGTGCTCGCGGGGCTCGCCAGGACCGCTTCGCCGGCCGTCGGCCTCGGCACGTATCTCGCCTACTGCCAATGGCGCTTCGGCGACTGGATCCTGCCGTTCTCGCAGCAGGTCTCCAGCGGCAACCGCGGCGCCGTCATGCAGAATCCGTTCACCACGATCGAGACGCTGCTGGACTCGCCCGGCGACGAGGCGATCCTGGTCACGTCGCTGGCCTGCGCCGTGATCGGGATCTTCGCGCTGACCGCCTGCTGGGGCCTGCTGCCCGGCTCGTTCACGGCGTGGGCCGCGGTGATGTTCGCGCTCGGCATCACCTCGCCGCTGTTCACCTCCGAGCCGCGCTACATCGCCGCGATCGTGCCGTTCCTCGTCTCGCTGCCCGAGCTGATCCGCAGCCGCTGGGTCTGGATCCCGTTCCTGGTCGCGAACCTGACGCTCATGTACTCGGTCGCGGATCTGGCGATGAGCCTGCGTCAGATAGCGTGACCGACCGCGGTGCGCGCCCAGGAGGCGTAGAGCGCCGCGTAGATCCCGCCCTGCTCGACGAGTTCGCGATGCGGCCCCCGCTCGACGAGCCGTCCGGCGTCGAACACGAACACCTCGTCGGCGGCCTGCGCCGTGGAGAGCCGGTGCGCGATCGAGACGGTCGTGCGGCCGCGGGTGAGCGCCTCGAGCGCGCGGGCGATCCGCTGCTCGGTGGCCGGGTCCACGGCCGAGGTCGCCTCGTCGAGCAGCAGCAGGTCCGGGTCCGCGACGTACGCGCGGGCCAGCGCCACCAGTTGCCGCTCGCCGGCCGAGAGCGACTCGCCGCGCTGCCCGACCGCCGTCGCCACGCCCTGCGGCTGGCCGGCCAGCCAGTCGCCGAGCCCGAGCGACTCGAACGCCTCCGCGACCTCGGCGTCGTCCGCGCCGGGCTTGCCGTAGCGCACGTTGTCGGCAAGCGTCCCCTCGAACAGGAAGCCGTCCTGAGGGACCATCACCACGCGCCGCCGCAGCTGCGCGAACGCGATCCGCCGCGCGTCCACGCCGCCGATCAGCACGGCCCCGTCGACCGGGTCCATCAGCCGGGTCAGCAGCTTCGCGAAGGTCGTCTTGCCGGAGCCCGTCTCGCCGACGACCGCGATCCGGCTGCGCGCCGGGATCGTCACGTCGACGTCGTGCAGCACGCGGGCGCCGCCGGGGTAGGCGAAGGCGACGTGCTCGAAGCGCACGTCGAGCGCCCCTTCCGGCAGGTCGGTGCCCGCGGCGCCTGGGTCGGGCACGTCGGGGACGGCCTCCAGCAGCCCGATCACGCGGCGCCAGCCGGAGATCGCGTTCTGCGCCTCGTTGAGCACCTCGACGCCCCACTGGACCGGCGTGATGAACAGCGAGACGAGGAAGAGCATCGCGACGATCTGGCCGGCCGTCAGGTGGCCGCCGACGCCGAGCAGCGTGCCGACGACGATGACGCCCGCGTTGGCCAGTCCGGCCGCGATCTCTCCCGCGCTGAACGTCGTGATGACCACGCGCTGCGCGCCGACCTGGGCGCGCCGGGTGCGCGCGATGGCCTCGTCCATCCGCGCGCCCATCCGGTCCTCGATGCCGTACGCGCGCACGATCGGCGCGCCGACCAGCGTCTCGCTGACCGCGCCGAGCATCCGGCCGATGGCCGAGCGGACGGCGCTGTACCGGGCGCCGGTCTTGCGCTGCACGACGCGCATGGTGGCGAACAGCGGCAGGAAGCAGACCCAGATCAGCAGCGTGAGCTGCCAGGAGTAGACCGCCATCACGATCGTGGCCAGCGCCATCTGGGCGACGCTGACGAACAGCATCAGGCCGCCTTCCTGGATGAAGTTGGTGATCGTGTCGACGTCCGAGGTGACGCGGGAGACGAGCGAGCCGCGCTGCTCGGCCTGCTGGTGCGCCACGGACAGGTCGTGCACGTGCCGGAACGCCTTGATCCGCAGGCCAGAGAGCCCTGATTCGCTCGCCTGGTAGAGGCGGCGGCTCATCGCGGTCGCGGAGAGCATCGTGGCGATGACGGCGAGCGCCGCGATGGCGACCATCCGCTCCACCTCGCCGACGTCCACCCTGCCTGAGGTCGAGCCGAAGCCGTGGTCCATGGCCTGCTGGACGGCGATCGGGATGACGATGCGGCCGGTGGTCGCGATCAGCGCGAGCAGCATCGTGACGCCGATGCCCTTGACGAACTCGGGCGAGAGCCGCAGGCCGGCGCGCACGATGGCGACCGGACCGCCGGAGGCCTCGCCGACGATCGGAACGCTGGGAGTCGAGTCCTCGACCGCTTCCTCGGCGGCCGGTTCGGCTGCCCGCTCGGCGGCGTCCTGAGCAACGGCCGTCACGCGACGACCTCCTTCATCTGCTCGTCCTCGGCCGCATCCGCTTCCTCGGCGGCTGCCTCCTCGGCGGCCCTTGCGTAGGCGGTGATCAACTCGCGATACCCCTCACTGCGTTCCAGCAGCTCATCGTGTGTGCCGCGCGCGGCGATCGAACCGTTCTGCAGGAACAGCACCTCGTCGGCGAGCGCGACCGTCGCCTTCCGGTACGCGATCACGACGACCGTCGCGGCCGCCGCTTCCGGATCGTCGCCCTGCTCGCGCAGTCCGTCGAGGATCGCCGCCTCGACGCTCGGATCCACGGCCGACGTGCAGTCGTCGAGCACGAGCAGCCGCGGACGGCGGACGAGCGCGCGGGCCAGCGCGAGACGCTGCCGCTGTCCTCCGGAGAGCGTCGTGCCGCGCTCGCCGATCACGGTGTCGAGGCCCTGTGGCAGGGCCTTGACGAACTTCTCGGCCTGCGCGGTACGCAGCGCGGCCCACACCTGGTCGTCGCCGACGTCGTCGCCGAGGGCCACGTTCGCGCGCACGGTGTCGCCGAAGATGAAGGTCTGCTGCGGAACGAGCGCGACCGCGTCGGACACCTCGCCCTTCGCGTACTCGGCGAGCTCCACGCCGTCCAGCAGGATCGCGCCGCCGGTCGGGTCGGACAGCCGGGACAGCAGCGCCGCGATCGTCGACTTGCCGGCGCCGGTCGCGCCGACGAGGGCGACCGTGCGCCCCGGCGCGATCGAGGCGGTGAGCGATCGGAGCACGGGGGCCGTCTCGGCGCCCGGGTACGCGAAGTCCACGTGGTCGAACACGAGCTCGGCGGGCGAGCCGTCCCGCTTGCCGGGCTCCGTGCCGTACTCCGTGCGGTCCTCGGCTGCCAGCACCGCCGCGACGCGCTCGTAGCCGACGACGGCGCGCGGCAGGTCCCCGAGCACCCAGCCGAAGGACTGGATCGGGAAGGCCAGCAACGTGATCAGGTAGGCGACGTTGACCACGTCGCCCGGCTGCGCGGCGCCGGAGGCCACCTCCCGGGTGCCGAAGAGCAGCACCGCCAGGACGCCGAGGTTCGGCAGCGCCTCCAGGATCGGGTTGAACAGCGACCGCGCGCGACCAGCGGAGATGTTGGCGTCGCGCAGGGCGCGGGCGCGGTCGGCGAAGCGCTCGGTCTCCGTGGTCTCGCGTCCCAGGGTCTTGACGACGAGCGCGCCGTCGAAGGACTCGTGCGCCACCTCGGCCACGTGTGCGCGCAGCTCCTGCGCTCGGGCGAAGCGCGGACCGGAGAAGCGGACGTAGATCGTGTTGGTGACGATGATCGCCGGGAGCAGCAGGATGCCGATGAGGGCGAGGACCGAGTTCGTCAGCAGCATGTCGACGATGCCGATGATCAGCATGACGCCGACGCCGAGCGACATCGGCATCGGCGCGATCGGCATGAACGCCATCTCCACGTCGGAGTTGGCGTTCGACAGCAGGCGTCCGGTGGGCCGCTGCTGATGCCAGGCGAGCGGCAGCCGCAGGTAGGCGGCCGTGACCAGGTGGCGGTAGCGGGCCTGCATCCGGAACTGGAGCACGCCGGCGAGCAGCCGGCGCCCGAAGATGCCGATCACCTTCGCAACCGCCACGCCGACGATCAGCAGCCCGCCCGCCGCCAGTGTCGCCGCGCCCACGTGGTGCGCGGAGAGCGAGGGCAGCACGACGTGGTCCGTCGCCCAGCCGACGGCGGACGCCGCGCCGACGGTCATGCCGCCGTACAGCGCGCTGCCCATGAGCGCGCCCGCGAACACCTTCTTCTCGGTGCGGATGGCCAAGCCCAACACCCACAGGCCGCGGCGGGTCGGCGACGCGGTTGCCGGATAGGGTCGCATGGGTACTCGGTCCCCCTGTTCAGTGGTGCGGAAGCCCGACGAGCCTAACCGGGGAACAACCTCCGTGTATACCGGAATTCCCCCTGAGCACTCCTTACACTAGCGCGTGATGGCCCAGCGCGTCAGGGCCGGATACGCTGTGCGCATGACCGGATTCGCAGCGCTGGAACGACAGGACCTGGCGGACCTCCTGGCCGAGGTGGGACCGGACGCGCCGACCCTGTGCGCCGGCTGGCGCACCTCCGATCTCGTCTCCCACCTGGTGCTGCGCGAGGGCCGGCCGGACGCGGCGGCCGGCATCGTCGCCAAACCGCTGGCCGGCTGGACGAAGAAGGTCCAGGACTCCGCCCGCGCGCGCATCCCCTACCCCGAACTGGTCGAGCGCTTCCGCTC
>NZ_JAGSOH010000049.1 GCF_018139625.1 Actinospica acidithermotolerans | reverse complement strand
GGTTGGAGATGTTCGCCGGGCGGGGCGGTGACGGTGGGGGCGCGCCCGGCGGCCTGAGCGGCCTTGCGAGTCTCGAGCGCGATGACGTCGAGCGAGAGTGTGCCGAGTCCGAGCGCTGTGCGGATGCCGTGCTGGACGTCGGCCGGGTGGTTGTGGCGGTGCAGCAGCAGGATGTGGATCAGTGCCCGTGTTCCGTCTTGGTCGCCGAGGTCTTTGCGCGCCTTGGCCCAGTACGCCTCGTGTTCGGAGGTGAAGGCCCCTTGTGCTCGGGCGTGGTGGAGCACGCGTGAGCCTTGGAGGGCTCCGGGACGGCCGAGCAGGATCCCGAGGTAGTGGTCGAGTTCGACCTTCTCTTCTCCGCGGGCGATCAACCGCCGGTGGCGGGCGACCTCGGTGACGCCGTGGTAGATGAGAAGGTCCTCGGCGCCCAGCATCACCCGCAGGCGACGGCCGATGAACCTGGCCGGCACTGAGTACCGGTTGGCCCGAACGTTGATCATCGCGTAGCGGTCGGTGACGCACGAGAGCTGCAGGCGAGTGTCGAAGGGTTCTGTCGGCAGGGGCTTGAGGAGCTTCGCCTCGGTGGCGAAGTCCTGGCCGATCGAGCGGGAGCGCTGGCCGATATGACGGTGCAGTTCCCGCTCCTGCCACTCGTCGATCATCGAGTTGAGCTCGTCGAGATCGGTGACGGTCGGGGGCGGGGAGAGGTAGGTGCGGCGGAAATACCCGATCTCGCCTTCGACCCCGCCCTTCTCATGCGCCCCGGACTTGCCGGGCTGGCAGTACCAGACCGTTAGCCCGTGGTGCTCGTGGAACGCCTTCCACCGCGGGTTCTCGACCCGGTCCCGGGAGCGGTAGACGACGCTGACGACGGCCGGGGTCAGGTTGTCGTAGCGGATCTGTCCGGCCGGAACGCCCCCGAGCACCCGGAAGGCGTGCGCGTGCGCGTCGAGGAAGACCTCCTGTGAGCTGGAGGGATAGGCGCGGTGGATCGCGAAGCCGCTGTAGCACAGGCGCAGTACGAACAGGTAGCACTTGACCAGTTGGTCGCCGATGCGCACGAACAGTTCGCCGAAGTCGACCTCGGCGTCCTGGCCGGGGACGTTGAAGCGCGGAACGAATCCCGGCAGCGCCGCCGGCACCGAGAACAGCTCGGCCTCCAACTGACGGCGACGCTTGCCGACGTAGTCGCGCACCGCCCCGTAGGCGGCGGGGCAGCCGTGCTCCTCGCGCAGCCGCGCGGTCATGCGCACGAGCGTCTGGCGCTGCTTGACCGGCAACGACGCGTCCTGCCGCAACCAGGAGTCGATAATCTCGTGAAACGGTCCCAGCACCGGTGCCTGGCGCTCGGGAGTCTTGCGCTGATGTGGGATTGTCGAGGCCAGGGCGCGTCTGACGAACTTGCGCCCGACCCGGTGCTTGCGCGCGAGCGCCCGGATCGACAGGCCTTCGACTTCGCGATCCCGGCGAACCCGGCGTATCAGTTCTTCTACGGGCAATCCCACATGAACCCTCCCTGATGCGGTGAGATGGGAAAAGCATTGCACCGCAAGAGAAAGTCCGGGTCCACTTCGAAACGACACACATGGCGTACCCCCGCGCACGCCCCCTCGATGGGCTCAGATCAGGACGTCAAAGCGGGCTCCGCAGAAGACGTCACAGCCAGTGGCGCATGCACGGGTGCTTGCATGACCGAACGTGCCGGGCGGCGCCACAGGCGGCCGGGTCACCGCAGCCGTGCTGGTAGCGCGAACGCTTGATCTGGAAGACACGCACCGTGCCGGCATCGAGATCAACGCATCCCCAGCGCATGCCGAGGGCCTCGGCCTGGCGCAGTCCGAGAGCCAACGCGACCGACCAGCGCGCGCCGTTGCGCAACGAAGCAGCGGAATCGAGCAGGGCGCGCGCCTGGGCTCTACTGAGCGGCTCGATCTCCGCGTCCCGGTGCGTTGGGGCATCGACAAGTCCGGCAACGTTGCGCTGGACCTGCCCGCGGCTCAGCGCCATTTTCAGAGCGCGCGAGATGATCTGATGCAGCAGCAGCACGCTCTTGGATGAGAGACCTGCCCGCGCACAGGAGGTGTAGAACTCGTCCAGGTGCTGCGGTAAGAGCCGGTCGAGTCGGTGACGGCCCAGCGCCGGGATGATCCACCGCTCAACCTTGGGACGGTAGATCTCGTCCACCGTGCTCTGCTGAGCCGTGCGCGGCGCGATGGTCTCGAGCCACGTGCGCATCCACTGAGCGACGGTCGGGATCCGTGCGGGGCCCACCACGCTCCCGGCATCCCGTAGCGCTTCGAGCTTCCCGATCTTTTCCAAGACTGTGTCCTGGTCTGGTCCGCTGACGTGGCGTCTATCCGGTGAGCCGTCGACTTTGAGGCCGACACTCACGCGGCCGTGCCACCGGCCATCCGATCCGAGGTAGCAGGACGATTCACCGTTACGACGTCGACCCATGCTCTTTCTCCACCAATACGTCAGCGTGCGCTGCCTGGCCGCGAGCAGATGCGGGCAGGCGAGTGGCACCCTCTGCACAGAAGATCATCTTTTCATGATCTCGCGGACTCCCGCGAGGCCAGGCACACGCCGTTTAGGCCGCATGGGGCCAATGGCGGCGCAGGTGGACTCGGGGAGCGGTGCCCCACGTCTTTGCAGGCGCGGCGCGGCCACCTACCTTGAGCGGCACGCCGAGGGCTAGGGTGCGTTTGAAAAGTGGGTTGCGCACGAAGGCGCTGGTCACGATCCGATCACTGCAGTGTGTCGCAGCATGCGTATGAACGAGGTCTCCGGTAGGTGAGTTCATCGACCAAGAAGACTCTCACCTGCACGGAGACCTCGGGTGGAGACGATACCTGCTTTCGCGCGCCATGACCTGACCGACGCACAGTGGGCGGTGCTCGAACCGCTGCTTCCGCACGGCAAAAGGCCTGGTCGCCCGATGGTGCACAGCAAGCGGCGGCTGATCGACGGCATCCGGTGGCGCACCCGGGCCGGGGTGCCGTGGCGGGATGTGCCGCCGTATTACGGGCCGTGGCAGTGCGTGTACTGGCTCTACCGCCGCTGGCAGCTCGACGGTGTCTGGTCCGCGATCCTCACCGCGCTGCAGGCCGGGGCGGATGCGAATGGGCTGATCACGTGGAACTTGTCGGTGGACTCCACCGTCACCCGCGCACACCAGCACGCCGCGGGCGCCCGGCGCGATCCGGGCGCCCAGGTCGAACCGCCCGTCGGCGAGCCGGCCGACCACGGGCTCGGGCGCTCACGGGGCGGACTGACCTCGAAACTGCACGTGGCCATCGAGCAGGGCCAGAGGCTGCTCGCGCTGGTGCTCACCGCCGGGCAACGCGGTGACAGCCCCCAGTTCGCGCCCGTCCTGCGCCGCATCCGCGTGCCGAGGATCGGCCCCGGGCGCCCGCGCACGCGCCCGGACCTGGTGCTGGCGGACAAGGCCTACTCGTCATGGGCCAACCGGCGCTTCCTGTCTCGGCGAGGGATCAAGGGAGTGATCCCGGTCAAAGAAGACCAGAAGGCGAACCGGAAGAAGAAGGGCTCGCGCGGTGGGCGCAAGCACGCCTTCGACCGGGAGCTCTACAAGCTGCGCCATGCCGTCGAGTGCGGGATCAACCGCCTCAAGAGGCACCGCGCGGTGGCCACCCGCTACGACAAGCTCACCGTCCGGTACGAGGCCACCGCACAGATCGCAGCCATCAACGACTGGTCATGAGCACACTATTCAAACGCACCCTAGGGCAGATCGCTGACGATCGAGAGGGTGGGCGGCTTCGACTCCGCCGCCTCGTAGGCGGCGATGGTCACCGCGTTCTCGAGCAGCTTCCTGTTCTGGTCCCAGATTTCATCGGCCATTTCCTGGATGCCCGCGACCGTGCTCAGGCAGGACCCGAAGGCGTTCCCGACCTGCTTGTACCCGGCGCGTTTGTCAATGTGGGGGTTCTTGGCCGCGGAGTCGCAGGCGCGGCGCGCGTTCTCCATCTGGGTGATCGCGGCGCGCGAGGACCGGTTGGCGTCGCGCGCGCCGTATGCGTCGCCCTTGCCTTCGGGGACGTAGCGCAGCGTCTTCTCCCGGCGGCGGGCGGGATCCTGCGAGTAGCCGTAGTCCTCGATCCGCGCATGGCGCAGCTCCGCCGCGGCGCGGGCGAGGCGGACCGCGGGGCCGAGCCGGTGCTTTGGCACGCCGGAGCCGCGCGCGATCTGACTGCTCGTGAACTCCGTCAAGGGGAACTTCTCCAGGAACGCGAGCACGTCGGCCGCGTCGCGGTTCACCTGCGACTTCAAGGGGGTCTGGGTTGCACGGTCGCGGGGCATCTACGGGGTCTCGCTTTCTTCCAGGAACGCCTTCAAGGCTGCGTCGCTCAAGTCGGGGTGGTTCGTGGCGACCAGGTCGCGCACGTCCTCGAGCGCGGAGCGCGTGGTCTCGCAGAAGTCGGTGATCGCGGCAACCTGCTGCGGAGCGAGGGCTCCGGGGTGCTTCCTAAGCAGCGCCAGGGCGTTGAGCACGCTCATACGGGCGGCGCCGAGATCCTGGAGCACCCGGGACGAGCACTGCCCCTCGAGGCTCTCATCCTCGCGGCCGCCGTGTCCGGTGGCAGCGCCGTCCTGTTCGGGCTGGTTTTCGCTGCGAAGGTGCTCTTCGAGCGCCACCCGGTTGGCCTCGCGGTCGGTGCGGTCCGACTGCTGCTGGCGCCTCTCGTACTCTTCGAATGCCTTCTTCGCCGCCTTGTACGTGCGCTCGTCGGCGATGATCGCAGCCGTCACCGCCTTCGGGTGGGCTGCCACGAACGCACAGGACTGGGGCCGGATGCCGAGGGACTCCGACTCGCGTTCGATGGCCTCCAGGCGGGCCTCGGACATGTTGTACGCCTCGTGCCCGCGGTAGTAGCCCTCCTCGCCGTAGAACGGGGTCGCCGCCGCGTCGGGCAGCTGCACCGCGGTCTCCCGGTCCAAGGAGGCCGAGGCGGGCACAATGCCGTCTGCGGCGGCGCGCTCCCAGGCGCGCAGGTAAGCCCTCACGCGCTTGTCGGAGGTGCGGGCACGGCGCGCGAACTCGTGGACGCTGATGCGCCGATATGCGGTACGCGCGCGCGGCTGTCCGAGGCCCACGACGCTGTCATCGACGGGCTCGACGCGCCGGGCGACGAGGTAGGCCTGCCTCCAGCCGACGTTGCGGTCCAGGGACGTGAACAGCGTGACGTCCTCGTCAAGGTCCTGCTCGCTGTCTTCGATCACATCGAGGGCCACAGCGCCCCCGCCCGACCCGCGTCGCCCGTCGAGCGGGCGGGCCGCCGGTTGCCACCGGACATCACGCCGCCACCTCGTCGAGGCGCCCGTCGTGCTGGGCGGGGATAAGCACGGCGGGTTCGGCGTTCGGAGCGATACGCGCGCCGAGCCGTTTGGCGAACATCGCGATGCTCGCATGGGCCAGGGTAACGGCGGTCCGGTTTCGCTCGTCTTCGAGGTCGGCCGAGATGAGGTGACCGAATCGAGCATTCAGCGCCCTGATGCTCTCGTCGATCGCGCACACCGCCCGGGCGAACGCCGTCTCCTCAGCCACGGCGCGATCCGGGGCGAGCCCGAGGCGGCCCTCCTCCCGTTCGCGCCATTCGCGCTGCTTGGCCCGCTTGGCCGACACCACGTCTGCGATCGCGCGGTCCCTCTCCGCGTTCTCGCGCTGCTGTGCGGCCAGGTAGCTGAAGAACTGCTCGCGATCGGGCCCGGGCGCGGTCTCCTCGAGGTGGGCGAGGAATCCCTCTTCGGAGCCGTCCGGCCCGAACAGATCCTCCAGCCTCGGGCCGAGGCCGATCGCCATCTGGTAGGCGGTCGGGGTGATCTGGGCGACGCCCGAAGCCTCCGCCTCCTCGATCATCCGCAGCAGGGTGTGGTAGCTCTCGTCGTACGGGACTTTGAGCCGATTCGCCCGCGCGCCGATACGCAGGACCGTGTAGGACACCAGGACCGGGCTCGCGCTGATCCGCTCGCGCACGGGCGGCGTGCACATCCTCGAGGTGTGCGCGTACTCCTGCGCGCTGCGCAGGCTCTTGCCCAACCGGTGGGCGTCCTCGCGCATCTCGGCACTCGGCATGCGTCCGAACACGTCGCCGAGCCAGAGCCTGCTATCGCGCTCACCGGCGGCATCGCGAAGCGCGCGGGTGAATTCCAGCTCTGTCATGCCCACGGCGACCTCCACGAGACGGCGAAGAGTACTTCAATCGGCACGCAGTGTATTTGCCGTGTGGGCGAACCGGATCGCGCTCCGTCAACGCGGCTCCGCGCTGAGAAGGCACGGCGCAGCGCTGTGATCGGCCGCGATCGCGCCCGGGACGTCAGGCGATTCCACCCTTACGGGCGAGCGCGCTTCAGCGTTCGCCAGTGGAGTGCGCTGCACGCGCTTTCCCGCATGCGCTGCTGCACGCTACCGGTCAGGGATCAGGAACCTGATGGTGTCGAGCGGGGTCGGCAGGCTCGCGGCGAGCACCGTGCCGAGTTCGAGGAACGGCAGCCCGGCGCCGGTCAGCCGGCGGGTGATCGCCGTTATGGCCAGTCCGACGGCGATCAGTGCCAGCGCCGGGACACGCGCTCCGACTCGTGCGACGATGCCGCGCCGCCGACTCTCGGGAAGCGTCTGCGCGTAGGTGTTCAGCTCCCCGTGCGCCCATGCCCTGAGCATGTCCTGGGCGGGCGCGCAGGCCCGGGTCAGATCTGCGGTCGAATCCGCGGTGAGTACCGTCGCCGCCTGCGCGAGCAGGTGCGCGGCGAGCTTCTCGTTCCTGTGGCGGCGCGCCGAAAGCAGGCTCCGGGGTATGCGGCCCCGGAGCTCGGCGGTGGCGTAGTCCGCCAGCACCCTGGCGGCGCAGGAGCGCAGTGACTGCGCGAGCACAAGCAGTTCGGCCGTGCACGGCGTGATCGCGCCTTCAGCGCAGACGCGTTGCGCGCGGAGCGCGAACGCGACGAGCACGAGCATCGCCTCTTGCGGCGCGGGCGCTCCTGGCTCCGAGGCATGACTCGCCAGCGCGAGTTCGTGGATTCGCCGTGGCCCCAGGCGTTTCGCGAGGCACATCGCACAGAGCCTCACGAGAGCCGCGAGAAGGCCAACGAGCGAGACGCGTAATCCGCCGCGGAGCACGGCGTCTTCCGAAGGCAGCAGCGTGGACAGAGCGCTGAGCACCACCAGTGCGCCCATGCACGCCTCGGCGGCGCGCAGCAGGAACCGGAAGGCGGCACGCTCGTCTGCGCCCGCGTCGTAATGCTCGTACCAGCGGAGGTAGGCGTCCTCGACTTTGCGCGCCAGCGCCGCCTGGTCCACAGCCTGCGCGCGGGCGATGCGACGTGCCCTGCCCGCGCGCCTCGGCCACCGCCTGCCGACGCTGCCGATCCCCGCCTGAGCTTGCACCCGCCCCCATCACAAGGGTGCATCCTAGCCGCCGCCGGCGATTGAAGCAGAACCCTGAGGCGAGGTAGTGGCCGGACGCAGTGCGGGGAGCCGACTGATCGTGGTGGCAGGGCCGCGACTCGAAGGCCCGCGGACGCCGAGGCGGCCCGCCCGCGACGCCGCGCCCTGGGCGCCAGGCAATCGCCTGGCGCCCGGGAACCGAAGCGGACACCGAAGGCCGCAGCCGCCCGTCACTGGTCGACCCTCGTTGCGTGCTTGGCCATTCTTCGACGCCGGGATCCGACTTTCCGCAGGTCGACGAGACGCTCAAGAGGTGGTGGGGCCGCGCCGTGCACCACAAGGCGGGCCACGTTTGGGTGACGGTTATTTGCCCGCAGCCGATCGCCGTCAGTACCGTTCCCGATCAGGCACGCAGAGTAAGAGGCGAGGTGGCGGCATGACGACGTACGCGGTACCCCATGCTCCGACCCAGCCCCCGCAGCACCCGATGCCCTCGCGCCGCGTGTCGGTCACCAACCAGATCAAGCTCCTGATTGCCGCGGCGATACTCGGCGGCCCGCGCCTGAAGGCCTTCAGCATCCACGACGCGACCAGCCAGGTCGGCGTGGCGATCGGGCAGGCGCGCTACAGCACGCGCTTCTTCGTCGAAGCCGGACTGTGGGACACGATCGGAAGCGGGATTTTCGCGCCTTCGCAGGCCGGCCGTGACTTCGGAATGTGTTGGGATTCCTCGCGTGACCGTGCGCGGGCCGTACTCGCCGACCGCTTTCGCCGCATGTGGTTCTACCCGACGCTCCAGCGGGAGCTGGCAGGCGAGCCTCTCCCGGTGGAGAAGCTCGAAGCCGCGCTCCTGGCCGACGGCGGCGGCCACCAGCAGCACATTAAGTTACTCAGGAGCCTGCTTGAGTGGCTGAGCGTGGCGGTGCTGATCGAGATCGGAGACGACGGCATGGTTGCGGCGGGGCGGTTGCTGGCGATCGATGCGACGACTGGCACCGAGTCCGGCACAGGTGAAGCTCGGCCGGAAACCGAGTCCGAGGCTGGGGCTAGGCCGGAAACCGAGCCCGAGACTTTCGCAGCCCCGGCTGCCGAGGATCCCCGAGAGGACGTGCGCGTGGAAACCGAGCCGCGGCATCGCGTGACGATTCCGGCACAGCGCCGCGCGTCCGTCCTGATGGAGCTGACCTACGAGGCTGTCAGCACACTCGCCCCCGAGGAGATCCCGGCCTTCATGAAGGCGCTGGCGGTCTTGTCCCAGGGCAACGGCGAATCGGTGCTCCATCGCTGCGAGTGAGAAAGGCGGTGCCCGCGCCGTACGACGCGGGCACCAAGCATGGGCGTGCAGGTGCGCCGGCGGTGCCTGGAAGCCAAGCCGGCGAGGGTTCGAGTCCCTCTACGTCCACGTGAACATCATGCCAGTGCTCTAAGCACAAAATCCCGCGAACGGGTGAATATCGCTGCGCGATTCACCCGTCAGCTGCCTGTCCCGTCACCCGTTCCGGCGTCCGTGCGCCGCTGCGCCAGCGCGCCGAGACCAGGCCAGATCTCCGCGCCCAACGCGGCCTCGATCCGCGCGACCGTGCCGATATCCACCAGCACCCGCCCGGCCAGGAGCCGGGAAACGGTGGTGTGGCTCACCCCTGCCCGCTCACCGAGGGCGCGCAGGCTGGTGTCGGACGCCGCGATGGCGTACGCCAGCTTCCGCGCGAGCGCGAGCCCGTAGTAGGCCGAAACCGGCGCGTCCTCGCGCAGTGTGACATTCGGCCACGTCCCATCGGCTACGTAAGCCTCGGGGACGTCGTCGCTGCGCACCTGCGAATCTTCCCATACCTCCATCTGGCTCCTCCAGGTTGTCGGACTCCCCACCCCGCCCCAGGGTGGTGCATGTATGCACCATACTCTGACGGGGAGTCACCTCGATGCCGTACGCGATATCCGGCCGGGCGCGCCGTGGATGACCGACGCCTTCACGCCGAGGTCCAGGCGGTGTGCCGAAGCTGGGTGCGCGAGGCCGCCGACGGGCTGATGTCCCTGCAGAGCGCCGACAAGTTCGCCCTGCTCGCGCGGCGCTTCACCCGCTACGCCGCCGCCAGCGGCGCAGCTGGGCTGGACGATGTGGACCGACGGATCGCCGAAGGATTCATCACGGCGCGCGGCAGGAGCCGGCACGGCCATGTCTCCGACTCGGCGCTGGCCACCCAGCACCTTCGCCGCACCGTCCTGCGCACGCTCTTCCGTACCGCCCGCGGCCTCGGCCTGGTCACCTCCGACCCCACCATGGACATCCACCTGCCGCCCAAGACCGGTCAGGCCGCGCGCCCGCTCACCGACGACGAGATTCAGCTGGTGCGGCGATACGCCGAATCCCGCATTCACCACACCCGGCACGCGGCCGTCGTCGCGCTGGCCGACGCGGGCGCGCATACCGGCGAGATCGGGCACATCAGCCTCGCCGACCTCGACTTCGAGCGCGCACGCGTGCGGGTGCACGGCAGCAGCAAGACGGCCGCGCGCTGGTGCCCGCTCGACACCTGGCAGCTGCACGTCCTGTCGGATCGCGCCGAAACGCTGCGATCACGCCATACGCAGCTACCCGACCGGGAGATTCCGGTGGCCACCAGCGGACGCGGTACTGACGCGCAACTCCAGGCACGCGTATGCGTCGCCCTGAACGACGTGATGACCTGGGCCGGGCTCGCCGGCGAGGCAGACCTGCGTCCCGCCTCCATCACCGCGCACCGCGCGGCCGTCGTCTTCGCCCGCACCGGGCGCATCGAGGACGCCGCAGTGCGCCTCGGCCTGGCCTCCCTGGACCGCGCAGCAGCCGCGATTGGATACGAGTGGCGGCCCCGACCGGCCGAACCCGACGCCCCCCGGGCAGCGAAGAACGTCAGGGGCGCCGGTGCCCGCTGACATCTTCGGTGACGCACCACCGCGCCCGCCCGGCGGCAAGAAGGAACAGACGGCCACCGCCAAAGCCAACGCCAAGCAGTCCGTGATCGTCCTGGCCAGGGTCAGAGCTGTGGTCAACGACCCCGCCATCTACGCACTGGCCGCTCAGCTGCCCGAGAAGGAAGCAGGCTCGCCGGGACGCCCCGCCGACTTCCCGCTCTACATCTACCTCCTCTACAACGCCCTGACCGCTGTCTTCCAGTCCGCCCGCGCAACCGAAGCGCATCTGGCAGACCCGACCTACTGGTCCCTCGTACGCGAAGGGGTCGCACAATGCCTCGACCAGGCAGCAGCCGACGCCCTCCCCGAAACCGGCCCCACACGAAACCAGTGGCTCTACAACCGGAAAAAGCTCGTCGACCATCTGCCCGCGCTGCTCGACGCATTCCGCGAGCGGGCACTGGCCCAGGCGCTCTCCCAAGGCCTGCTCGACCCGAACGCCCCGCGATCCTGGAGCGCCCCCGGCCAGACCCAGTTGGTCGTCGGCGACGGCACCATCCCGAAGAGCCCCACCAAAGCGCAAAAACCCACCTCGATCGACGAGCGCACCGGCGAGTTGCGCCACCACCGGGTCGATCCCGGAGCCGGACTGCACTCCGAGGGCGGAGACGAGAACACCAAGGTGTGGGGCCCGAAATTCGTCTTCCTGAGCAGCCGTAGCCCGCACTACCACGAACGCGTCGTCCTCGACCTGCGCTACCAGCGCCCGCGCCACCCCGGCGGCGAGGCCGCCCTCGCAGTGGACAGCGCCGTGCGCCTCGCCGGTTTCGCACCCGGGATGCTTGGGGTCGTCTGGGACGGCGCCCTACGCGGCGTGCACCGCAACTCCCTGGCGAAGGCGGGCCTGCTCGCCATCAACAAGCAACACCGAGGCGCCAAGCCCGAAAAGATCACTGCACTGCGAGGCCCTGCGTGCTACCACGACCTCTACGCCGCCGACGGCCGCGTCACCGAACGCACGCTGACCGAGGACGGCACCGCCGAATACCGTCCGATCCCCGTCACCCGCGTCGAACGCCGCGAGTCCTCAGACTCCTGCCGCTGGTACCACGTCCTGGCCATCCCCTGCTACCGAGGCGTCACGCACATCCACCGAGTCCGCCTCGACCAAAACGAAGAAGACACCAAGCGCGCGTTCAACACCGCCGAACACCTACGCCAGATCCCGCCCGGCACCGCAACCTTCGACCGCCTGTACGGCCACAGGCCCGACTCGGAGTCCCTCAACGCGCTCCTCGACACCACCTGGCGCCACAAAAGGATCATCGCGTACGGCGCCGACCGCCAGACGCTCGCCGTCCTGGCCTTCGCCCAGACCCAGAACGCGATCGCACGCCATTGCTACCTCAGGCGCACCGCCACCGACCAACAGCTTCGCAGTGCCGCATAGACCCTGACCAGGGTGGCTCGACGAGTTCCGCGCTCCTTCGACTCGCGGCCGCATGCGTTGACCCCGGTAACAAGGTTCAAGAACTCCAACGCCAGCCTGTAAGCTGTCCGCTGTCCGGGCACGGAAGCGACCTAGCGTGGCAACATGGGTCGCGCCCTCGCACGGGCGCCTGCAGGAGTTGCTGAATCCAAGATCAAGATCCGCCGGGGCGCTGGTCCCCAGGGTTTTCATCCAGGTTTTCAGCACATCCCGCCCTTGTAGCTCAGGGGATAGAGCAACCGCCTCCTAAGCGGTAGGTCGCGCGTTCGAATCGCGCCAAGGGCACCCAAGCTGGGGGCAGCATCCCCATCTCATTATTGCTCTTCTTGCAGGTCAGCGCCATGGTGAGATGCCAGGATGCCGATAAAGTCTCCATGCCCACCACACGCGGGGCCTCCGTCAGCATCCGGGCCACTCCGGCTGATTCCGGGATTCTACGGGCGGCTGTCCCGAGGGCGTCCCCAAATTATCGGTCGCTCGGAGACGACGACGGCATACATCGGCGCGCGTCTACGGGCGCCAAGTGTCAAGTTACGGCGCGCAGCGTTTCGTCGCGATACGACTACGCGGCCGCCTTTCACAGCCACGCGCCCGCTAGACGCGCCGCAGCCAAAGCGGCCGGCGCGCCGCCGGGCTCCTGTCTCGATGGAGCGAGAACTTCCAGCGACATGATGGGCGCGCGCGGAGAACGACGCGCCAGTACTCGAAGAGCGCCGAGACTACGGTAGTCACATAACGCAACTCAAATCCCTTAGGCCTCAGTTCCAATAGACCGAAAACTCCAATTTTCTTGACGGCTTTCTCCGTCCTCTGATAGACCGGCTCATTTGCCCTGGTAGGGGCAGGGGCGGCGACGGCTGCGGCCGCGTCGTCGACCAACGGCAGCTCGTCCACCACCGTGACGGCCCACTCGCACGGTGCCCACGCCTCGCCCAACGTCGTTGTCGAGTGCCAGGCGCTCATCACGGCGCCGTACCGCATCGTCGCCAACAGCACGTGGTACAGCCAGGGAAAGATCACCGAATGCTCCAGCCCGCCCCCGACCTCGTGTTCCCTGTCTGTGGATATGCAGGAGCTCGTCAACAACGAGTACGGTGGCCAGTCATGGCAAACGGTCTCGGCGGCGGGGGGAAACCCGCATGCTTGTGCGGTCGGCTACACCGTCACGCCTAGCTACACCTGCCTCAGCAACCTGGCGAATCACGACTTCAGGAGCTACGGCATTCTGATCGTCACGGCTTCAACGACCGGGGAGTCGACGTGGACGTCGGGCACCGAGAGTATCCCGTGCGAGTAGTCTGAGAAACAGGAAATCGCCGACCGTGGGGAGCCCGGATGACTCTAGTCGCCCGCCTTCTTCTTTTTGATTGCGCTGATAGTGATCAAGCACAGCACCTGGCCGAATTCTGGAGCACCGCACTGGGAACTTCAGTAAAGGCCGCCAACTGTGCTATTCAAGTGCCAGTGCCCATGGAGTCAGAGCTTGAATCACAATTCACCGATGACTTCCCGACGATAGTTACAGGCGCGGCTCACTCGCACGTCCTGTTTACCGTTCGCGAAGGCACACTGTCAGAAGAGGTCGAACGACTTCTAGCACTTGGTGCGACGCTAGTCGATGACCGCAGGCGAGAGGGTTTCCTCGGCGCTGGCTGGGTACTCCTGGCAGACCCGGTCGGCAATCAGTTTCGGGTCGAGTCGAATGCGGCGGAGATTGCCGCAATGGAAGCAGTCATCCTGAATCGATAATCCACAAAGGATGCCCCTGGGCCAGGCCGGGGGCATCCTGCCCTGCCACGGCTCATGTAGACGTGGCAGGCGCGTAACTCGACGGCTGCAACGACCTCAGATGCAGCACCGAGTTCCGGGAAGCAAGCAAAGTAGTCCAGAGCGGGTACGCCCACCAGCACCCGCCGCTTCATCTCCTTCTCGGTGCCCGCGATGCAATTGACGTAAGTCGACAGCAGCACGGGGACGCTGTTCCCAGCCCATTCGGCGACCTGAGCGGCCGGCACACCGCTGTTCAGCCAGTTGGTGAGGCAGGTGTGCCGAAGGTCGTACACCTGCCGCGCGAGTGGCGTGTCGAGATCCTCGTCGGTGAGGACTTCATCACGCGCGTTTCTCCAGTTGCGGCGGATGACGACGTCGGCGAGTTCGTCGCCGTGCTCCCCGCTGAACAGCCGGTCTCGCCGGTTCGGGCGTGGGTCTTACCCACCCGAGCATCCGCATCGCCGACTCCTCGCTGAGCAGCGACCGTTTATCGATCGCCCGGGACGCCTTGATTTTGGGAATCTCGACGAGCGCGAACGGGTGGACGTCGAGGACATGGGTCACCGAGGCTCCTTGCGTTCCGGTCGCCCGCGCGGCTATCCGGCGGGCGGGGGAAGCGGGGTGGAGGATCGCAGGGTGTTGGTCAGCCACTGCATCGCGGGCGGTATCTCGGCGTTCCACGTGGTGAAGTTGTGGCCGCCCTCGTTGCGGATCAGGGTGGAGGTGTGCGTCGGGGTTCCGGCGGTCAGTTGCTGGAAGCGCAGTACGTCGCCGTAGTCGCTCTCGCCGCTGCGGCTGCTGGCCAGCAGCACGGAGACCGGTGGCTTGGGGAGGTTGCGGACGCGCCACATGATGTTGTTCAGGTCCCGGTTCTGCGGGCTGCCGTAGAGGTCGCCGGTGGTGAGGTCCTGCGGGGCGTTGTAGTCCCCCGACAGGGAGACGGCGACGCTGATCTTGTCGGAGTTCATCATCGCGACCTTGAGGGCGCAGTCGCCTCCGGTGGAGTCGCCGATGATGCCCCAGCCGCTCGCCGCGGGGGTTACGCGGTATTGGTCCTCGACGGCGCGCGGGATGTCCTGGGCCCAGAAGGTGTTCACCTGGGGGCCGCCGGGGACGTCGGTGCACTCGGTGTCCACGCCGCCGACGCTGCTGGGCGAGGGCTGGATCATCACCAGCACGATCGGCCTGTCCTGGTGGCTGTTGATGCCGGTGAGCAGGCGGTACGGGTACTTGAGCCGGTCCTCGAGGGCGGTCAGGTCTCCCGGGTAGCCGGTCGAGACGATGGCGACCGGGAACTCGTAGCCCTTGTACGCGCTCTGGAAGTACTGCGGCGGCAGGTAGACGATCGCCTGCGTGCTCAGGCCGGTGCTCGCGCCGTAGAGGGTGACGTTCTGGGTCTCGCCGGTGGAGTCGGGGACGCTGCCGCTCGGCAGGCTCAAGCCGCTGACGGACTGGACCGTCAGCAGCCTGCGGTGCGGCTGGCCGGGGCCGCCGCCGCCCGGTCCGTCGGGGGCGTCGGCGCCGGGGGCCGGGCCGAGCGGGTGTGCCTGGTTCTGGTTCACCGCCTGGGAGGCGAAGCCGAGCAGGTCGTGCCAGCTGCTGTAGAAGCCGAAGTAGTCGTTGCAGAACGCTGCGAGCAGCAGGACGAGCACGAGCTGCGCGCCGCCGAGCACGCCGAGGCGGCCCACGACGTGCTTCCAGGTCTTGCCGGACAGCTTGCGCCACAGCAGGACCACGCCGGTGAACGCGCCGATCACGAGCAGCGTGAGCAGGGCAAGGAGCCAGTTGCCGGTGAGGGTCACGCCGACACCCCCGCGTTCGCCTGGATCGAGGCGCCGAGCCAGGTCAGCGCGCTGTTCAGGGTCAGGCCCGACTGGGTCGCCACCTGCAGCGGGCCGCCGGCCGGCCGGAGGCTGCGCGGGATGTCCGGGGCGGCCGGGTCGTAGAGCACCCGGACGGACGGGATCGGCACGCCGCCGAGGTAGCGGTCGATGCCGGGCCAGCTGTCCTGCGGCGGCGCGCTCGTCCAGTCGCCGACGGCGGCGGCGAGGCCGTAGTGGGTCGAGTCCTGCACGGCGAGATTGATCGCGGCGCCGCCGGACTGGCCCACGCCCGCCACGCCCCAGTCGGCGGCGGACGTGGCGACCCGGTAGTGCGACGTCAGCGCGGTACGCAGATCCTGGGACCAGAACAGCTCGCCCTGCGTGCCTGCGGGGACGTTCACGCCGGGCACGACGGCCGCGGACGTCACCACGGCCACGATGACGTGGTACGACGTCGCCAGCTGCTGGTAGTTCGGCAGCATGCCGGTCGCCGTGTAGCCGGTCAGGTCCACGATCTCGACCGGGAAGTGCTTGGCGGCCTCGGACCTGGAGGCGTAGTCCGCCGGCGTGTACACGTCGAGTTGCGCGGTGACGCCGCTGCGGACTCCCGTGAGCCGACCGCGGCCGTCCGAGGCGATGACGAGCTGCTGGGTGTCGTGCACGGCCGCGCCGGGCACGCCCGCGTTGTTCAGGTGGTACTGCGTCGAGGAGTCGCCGAAAAGCTGGGCCCAGGACGTGTAGAAGCCGCCGAGCGCGTTGATCGTGAACAGGAACGTCGCCGCCAGGCTCAGCTGGGTGCCCAGCAGCAGGCCGATCCGGCCCGCCACCGGCTTCACGCCGCGCCCGGCCAGCCGCGGCCAGAGCCAGAGGGTCAGGCCGGCGGAGGCGAGCGTGACGAAGCCCAGCAGGAGCAAGAACCCCTTGCCCACGATGTTCACGCCGCGTCCGCCTAGCTCTGTCCCGAGTTCTCTGGAACAGAGACTAACGAGCGGGCGGCGCCTGGCGCGCGAAATGCGTAACAGACCTGTATTAAATCAGCCTTAGCCTTGCGTCAAATCCTGGTTCATCCCTGCTTCGACCAGGCTTCATACGCGTCGGCGACCTCGTCGACGTCGCCGTCCATCAGGATCTTCCCTGCCTCGATCCAGATCGCCCGGTCGCAGGTGTCCCGGATCGCGGCCATCGAGTGGCTGACCACGAACACGGTGCCCGCGCTGGCCCGCAGCTCGCGGATGCGCTGCTCGCTCTGCGCCTGGAACTTCGCGTCGCCGGTGGCCAGCGCCTCGTCGATCATCAGCACGTCCTGGTCGCGCGAGGCGGCGATGGCGAACCGAAGCCGCGCGGCCATGCCCGAGGAGTAGGCCTTCATCGGCAGGTTCATGGCGTGCGGGTTGGTCTCCTGGATCCGGGAGAAGTCCACGATGCCCTGGTAGCGCGCGTTGGCCTCGGCCTTGGACATGCCCATCGCCAGGCAGCCCACGATGACGTTGCGCTCGCCGGTCAGGTCCGGCATCAGCGCGGCGTTGATGCCGAGCAGCGAGGGCTGGCCGTCGGTGTAGACGCCGCCGCCCTTCTCCGGCGGAAGCAGGCCCGCGATGGCCGCCAGGGTGGTCGACTTGCCGGAGCCGTTGCGGCCGATCAGGCCGATGCTCTCGCCGCGCCGGGCCACGAAGGAGATCCCGCGCACGGCGTGCACCTCGCGGATCGTCGGCGAGGTGCGCCGCGAGACGATCCGGGACAGGGCGCCGGTCGCCGAGCCGCGGCCGGTGCCCGCGCCGTGGATCCGGTAGACGATGTTGAGGTTGTCCACGACGACCGTCGGCTGGTTGGTCGCCGCCTCGGCGCGCCGCTTGGCCCGCTCTTCTATGATCTGCGCGCGCAGGGCGGCGAGCTCCTCCTCGGAGAAGCTGTGCTCGCCCTCCTTGCCCTGGATGGCGCGCAGCACCTGACTGGGCAGGACCTTGGGGGTGTCAGCCACGGCCGTACTGCTCCTCTGCCTTCCAGAAGTACACGAAGCCGCCCACACCGGCGAGCAGCGCCCAGAACACCAGGAAGGCCCAGGCGAACGCGGGCTGGTGCAGCGAGTTGACCGCGGCCTGGTAGTCGGCCGCCGTCGCGTACGACGCGCGCGACGGCATGCTGATCATGCAGTTGCGCACCACGGTGATGAACAGCGCCGGCGGGTCGTAGTAGAGCGCCAGCTTCACCCAGTGCGGGATGCCAGCGCGGTCGGTGACGGAGGCGATGCTGTACATGACGCCGCACAGGTACATCCAGGTGCGGCTGATGAACGGCAGCAGCTGCGCGGTGTCGGTGAGCACCGAGCCCATCCGCGCGACGATCATGGCCATGCCGTTGCAGAAGACGCTGAACAGGATCAGCGCCGGGATCACCAGCAGCCAGCGCAGGGTCGGGGTCTCCTGCAGGCCGAGCGCCACGCCGACCACGATGATCATCGAGAAGCCGAGCTGCTGCAGCTGGATGATCGTCGCCGACATCGGCAGGCAGGCCCGCGGGAAGTGCAGCGCGCGGATCAGCACCAGCTGGTCGCTGATCGAGCGCGAGCCGTTGATCATCGAGGTCTGCAGGAAGTTGAACAGGAAGACGCCGATGACCAGGAAGAGCAGGAACTTCGGCACGCCGCGGCTCTGGGTGAACAGGATGCCGAAGACGAAGTAGTACACCGCCACGTTGAGCACCGGCGTGAGCAGCTGCCAGAGCTGGCCGAGCCGCGCGTTGGAGTACAGCGAGCGGTTCTTCGCGGTGGCGTAGCCGGTGATGAAGTGCCGCCGCTGCCACAGCTGCGCGGCGTACTCGAACAGCGGAGGGCGCTTGCCGCTCTGCTTGAGCCCGTACTTGGCGGCCAGCGCGACGCCGCCGAGATCGGCGTATTCGGGATCGAGCGCGGGGGGAGGCAACTCCTCCAGCACGATGCCGCCGGGTTCACTCACTGCTTCGCCTTATGTCCTCGTCGAGATCCATCAGATGACCGGGGGTCTTCCGAGCCTGGTCATCCGCCACACGGTACTCCAGCCCATCGGCTGCCGGGGGCCGCAGGGGGTCCGCCAGCCCGCGGCGAAGCCGCGGAACCAGACCTTCAGCGCCGCCGGGGAGCGCAGCCTGGCCACGGTCAGCACCGTCCAGACGCCCAGGTACACCGGCACCAGGGCCCCAGGAAGATTACGCCGGGCGAGCCAGACTCGGTTGCGTGCCACGTTGTAGTTGTACGTCGCGTGCCTGCTGGGCAGCGTCTTCGGGTGCAGCAGGGTCACGTCGGAGCGGTACTCGATGCTCCAGCCCGCGTCCAGCGCCCGCCAGGCCTGGTCGGTCTCCTCGTGGCAGTAGAACCAGTCGTCGGGCAGGCCGCCGACCTGGTCGACGACCGCGGAGCGGATCGCGCTGGCGCCGCCGAGGAACGTGGTGACCTGCGAGGAGTGGTTCGGGTCGCCGACCCGGACCCGGGGCACGTGCCGCCGCTGCACCTCGCGGCTGACCGGGTCGCAGATGCGGAAGGAGACGATGCCCAGGCGCGGATTCGCGGCGAACGCGGCGCGCACGTGCTCGGCCGACTCGGGTCCGTCCAGCTTGCCGTCGTCGTCGAGCACCAGGATCGCCTCGGGGCGCTGGTCCGGGGGCAGCGCGAGCAGCACCTCGAAGCCGCGGTTGCGCCCGCCCGGGATGCCCAGGTTCTCCGGCAGGTCCAGCGTGCGGACGCCGTCGAGGCCGGGCAGCTCCGAGACCTTGACGCCGTTGCCGACCACGACCACGTCGATCGGGTCGCCCTTCTGGCCGGCGACGGACTCCAGCAGCTCGAGCAGCTCGGCGGGCCGGTTGCCCATCGTGAGGATCACGGCGCCCAGACGCATCTCGGTCACGTCAGCCACCTTCTAGGCCTTGAGCCGGCTCGAGAGCACGATGGAGACGAAGTGCAGCACCACCATGATCGCCGAGATGACCGCCAGGATCACCAGCGCGGCCTTCGTGAACGGCTGGCCGTGCGCGAACAGGTCGAGGATGCCGGCCAGCAGCACCAGCATCGAGGACTCGATGCCGACGATCAGCCGGTGGACCTTGAAGATCTGGGCGGCGGAGCGCAGCTTCGCGGCACCGGCGGCGCGCGGCACGACGGAGCCCTCGGTCGCCGCGGTCAGCCCGGCGCGCGAGCGGGCCACGTCGACGAGGTCGCTCTCGGACTTCACCAGGATCACGAACAGCGCGGTGGCCAGGCCGAGCACGGCCCACCCGTCCAGGTGCAGGCTGCTCGCCCGGAAGCCCAGGCCGACCAGGAACGCGGCCTCGGCGAAGTAGGCGCCGATCCGGTCGAGGTAGACCCCGACGATCGAGGTCTGCTGCCGCCAGCGGGCGAGTTCGCCGTCGACGCAGTCGAACAGCAGGTACAGCTGCACGAAGAAGGCGCCGAGGATCGCTCCGGCGATGCCGGGGATCAGCAGCGCGGGGCCCGCGAGCACCCCGGCGACGATCATCAGGTAGGTGTAGCCGTTCGCCGAGATCGGCGAGTTGACCAGGAGCCTGGTGGTGCGCAGGGAGATCTTGCGCATGTAGAGCCGGCCGGCCCAGTGCTCGCCGTTGCGGCGCTGCATCTTCTCCGGCGGCTGAACGACGGCACGGAGCTCATCGAGCGTAGGTAGCGACATAACCCTTCACCGCGTCATCGATCCGCGAGCGGGACAGGTCCAGATGTTCCAGGATGGTGAACCTGCCCGGTCTTGTGTGCGGCGCGTACGTTACCGCGTCCGCGAACTGATCGATATCAAGTCCCAGATCCCCGGGGGTAACCGGCAGTTCGTGCCGCGTCAACACCGCGGCCATCTCGGCCGCCAGCGCGTGCTCGCCGCGCAGGTGGGTGGCGAAGACGGCGCCGACGCCGCACTGCTCGCCGTGCTGCGCGGCCTGCTTCGGGAACAGCTGGTCGATCGCGTGGCTGATCTCGTGGCAGGCGCCGGAGGACGGGCGGCTGGTTCCGGCGACGGCCATCGCCTGGCCGGAGAGCACCAGGCCGTTGGCCAGCACGCCGAGGAAGCCGGCGTCGTCGATCGTGCCGGGGTGGTGCAGGATCGCCTCGGCGGCGGTGCGGGCCATCGCCGCGGCCAGGCCGTCGATCGGCTCGCCGGTCTCCCGGTGCGAGAGCTCCCAGTCGGCCAGCGCGCACAGGTTCGACAGCGCCTCGCCGATCCCGGAGCGCACGAAGCGGGGCGGGGCCTGCCGGATGAGGTCGAGGTCGATGACGACGCCGATCGGGTTCGGCACGCCGTAGGAGCCGGTGCCCGCGTCGTTCTCCAGGGTGGCGACCGGCGAGCAGACCCCGTCGTGCGCCAGGTTCGTGGCGACGGCGACCAGCGGCATGCCGAGCCGGGCCGCGGCGTACTTCGCGGCGTCGATCACCTTGCCGCCGCCGATGGCCACGAGGGTGTCGTACGGGGCCTTGTCGGCGCGGACGCGGTCGGCCAGGTCCACCGCGGCGTCCAGGCTGGCCCGGGAGACCGTGAACCAGCCGACGTCCGCGGGCAGGTCGCCGGCGAGCTGCTCGCGCAGCTGCGTGCCGGAGCCCTCGCTGATCGCGACGGCCAGCCGGCCGGAGGCGGAGATGCGCTGGTCGGCCAGGATCCCGGGCAGTTCGGCCGCGACGCCCGGGCCGATGCGCACCGCCGCCGGGGCCTGGATCAGCCTGCTGAGGACGGCCATCTACTGTCCCCGCACCGCCGCGACGATGGAGCGCGCCTTGGCGAGGTCGTCGTGGTTGTCGATCTCGACCCAGGACACCTCGCCGATCGGCGCGACGTCCACCCGCAGGCCGCGGTCGACGAGCTCCTGGTAGCCGTCCTCGTAGTAGAGCTGCGGATCGCGCTCGAACGTGGTGCGCAGCGCGTCGGCCAGGTCCTCGCCGGCCTCGGGCTCGATCAGCGTCACGCCGATGTACTCGCCGGTCGCGTTCGCCGGGTTCATCAGCTTCGTGATGCGCTTCACGCCGGCCTCGGCGGACCAGATGACCTTCATCTCCTCGTCGGCGAGGGATTTCACGGTGTCCAGGGCCAGCAGGACGCGGGACGAGTAGCCCGGCTTCTCCCGCTCGGCCAGCAGCGCGCGCTCGACCGACACCGGGTGCACGGTGTCGCCGTTGGCCAGGATCACGCCCTGCTTGAGCAGGTCGCGCGCGCACCAGAGCGAGTACGCGTTGTTCCATTCCTCGGCCTTGTCGTTGTGCACGAGGTGCAACTCGAGGCCGTACTTCTCCTCGAGCCGCTCCTTGCGCTCGTGCACGGCCTCGGCCCGGTAGCCGACCACGATCGCGGCCTCGGTCAGGCCGACCTCGGCGAAGTTCGCGAGGGTCAGGTCGACGACGGTCAGGCCCCGCTCCTCGTCCACCGGCACCAGGGCCTTGGGCAGTGTGTCCGTATACGGGCGCAGGCGGCGGCCCGCGCCGGCGGCGAGGATGAGTCCGATCATCGGGCGCCGCCTGGGGAGGCGGCGGCCCGACTGTCGACACCTGCGGCGAGGATGAGTCCGATCATGGCCGACAGCTTATCGGTGGATGTCCTGCAACCCCACTTCCGCTGTCGCCCCGATGACGATTACCGCACAGGTGTTACCGATCGTGCCGGAAGCGCCAGCCGGCCCAGGCCGAGACGATCATGTCACGCAGGTCGCGGCTAGCGCTCCAGCCGATCTCCTGCCCGGCCAGCTCGGCGGAGGCGACCAGCTTGACCGGGTCTCCGGGACGGCGCGGCACGATCACCGGCGGCAGGTCGATGCCGGTGTGCTCCAGGATCGTGTCGATGACCTCCTTGACCGAGGCGCCGATCCCGGTGCCCAGGTTCAGGGTCAGCGAGGCCTCCGCGTCCCGGTTGAGCCGCAGCGCGGCGGCGACGTGCGCCTCGGCCAGGTCGGCGACGTGGATGTAGTCGCGGATGCAGGTCCCGTCCGGGGAGGCGTAGTCGTCGCCGAAGATCAGCGGGTTCTGCCCGGCCTCGAGCTTGGTGAAGACCATCGGGATCAGGTTCAGCGCGACCGGGTCGCCGAGCTCGGGGGCCCCGGCGCCGGCGACGTTGAAGTAGCGCAGGTTCGCGAAGGCGAACTCCTTGCCCGCCAGGCGCTGGGCGCGCGCCACGTCCTTGATCATCCACTCGCCGACGAGCTTGGTCTCGCCGTAGGGGGAGGCCGGGGTGCACGGCGTCTGCTCGGTGACCAGCTCGACGTCGACCTCGCCGTAGACCGCGGCGGAGGAGGAGAAGACGAACCTGCCCACGCCCGCCTCGAGGGCCACGTCCAGCAGCGTGCGCAGGCCCTCCAGGTTCTCCTCGAAGTACCAGGTGGGCCGGTCGACGGACTCGCCGACCTGCTTCTTCGCCGCGACGTGGATCACGCCGCCGACGCCGTGCTCGGCGATCACCTTCGCCACCGCGGCCCGGTCGTGCACCCGGGCGATCTCGGCCGGCACGCCGTCCGGGATCCGGTCCTTCGCACCGGTGGACAGGTCGTCGAGCACGACGACCCCCTCGCCGGCCGCGAGCAGCGCCCGGGTCACGTGCGATCCGATGTACCCGGCCCCGCCGGTAACAAGCCACGTCGTCATACCTCGACCCTACCTTCGCCTACGTCAGCTGCATCCCGCTGTCCCTGACAGATTCTAACAAAATCCAACATGAACGCGCGAGATCCATCACGAAGAATTAGTCGGGCAGGACCGGCGCGGCCGGCCGGGTCCAGAAGCGCACCGACTCGCCGACCGCGAGAACGGCCAGGTAGGCGGCGAGCAGCCAGACGATCAGGCTCAGCGTCTGCGCGGAGCCGATCGTGACGGCCAGCGCCGCGAGAAGCACCGAGCGGCCGAGGTTGCCGCCGAGCGCGACGGACAGCCAGTGCGGCGGCTGCCCCGCGTCGGCGCGGATCCGGTAGACGACGTCGTAATGGTGGTAGATCACCGCGGCCAGCATGGTGAACGTGGCGGCGCCGAGCAGTGCGTCGTTGACGATGAGGCCGAGCATCACGACGTACGCGATGAACTGGATCGTCGGAGGCGTCAGCCAGCCGAGCTTCGCGGCCAGCGGTTCGCGGGCCGCCACCTTGATCGCGAGCGGCAGATCGCACATCGCCTCGAGCGCGTCGACGGCCTCTTCGGTGCGGCTTCCGTTGCCCGCCAACGAACGCCGCACCCGCCCGGCGGTCGTGTACGCGGCGGCGAGCACGCCCCAGATCAGCAGAACACTGAAGACGACGCGCGGGGTGGTCAGCGCCGTGAGGATCGCGATCAGGGCCCAGCGCTCGCCGATCGGCAGCACGACGACCTTGCGGGCCCAGTAGCCCGGGCTGCGGCGCGGGGCGTCGGCCGCGGTGACGGGCTTCGCGGCGGCGGGCTGGCCGCGCAGCGACTCGTGGTACGCGAAGTCGATGTGGTGGCGCAGCGTCTGGAGCACCATCGCGGCCGCGGCGAGCAGCCAGACGCCGTGGTCGTGGCCGCCGCCGCGGGCGGCGCCGAGCGCGAGACCGGCGTAGACCGCGTACTCCTTGGCGCGGTCGAAGGTCGCGTCGAGCCAGGAGCCGATGCGCGAGAACTGCAGCGAGTAGCGGGCGAGCTGGCCGTCGGTGCAGTCCAGCGCGAAGGAGAAGTAGAGGGCGACCGCGGTGCAGATGTAGCCGGCGCGGGTTCCCGTCGCGGCGGCTGCCGCGCCGGCCACGGCGACCAGCAGGGAGAGCGTGGTGACGAGGTTAGGGGTCCAGCCGCGGCGCGCGGCCCAGCGCGCCAGGTAGCGGGTCCAGGGCGAGACGCAGTACGTGGTGAACAGGCCGTCGTCGCCCTTGACCGCGCGGCGCAGCCGGATCGCCTCGTCGTCCACGGCCGCGATCTCGGCGTACACGTCCTTGCGCGCGGACAGCGGTTCGGCGACCAGGCGCGCGACGAGCTCCGTCGGCAGGACGGTCTCGTGCACGGCGATGCCCTGGGCGCGCAGCAGATCGGCGAACTCGTCGGCGAGCAGCGGCTTCGGCGCCGTCAGCCGGGCGGCGGGCGAGGTGCCGTCCACCCGGTGCGCCGTCAGGTCGGGGATCGCGCGCAGCTCCGCCGCCAGCCGCTCCCGGGCCGCGCCGGTGACGACGAGCACGCCCGGCGCGTGCGCGGCCTCCCACCTCGGGTCGAGCAGGGCGAGGCGCAGCGCGTGCGGGTGGGCGGCCAGCCGCGGGTCGACCAGGGCGATCTTGCCGGAGTGCGAGGAGCTGGCCACGGCGCGGGCGGTGGCGGCCGGCCCGTCCGCCGTGATCACGGTGACGCCCAGGCCGGAGAGCGCCGTGCGCAGGTGGCTGTCTCCGTCCACAGGCTGTGGACCGCTCAGTATGGCGGTGACGTGGGTGGCGGCGGTCGTGCGCACGGGGTGTTTCACTCCTAGGCCGGTTCGGTCCCTGTGGGTCCCTATGGGTCCGTGTGGGTGCGGTGGATCCGGTCAGCAACCGTAGCCCGCCACCCGATCCGATACCATCCCTAAAACGCTGGACGCGCTGGTTAGCGAGGAAGTCTTGCCGGAGCAGAACAACACCGCGACGCCTGACTTAACAGTCGTGGTCATCGGGTACAACGATGCCGCCCGGCTGCCGGAGGCGGTGCGCTCGGCCCTCGATCAAACGTTGCACAATCTCGAGGTCGTCGTGGTCGACGACCATTCCTCGGACGACACCCCGCAGGTGGTGGCCCGGCTCGCCGCCGAGGACCCGCGGGTGCGGTTCGTGCGCCTGGAGAGCAACAGCGGCGGCTGCTCGAAGCCGCGCAACACCGGGATCGAGCACGCGCGCGGCCGCTACGTGATGTTCCTCGACTCGGACGACGTGCTCGACCGTCACGCGGGCCTGAACATGCTGCAGGCGGCCGAGGAGTACGACGCCGACCTGGTCTCCGGGCTGTGCATCCGGCGGCACGTCAACCGCTCCGGACTGGTCGAGGACGTGCCGTGGTGGCCGGAGATGTACACCGAGCGCCGGGTGCTGGAGTCAGCGGCCGACGACCCGGACCTGCTGCGCGACACGCTCTCCACGAACAAGTGCTACCGCCTCGACTTCCTGCGCGAGAACGCGATCCGCTTCCCGGAGGGCTTCCACTGGGAGGACCTGCTCTTCTCGGCCACCGCCTATCTGCACGCCCGCAAGATCGTGCTGATCCCGAACCCGGTGTACTACTGGGAGGTCATGGTCAGGGTCGCGGCCAAGTCCATCTCGAATCAGCGCTCGAATATCGGCAACGTGCGGGACCGGATCGGCATCCACCGCAAGGTGGACGCGGTCCTCGACGGCTTCCCCGACGAGGCCGGGCGCGCGCAGATCCGGCTGGCCAAGGCGGTCAAGTTCATCGAGCACGACCTCGTGCTCTACCTGCGCGAGCTGCCGTACCAGACGGACGAGTACATCGCCGAGTGCCGGCAGCTGTTCCGCGACTACCTGCAGACGCTGCCGCTGGAGGCCGCCTTCGCGCGCTGCCGGCACCGCGTCGCCGTCGCTGGCGCGTTCCTGATGCTCAGGCAGGACTGGCCGGGCCTGGTCACGGTCTCGGAGAACCTGCTCGACCGGACGCGGGTGAGCACGGACCTGGTCGAGCGGGACGGCCGGATCTACTGGTGCGACAAGGGCTATCTCGACGAGGACTTCGGCCGGCTGGCCCTGGACGTGACCGAGGCCGGCTACCACCAGCTCTCGCTGCCCGAGTCCAACCTGGCGACCCGGCTGACCGGCCTCGACGTGGTGTCCGTGACCCGGAGGAACGGCCGGATCCGGCTGTCCGGCGAGACCGTGAACCCGCTCGGCAAGGTACCGGCCGACGTGCCGCTGAGCGCGCAGCTGGAGTTCCGGCCCGGCCAGCGCGCGCTGCGCCAGTACCGGGTGAAGGTGGCCGAGGTCAGCCACGAGGGCGACCGGATCCGCTGGTCCGGCGAGGTGGACGTGGCCAGGACGGTCCGCCCGGTCGGCGTGGTGGACCAGATGTTCGAGGTCAGATTCCGCCTCAAGGCCGGCGACCTGGGCACGATGGCGACGCGCGTCACGGCGATCCACCTGCCCGAGGCGGCCGCCGAGCTCGAACTGCCGGCGCGGCCGCTGCTGACGAAGGCCGTCGGCGACCGCTGGGCCGTGCGCATCAACCACCGCGGCGTCGTCACGCTGCAGATCGTGTCGCGCAACCCGATCGCCAAGCGGGTCAACGCCTCCTTCGAGCGCAACGCGACCGGCACCGGCGGCGGCGGGATGCTGCGGCTCGTGCAGAAGGCGATGCGGACCGCGCAGAAGGCCAACGATCCGCGGCTCAAGCGCAAGGTCTACGCCGCGCTGTGCAGGCTTCCGGTGAAGAAGGGCTCGGTCGTCTTCGAGTCGCACATGGGCCTGTCCTACAGCGACAGCCCGAAGTACATCTACGAGGCGCTGCGGCACCACGGCTACCAGGGCCGCGTGACCTGGTCGTACGCCGAGAACACCAACGGCTTCCCCAAGGACGCCAGCCTGGTCGCGCGCAATTCGTGGGCGTACCTGCGCGCGCTGGCCCGCGCCGAGTTCTGGGTGGACAACCAGGGCTTCCCGCAGTGGATGGCGAAGCGCCGCCACACCACGTACATCCAGACCTGGCACGGTACCGCGCTCAAGACCATGGGCGTGAACACGCCGCAGGTCAAGGCGATGCTGACCGGCCAGCGCAAGGCGCTCGCCAAGGCCGTCAACCGCTTCGACCACTTCCTGGTCCGCGGCGAGTACGACATCAGGACCCTGGTCGAGGCCTTCGAGATGCGCGCCGAGCCGCTGCGCGTCGGCTACCCGCGCAACGATCTGCTCCTGTCCCCCGAGCGCGCCGAGCTGTCCGCGGCGCTGCGGGCCCGCTTCGGCTTCGCCGAGGACAAGACGGTGCTGCTCTACGCCCCGACCTTCCGCAACACCTCGGGGCCGTTCAAGCCGGACTTCTCCTTCGAGGACTTCGCTCGCGAGTTCGGCGACACGCACCTGCTGCTCGTGCGGGCGCACTACCTCAACTCGGTATCGGTGCCTGAGCAAGCGCGCGGCGCCGTGCAGGATGTGTCGAAGTACCCTGATGTGACAGAGCTCTTCCTCGCCTCGGACGCGCTGATCACGGACTTCTCCTCGGTCATGTTCGACTACTCGCTGCTGGACCGGCCGATGGTCTTCTTCGCGCCGGACAAGGCCGGCTACACGCAGGACCGCGGCACCTACTTCGACCTGGAGGCCGAGGCGCCCGGCCCGTACACGACGGACCAGGAGTCGTTCTTCAAGGCGCTCGCCGCCCTCACCCCCGAATCGCACCGCGAGGAGCGCCGGGCGTTCGCCCAGCGCTTCGGCGAGTACGAGAAGGGCACCGCCGCCGAGCAGGTCTACCAGCGGTTCTTCGCGAAGGGCGGCAAGTGATGGCCCCGATCCGCGACATCGTCATCGTCTGCAACAACATCGACGAGGCGGGCGGCGCGCAGCGCTGGGCCCGTTCTATGGGCGAACTGCTCAGCGGCGAGGGCCACCGCGTGCTGCTCATCGGCGTCGCCGGAGTGGCGAATCCGCACGACTACGCGGCGGAGTACGAGGACGGCCGGCCGCCCTATCGCACGGCCCTGCTGCACGAGAAGCCCGTGCACGTCGTCCACCGCCCCGCGATCGACGTCCGGCTGCGCCACCCGCGTGCCGGGCTGCGGCACCGCGCGTACCTGAGCCTCCAGCAGGAGGGCGCGGACCGGCTCAGCCACCTGGTCGGCTCGCTCGACACCGAGAACGCGGTCATCATCTGCGTCCAGGTCTTCGCGATGGAGTGGATCGCGAAGGCGGACACGCACGGCATCCCGGTCATCGGCATGAGCCACGAGTCGTACGCCGCGTCGATGGCGTCGAGCCGGGGCACGCGCGTGAAGAAGCTCTACACGGGCCTCCCGCGCTTCGTCGCGCTGACGGAGCAGGACGCGAGCGACTGGACGACCAAGGGCGGCATGAACAACGCCGCCTCGATGCCGAACCCGCTGCCGTTCCCGGCGACCGGCGGCGCCGACCCGGACGCGCACGTCTGCGTCGCCCTCGGCCGGCTGTCCCAGGAGAAGGGCTTCGACCTGCTGCTCGAGGCCTGGTCCTACGTCGCCAAGGCCCGGCCCGGCTCGGACTGGCGCCTGAAGATCTACGGCGACGGCCCCGACCGCCCGGCGCTCGAAGCCCAGGCTGCGGCCCTGGGGATCGCCTCCTCGGTCTCGTTCGAGGGCGCCACGAACCAGGTGCCCGAGGCCCTGCGCAGCGGTTCGATCTTCGTGAGCACCTCGCGCGCCGAGGGCTTCCCGATGACGCTGCTGGAGGCGCAGGCCTGCGGCCTGCCGTGCGTCGCGTTCGACTGCGCCCCCGGCGTGCGCGAGATCCTGCAGGACGGCGTGCTCGTCTCCCTGGGCAACACCGAGGCGTTCGCCGACCGGCTCGGCGCCCTGATGGACGACGACGACCTGCGCGGCGCGCTCGCCAAGGCCGCGCCCGACTCCGTGGCCCGCTACGCGCCCGACGTCATCGCGCTGCGCTGGGAGCGGCTGTTCGCGCTCGTGCACCGCTGACGAGGTAACGGAATCACGGATCGCGGGCCACGGATAACGGACGGCGGATTGCGAACGGCGGATCGCGAGCCGCCGACCGCGAATCAGTGCCCGTACCAGTCCAGCACGCGCAGCGCCCGCAGCGTGTTCCAGCGGCTGGGCTTGCCCTCGCCCTCGTCCAGGGGGAAGTGGAGCCGGTCGGCGTGCGGATTCTCCAGCACCCACACGCCGTTCGCGTCCCGCTTGGACTCGACGAGCTCGACCGCCTCGCGCAGCCGCTCGTCCGGCTCGGCCCCGGCCGCGCGCAGGTAGTCGAGACCGCGCAGCACGTCGTAGTACCAGAACGTCGGATACGAGAACTGGTCCCAGGCGGCCGGCGCCTCGGTCTTCCGATCGAACGCGACCACCTCGCCGCTGGACAGGCTCCGGCGCATCCGGCGCTCGACGAGGTACTCCTGCCCCCGCAACCGGGCCGCGCGCACCCGGGCGGTCCACGCCGGGTCCTGCTCGCCGAGCGAGCGCTCGTACTCCGAGAGCCCTTCGAGCACGCCGATCGTCGTGTGGAAGGAGCCGCGGGTCGAGCCGTTCTCCTGCTCGCAGTTCCAGCCGCCGTCGTCCATCTGCTCGCCGAGCAGCCGCTCGACCACCGGCCTGACCTCCTCGCCGAAGTACGCGCCGATCGCCACGGTCCGGCCGTTGATGCAGGGCTCGGTCTCCCCGTCGAAGTACGGCTCTCCGTCGTGCTCCCACTGCACGTGCTCGCGTACCAGCCCGACCGCGCGCCGGGCCGCGGCGCTGTCCGCGGGCAGCCCGAAGTCGCGCAGCAGCGCCAGGCTGGCGGTCGTCGACGTGCCCTGCGGGAACAACGTGCCCTGCCGCGCCGGCCCGATCCCGGCCCACCAGGCCGCAGCGGCCTGCGACAGGCCCTCAGGGGTCTCGTTCGTCCACTGCCCGCCCGGCAGCTGCAGGCCCAGCAGCCGGGCGCCCCAGCCCTCGTGCTCGACCCGCGCCCGCTCGGCCGCTACCTCGTCGGCGGGCGCCGCGGTGAGGTCGCGCATCACCTGCCAGCGGATCGCCGGGTCACCCTCCAGCAGCCATCCGACCGCATCCATCAGGCCCTGCCTCCTTAGGAGAAATCCTGACTTGCCGGGTCGAATCTAGACGGCGCCGCCGACAGTCGGGATTTCGAGCGTGAACAGGGCGCCGGGGCCGGGCTGCGCGTTGCGCGCGGTGACCTTGCCGCCGTGCGATTCGGCGACCTGCGCGACGATCGCGAGGCCGAGGCCGGAGCCGGGGCGGTCGCGCATCTCGGCGGACCGGTAGAAGCGGTTGAACACGTGCGGCAGGTCCTCTTCGGGAATGCCGGGGCCGTGGTCGCGGACCGTCAGCACGCCGTGCGCGGCGAGCCGGAGCTCGACCAGGCCGGCGCCGCCGGAGAACTTGGCCGCGTTGTTGATCAGGTTGCCGACGGCGCGTTCCAGCCGCTCGGGGACGCCGCGGACGGTGCAGGGCTCGGTGAAGACCCGGAACTCGGTCTCCGGCCAGTGCAGGCTGGCTCGGTCGACGACGCGGTTGGTCAGCTCGTCCCAGCGGACCTGGGTGATGACCGCCTCGGGCTCCTCGCCGCGCGCGAGCTCCATCGTGTCCGCGACCAGGCCGGTCAGCTCGTCGATGCCGGTGAGCAGCGAGTCGATGACGCGCTTGCGGTCCACGTCGTCGAGGCGGTCGAACTTGTCGAGGACCTCGGCGTTCATCCGCAGCGAGGTGAGCGGCGTGCGCAGTTCGTGGGAGGCGTCCGCGACCAGCTGACGCTGCTTCATGGCCGCGTCCTGGACCGCCGCGAGCATGGCGTTGAAGCTCACTGCGAGCCTGCCGAGCTCGTCCTCGTCGGAGCGCTTGCCGAGGTCGATCCGGTGGGCCAGTTCCCTGGGCTCCCTGGCGATGCGCTCGGCGGCGGTCGTCAGCTGCGCGACCGGGCGCAGCGCGGTGCGGGTGACCCACCAGCCGAGCAGGGCGGCCAGGAAGATGGCGCCCACGCCGCCGAGGCCGAGCCTGAGCTCGAGCTGCTTGAGCTCGGTGTCGATGCCGGAGAGCGGGAGCGCGACCATCACGGCTTCCCGGGTACCGCCTATGTGCATCGTGTAGACGCGCGCGGCGACGCCGTTGAGCTGCACGGTCCGGTAGCCGTCCGCCGAGTTGCCGGCGGCGACCTGCAGATCGTCCGGGATCAGCGGGATGGTCGAGCTGTTGCCCTGGTTCATCACGGTCGGGGACTGCGCGGGGACCGTCCGGCCGTTCGCGTAGACGAACTGCGAGATGCCGACCGAGTCGCCGAAGCGGTGGCCGTAGGCGATCTCGTACGCCCGCTGCGCCGCCGGGGAGTTGGTGCCGCTCTTGCCCTTCGTGCCGCCCGGCTTGGCCTTGTTCTGGTACTTGGCCATCGCGGACAGGCCGGTGGCCTGCCGGGCCAGCTGGGCGTCCATGTTGGCGAGGAGCTCCGTGCGCACGGCGACATAGCCGAAGACGACGCAGGCCGCGATCCCCACCGACACCGCGACCGCCGCCGCGATGATCATCCGGGTCCGGAGCTTGCGCTTTCCCCAGCGCCACTCGCCCTGCCTGAGCCGGCTCCTCACCGCGCCATCACGCGGGGGTCCGCACCGTGTAGCCCACACCTCGCACAGTGTGAATCATACGCGGCGCGTGTCCGGGCTCGGTCTTGCGACGGAGCACGGAGATGAAGACCTCCATCGAGTTCGAGCCCGGCACCCCGTCGTATCCCCAGACGCGGTCGCGGATCAGCTCGCGGGTCACCACCCGGCCGGCGTTGCGCAGCAGCAGTTCGAGCAGGTCGAACTCGATCTTCGTCAGGTCCTCGGTGTGCCCGGCCCGGCGCAGCTGCCGCGCGCCGAGGTCGAGCACCAGGTCGCCGCAGCTGAGCAGGCCCGGGTCGACCGGCGGCTCGACGATGGCGCGGCGCAGCAGGGCATTGATCCGGGCGACGAGCTCGGCCAGCGCGAAGGGCTTGACCAGGTAGTCGTCCGCGCCGGCGTTCAGGCCGAGCACGCGGTCCTGCACGGCGTCGCGCGCGGTGAGCATGAGGACCGGGGTGCGGTCGTTGGCCGCGCGCAGCGCCCGGGCCACGCCGAGGCCGTCCAGTCCGGGCATGGCGACGTCCAGCACGATCAGGTCCGGCGGGCTGGCGCTCACGGAGTTCAGCGCCTGCTGGCCGTCGGCCGCCAGGTGGATTCCGTAGCCTTCGAGCTTGAGCGCGCGGCCGAGGGCCTCGCGCACCTCGCTGTCGTCCTCGACGATCAGCAGCTGAGCCGTATCCGTTCCAATCACCTCACCAGAATGGACGAACCGCCCAAAAAACGGCTGAGAAGAGTGTCACGGCTTGGCCTCGACAGCCGCCCCAGGGGCGGTCGAGCAGCCTCGATGAGGCTGCTCACCTGCGAGTATGCTGAGAAGTGGTCAGCTTGTCGAGGTGCCGGACGCGCTCGGCGCGGCGTGCGCCGAGGCGGTCGGGATGAGCGGTTCGCACACCTTCAGCGCCGCGGCGACCTTCGGATCGGCCGGGTCGAGCCCGCCGAGGTAGCGCGCGTCGCCGGTGGGCCGGGCGGTCGCGGAGGCCGCGAAGGCCGGCCGCGTCGTGGGGACGGTCTCGCCCTGCTGGGTCATGCAGTCGCGGAAGGCGGCGAGGCGGGTGCCGCCGCCGAAGCCCGCGCCGCCGGTGGGCCGCAGCGAGGCGCAGGCCTGCACGGCGGCCGCTACCGTCGGGTCGGACGTCGCGAGGCCGGGGAACCCGCCCGAACCGCTGCGCCGGGCGACGGGGGTGAAGCCGGCGCCGGCGGAGTGGCTGCGCCGCCCGGCGAACGCGCCGTTGGTCGGCACCTTCACGCCGTGCTGGCTGAGGCAGGACAGGTACGCGGTGTACCCGCTGCCGGCGCTCCCGGTCGCGGCCCCGGCCGCGGCGGCCGATCCCGAGCCGGAGGAGCAGCCCGCGATCAGGCCGAGCGCGGCGACGCCCGCGGTGGCCGAGACCAGCGCGCTGACCAGGTATCTGTGCTTGATCAGGTTCATCGGTTCCCCGCTGTGATCGTGGTGGCGTCGACGGTGCCCGCGGAGCCCTGGGTCCCGGAGACGGTGACGGTCTGGCCGGGCTTGAGCTGGCTCAGGCTTCCGGTCGACGAGATCTGCACGGACGTGCTGCCCGAGGTCCTGACCGTGTAGACCGAGCCGTTGCTCGCGGTGATGTAGAGGGTGTCGCCGGAGACGACGGTGATCGAGCCGGTGATCGAGCCGGCGCCGGTGCCCGCGCCGGCTCCGCCGAAGCCGGCGGAGCCCGTGCCGCCGGTGAACGATCCCCGGCCGCGCCCGGCGCCGAAGGACGCGAGCGCGCCGGCCCGGGCGCCGCCGGAGCCGGTGCCGCCGCCGAGGTGCTTCTGCACCAGCACGCCGCCGACGAAGCCGGCCGCGATCAGGATCCCGGCGGACAGGGCGAGCGTGACCTTGGGCAGCCTGGCGCGCGGCGGACGCGCGGCGAGCTCCTCGGCCAGGTTGTCCGCGCGCGGCGGAATGGAGAGCAGTTCCTCGGCGGTGAGTTCGCCGGGTTCGCCGGGTTCGGCGAAACCGTCGCCGAACTCGGCCGTCGCGCCGTCCTCATCGGCCGGCGCCGCCGGCACGTCCGCCCGCGGCAGCTCGACGGTGCCCTCGGAGGACTCCGGGAGCGCGGTCCCCTGTGACGTTCCCTGTGACATCGTTCCTCCTGACTCGGCCTCACTCATGGCGCAGCGCCTCGATCGGGTGCAGCTTGGCCGCGCGGTTGGCCGGCAGCGAGCCGAAGACCAGGCCGATCACGGCGGAGACCCCGAACGCGAGCGCGATCGAGGATGGGACCAGCACCGGCTGGATGCCGTCGATGGTGAAACGGGAGCCGACGACGCCGACCAGCACGCCCAGGGCTCCGCCGATCACGGAGAGGAAGACCGCCTCGATCAGGAACTGGCCGAGGATCGCGCCCTTCGGGGCGCCGAGCGCCTTGCGGATCCCGATCTCGCGGGTTCGCTCGGTGACCGTGACGAGCATGATGTTGGTGACGCCGATCCCGCCGACCAGCAGGGAGATCGCGGCCACCGCGGCGAGCAGCACGGTGAAGGTCTGCGTCGTGCTCTGCGCGGTGGACAGCAGCGAGGCCTCGTTCGTCACCGTGAACTGCTCGGTGCTCGCGGTCTCGTCGAGGTAGTCCAGCAGCAGGTTGGTGACCTCGGCCTGAGCGGCGCCGGTCGCGCCCGCACTCGTGGCCTGGACTGCGATCTCGCTCAGCGAGCCGAAGCCGGTCAGGCTGTCCTGCACGGTGGTCAGCGGGGCGATCGCGACGTCGTCCGGGTCGTTGAACGTGCTGCCGCCGCCCTTGCTCGCGAGCACGCCGACCACGGTGTAGGGCACGTTGTTCATCTGGATCGTCTGGCCGATCGGGTCGATCGAGCCGAACAGGTCGGTGACCACGGTCTGCCCGATCACCACGACCTTGTTCGCGTGGTCGACGTCGTTCGCGGTGAACGAGGCCCCCTGCGCGACCACGTCGTTGGAGATCGGCAGGTACGCCGGGTACGAGCCGACGACCTGGGAGATCGTGGTCGAGGCGCCGTCGTACGTGGCGGTGACCGACGTCGAGGCGACCGGCGCGACGACGGAGACGTCGGGGTCCTGGTCCGAGTCGGCCAGGTCCTGCGCGATCGCCGGGGTGAGGTTCGCCGTCGAGCTCTGCGTACCGCCGCGGGTCGAGGCGGCCCGGCCGACGGCGCCCGTCTGATGGGTGACCAGCAGCAGGTTGGAGCCGAGGCTGTCGATGCGCGCCTGCACGGCCGCGCCGGAGCCCTGGCCGACGGCGATGAGCAGGATGACCGCGCCGACGCCGATCAGGATGCCCAGCGTGGTCAGCCCGGAGCGCAGCTTGTTGGCGCGCAGCCCGCGCAGCGCGAAGCGGAAGACCTCTTGAATCCGCATCGGGATCAGCCTCCTGTGACGACGCGCGGCGTGCGGTCCCGCTCGGCGGCGCCCAGCTTCGGCGGCAGGCCGTCGACCGGGCTGAGCCTGCGGTCCTCCACGATCCGGCCGTCCACCAGCCGCACGAAGCGCTTCGCGTGCTCGGCGATGTCCTCCTCGTGGGTGATCACGACGATCGTGCGGCCGACGGCGTTGAGCCGGTCGAACAGGCCCATCACCTCGTAGCTCGAATGCGTGTCGAGGTTTCCGGTGGGCTCGTCGGCGAGGATCAGCGACGGCGCGTTGACCAGCGCCCGGGCCACGGCGACGCGCTGCTGCTGGCCGCCGGAGAGCTGGTTCGGCAGGTGGTCGACCCGGTCCGAGAGCCCGACGAGTTCGAGCGCCGCGAGTGCGCGCCGGCGCCGCTCGGCCCCGCGCACGCCGCCGTAGACCAGCGGCAGCTCCACGTTCTCGAAGGCCGAGGTGCGCGGCAGCAGGTTGAAGGACTGGAAGACGAAGCCGATCTTCCGGTTGCGCACGATGGACAGCTGCGCCTCGTCGAGGCTGCCGATCTCGATGCCGTCGAGCCGGTAGCCGCCGCCGGTGGGCACGTCGAGGCAGCCGATGATGTTCATCATGGTCGACTTGCCGGAGCCGGACGCGCCCATGATGGCCACGTAGTCGCCGTGCGGGACGTCGAGATCCACGCCGCGCAGGGCGTGCACGGCGGACTCGCCCTCGCCGTAGACCTTGGTCAGCCCGCTGATGTGGACGGCGCTCGGGCGGACGGCGCCGGGCGCGACGCCGCCGCCGGTGCCGTGGGCGAAGCCGGTGCTCATCCGCGGCCGCCTGTCCCGGTCCCGTTGCCGGTGCCGAGGCCGGAGGTCAGGCCGCCGCCGCCCGCGCCGCCGATCCCGCCGAAGCCGCGACCGGTCGTGCCCGACCCGGTACTGGCGGCGCTGATCGTCTCCAGGACGGTCTCACCCTGCGTCAAACCGGAGACGATCTGCGTGTCGGTGGTGCCGACGACGCCGGTGGTCACCTTCGTCGCCACGTCCTTGCCGTCTTGCACCACGGTCACGTACGAGCTGCCGCCAGTCGTCGTGACGGCCGAGCTCGGCACGTACAGCGCGTCGGTCGCCTCGCCGGTCGTGATCACGATCGACGCCGACTGGCCCGGACGCACACCGCTCGGCACGTCGCCGACCAGGTCCAGGGTCACCGCGTACTCGACGACGTTGGACACGACTGTGGACGTCGGCGAGATCGACGCGACCGTCGCGCCGACCGGCGTGTTCGGCAGTGCGTTGAGGGTGATCGTCGCATCCTGCGCGTCCTTGATCGAGTCGATGTCGGTCTCGGAGACGTCGGCGGTGATCTGCAGCTGGCTCGTGTTCGCCATCGTGATGAAGGCGGAGCCCGAGGACGAACTGCCGGACGACGAGGAGGACCCCGACGACGAGCTCGACGAGGAGGACGAGCCGCTCCCCGTGCCGGAGCCGGTGCCCGAGCTCGCGGACGCCGCGGTCGCGCCCGTCGTGCTGGACCCGGCGCTGACCTCGCTGCCGACCTGGCCCGCGATGGTCAGGATCGTGCCGCTGGAGGGCGCGGTGATCGTGGTGCCGGCGACCTCCTGCTGGGCGGTGTTGACCGACGCCTGCGCCTGGGTGACAGCCTCCTGATCCTGCGCGATCGTGCTCGGGTCGACCGTGTTGTTCAGCGCCTGCGTGTCCCTGGCGGTCCGCAGCGCGTCCTCGGCGCTGGTCAGCGCGTTCTGGTCCTGGGTGAGCTGCGCGGCGCTCGAGCAGTTGGCCGAGGACGAGCCGGTCGAGGACGAGCCGGTCGAGCCCTTCGCCGCGCCGGACGTCGCGGTCGAGCAGGCCGGCAGGGCCTGCTCGGCGTTCAGGTTGTCCTGGGCCGTGGTCACGGCGTTCTCGTCCGCGGCGAGCTGGTCGTTGTCCACGGCCTGCTGCTGCGCGCTGGGACCGTCCTGCGCCTTGGCGAGGTTGTCCTGAGCGACCGTCAGCTGCTGCTGGGCCTCGGTGAGCGCGAGGTCGGCGCCGGTCGGGTCGATGGTGGCGAGCACCTGGCCGGCCGTGACCTGCTGGCCGACCGCGACCTTGACCGCGGTGACCTTGCCGGCGGCGCCGAAGGCCAGCGAGGACTGGGCGGCCAGCGCCAGGTTCCCGGAAGCGGAGACCTGGGCCAGCACCGTGCCGCGGGCGACCGTGGCGTCGCGGGTGAACGCGCTGGCGGACGCCGCGCCCGTGCCACCCACCTCGAGATACGCGGTGGCCGCGGCTCCGGCCAGTACGACCGCGAGACCCCCGTTCAGCGCCAGTCGGCGGCGCGAGGTCCGTGAAGACTTCATGAGGCGGAGTGTCCGGACGGCGGCTGAAAATCCGGTGAAGCACATTCGTTTCACAGGATTTATTCAGCCAACTGTTACGCCGCTATTACATTGTGTCAGATCATCGGTATTCCCGTAAGCGCGGGGCGAACCCGAGCGCGATCAGGGCGATCGTCGCGGCCATCCAGAACCAGGGCAGCCACAACCAGGCGACCAGGCCGTTCTCGCCCTTCGCCGTGGCGGAGGAGAAGGCCTGCTGGTCCGTGTCGATCACCTTGGCGAGGTCGGTGTCGAAGGCCGCGTACGCCGTCGCGGAGTCACCGGTGTCGTACGCGGCGAGCGCCCGGGTCCACGCGCCGACCGTCCCCGGGCCGGGAACCATCGATGTCAGGGTTCTCTCTGTCGCGAGATAGGAGTTCAGCTCGCCCGAGGCATTCGCCGGGAGTTGCGGTATCGCCTTGATCCACTTCGCGCCGGACGTGAAGGCGTCCTGCTCGGTGCTCATCGCGGCCGTCGGCCGGCCGCCTCCGCTTTCGGCCTGCAGGACCCACCGGCTCTCCGCGGCGTGCATGTTCGCGGCCGTGGCCCGCGCCTGCCAGAGCGTGGAGACCGAACCCGGGCCGGTCAGATTCTGCGCGTCGTACGCGGTCTTCGCGCCGGCGAGTGCGGTGAACAGCAGCACGCCGAAGATCAGCGACGTGACCGTGGTCAGCGCGAGCAGCGGATTCACCGTGCGGCGGAAGGCGCGGCTGAGCCTGCGCTGCGCGACCACCAGCCTCAGCACGATGAACGCGATCAGCAGGCCGCAGGCCAGCTGCAGGTGCCAGATGGTGTCGAGTCCGCCGTTGACCGGCGCGGATTCGGCCAGCTGCTCGGCGTTGTAGAGGAACTGCGCCTGCGCGAGGATGCCGGTGGTGTCCTGATTCATCAGCGTCGAGGCGTGCTCGTACGCCTGCACCACGCCGGCCGGCGGGCCTCCCGCCGCGGCGGTCGTGTTGTGCGTCTCGAGGTCGACGTACAGCGCGTAGGAGACGTACTGCGTGTACTGGGCGAGCTGGTCCTCGATCGACACGAAGGTCGAGGGGCCGTCCGGGATCGTGTCGATGCCGCTGCCGAGCAGCTCCAGCTGGATGTCGGCGTCGGACCGGTCCTTCTCGAAGTTCCGGTAGGCGCCGGTCTGGCTCTCGCCCAGGCCGGCGGCGCCGCCGAGCAGCAGGACGTCGGCGACGTGGCCGTCCATCGAGTCCAGGTCGTAGGTCAGCCGGGAGGCCGCGACCACCTCCGGCTCCTCCTGCGCGCCGACCACCCCGAGCGTGCCGCGCAGGCCGCCGACGCTGGCCGCCAGCAGCAGCCCGCAGGCCAGCACGGCGAGGACCGGCACCGCGATCCACGTCAGCAGGCGTCCTGGCGTGCCCGGCTTGAGATTCCCGAAGCGCTCCCCGATGATCCCCGGCACATTCGCCACCCTAGCGACAGTTCTGCCCGGGGGCCTCCGGAGCGATCAGGCGCGTAACTGCCCGCTGGTCAGGAAGCGGCGGATCGCGACGTCGTACGGCTCCGGGTCCAGGCCGTGCTCGGCCAGCCAGCGGTCGTCGTAGTACGTGTGCTGATAGCGCTCGCCGCCGTCGCACAGCAGGCTGACCACGGAGCCGCGGCGGCCGGCGGCGACCAGTTCGGCGACGATCTGGAACACGCCCCACAGGTTGGTGCCGGTGGAGCCGCCGGCCCGGCGGCCGGTGTGCTCGGCGAGCCAGCGGGCCGCGGCGATCGAGGCGGCGTCCGGGACCTGGATCATCCGGTCCACGATCGCGGGCATGAAGGAGGGCTCGACCCGCGGGCGCCCGATGCCCTCGATCCGCGAGCCGAGGCCGGTGCTGAACTCGGGGTCGGCCTGCGCCCAGCCCTCGAAGAACGCCGAGTTCTCCGGGTCCACCACGCACAGCCTGGTCTGGTGCCGCCGGTACCTGACGTACCGCCCGATCGTCGCGCTGGTCCCGCCGGTGCCCGCGCCGACCACGATCCAGCACGGGATCGGATGCCGCTCCCTGGACATCTGGTCGAAGATCGACTCGGCGATGTTGTTGTTGCCCCGCCAGTCGGTGGCGCGCTCCGCATAGGTGAACTGGTCCATGAAGTGCCCGCCGGTCTCGGCCGCGAGCCGCCTCGACTCCTCGACCACCTGCGTCGGGTCGTCCACCAGGTGGCAGCGGCCGCCGTAGAACTCGATGAGCGCGCACTTCTCCTTGCTCGTGCTCGCCGGCATCACCGCGATGAACGGCAGGTCCAGCATCCGGGCGAAGTACGCCTCGGAGACGGCGGTCGAGCCGGAGGACGCCTCGATCACCGGCCGGCCCTCGCGGATCCAGCCGTTGCACAGGGCGTAGAGGAACAGCGAGCGGGCGAGCCGGTGCTTGAGCGAGCCGGTCGGGTGGGTGGACTCGTCCTTCAGGTAGAGGTCCACGCCCCAGTCGCGCGGCAGCGGCACGCTCAGCAGATGGGTGTCCGCGGACCGGTGGCCGTCGGCCTCCACGGTCTCGATCGCCTCGTGGATCCAGCCGCGTCCGGCCTGGCAGTCCGCGTCGGTCCGGTCGCCCCGCACGGCGCCTCCCTGGTCTATCCGTTGACTCACTCCGCTTGACGGTACCGCGCCAGCCAGGTGACCGCAGCCGCCAGGTAGCCGAGCAGCGCCGCGAGCGAGATCGCGAGGATAGCCGCACCGAGGCTCACGTCCACCCGGGTCGCGTCCGTCCAGGCCGCGCCGCGCTGCTGGTCGCCCGGGCCACGGTAGCCGAGCACGAAGGGCGCCGCGATCAGCCAGGCGCCGGCCAGGCCGAGCGCGCCGAGGCCGAGCAGCGCGGCGATCGGCGGGGCGGGGCGGCGGATCGCGACCGTGACCATGGGGATGGACTCGGTCTGCGCGTAGGGGTCGTACGTCACGATTGCCTTCCTTCGGACTCGACGCTCGTCTCCCGGGCCCGCAGATCCGCGGCCAGGGCGGCGACCAGCGGCGCCAGCAGATCGCGCAACGCGGCGCCCGGATCGACGGCCGGGGCGGCGGGCGGCGGCGCCGGCCGCGGCTCCTCCCGTCGCGGCTCCTCCCGCCAGGGCTCGGGCTCGGAATGCCGCTGCTCGGGCACGGCCCCGAGCTCCGGTCCGGCCGCCGGACGCGGCGGCATCGAGGGCAGCGGCTCCGGCGAAGCCGCCGGCACGAGCGCTTGCAGCCGGCGCCGCAGCGAGCCGCCGAACAGAAGCGCCGTCAGCACGCCGACGACCAGCACGGCGCCGCCGGTGGCCAGGTCGACCACGCTGCTGCGCGGCATCGAGCCCGCGCCCTGGCGGTAGTCGAAGGCGAAGGGGGCGAGCAGCAGCAGCGCCCCGGCCAGGGCGCACAGCACCGCGGCGACGAGCCCGATGAACGGACCGAGCACCGGAACCGGCTCGGCGATCACCGTCGCCGGGCAGTCGGCGCAGCGCTCGCCGTAGTCCGGATCGGTGTCCGGGTCAGCCGTTTCGCTCATGCGAGGCCCCCAAGGTAGTCGTACGTCGCGGCACGGACCAGCGTGCTCAGCGCGGTCGGGCGCAGCACCTGCACCGCCGCCTGCCTGGCCTGCTCGGTCAGCCCCGTCCACCCGTGCGGCCCGGTGCCGGCGCGGCGTCCCGGCGGCAGCAGCCGGGAGGCGGCGCCCGCGAGCTGCGGGTACGCGGCCGGATCGTGTTCGAGCCGCTCCGCCATCACCGCGAGCAGCACGCCGATCAGCGCGTACTCCACGTCCTGCGGAAGCGCCGCGACGGCCGGCTCCGGCTCGTGCGCGCCGACGGGCATCCGGCCGCGGTCCCGCCAGGCGAAGCTCGCCACCGCGCCCGCCGCGATCAGCGGCACGGCGGCGACCAGCGCCGCGTAGTCGCGGTGGATGAGCGACTCCATGCCGTTGCTCATGGCAGTCCATGCTGCCAGCCGCCGACCGGCATATCAGACTTCATCATCAGATCGGGTGATCGCGGACCACTCGAAGCGGTGAGAGATCCGCTCTCTACAACAGCCCGGTGCCGCCGAGCAGGCTGCCGACCACCGGGACGCTGCCGACCGTGGACGTGACCGGGGACGCGGCGCTCTGCACGACCACGGTGACCGGCGTCACGACGGTCTCCACGGTCGAGGTGACCGGCGCGACGACGCTCTGCACGGTCGAGACCACCGGCGATACGACGGTCTCCACAGTCGAGGTGACCGGCGCGACGACGCTCTGCACGGTCGAGGTGACCGGCGAGACCGCGTCCTGGATCGCCGAGGTGACCGCGGCGGTCCCGGTCGGCGGCGTGCCCGAACCGCTCGCCTTGTGCTTGCCGGTATAGCCGTCGCCGGAGCCGGACGCCGAGTTCGAGCCGCCGCTCGGCTTCACCGCGTCCTGCGAGCCCGAGGAGCCGTCGGATCCGGCCGCCGGCCGCGCGTGCCGGACCACGGAGGCGGCCGAGTCCGCGGCGCTCTGCCGGCTCGTCGCGGCCAGGGCGCCGGCCGAGGGGAGCGGGGCCGAGGAGAGGTTCGCGATCGAGTCCGCGGTCGGACTCAGATCCACGCTCACCGGCGAGGACAGGCCGGACAGCTGTGTGGCGCCCTCGTCGTCGGGACCGGAGGCGGTGAGCACGGCGGTGGCCGGATCGAGCGCGGCGGCGATCAGCCCCACGCCGGTGAGCGACGCTCCGAGCGCGAGCGCCCCGAGCGCGGCCTTGCGGCCGGTGGTGCGAGGTTTGGCGTGCGAGCCCATGACGTCACGGATCCCTTCAGCTGAAAGCGGGCGACCACGAGGACCTTCGCTTCCATTGCACGGGCTGCGACACGCCGGTCGAAGGCTTATCGTTCCCGAATCACCCAAAGGCGTGAACATGGCGAAATCCAGTCCGAGCACTAGAGTCTGTGCTATGTCCAAGCCTCCCGTGCACGACCCCGACGACCGCGAGCTGCAGGTCGGCAAGCCGAAGACCTGGGCGGTCGGCGCGCCGGCCGTCGCGCACGCGCTGCAGATCTCGCAGCAGCAGATGGGCGCGCGGCGCACCGCGCTGACGCTCCTGAGGGTGAACCAGAAGGACGGCTTCGACTGCCCGGGCTGCGCCTGGCCCGAGGGTCCGGAGCGCAGCCACTTCGAGTTCTGCGAGAACGGCGCGAAGGCGGTGGCGGAGGAGGCGACCGTGCGCCGCGTCACTCCGGAGTTCTTCGCCGAGCACTCGGTGCACGAGCTGGCCGGGAAGACGGACTACTGGCTGGGCCAGCAGGGCCGGCTGACCGATCCGATGTACAAGGCTCCCGGCGAGGACCACTACCGGCCCGTCAGCTGGGACGCCGCGTTCCGCATCGCGGCGGACGAGCTGCGGGCCGGGACGCCGGACGAGGCGGTCTTCTACACTTCCGGCCGCACCTCGAACGAGGCCGCGTTCCTCTACCAGCTGCTGGTCAGGCGGCACGGCACCAACAACCTGCCGGACTGCTCGAACATGTGCCACGAGTCGAGCGGCTCCGCCCTCACCGAGACCCTCGGCGTCGGCAAGGGCTCGGTCTCGCTGGAGGACCTGTACAAGGCGGACCTGATCCTGGTGGCCGGTCAGAACCCGGGCACCAACCACCCGCGGATGCTCAGCGCGCTGGAGCGGGCGAAGAAGGCCGGCGCGGCGATCGTGTCGGTCAACCCGCTGCCGGAGGCGGGCCTGATCCGCTTCAAGAACCCGCAGAAGGCGAGCGGGGTCCTCGGCTCGGGCACGGCGCTGTCCGACGAGTTCCTGCAGATCCGGCTCAACGGGGACCTGGCGCTGTTCCGCGGGATCAACCGGCTGCTGCTGGAGGCCGAGGACGCGGCACCCGGCACGGTGCTGGACCGGGAGTTCATCGAGCGGCACACGCACGGGTTCGAGGAGTTCGCCGCGGACGTCCGCAAGACGTCCTGGGAGGACGTCCTGGAGGCGACCGGCCTGACGCGCGGGCAGATCGAGGCGGTGGCCGCGCGGGTGCTGCGCTCGGAGCGCGTCATCGTGTGCTGGGCGATGGGCCTGACGCAGCACAAGAACTCCGTGCCGACGATCCGGGAGGTCGTCAACTTCCTCCTCATGCGCGGGAACGTGGGCCGTCCCGGCGCGGGCGTGTGCCCGGTGCGCGGCCACTCCAACGTGCAGGGCGACCGGACGATGGGCATCTACGAGAAGCCCGCCGCCGCCTTCCTGGACGCGCTCGGCGCCGAGTTCTCCTTCGAGCCGCCGCGCGAGCACGGCTACGACACCGTCGAGGCGATCCGGGCCATGCGCGACGGCAAGGTGCGGGTGTTCATGGGCTTGGGCGGCAACTTCGTCGCCGCGACCCCGGACACCGCCGTCACCGAGGCCGCGATGCGCGGCTGCAGGCTGACGGTCCAGGTCTCCACGAAGCTGAACCGCTCGCACGCGGTGACCGGCGAGGCGGCGCTGATCCTGCCCTGCCTCGGCCGCACCGAGAAGGACGAGCAGGACGGCGGCGCGCAGTTCGTCACCGTCGAGGACTCGATGTCGATGGTGCACGCCTCGCGCGGCCGGCTCGCCCCGGCCTCCAAGCACCTGCGCAGCGAGGTCTCGATCGTGGCCGGCCTGGCGCAGGAGCTCTTCGGCGCCGGGGACGCGGTCGAGTGGACGTCGCTGGCCGGGGACTACGACCTGATCAGGGACCATGTATCCCGCGTCATCCCGGGCTTCGCCGACTTCAACGCCAAGGTCAGGCAGCCGGACGGCTTCCAGCTGCCGCACGGCCCGCGCGACTCGCGGACCTTCCCGACCGCCACCGGCAAGGCGAACTTCACCGTGAACGAGCTCGAGGTGCTGCGCGTCCCGGCGGGCTCGCTGCTGCTGCAGACGGTCCGCTCGCACGACCAGTACAACACCACTATCTACGGGCTCGATGATCGCTATCGCGGTATCAAGCAAGGAAGAAGGGTGGTCTTCGTCAATCCGGAGGACCTCGCCGAGCTCGGGCTGTCCGACGGGCAGTCGGTGGACCTCGTCTCCTCCTGGTCCGACGGCCTGACCAGGCGCGCAGCGGCCTTCCGGATCGTCAGCTACGCCACCGCGAAGGGCTGCGCCGCGGCCTATTTCCCGGAGACGAACGTGCTGGTGCCGCTCGACTCGACCGCGGACACCTCCAACACCCCCACGTCGAAGTCGGTGGTGGTGAGACTGGAGCCGACCCGAACGGAGTAAGTGGCAGGTCATCACCTGAGCTAACTGCTCATACGTAGATAAACTGACGGTATGACACAAGTACGTACCGTCGATGGACGGATAGCCGGCCGGCGCGGCCAGGAGACCCGGGCGCGCCTCCTCGAGTGCCTCGCCGAACTGCTGGCGGCCCGGTCCTACCGGGACGTCACCGTCATCGACGTGGCCAGGGACGCCGGCACCTCGCCCGCCACCTTCTACCAGTACTTCCCGGACATCGAGGCGGCGATCCTGGAGCTCGCCGCCGACGTGGTCAAGGAGGCCGCCGAGCTCAAGGAGCTGGCCGCCGAGCGCAGCTGGGCCGGCCGGGCCGGCACCGTCTCGGCGACCGAGCTGGTCAACGGCTTGATGGACTTCTGGCAGGAGCACGACTCCATCCTGCGGGTGGTGGACCTTGCCGCTGCGGAGGGCGACAAGCGCTTCACCCGGCACCGGATGCGCGTGCTCGACGCGGTGCACAAGGCGCTGAGCACGGCGATCACCGACCTGCAGCGCGGCGGCAAGCTGGAGCGCGAGGTCCCGGCCGCGGCGACCGCCGGCGCGCTGGTCACCATGCTCGCCGCCTCGGCCGCGCACCCGAAGAGCTTCGAGTCCTGGTCGGTCAAGGACAAGGACCTGCGCAACGCGCTGATCCGCCTGGTGACCTGGGGAGTCACCGGGAAGAAGCCGACCACGGTCTGACGTCCCGGCAGCAGCCCGCGTCCCCTCACCCCGATGCCCGCGCGGCGCCGGGATGAGGGGACGCCGCCTTCTACTGGCTGGGCGCCACCGGCATCGCGCCGAAACCGTCGAAGAGGTAGGCGTAGACCTGCGCGAGGTAGAGCGCGAGCCGGTCCGCCGAGTCGAAGGGCACGTAGGTCAGCTCGTACCACAAGTCCGGGGAGACGGTGCGCTGCGCCAGCAGGTGCTTGAGCCCGGCGCCGACGCACTCGCGGTAGTCCGGCCAGGCCAGGTGGAACGTCGCCTGGAGCATCCCGAGGTCGTCCACGGCCTCGCAGCCGAGGGCGGCAGCGCAGAAGTTGACGAAGCGTCGGTCCACGCCGGGCACCTCGTCCAGGCCGAGGGCCGCCAGCGGCACCGAGACCGGGTCGACGTGGCCGGCCGGGTATGGGTAGATCGTGGTGTTCCACAGCTGCTCGCCGTCGGCCGGGCCCTCGCCCGGCGAGGCCGTGTCGGCGGGCCGGTAGACCGAGTAGACCAGCCCGCCCATGAAGTCGCCGCGGGTGTAGTTCGTGCTGCCGTCCTCGTTCACCGGCATCTGCGGGCTGATCCCGATCGCGGTGGCCTTGTCCATGTGCAGGCCGGGGCCGTAGACCTGGGCGAACGGCAGGATCGGGTTCAGGTCGCGGTGCTTGAGCGCGTACTCGCGGGCGACGTCGTCGGCCGTGGCCAGCGCCTGCGCCGAGTCGAAGCGGGTGGCCCAGGGGCCGACCCGGTGCGGCAGGTCGGAGCGGTTGGTCTCGGTGGGCTGGCTCATCGTTCTCCGTCCTCGGCGTCGAACGGCACGCACTCGCCGTTCTCATCGCGCTCTTCGTGCTCGCACGGCTCGTCGCTGTCCGGCGGGGCGATCGGTGCGGTCCGGTCGCCGAACACGTAGTCGGAGAAGGCCTGCAGGTACTCGTGCAGCTGGGCGCGGCTGCAGAAGCTGGTGTCCGTCGACTCGGCCCACTCGCGCACCGTCGGCGTGTTCTCCAGGAGGTAGCGGTACGCCTCCTCGTGCTTGGCGCGCATCGCGGGATCGCGCCTGACCTCGTCGCGCAGCCGCTTCGCGCTCTGCTCGAACTCGTTGGAGAACTCGACGCTGTGCAGGTTGACCACGGACCAGCGCACGTTGCCGTCGTCGATGTTCGGCACCCGCTGCTGCCATTCCCGACTCACGGGTTCACCGCCTTGTCCGGCTCGGGGTAGAGGGTGACCAGGTTGTACTTCCCGGTCGCCGGGTCGTGGTCGAACACGCCGGTCAGCGTGGACCCGGTGAAGTCGACGTCCTTGTAGTTGATGTTACCGGCGGAGTCGGCGGGGTTGGCCGGGTCGATGTACTTGCCGGACAGTTTCGCCATGCCGTCGTCGCCGATCGCGGCCTTCGCGTCGATCGAGGTGGATATCCGCCCGGTCGCGCCGGCGGGTATCGCCGCGCGGGAGGCCGCGTCCGCCTTGGCCAGGGACTCCTCGTCGCCGAACTTCGTGGCGAACGCACCGCACTTGTGGTTCTTCAGGGCACCCGAGGCGTCCGCGGTGTACATGTCCTTGTACTTGAGCGGGTCCGTGTCCGGGAGCGAGAGCGCGTCGGTGCGGGCCGGGTCCATCTTCTTCGAGGAGACCACGTAGCCGTTCGCGTCCGTCTGCGGTTTGCCGTCGCGCTTGAACAGCGGCTGGCCGAGCCGGCCCTTGAGCTGGTCGTCGCTCGAGTCCAGGTGGCGCTGCGGGGCGTGCCCCTCGGAGCGCAGCTCGGCTACCTTCGCCTTGAGCGCGGCGGCCCGCGCCGCCTCCTCGGCCTCCGCCTTGGCCTTGTCCTCGGCCGACAAGCCAGCAGTGGAGTCCGTGGCCTCGGGCGTCTCGTCCTTCGGCTTCGCGTCGGTGACCGGGTCAGCCGGCTTGGAGCCCGCCTTGGTCAGCTCCTCGGTGTTCTTGACTTCGGTCTCGGCGTGCGCGGTGGCGCCGTCGCCCACCCGGGTGCCGGTCTCCTCGAGGTGCTTGGCGAGCCCCTCGCCGCCCTCCTCGCCGGCCTTGACGACGTCCTTGAGGCCGTCGTCCAGTGCCTCGGTGATCTTGCTCACGCGAAGCTCACCCCCGACAGGTTCGACGTCAGGGTCCGGGTGTGCCCGCGCACGGTCGCCGCGTGGTCCTGGAAGGTGGCGGCGTGCCGCTGCACGGCCTCCGTGTCGATCGAGAAGCCCGAGCCGATCGGGGTGGTGGACACGCCGCCGGTCGCGACGGAGGTGGCGGTGTACTCCAGCCCCTGGATGACGGTCTCGATCTTCGCCACGAGCGGCTTGATCGCGGCCTCGATCACCTCGCCGATGATGTACTGCTCGATCTGGTTCTCGAGGAAGTCGCAGGCCTTCTCCGCCGCCTCGATCACCAGCGCCTCGGCCGCCTCGGCGATGCCGAAGGTGAGCACGGCCGCCGCCTGGTCGGCGACGAAGCTGACGGCCAGCGCGACGAGCTCGGCGATGGCGACGCCCTTCATCGCGACGATCACGTCGGCGGCCGCGTCCAGCGCCGTCGCCACGATGTGGCAGGCCTCGACCATGTCGTTGGTGTGCTTGGTGGTGACGTTGTTCCAGCGATCCTTCATCGCGTCGTACGCCGCCCCGGTGTACGACCCGCCGATCTGGTTGACGGTGGCGGTCGCCTCTTCGTGCGCCGAAGTGAGGTTGTTCGCGAAGTCCCGCACGTGGGTTGCGAAATCGCGGACCGAGTCCTCGTTCACGGCCGGCCAGTTGATGCCGATGACCTGCAAGAACGACACGACCTCGCTTGGTGGGTCAAGCGCCACGAGTCCCCTCCCCTTCATTGAGTTGTCAGCCCCCGCGTCCCGTACGGAAGCCGCCGGAATTCGGACAGTACCAGAGTTCGGCGATCGGCCTACTCGGGTTCGGCGGCCGTTTCCGGGCCCGGGCGCCCGCCGGGTACGGCGGGTGCCGTCGGCGGTACCGGGGGTGATGCCGGAGCGATCTGGGCGGCCGTCGGCGGCAGCGGCGGCGGCTCGGTTGGGTACCCGGGCTGCGCGGAGTATCCAGGCTGCGCGGAGTACCCGGCCTGGGCCGGGTATCCGCCCTGCGCGGCGTAGGCCGCCCGGGTCGCGGCGTTGTAGCGCGCGTAGCGGCGGCGGGAGGCGCGGTCGGACAGCTCGATGCAGACCACGACGATGAGCATCACCAGCGTGCCGAGGCCCAGGGCGAGGATGAGCAGGCCGCCGACCGCGTTCGGCGCGACCGAGGCGAGGTACTCGACGAAGTCGTACGTGGCGTGCGCGAGGACGATCGGCCACAGCAGCCGCCAGCGGCGGTAGACCCAGATGTTCACGACGGTGAAGATGATCACGCCGAGCGAGGCCCAGCCGTAGTACAGGTGGAACGGGATGCGCAGGCAGATCGCGACGACGTAGATCAGCCAGGCCTTCTTCCCGACCGCCCCCGCCGACTCCAGCGCGTTCACGGTCAGGCCGGTGACGAGCATCTCCTCGCCGAAGCCCGCGGCGAGCGCGACGAAGAAGCCCACCGGGATGAGGAAGACGCTGGTGCCCTGGCTCGGCGCGCCGGTCTGGGAGTTCGTGATCGCGGTGTAGATGACCACGGAGAGCAGGAAGCCGACGACGCCCGCCATCGAGAGGAAGTAGGACCGGCTGAACTGCCAGGCCCGGCCGCGCTGGGCCGGCGGCCGCGGCGGCATGTAGTGGGCGTAGCCCGGCCAGAAGTAGCCGTTCGGGACGGTGCCGCCGTTCGGGACGGTGCCGCCGTTCGGGACGGTGCCGCCGTTCGGGGCCTGCTGCCGGGGCTGTGCGGGTGGCGGCGGACCGTGCTGCTGGAACTCCGGCGTGCCCTCGGGCTGCCGCGGGTCACCGGCCTGGGGCTGGGGCGGCGGGAGCACGTT
>NZ_JAGSOH010000048.1 GCF_018139625.1 Actinospica acidithermotolerans | reverse complement strand
CCCCGGCTCCCTCCCCGCCGTCCTCACCGCCCTCGAGGAGGACCACGAGTACCTCACCGCGGGCGGCGTCTTCACCCCGGACCTGATCGAGACCTGGATCGCCTACAAGCAGTCCGCCGAGATCGACCCGATCCGCCTGCGCCCCCACCCGCACGAGTTCGAGCTTTACTACGACATCTGATCAGTGTTCTGATCTGCAGGTTCCCATCAGGGTTGCACCGGGTCGGCCCGGTGCGACCCTGATGGTCTTCGGGCGCGCAGCCTCGCGGGCCGTACCGACCGCTCCCCCGCATCGGAAGCGGGCCGGAAGCGCGGCGGCGCTAGCGGCGGAAGCGGGGCGGGTGGTGCGCTAGAGGGCGAAGACCTCCTTCGCGACGCGGACGGGGTCCACGCGCTCGAGGTCCTCGGGGCGCAGGACGATGCGGAGCTGCGGGGCGACCGTGTCGTGTCGGCGGCAGCCGCGCAGGAAGGACTCGACGATCATGCCCAGCAGCTGCTCCTGGCGGAGCTCGGTGATGCGGGCCAGGCCTGAGCCGAGCAGGGGGACTGCGATCGGGAGCATGCGGCCGTATCGCGCGGCGCTCTCCCAGACCCGGTCCAGGGTGGCCGCCAGGTCGTCGCGGCTCGATCTCGCCACCAGATCGTTGTCTAGCCTGGAGTACGCGGCGGCATATATCAGGCGGCCGTCCAGGGGTACGGGGATGACCGTGCCTACGGGGTATCGCAGGAGTTTGCCGCGCGGCTTGGCGCTTCGGGACTCCATGCCCAGCGCGGGGACCGCTCGTAGGCCGCGGCGCAGCTCGCGGTCCAGTGCGGTCGTGTCGCCGCCGTACAGGCGGTCTACGAGCTGGCCTTGCACGCTTTCCCGGCTGATGACCCTGCTTTCCTTGGTCTCCACGTCGAAGGTGTCTGTGAAGCCGATGACCAGGCTCGCGTCCTTCTGGGCGAACAGGTCGCCCCGGACCAGCGCCACCTCGGTCCGCAGCTCCGGGAAGGCGCGGCGGAGCAGTTCGTCGCCGTGCCGGGCGCGCAGGCGTTCGTGAACCCCGGTCAGGGCCGCGGCGGCCTCGGCGTCGTCGGGGAACTCCTCTGCCAGCCTTCGAGCGAAGGGCAATGCGAGGTCATAGCGGCCGAACTCGCCGTGGATGCGGACGAGTTCGCGCAGGGCGGTCGCGTATTGCTCGCGCCATATCCGCACCAGGTTCTCGGCGTACGCCTCGTCGCCGGCTTGGGCGAGCGGCCTGCCGCGCCACAGCGCTACCGCCCGGGTCAGCCGGTCGGCGGACGCGGCTACGGCGCCGTGCATGGCGTCGGCGACGAGGGCGCCGAACTCCGCCGCGTCCAGGCTGTCGGGGCCGAGCACCAGCCGGTAGGCGCTCTCCCGTTCCGGTCCGCTGTAGAGCTCCTCGGTCCGCAATACGTCGTCGGCGGCTCCGGAGCGGGCCGGATCGAAGATCCCGCGCAGCTCGGAGATGCCCTTCTGCACCTGGTTGCGCCCGTTTCGCGACTCGTGCGGCCGATCCACTTCGCGCCACAGATCCCAGCGCAGCTGCTTCACTCCCACCGGGCGTCCTCCCGCGGCCACCAGCCGCATCAAGACGCGCAGTGCCCGGGGCGAGAGCTTCGCGACGCTCCCGTCCACCTCGACCTGCACGGGCCCCAACACGCTCACGCGGATGCGCGTCATGTCGAACCCTCTCCCACCACGTGCCGCGGACCTCTCCTTCCGCGGCGATCCACCAAGGGCACGGTAACTGATTACCCGTCGGCCGGCAGGCCGAAAGACGAGATGAGACCTAGATGTCACCGCTTCTCAGTGTTCTGCGGCAACCGGGGCAGGGCCGCCGCGCGCTGCGGCTCTTCTGCGGGACTCTGCTCGGCGCGTTCGGCGCGGTCTCGGCGGCGGTCCAGTTCGTGGGGCCGGCGGTGCCGGCGGCCTTCGCCGATCCGGGGCGGTGGACGCTGGCCGCTATCGGACCGTGCCTCGCATACGCCGCGATACGGGCGCGGCCGCGTACGCACGTGCGGCGCGAGTTCAGGTACCCGGGGATGACGGTGGTGGTGGAGCCGGGCGACCTCTTCGACCGGCCGGAGCATCTGGCGGTCGGCTTCTCCGACACCTTCTCCACGGACGTATGGCCGCACGGGCCGATCAGCCCGGCGTCCGTGCAGGGGCAGCTTCTCGCTCGCGTCTACGGGGGCGACGCGGCGAAGCTGAGTGCCGCGGTGACGTCGGCGCTGCGCGGGTCGCGGCCGGCGGGTTCCGCTCGCCGCAACCGTAGGCGTGCGGGCGGTACGGTGCGCTATCCGATCGGCACGGTCGCGGTCCTCGACGACGGACCGCGGCGGGTGTTCGCGGTGGCGTACAGCGCGGTGGGCGGCGACGGCGTGGCGCGGTCGAGCGTCGAGGACCTCTGGCTCGGGCTGAACCGGCTGTGGGACGCCGTCGACCGGCGCGGGCACCAGGACGCGCTCGCCATCCCGCTGCTGGGGGCGGGGCTGGCCCGGCTCGACTATCTGGAGGCGCAGGACATCCTCCGGCTGATCCTGCTGTCCTTCGTGGTGCGCTCGCGGGAGCGGCGGGTCTGCCGGGAGCTGCGGGTGCTGATCCGGCCCGAGGACCTGAACCGGATCGACCTGCCGAGCATCGCCGACTTCCTGCAGTCCCTCGGGGCGGCGGCCGACCGCTGAGGTCGCCCGCAGCCCCGAGGGACTGCCCCGCCGCCCGGTCAGACGACCGGCTTGCGGCGATAGGCCTTGAGGTTCTGGAACGGCTTCGGATCGAGCCAGGCCGAGCCCGCGTCGTCGACCGGCAGCCCGGCCTGCTGCAGCCGCCCCGCGACCTTCCGCAGAGCGTCGACGAGATTCGTCGACTGCTGGAAGCGGACCGAGTTGAACCCGCCCAGGTCGGCGATCGGCCGCAGCTCGCCGAACTCGAGGATCAGCGTGCGCTCGGGATAGACCCCGAGCACGATCCCGAGCTCCACCAGCACGTTCGGCCGCGGCTGCAGCGTCGGATGCAGTTCGAAGGCGTCTTCGCGCGGCTTACGCAGTTCCGGGTGCAGCATGACCGCGTCCTCGGGTGTGAGGATCACGACGGCCGCGGCGGCCAGCCGTGGAGCGTTGATGACGACGTCGCCCAGGATCGGCGTCATGCGCCCGTCCCGGCTGCCGCGCACCAGTTTCTCCCACTCCAGCGGCTTGAGGTCGAGATTGCGCAGCAGCTGGAAGACGGCGTTGTTGACGGCGGTGTCCCGGCCGTAGACCACGAAGATGCTGCGGTCCACGTCCGCCTGCTCGCGCCTCGCCTCCTCCAGCAGCGAAAGCCGCCTCGCATGCTCAGCGGCGGCCGTCTCGGGGCTCTCGGCCTGGTTGAAGGTCTGGCGCACGTTCGCGCCGCCCTGGTTGATGATGCCGTCGCCGCCGATGGAGGCGTTGCCGAAGGTGTTCTTGGCCATCGTCGGTCACGCCCCCCGCCCGCGGCCGAAGGACTGCCGGTTGCCGCGGCCGCCCTGGTTGATGACGCCGTTGCCGTGGATGATCGCGTCGCCGTAGTTGCGCGTCGACTTGTCCAGGATCGTGGTGCCGCGCTGGTCGTGGTCGAACACGTCGATGTTGTGCTCGATCAGGAAGTCGCGCATCACTTCGAGCAGGCGGCGCTGCACGATCTGCACGTACTTCGTGTGGTCGGCCTTCTGGAAGAAGTGGTGGTAGTCCGGCGAGGCCGCCAGCTCGCGCAGGCTCACCTTCGCGCCGGTGTCCACCAGATCGACCGCGTACCGGCCGAGGCGCAGGTCGCTGCCGTCGATCACGCCGACGAAGCCGATCGCCGCCCGGCCCAGGCGCCGGATCTGGGCCCAGGCCGCGCGCAGCGCGGCCCAGAAGGTGTTGTAGATCTGGCGCGGCAGGCTCAGCGGGATGTCGATCGCGATGCGCAGCAGCAGTTTGACGCCGAGCCGCTGCGGGAGCCGGTCGACGAGGTGGAAGCTCGCCTGCACCGGCGGCATCACGTGCGGGTAGAACTCGCTGTAGAGCGTGTTCCCGCGCACGTCGAAGCCGACGAAGATCGAGTTCACGACCTCCTGGTCCCAGGCGCCGACCCGGATGCACAGGTACTCGCGCGCGGCGTCGTACTGCTCGCGGTCCTCGAAGGGCCGGAAGGACCCGATCTCGCCGACCGTGGACGGCGGCAGCAGGAGCACGCCCCGCCAGCGCCAGAACAGCCGCTTCTTCGCCGGCAGCGAGCCCGCGCGGCTGTACCGGCGCCGCTCGACGACCAGGTTCTCGATCTGCTCGCCGTAGGGCGCGTCGTCGCGCAGCTCCGATTCGAGCCGCTGCGCGACGTATTCGGAGATCTCCTCCACGGTGAACGGGATCACCGGCGGCTGCTCGATCTCCTCTTCCTCGTCCTCCTCGTCCCTGAGATAGGCGCGCAGCGTAGGGTCGGTCTTCATCGGCAGCAGCAGCGCGGCGGCGGTCCAGTCGTCCTTGTCCCAGCCGGCGCCGACGAAGGGCCGGAAGCGCTCGCGCGCGAACATGATCTCCTGCTGTCCGCCCGCCTGCTGCAGCGCGATCTTCTCGACGAGCTCGGGGGTCAGCGCGCGGTCGGCCGGGAAGTCGTACTCGTAGTCGGCCGCCCCTGAGGTGCTCGGCGACGGCCGCGGGCTCAGCCACGTGATCAGCGCCTGCATCGTGGCGACTCGGCGCAGGAACGAGAACGCCCACGGCAGCCAGAGCGCGATCAGCACGGCGCTGACGCCGGGCAGCAGGCCCTTGCTCGCCAGAATCAGTGTGAGCAGCTCGCCGAGGAAGACCCCGGCGAGCTGCTTGCGGCGCAGGCTGCGCGCGGCCAGCGCGTGCGCGAGGACGGTCACCGCGTCATAGCCGTACGAGGGGGCGACGACCCGGTAGAAGTCCCTGACCAGCTCCCGTATCACCCCCGTGCGGAAGTCTTTCTCCAGGTACGCGCCCGCGCTCAGCAGCCGCGTCGCGTTGCTGTGGGCGTAGGGGCGCGGGACGCGTGCCATCCCCGCCGGGTTCGGCAGCGAGGAGTCGGATTCGTATCCGGGGATGCGCGTATCGGTCATCTCAGCTCACCTGCTGGAGATCGGCGCCGGTGATTTTTCCGCCGGTCACGGTGTATGTGCCTGAGTACGTGCTCTGGGTGCCGTCGGTGGAGATCGCGAGCAGTGAGACGCCCACGACGTCGCCGCTGACGCCGGTGATCGTGATGGTGTCGGACTGGGTTGTGCTGTAGCCGTTGGCGAAGTCCTGGTACGACTCGCCGTTCAGGTCCAGGCCGAGGGCGTAGGCGCCTTCGTAGTCGTGGTTGTTGATGTCGGCGTATGCGGCGAGGACCACGGCGGCCGGGCCGGTCGCGGTAGCCGAGGGCGACGCGGTCGCGGTGCCCGTCGCCGTCGAACTGCCGGTGTCTGTGGAGACCGCGGATGCGAAGTCCGTGGCGGACCCGTGGTCGGAGGCCGAGTCCGTCGACTCCACGAGGCCCGAGTCCGTGCTGTCGGTCGGGTACGACGCGGAAGATTCCGGATACGACTGCCCGACGGTCGGCGAGAGCCCGTACGGCGACTGGGACTGTCCGCCGTCGCCGCCCGAATTGGCCGCGGCGTCGGCCGCGAAGCCGGCGACGAGGAATACGGCCAGCGGGATCCCGGCGATGGCCAACGCCGCCGCCCGTCCGGTCGCGGGCGCCAGGAAGATGCCCACGGCCTTGCGTCCGGGTGGCCGAGCCGGGATCCCCACCGCCCCGGCTCGGCCTTGCGGCGGTTCTAGCGAAGAGGAACCGTGCACAGGTGTCGTCATGGGTTCATGCGACCAGCGCGGCCGTTCCCGGAAAAGCACCGTTGCGCTTCCGAAGCGCTTCCCAGCGCTCTCGGACGACTACGCGGCGAGCAGCGCCGGCATCTCGGGAGGCTCGGGTGCGGCGCCGGGGGCGGCGTTGGCGAGGGTCTCCTCGTACAGCCGGGCGAGTTTGCCGGCCTGGACGCGCGCGGTGAGCTTGGAGGCGCGCTCGCGGGCGACCGCGCCGAGCGCCTTGGCGCGCCGCGGGTCGTCGAGAAGCGCGCTGATCTTGGCGGCGAAGTCCTCCGCCGCGTTCGCGGCGTAGAGGCCGCTGACGCCGTCCTCGACGATCTGGCTGATGTTCCGGTCCACCATCACGATCGGCGTCCCGGCCCAGGCGGCCTCGTTGACGACGAGCGCTTGCGTGTCGGCGGTCGAGGGGAAGGCGAAGACCTCCGCGAGGCCGTAGTACGCGCCGAGCTCGGCGCGCGGCTTGCGGCCGGTGAAGGTGATCCGGCCGGCGCACGCGGTGGCCGCGGCCTGGTCGCGGAATCTGTTCTCCTCGTCACCGGGGCCGATCAGCATCAGGCGGGCCTTGGCGTTGCCGCGCGCGACGTGCGTGAACGCGTCGATCAGGACACCGAGGTTCTTCTCGCTGCCGATCCGGCCGACGTAGAGCACGACCTGCTCGTCGTCCGCGATGCCGTACTCGCGCCGCGCGGCCTCGATCTCGGCCGCGGTCGCCGGGATCTCGTCGACGCCGCTGGGCAGCGTGGCGATCCGGCTCGTGGTGTTCCAGCCGCCGAGCTGCGCGGTCATCTTGGCCGACGGCGTGATGACCAGGTCGCAGCTGTTGTGGATCAAGGTCATGCCGCGCTCGACGACCTTCTGGTTCCACCGGTCGATGCTGCGCTCCGGCCGCACGCAGGACCGCGAGATCCGCCGCTCGCCGGCGCCGCCGCCGGTGACGTACGGCGCCAGGATCGAGAGGGCGACCACGCCCGGGAGCACCCCGGGGTAGTGGGTGACGTACGCGTAGAGATCGGTGTGGTACGTCGTGACCAGCGGCAGATCGTGCCGGCGCGCGTAGTACGCGCCGAACAGGCCGATCTGGCCGGGGGTGTGGAAGTGGACGAGGTCCAGCTCCAGCTTGTCGACCTCGCGGCGGGTGCGCGGCGGGTAGAAGACGCTGCACCGGTAGTCGTCGAAGAAGAGGCCCTTGACGGCCGGGAAGCGGGTGACCCGCGGCGCCTGCTCGCAGTACCGCCGGTCCGGCTTGGGCGCGAAGATGTGAACCTCGTGCCCGAGATCCTCGAGTTCGCGCCGCGCGTCCTCCATGGAGCACGCGATTCCATCAGTGAATGGTAAGTAGCGGTCGCTGAAGAAACCGATGCGCACTCAAGGATCCTTTGTAGCCGATAGGGCGGAGTTGGACTGCGTGTGGCCCCGCACCCTACTTCAGTGTTAGGAAGATCGGGAAATAATCCGCGCATCCGGGCGTGTCGCATTAGCGCCCTGACGCGCGGCGATCATGAGCCCGGCGGCGAGAACGAAGGCCGCGACACCCAAGACGCCCACCGGCGACGCCGGGTTCCCGGCCAACGCCTCCAGCCCGATCAGGACCGGCGGGCAGGCGAACTCGCCGCCGAAGAACGCGGCCGTCCACAGGCCCGTGCCGCCGCCGCGACCGGCGTACCCGAGAGGCGAGGACGCGCCACGGGAAAGGACGGCGCTCGAGGGCCGCGGGCGCGGCGGACGGCGCGGCGGACGGCGCTGCGAAGCGGCGCGGTGCCGAAAAACACTGAGCAGAGCGTCGAAACGATCAACAGGCGTTTACGGCCGAGACGGTCGACGATCACTCCGGCGAAAGGTGCGAGAATCGCGAGAGCGAGCGCGGTAATGGTCAATACCAGTGGCGCGGGCCGCTTTCACCCCGGGCACGTCCGCGAAATGGTGCTGGATGATCTGCTCCGCCCGGTCCAGGGCGTGGACAAGCTGCGGCGAAGACCGTGGCCTGTCGGTCCCGGATGGCAGACTCGGGGACATGAGCGATAGCGAAGATCTTGCGAAGGCCACCGCCCAGCGCTACCTGGTCAACGCCCGTGAGGCGCTGCTCTGGAAGCTCGAGGGCCTCTCGCAGTACGACATGCGGCGGCCGCTGACGCCGACGGGGACGAACCTGCTCGGTCTGGTCAAGCACGTGGCGTGCGTGGGCGCGGGCTACTTCGGGTTCGTATTCGATCGGCCGTTCCCCGAGCCGCTGCCGTGGACCGACGAGGACGCGGAGAACAACGCCGACCTGTGGGTGCCGGCCGGGGAGTCGACGGAGATGATCCTGGAGCTGCACCGGCGCGCCTGGGAGCACGCCGACGCCACGATCGCCGCGCTGGACCTCGAGGCGCGCGGCACGGTGCCGTGGTGGCCCGAGGAGCGCAGGCACCCGACCCTGCAGCAGATGCTGATCCACGTGATCGCCGAGGTGAACCGGCACGCCGGGCATGCCGACATCCTGCGCGAGCGGATCGACGACTCCGCGGGCCTGACCGCGCGCAGCTCCAACCTCCCGGAGCACGACGCGGACTGGTGGCGGGGATACGTCGCGCGCATCGAGGAGGCCGCGCGGGAGGTCCAGGGCCGGGGGTAACAGGCTGTCACGTCCGGGGAATGTAACAATCCTCATTAATGAGGTTCACGGAGTACGCGATGTGAGTACCCTGCGGACTGAAGTTGAAGTCCACAGGTTTCCGGTTGGGGGATCGTTGTCTCATTTCCGTCGCCTCGCGGCGGCCGGCGTATCGCTGGCCTGCGCGGGCATCTTCCTCGGGGCACCCGCGCAGGCCGCCACGGCGCAGCACGCGTCGTCGGCCGCCGGCTCCGGCCGCACGGTGGCCAAGGCCGCCGGCAGCTCCGCCGCGTCGGGTTACAAGTCGTTCAGCTCGACCGCCAAGGCGGCCGGGCACACCACGGTCGGCAAGCGCGCCGTGCTGGCCTCCAGCACCGCCAAGGCCACCGCCGGCACCACCCCGATCATCTACGTCGAGCCGGACCTCACGCCGTGCACCTCGGAGCTCGGCCTCGGCACGGCGGACGACCCGTACTGCCTGCTGCAGTCGGCCGTGAACGCGGCCGTGTCGGGCGACACGATCGAGGTCTACAACAACTACGCTGACGATTACGAGTACAACGAGTCCATCTCGATCAGCGGCAAGTCCAACCTGACGATCGTCGGCGAGGGCAGCGGCGTCGGCGACTCGCGGAGCCAGGGCTACTACGGGCTCGACATCTCGAACTCGACCGGCATCACCATCCGCAACCTGGCGCTGCGGACGAACGCCGCGACGACGGCGACGGTGTACAGCTCCAGCAACGTCACGCTCGACCAGGACAGCCTGGTCGACGAGAACCAGCTCAACACGCTGAACATCATGAACTCGACGAACGTCGCGGTCACCCGCTCGACGCTCGCCAGCACCACCACCGGCGACGCGATCGACGTCGAGACGGGCAACCAGAACGTGACGCTCGCCTCCGACGTCATCTACACCTTGAACGGCACCGGCATCGCGGCCGACGCGGCCAAGGGCCTGGACATCGTCGGCGACACCATCCAGCGCAGCTGCCCCAGCGCCGTGAACGTCACCGCGACCTCTACGTCCGTCTCGATCGAGAACAACGTGATCGAGGCCCCGTCGGCGTCGGCGTGCACCACGTACTCTCCGGACGTCACGGTCGACTCGACCTCGGTCGCCGGGACGACGACCGACTACAACGACTTCATCTTCGACGCGGAAAGCACCGCGGCGTACTCCTGGAGCGGTACGACCTACGCGACTCTCGCGGCGTTCCAGACCGCCGTGTCGCAGGGCGCTCACGACGCGGTCGACCCGACGCGGGACGCGGAGATGTTCCTCTCCCCCGGCAACATGAGCGGCACGCCGGTCGTCGACGCCGCTCCGACCAGCACCTCGCTGTCGGTCGGAACCGCGAACACCTCGGCGCCGGGTTATCTGACCACTGACTTCAACGGCCGCAGCTCGTACGCCGACCGCGGCGCGCTGAAGTACGTGGCGCCCTCGTTGACAGCCGCGCTGACGGTGTACCAGGACAGCGCGCGCGTCATGTACGCCGACCCGGACGCGTCGGTCCAGCGGGACGCGTACGCGACGTACACGTACAACTGGGGTGACGGCTCGGCGACCACCGCGGCGTCGACCACCGGCAACCAGATGTACACGTACACGAGCCCCGGCATCTACAACGTCACGGTCACCGTCACGGACGCCTTCGGCGACACCTCGTCGGCGACCGTCAGCGCGGAGACCGCGGGCTCCGACTACACGCCGGTCGGACCGGTCCGGGTGCTCGACACGCGCAAGGGCACCGGCACCAACGGCGTCATCGCCTCGCTCGGCAGCGGCAAGACGCTGACGCTCGCGATCGGCGGCGTCGGCTCGGTTCCGTCCACGGCGACCGCCGTCGCGCTGAACATCACGGTCACCGACGCCAAGGGGCACGGCTTCATCACCGCCTACGAGGCCGGCGCATCCGTGCCGATCTCGTCGAACGTGAACTTCGGGGTCGGGCAGACCGTCGCGAACATGGCGATCGTGCCGATCGGCACCAACGGCGACATCAAGCTCTACAACGGCGGCACCGGGTCCGTGGACCTGGTCGCCGACGAGGCCGGCTACTTCGCCCCGGCGCAGGCCGACGGCTTCGCCTCGATGCCCGCTCCGGTCCGGCTGCTCGACACGCGCACCACGACCGGCGGTCACCACGCGCCGCTCACCGAGTCCGACCCGGTCAAGCTGAAGGTCGCGGGCGTCGGCGGGGTGCCGGCGGACGTCAAGGCGGTGGCGGTGAACCTGACCGTCGCCTCGCCGACCGGCGCCGGATACATCCGGGCGTACCCGGACAACGGCACGGTGCCGGGCGTGTCCAACGTCAACTTCACCGCCAACCAGGTCATCGCCAACGCGGCGATCGTTCCGGTCGGCGCCGACGGCTACATCGACGTGGTGCTGACCGGCGGCGGCTCGCTGCGGATGATCGTGGACGTGAACGGCTACTTCACCGCGAACATGTCCGAGTCCGTCTCGTCGTACGAGCCGGTGACCCCGTTCCGCTACCTCGACACCCGGCAGATCACGGGCGGCGCGCTGCCCTCCGGTTACTACTACTACCTGCCGCTCGGCACCGACTTCTGGGGCAACGTGGAGCCCCTGATCACCGGTGTGGTGACCAACGCGACGGTGACCGCGCCGACGGCGGTCAACGGAGACCTGATCGTGTTCCCGGACAACAAGGGATCGAACGGGTACCCGGTGATCCCGACCACCTCGACGCTCAACTTCGTCAAGGGGGCGACGGTGCCGAACCTGTCCATCAGCGCGCCGGGCAGCGACGGCGACATCGACTACTACAACCAGAGCGCCGGCAGCCTCCAGCTGATCGTCGACGTGTCCGGGTTCTTCCAGAGCTCCTGATCTCTACTCGGCGCGATCCGGGATGACCGGCAGGCCGCGCTCGTCGAGCGGCCAGAACGGGTTGTGGGCGACCTCCCAGAGGTTGCCCTCCGGATCCGCGAAATAGCCGGAGTAGCCGCCCCAGAAGACCTTCTGGGGCGGCTTCACCATGCTGCCGCCGGACTCGACCGCGTGCGCCAGCGCCGCATCGACCTCCTCCGGCGTGGCGACGTTGATCGCGAGGGTGGAGCGGGTGCGGAACTGCCCGGTGCCGCGGTCGATCGGGACCATCGCGTCGGCCGCGAGGTCCGCCTCCGGGTAGAGCGAGAGCAGCGCCCCGGCCAGCCGGAAGAAGCTCACGCCCTCGTCGGCGGGCAGCACCTGCGGCCAGCCGAGCCGCGCGTAGAACTCGGTGAGGGTCTGCAGATTCGCGCAGCCCAGGGTGACCAGGCTGATGCGGGCGGGGACGGCGGGCGGGGTTGCGTGGCGATCTGACATGCCCTCAGACTAAGCCGGGGGGCCGACAGAATCCGGCTGCGCGAACGAGAGGTATTCCGGAGCCACGTGCTCGGTGAGCCAGACTCCGTTGGTGCTGCGGAAGAACGCGCGGCCGTCGGCGCGCATCCGGGCCGCCGCGACGACGAGCACGACGGGCTTGCCGTGCCGCGATCCGACCTTCACCGCGGTCTCCACATCCACCGACAGGTGCACGTGGTGGCGGCCGCCGGGCAGCAGTCCCTCGGCGAAGATCGAGTCCAGCGAACGCGTCGCGGTGCCGTGGAAGAGCGTCTCCGGCGGATCCTGCGGCTCGTAGCCGAGATCGACCGGCACGCTGTGGCCCTGGCTCGCGCGGATCCGCGCCCCGGACTCGTCGTACTCGAAGCGCTTCTTGTTGTTGTGCTCGACCACGAAGTCGAGCCGGGCGCGGTCGATCCGGCGGCCGCGGCGCTTGAGCGCGGCGAGCAGCACGTCGACGTCGACCCATCCGGCGGCGTCGAGGGTGACGCCGATCTTGCCGGGATCGTGGCGCAGGACGCCGGCGAGGAACTTGGAGTCCTTGACGGCGTCCGCCTCGGCGAGCTGGTCCATGCGCCGCATGGTAGCCAGCCGGCGGGTCCGCTGTCAGGCGGATTTGCCCGGCGGGCGTCAGACGATGTGCCAGGCGATCAGGTAGGAGTGGATCGCGTCCGCGACCATCTGCACGGCGATCGCGGCGAGCAGCAGACCGGCGATCCGGGTGACGAGCGTGACCCCGGAGTCCTTGATCACCCGGATCACGTAGACCGAGTAACGCATCGTCAGCCAGATCACGATGTGGGTGGCGACGATCGCGGCGGCCACCGCGATCAGGTCCCCGGCCCGGTGGATCTGCTGCACGAACACGATCACGGCGACGATCGCGCCTGGGCCGGCCAGCAGCGGCGTGCCCAGCGGGACGAGCGCGACGTTGACGTCGGTGGTCTCCGAGGGCTCGTCCGCGTTGCCGGTGAGCAGCTGCAGCGCGACCAGCAGGAGCAGCAGTCCGCCGGACGCCTCCAGCGCCTCGACGTTGATGCCCAGGTACCGCAGGATCTGCTGGCCGAAGGCCGCGAAGCAGGTGATCACGCCGAGGGAGACGGCCGAGGCCTGCAGCGCCAGCGAGCGCCGGTCCCGCTTCGAGCGGCCCGAGGTCAGCGCCAGGAAGATCGGCACGGTCCCGGGCGGGTCCATGATGACCAGCAGCGTGATGAAGCTGGTGCCGAACAGCGTCGCGTTGAACATGAGGGCCTTTACTCGAATGGGCGGAGGTCCGCCCAGTGTACGAGTGCTCAGGCGTACTCGGGCAAGAGCGCGGCGAAAGCCTCCGGGTCGGTGCCGCAGACACGGTCCGAGCACGCCGAGCCCGACGGTCTCCCGCGGCCCCTAGGCGTACTCGGGCAAGAGCGCGGCGAAAGCCTCCGGGTCCGTCGTGCACTGGCCGAGCACGACGGTCTTGCGCGAGCCGTGGTAGTCGCTGGATCCGGTGGCCACGATGTTCAGGTCGCGGGCCAGGGCCCGCATGCGCTCGCGGGTCGGCTCGTCGTGGTCCGGGTGGTCCGCCTCCAGGCCGTGCAGGCCGGCGTCGGCGAGCATCGCGATCTGCGCCTCGGTCACTATCCGGCCGCGCTTGGCGGCCGCCGGGTGCGCGAAGACGGTCGTGCCGCCCGCGTCGCGCACCAGCCGGATCGCGTGCACCGGGTCGAGGGCGTACTTCTCCACGTAGGCGCGGCCGCCGTCGGCGAGCCAGAGGCTGGAGAAGGCCGCGTCCACGCTCGGCACCACGCCGGCCTCGACCAGCGCGCTCGCCACGTGCGGCCGGCCGATCGCGGCGCCGCGGGCGATCCGCTGCACCTGCTCCCAGGTGATCGGCGCGCCGAGCTCCCGGCAGCGCTCGGTGATCAGCTCGGCGCGGTGCTCCCGGTCGTCGCGCAGCAGCGCGCGCTCGGCGGCGAACTCCGGGGCGCCGCGGTCGAAGCCGTAGGCCAGCAGGTGGACCTGGATGCCGCCCTTGCCGCCGAAGCGGCAGGAGATCTCGGCGCCGGGCACCACGCGCACGCCGTAGCGCTCCCCCGCCGAGGCCGCCGCGTCCCAGCCGGCCGTTGTGTCGTGGTCGGTCAGCGCGATCACGCCGAGCCCGGCGCGCGCGGCGTTGGCGAGCAGTTCCGACGGCGTGTCCGTACCGTCAGAACAGCTGCTGTGCGTGTGCAGGTCGATCCGCATTGGCCCAGGTTACCGGGAGTCCGACGACCTCTCACGTCGGTGCCTGGCGACCGGGCGGAGATCAGCCGAAGAACCGCGGCGAAAGGGTGCCGAGCGGCAGGTGCGGTATCTCGGCGAGCGCGTCCCGCAGGTCGGTGAGCACGACGTCGTCGTAGAGCATCGCGCCGTCGATGGCGGGCCAGAGCACCAGCCACAGCCACATCCCGCGCGCCTCGCCGACGAACACCGCGCGGTCGCCGGTGCCGGGCACGGCCCACATGGGGGTGGGCCGGCCGGCCGCGAAGACCTTGGCGTGGGCCGCGGTGTCCTCGAAGATCGGTCCCGGGTCGGGTCCGGGCAGCCCGGCGAAGCGGGCGCCGATGCCGATGCCCATCTCCTCGGCGATCAGCAGCAGGTCGCCCTCGCCGCCGAAGGGCGAGGGCCCGCTGATCGCGACGACCGTGGCCCGCGCGCCGTCGAGCCGGTCGCCGACGTAGGCCAGGCCGGAGAAGCGCCACTGGCCGGGCAGCGGCCAGGGCAGCCACAGCGGCACCTGGGAGTGCGCGATGACGGCGGCCAGCCCCTCGTGCTCCGGCGCGAGCACCGGCTGCACCGGGTGGACGGCGCCGTGCACCTCGCAGTGCCACAGGTCCACCGCGCCGCCGCCGAACGGGAGCGCCGCCGCGGGCAGCGTGGCGAGGTCCTCGGGAACCGTGTCCGGCACCATTCCCGCCAGCGAGTCGGGGACGACCGGCAGATGCGCCGTGGCGTCTCCGGGAGCATGGACGCGGTTCCCGCACCGCGGGCAACTGGGCTCGCCCTTCATGGTACGAACGGTCTCCCGTCCGGGTGCCTTCCGTCAAGCTCCCGTCACCCGTCAGTGGCGCTCCGGGCTGCCCGAACATCCGTTTCGGCGGGTTATCCGGCGGTCTCGGCCGGCTTCTTCGGGACCATCACCTTGCGTCGGAAGACGCACACCACGGTGCCGTCCTGATTCAGGCCGCGCGTCTCGACGTAGACCACGCCGCGGTCCGGCTTCGATCTGGACTCGGTCTTGTCGAGCACGGTGGTCTCGCCGTAGATCGTGTCGCCGTGGAAGGTCGGGGCGACGTGCCGGAGGGATTCGACCTCGAGGTTGGCGATGGCCTTCCCGGAGACGTCCGGCACCGACATGCCGAGCAGCAGCGAGTAGATGTAGTTGCCCACCACGACGTTCTTCTTGAACTCGGTGCTGGTCTCGGCGTAGTGCGCGTCGAGGTGCAGCGGGTGGTGGTTCATGGTGATCAGGCAGAAGAGGTGGTCGTCGTATTCGGTGACCGTCTTGCCGGGCCAGTGCTTGTAGACGGCACCGATTTCGAACTCTTCGAAGTAGCGGCCGAACTGCATGCGGGTCAGCTCCTGAAGGGTCGGAGGTGTGTTCCGCTCATCCTGCCGCAAGAAGTTACCGCTGGGTAGGTGCCGTCACTCACACGCCGCGCGAGCCCGCCGCAGAGCGCCCGCCGCACAGCGCTCGGCCGCACTGCGCGCCGCCGCACGGCTTTCGGCGGACGGGCGACGCGCGGCGCGGGGCACCGGAATCGCTCAGGCCTCCTGCGCCTCGGGTTCCGGCTCGGACTCCGGCTCGAACTCGGGCTGGCCGGGCTTCGGGTACTCCTCGTCCTCGCCGCCGAAGCCGATGTCGGCGATCTCCGGCGCGAGCCAGTGCGCGAGGCGGTCGAGCACCTCCTCCTCGAGCAGGTCGGCGACGGTCAGCACGTAGGCCACGTCGCCGGCGGCGGAGGCCGCGTGGCTCAGGGCCGAGTCCTTCTCCCAGGTGCCGTAGGTGGCGGCGCGCGCGTACCCGCGGGCCAGCCGGGCGGCGCCGGAGCGGCCGGAGTCGCCGATCGCGCTGTCGGCGGCGGCCAGCGCGTCGAACTTGTCCTTCGCGAAGCCGAGGCCGGCCGCGTCGATCCGGCGCCCGATCTTGTCCAGCTGCTCGCGCTTGAGCCCGGCGAGGGCGTACAGCAGGCCGAGCACCCGGCGGCCGCTGGGGCCGTAGGCCCACCACGCGGGCACCTCGGCGGTGGCCAGGAACTCGCGGGTGACGATCGCCTGGGCGCCGACCGAGGAGACCGGCACGTAGTGCTCGGGCGCGGGCACGGCCTGGAGCTGGAAGAGCCGGAAGGCGCCGTCCACGCCGAGGGTGAGGGTCATGTCGTCGGCGATGCCGAGGCCGGTCTGCGCGGGCTCCGGATGCAGCAGCAGGCCGTAGGGCTCGCGCTCGGCGTCCGGCGCGGGCTGCTCGTCCGAGCCGGGCGCGGTCTCGACGATGAACTGGGTGATGCCGCGCTCCAGCGCGGCGGCGAGGTCCACCACCTGCCGGTCCGGGCCGATCTGCCGGGTGCCGTCCATGCGGGCGATCACGTAATACGTTGCCATCGGAGTGTTCTGGCCCTCCCTGGTTCCTAGCGTCGCTCGCATTCGGGGACACCTGTGCCGTGCGGCGACCGGTGGTTCGCCGACCCCAATCCTGCCGCATCGGGCCGGGCTGCGTCAGGTGGTCCGCGGGACCGGTCCGCGCGTCGAGTCTAGTCGAGCGACGCCAAGAGCTCGCGAACGGTTTCCGCGACCGCGTCCGGCCGGTCGAACGGGACGTAGTGCGCGCTGTCCGCGAGCTCGATGAGCCTGCCCCGCTCAGAGAGCTCCGCCAGCTGGCGCTGCCGGGCGAGCCAGCTCTCGTTGCGCTGGCTGACCCTGCCGGCCGCGAACGGGAGCGCGCGCACCGCCGGAGTGCTGCCGAAGGCCGCGATCACCCGCAGCGGCGGCTCCTGCGGGAAGGGCTTCTCGCAGCGCAGTTCCAGCAACTGCGCGGCGAGCGCGTCGTACGTCGCGTTCTCCAGCAGCGCGCTCGTCAGCAGCCTGCCGGAGGCCGCGGTGGCCGCGACGTCGGCGGGATCGGCGAGGTCTGATCCGCCGTTGCGGGAGAGCCGGATCGCCAGGGCCCGCAGACGCGGCATGGCGAGCCCGGCGAGGCCGGTGCGCCCCGCGAGTTCACCGACCGTCCGCCACTGCGCCAGACGCCGTTGTGCGGCCGTTTCGGGCTCGGGGCCGGCCGCCTCCGGCTCGGCGGATGCGTCGACGAGCACGACGCCGGCCGTCAGCTCCGGGAAGAGCCGCGCGAACGCCTCGACGTGGAAGCCCGCGAGCGAGTGGCCGACGACCACGGCGGGGCCGGCCGGCGGCGCGTCCGGCGCCAGCACGCCGGGCGTCGTCAGCAGGGCCCTGATCCGGTCCGCCTCGCCGGCCAGCGTGGGCGGCAGCGCGGCGGGCTCGGACCAGCCGAGCCCCGGCCGGTCGAAGCGCAGCACGGGGGCGAGCCCGGCGATCAGCGGCACGACGCGGTCCCAGTCGTACCAGGCGCCGCCGAGGCCGGAGCTGAGCACGACCGGCGGCACGCCGGCCGGCCCGGGCTCGACGACGACGTGCGTGGCCGAGCCGGCCAGTCGGACCAGGCGGCCGGGGATCCGCGGCGAGTCGCTCATGCACCGCAGACTAACCCCGCGGCGCCGGGGCTACCGCAGCTTGTACTCCTCGAGGATGCGGCGGCCGATGATCATCTTCTGGATCTCGGCGGTGCCCTCGCCGATCAGCAGCATCGGCGCCTCGCGGTACAGGCGCTCGATCTCGTACTCCTTCGAGTAGCCGTAGCCGCCGTGGATCCGGAAGGAGTCCTCGACGACCTCCTTGCAGTACTCGGCCGCGAGGAACTTGGCCATGCCCGCCTCGAGGTCGTTGCGCTGCCCCGAGTCCTTGACCCGCGCGGCGCGCACCATCATCTGGTGCGCCGCCTCGACCTTCGTGGCCATCTCGGCGAGCTTGAACTGGATCGCCTGGTGCTGCGCGATCGGCTTGCCGAAGGTGGCGCGCTGCTGCGCGTAGGCGATGCCGAGCTCGAAGGCGCGCAGCGCGATGCCGCAGGCGCGGGCCGCGACGTTGACCCGGCCGACCTCGACGCCGTCCATCATGTGCGCGAAGCCGCGCCCTGGCGCGCCGCCGAGCACCCGGTCGGCTCCTACGCGCACGTTGTCCAGCACCAGCTCGGTGGTGTCGACGCCCTTGTACCCCATCTTCGCGATCTTGCCGGGCACGGTCAGGCCGGGCCGGGTCTCGCCGAAGCCCGGCTCCTTCTCGATCAGGAAGGTCGTCAGGTTCTTGTAGGGGGTGTCCGCACCCTCGTCGGTCTTCGCCAGCAGCGCGACCAGGTTCGAGGTGCCGCCGTTGGTCAGCCACATCTTCTGACCGGTGATCAGGTAGTCCTCGCCGTCGCGCACACCCTTGGTGGTGATCGCGGCGACGTCGGAGCCGAGCGCGGGCTCGGACATCGAGAACGCCGCGCGCACCTCGCCCTCGGCCATCTTCGGCAGGAAGTACGCCTGCTGCTCCGGGGTGCCGTGCTGCTTGATCATGTACGCGACGATGAAGTGCGTGTTCAAGATGCCGGATACGGACATCCAGCCGCGGGCGATCTCCTCCACGACGAGCGCGTAGGTCAGCAGCGACTCGCCGAGCCCGCCGTGCTCCTCCGGGATCATCAGGCCGAACAGGCCGAGCTCGGCCATCCCCTTGACGATCTCGGCCGGGTACTCGTCGGCGTGCTCCAGCTCCGTGGCCACCGGGATGATCTCCCGTTCCACGAAGGTGTGCACGGTGGCGAGGATCTCCTGCTGGATCTCGGTCAGTCCCTCGGTCCGGGCGAGGCGTGCCATGCGGTGACTCCCTTGTCGATGCTCCCGCTCCCAGAGGATGCGGGGCTGATGGTTACCGGTCAGTATCCACAGTCGGCCGCGGGCTGGAAAGAGGGGCGGACGCCATTCTTTGCCCGGTCCTCGACGAGCTCAACGCAAAACCGGCGGCCGCATCACGGGCACGACGGTGATCAACTCGCCCAGCCCGGCGAAGTCGTCCGGGTTCGTCGTGAACAGCGGCAGCGACTCGACCAATGCCACGGCCGCGATCTGCTGAACCGCCATCCGGCGGCGAGGACTGCGGCCGATCGCGGCCACGGCGGCGACCACGCGACCATACGCACGCGCGGCGTCCGCCCCGAAAGGGATGGGATCGAACTCGGCTTCGACACGTTGCAGCACCTCGATGCGGCGGGCACGCTCCGCCGCCTCGTCGTACCCCGGACTCTCCGCGGCAGCGCGCACCAGATGCGGACCCGCCGACAACTCGGCGAGCGTCACGGAACTGATCGCCATCTCGTCCGGCAGTTCCTCCGGATCGATCCACTCGCGCAGGATGATGATGTTCGTGTCCAGTAATCCCTGCGGATGGCGTCTAACGCTCATACGGATCGTCTTGGTACTCGTCGAGCACGGCTTCCTGGTCAGCGCGGAACGCCTCCAGATCGACGGGAGGAGCGTTGCGCGACATCGCTGCGAACTCGGCGCGTGAGACGAAGCGGCGGTGCCGACGGATCGGGATCAGCTCCCCGATCTGATGCCCGTTCCGGGTCACCGTGAAGGCGCGCCCGTGTGCCACCGCATCCATGATCTCTTTCGACCGGTTCCGCAGATCCCGTTGGGTGACCTCTGGCTGAAGGCTCATATCAAAAGGTAGCACCGGGTGCCACCGAGCGGCACCCGGTCACACGTCCGCTACGCCTGCGGCGGCTCGAACTTGGACGTGCGGGTGTAGCCGGCGGCCCGGCCCTTGCCCGCGATGACCAGTGCCATCTTCCGGGAGGCCTCGTCGATCATCTCGTCGCCGAGCATCGCGGAGCCCTTCTTGCCGCCCGCCTCCGAGGTGCACCACTCGTAGGCGTCGAGGATCAGCTCGGCGTGGTCGTAGTCCTCCTGCGTCGGCGCGAACAGCTCGTTGGCGATGGCGATCTGGTCCGGGTGCAGCACCCACTTGCCGTCGAAGCCCAGCGCGGCGGAGCGGCCGGCCACCTTGCGGAAGCCCTCGGGGTTGCGCACCTGCAGGTAGGGGCCGTCGATCGCCTGCACGTCGTTCGCCCGCGCGGCCATCAGGATGCGCATCAGGATGTAGTGGTACGCGTCGCCGACGTCGTAGAGCGGCGGCTGCTCGCCGACGACGAGGGACTTCATGTTGATCGAGGCCATGAAGTCGGCCGGGCCGAAGATGATGGTCTCGATGCGCGGGGAGGCGGCGCCGATGGCGTCGACGTTGACCAGGCCCTTGGCGTTCTCGATCTGCGCCTCGATGCCGATCCGGCCGACCTCGTAGCCCATCGTCTTCTCGATCTGGGTGAGCAGCAGGTCCAGCCAGACAACCTGCCCGGCGTCCTGCACCTTCGGCAGCATGATGCAGTCCAGGTTGGCGCCGGCGCCCTCGACCACGGTGACCACGTCGCGGTAGGTCCAGTGCGTCGTCAGGTCGTTCACCCGCACGGTGCGGGTCTTGCCGCCCCAGTCGCCGTTGTTGAGCGCGTCCACGATCTTGAGCCGGGCGCCCTCCTTCTCCAGCGGCGCGCAGGCGTCCTCGAGGTCGAGGAAGACCTGGTCGGCGGGCAGCGACTGGGCCTTTTCCAGGAAGCGCGGGTTCGAGCCCGGCACGGCGAGGCAGGAGCGGCGCGGGCGGTTCTGTTGCGGCATGGGTGGTTCCTTCCCGAGGAGGGTTCGGACCGTCGTTTCTGTGAGGTTACCCGCCGGTAGCAGGGTCCGCTTCGTGATGCGCGCCACTCGCCGTGCCTACCGCGACGAGTCCGGCGAGGATCAGCACCGCGCCCGGCAGCGCCCAGATGCTCGGCACCTGCCCGAGCCAGACGGCCGCGAGCAGCGCGGCGATCGGCACCTCGAGCAGGATGACGACGGATACGACGGTCGCGCTCGTCGTCTTCAGCGCGCGGTTGAACATGGTGTGGCCGAGCAACTGCGCGCCGGCCGTGAGCGCGAGGATCTTCAGCCACGCGTTCGAGCCGAAGCCGAGCAGGTGCTGGCCGCCGACGGCGGCGATCAGCGCGAGCGTGCACGAGGCGGTGCCGTAGCACACGGTCGCGTACGGCGTCAGCGACACCGTTTGGCGCACCTTGGAGCCGAGCGTCATATAGATCGCCGCGAGAACGGCCGCGGCGAGCGCCAGCAGATCGCCGAGGAACGCGTGCAGCGAGAGCCTCAGGTCGACGCCGGAGAGCGCGACGACGCCGAGCACCGAGACCAGGATGCCGGTCCACGCGCGCCGGGCCACGTGCTCGCCGCGCAGCCGGGCGATCAGCGCCGCGAAGATCGGCTGCGTCGCCGCGAACGCCGTGGCCGAGGCGACCGACGTCATCGTCAGGCTGGGCGTCCAGGTGGAGAAGTGCAGGCCGAGGCAGAGGCCCGAGGCCAGCGCGAGCAGCCACTGCCCGCGGCTGAGCGAGCGCAGCTCCGCGCGGTGGCGCAGCAGCGCGTAGGGCGCGAGCACGGCGGCGCCGATCGCGTTGCGCCAGAACGCGATCGCGAGCGAGGGCGCGCGGGTGGCGGCGATGAGCGGCCCCGAGGTGCCGACGCCGAGGACCCCGACGACGAGTGTCGGGACGTCCGCCCTGGCGGGGCGGTGCACCGCAGAGGGCGCGGATATCGGGGCGGCGGGCGCGGTCGTGGTCAGGGGTAGCTCCAGCGGGGACCTGTGACGGTGGGGATGCCACCAGGGTACAAGCGGATCCGGCGGATACCACGTGACCCGCGAACTTCTACAAGCCGTCCCACTGACAGGCGCCGCAGAGCACTGTGGGAAAGTCTTTGACCATGACCCCGCCGCAGTCCCCGGCTCCGCTCTCACACGGTGCCGCAGCCACGCTCTCCCTGCCCGACTTCTCGCTCGTCGAGGAGGCCTGTAAGAAGTCGAGCCTGCTGTGGATCGCCGTGCCCGGGCTGCGCGACCGCGCGGTGTGGCACGTCTGGCAGGAGCACGAGGGCCGCGGCGCGGTGTACCTGGTCACCGGCGGCGGCGAGCAGAACGTGCCGGGCCTGTCCGACGGCCAGCTGGTGCGGGTCACCGTGCGCTCCAAGGACAAGGGCGGCCGGCTGGCCACCTGGTCCGGGCTGGTCGGCCGGGTGCTGCCGGACACCGCCGAGTGGGCCGAGGTCGTCCCCACGCTGCACGGCAAGCGGCTGAACGCGCACGACGGCGAGGGCCAGCCGGAGCGCTGGGCCGAGCGGTCCGCGATCTTCCGGATCGCACCGCAGGGGCCGCTGCTCGAGGGCCCGGGACGCTACGCGCGCGGCAGCGGGGCCGCGGCCGTGCAGTCCGGCCCGGCCACGACCGTGACCCGCCGCGTTCGCTGAGAGTTCACCCCCGGCGGCCCACCGTGGCCACGGATTGCCCGACATGCCGCGGTACCCATAGCCTGAGCGCAGGAGCAGGCGTGGGACCAGCACGGTTCCCGGGCGAAAGGCATGTGGGTGGCGAAGATCGGGTCTACCAAGGCGAACGCCCGGATCTTCGTGTCGCATCTGGCCGGCAAGGCGGTCTTCGACCAGGACGGCGACCAGGTCGGCCGGGTCCGCGACGTCATCGTGCAGCTTCCGCTGGAGGCGCACGAGCGCCCGCGGGTGCTCGGCCTGGTCGCCGAGGTCACCGGCAAGCGGCGGATCTTCCTGCCCATCACCCGGGTCACCGCGATTGAGAACGGCCAGGTCATCTCGTCCGGCCTGATCAACATGCGGCGGTTCCAGCAGCGCCCGAACGAGACGCTGGTGCTGGCGGAGCTGCTCGACCGCCGGGTGCGGCTGCTCTCCCGCGACGAGGGCAAGGACGAGGTCCAGGTCAAGGACGTCGCCATCGAGCAGACCGGCCCCGGCGACTGGGAGGTCGTCAAGGTCTTCGTGCAGTACCCGGGCAAGGGCCTGCGGCGCCGCGGCGAGAGCGTCATCGTGGACTGGGAGTCGCTGAGCGGGTTCGGCGCGCCCGAGCCCGGCCAGCAGGAGGCCGCCGCGCTGCTGGCCACCTTCGACCAGATGCGCCCGGCCGACGTCGCCCGCGCCGTGCACGAGCTCAACCCGCGGCGCCGCAGCGAGGTCATCGCCGCCCTCGACGACGAGCGGCTGGCCGACGTGCTCGAGGAGCTGCCCGAGGGCGACCAGCTGGAGATCCTGGCGCGGCTCGAGGTGGAGCGCGCGGCCGACGTGCTCGAGGAGATGGACCCGGACGACGCGGCGGACCTGCTCGGCGACCTGCCGGCGGAGGAGGCCGAGCGGCTGCTCGAGCTGATGGAGCCGGACGAGGCGGCCCCGGTCCGGCGGCTGCTGAGCTACTCGGACGACGTGGCCGGCGGCCTGATGACCAGCGAGCCGATCATCCTGCCGCCGGACGCGACGGTGGCCGAGGCGCTGGCCAGGATCCGCACGCCCGAGCTCTCCCCCGCGCTGGCCAGCCAGGTCTACGTGTGCCGCGCCCCGCTGGAGACGCCCACCGGCCGCTACCTCGGCACCGTGCACTTCCAACGATTGCTGCGCGAGCCCCCCTCGACGCTGGTGAGCGCGGCGGTGGACACCGGCATCGAGGCGCTGCGCGCCGAGCAGCCGCTGCACGAGGTCACCTCGTTCATGGCGACGTACAACCTGGTCGCGGCGGCCGTGGTGGACCAGGCCGGGCACCTGCTCGGCGCGATCACCGTCGACGACGTGCTCGACCACGTGCTGCCCGCCGACTGGCGGCACCGCGAACTGCACCACGAGGACAGTGAGGAGGTTCAGCCGTGACCGCGCAGGAGAACGAGCGCACGCACCGGCGCCGGCGTGCCGAGCTCGCAGAGGGCTTGCGGCTGGATCAGCCCAAGGCCCTGCGGCCGCGCCCCTCGCTGCGCCCGAGGATGAAGGTCGACGTCGAGAAGTTCGGCCAGGCCTCCGAGGACCTCGCCCGCTTCTTCGGCACCGCGCAGTACCTGGTGATCCAGACCGCGATCGTGATCGTCTGGATCGCGCTGAACATCCTGGTCGTCACCCGCGGCATCCGCTGGGACCCGTACCCCTTCATCCTGCTGAACCTGGCGTTCTCCACCCAGGCCGCGTACGCCGCGCCGCTGATCCTGCTCGCGCAGAACCGGCAGGCGGACCGGGACAAGGTGCAGGCCGAGCAGGACCGCAGCCGGGACGAGCAGAACATAGCCAACACCGAGTACCTGCTGCGCGAGGTCGCCTCGCTGCGGCTCGCGGTCAACGACGTGGCCACCCGCGACTTCCTGCGCTCCGAGCTGCAGTCGCTGTTCAAGGAGCTGGATCAGGCGCGCGCCGAGGATCGGTGACCGGCCCCGTCCGGTTACTGATTAGTATGGGCGGTATGACAGCCGCCTCCGTCGTCACCGAAGAGCAGATCCGCGCCGCGCTCGCGCGCGTGCAGGATCCTGAGATCCGCCGCCCGATCACCGAGATCGGCATGGTGAAATCGGTGGCCGTCGACGCCGCGGGCGCGGCGAACGTGGCCATCTACCTGACCGTGGCCGGCTGCCCGCTCAAGGACAAGCTGCGCACCGACATCACCGCCGAGGTCGGCGCGCTGGACGGGATCACCTCCGTCGCCGTCGAGATGGACGTGATGAGCCAGGAGCAGCGGCAGGAGCTGCAGGCGACGCTGCGCGGCGGGCGGGCCGAGCGGGAGATCCCGTTCGCCAAGCCGGGCTCGCTGACCCGGGTGTTCGCGGTGGCCTCCGGCAAGGGCGGCGTCGGCAAGAGCTCCGTGACGGTGAACCTCGCGGCGGCGATGGCGGCCAAGGGCCTGAAGGTCGGCATCGTGGACGCCGACATCTACGGCCACTCGGTGCCGCGGATGCTGGGCGTGACCGAGCGGCCGACCCAGGTGCAGGACATGATCATGGCGCCGGTCGCGCACGACGTGCGGGTCATCTCGATCGGCATGTTCACCCCGGGCAACGAGCCGGTGGTCTGGCGCGGCCCGATGCTGCACCGCGCGCTGCAGCAGTTCCTCGCCGACGTCTACTGGGGCGACCTGGACGTGCTGCTGCTGGACCTGCCGCCGGGCACCGGCGACGTGGCGATCTCCGTCGCCCAGCTCGTGCCGAACGCGGAGATCCTGGTGGTCACCACGCCGCAGCAGGCCGCGGCCGAGGTGGCCGAGCGGGCCGGCACCATCGCGCTGCAGACCCGGCAGCGGATCGCGGGCGTCGTGGAGAACATGTCCTGGATACCCTGCCCGCACTGCGACGAGAAGGTCGAGGTCTTCGGCAGCGGCGGCGGGCAGACCGTGGCCGACGCGCTCAGCCGGGTCACCGGCACCACCGTGCCGCTGCTCGGGCAGATCCCGATCGACCTGCGGCTGCGCGAGGGCGGCGACGGCGGCGTGCCGGTCGTGCTCGCCGAGCCCGAGGCCGCGGCCTCGCAGGTGCTGTGCTCGGTGGCGGAGAAGCTGACGGTCCGTTCGCGCGGTCTGGTCGGCATGTCGCTCAGCGTCTCGCCCGCGGGAAGATGATCTTCCCGGACACGGTAAGCTGACGACCTGTCATAGCGGGATCGGACCCCGGCGGAGTCATCCGCCGGGGTCCGCCGCTTTTCCAGCCGCGGTTCAGCCGTAGAGCCGCGGATCGACCCGCACGAAGGCCAGCGAGTACGCCGACACGCCGCGCCCGTAGGCGGCGAGAAAGCAGTCCGGCCGGGACGCGGCCATCACCCAGCCGTACGGGGACTCGCGGTAGTGGAACGGCTGCTGCTGCTGGCCGACGGGGAGGGTGAGCGGCTGCCACGGCGGGCCGGCCAGCGAGTCGGAGACCTGGTAGGCCAGCTCGACCTGCTGGTCCAGCCACTGCTGGCGCAGGCTCGTCTCCAGGTCCCAGGGCCAGTTGTCCTGGACCAGGCCGACCCCGGCGAGGGCGGCCGCCGAGCCGACGGTCATCGCCTCGACCGTGCCGGCCTGCTCGCCGCCGGGCTTGTAGACCGGGCGGCGGCCGAGCCTGGCCATCGTCAGCACGGTGACGGAGCGCCGCTGGGCCCGCGAGTCCGGGCGGGTCGCCGGCGGGTCGCCGTGCCGCAGCGTGCCGAACTCCACGATCCCGTCCGGCCCGGTGCTCACCGAGCCGAGGTCGCGCGCGCCCTGCCAGCCGGCGTCCAGGCCGTACCAGGGCAGGCCGGAGGAGATGAAGCCGGAGAGCGCGTCGGCCCGGCCGGACTCGGGGCCGTCGAGGCCCTCGGTGCCGTCCGGGGAGAAGCCGGCGGTCTCAGGCGGATTCTGACCGAGCATCCGGTCCTCGCAATCCTTCTGCCGGGCGACGCCCCGCGCCGCGGGCCCGGCGCTCCCTCGGCGGGAGCGGATCGCGGGACCGGCGGCGATCAGGTGGCGTCGGCGTCGTACGGCGGCTGCTCGCCCGCCGGGAGCGCGGCGCTCCCGTTGGCGGCGGCGGTCGGCCGCGGGGCGGGGACGGCGGCCGCGTTGAGGCTGGCCGCCTCGTTCAGGGTGCCGTTGATGTCCTTGCGCAGGTCGCGCAGCTCCTCGCCCTCGCCGAGCAGGTTCTTGCGCACGAAGGTCTTCGGGTTGAGGTCCTCGAAGTTGAGGCCGTCGAACTCCGGACCGAGTTCCTTGCGCAGATCCTCGCGCGCGTTGTCGCTGAACGCCCGCACCTGGCGCAGGAACCGGGCCGCGCTCGCGGCCGCCTGCGGCAGCTTGTCAGGACCGAACAGAACCACGCCGAGCCCGAGGAGCACGACTATCTCGGGCAGGGACAAGTCGAAGAACATCGCAAGGCTCCGGCGGGTCTCAGGCGCGGCTCTGCGGGGCGGGGCGTCGGCGCGGCAGGTCTGTGTCGCCTTCCACAGTAATCCCCGATACCCGCCCGGTGACAGAGGCTCCCCGAACATCGCATCCCGGATGGGGAACTCGGAGCGCAGCTGTTACACGAACGGCGCGCCCGGCCGTCCGGCCGGGCGCGTCAGTGGTCGAGCGTGTGTGTGGACCACTTGACGAACGACGCCGGGCGCAGGCTCAGCACCGGCCGCGGGTACTCCGCCCGCGCGGACCACTTGGTGCGCGAGGGCTACTTGACGAACCACGCCGGGCGCATGCTCAGCACCGGCCGCGGCTAACCGCTCGCGCGGACCACTTGGTGCGCGCGGACTATTTGGCTTGTGCGGACTACTCGGTGCGTGCGGACTACTTGACGAACCACGCCGGGCGCAGGCTCAGCACCGGCTGCGGGTACTCCGCCCGCGCGGGCGAGGGGAACTGGCCGACGCGCGCGAAGCCGTGGCCGGCCGGGTCCTCGCCCTCCGGCTCGCCCGAGGGCGAGGACAGCGGGCGCAGCCCGACCGCGAACTCCGGCAGGAAGGCCGCGGAGCGGCCGAACAGACCGCCGAGCGCGCCGGAGCGGCCGCCGCCTCCGCCGGCCCCGCCGGAGGGCGGGTCGTCGGAGTCGCGGCGGTTGCCGTGCGACTGGGGGATCTGGAAGAGCGCGGCCATCAGGCGGGCCGAGGGCTCGGGCATCGCCATCGCGCCGAGCTGGTTCTTCAGCGCGCGCTCGGACTCGACCAGGCTGCGGCACTGGGCGCAGCCGGCGATGTGCGCGAGGGCGCGGTCGCGGTCGTCATGGGAGAGCTCGCCGTCGACGAGCGCGGCGAGACGCGGGCCGAGGTGGTCGCCGAACAGTGCCATGATCAGCGGGCTCCCTTGCCGCCACGACCCCGGCTGCCGCCCTGGGTCTCCTCCAACGGGTCGATCGCCTCGTCCGCCTCCGCGTTGCGCGGGTCGCGGTGGGCGAGCGCGGCGCGCAGCTGGGCGCGGCCGCGGTGAATCCGGGAGCGGACGGTGCCGAGCTTGACCCCGAGGGTCGCGGCGATCTCCTCGTAGGAGAGGCCCTCTATGTCGCAGAGCACGACCGCGGCGCGGAACTCCGGCGGCAGCGCCGCGAGCGCCGCCTCGATGTCGCCGTCGAGGTGCGTGTCGAAATACGCCTGCGCGGGCGTCGGCTCGCGGCCGGGCAGCCGCTCGGCGGCGTCCTCCGCGAGGCCCTCGAAGCGGATCCGCGACTTGCGCCGGGCCTGGTCGAGGAAGAGGTTCGTGGTGATCCGGTGCAGCCAGCCCTCGAAGGTGCCCGGGGCGTAGGTGCTCAGCGAGCGGAAGACGCGGACGAAGACCTCCTGCGTGAGGTCCTCGGCATCGTGCCGGTCGCCGGTGAGGCGGTAGGCCAGCCGGTACACCCGCGCCGAGTGGGTCCGCACGACCTCTTCCCAGGACGGCGGGGTCCAGTCGACGGGGCTCGGCCCGAGGCCCGCGGAGCTCTCGCCGGCCCGCGGCTGGACGGACTCGTCCGGCTGCGCGCCGGACTGCGCCGGCTGCGTTCCGTCCGCATCCGCCGCGTCGGCTCCAGTGTGGTCAGCATCGCCCCCGAGCGCCACGGCACGACCTCCTCGTTTTTCGAGTACCGCTGCACTAGACACCATAGCCTGCTGCCCCTTCGCCACGCCTGAGAACGGCCTGAAAGTTGACACAGAGCCTGTCAACTTAGGCCCACTCGCCGAACCGACGGCCGGCCGAGCACTGGACACCGGATCAACGAGTGGCCGATGCGCCGTGTTCCCCGGCAGGTCAGCCGCGGTTCCGGCGGCGCCGCGGCAGGAACGCGGCGCCGCCGACGAGCAGGAGGGCGAGCAGCGCCGCGCCCGTCGCGAGCCCGGTGTGACGCACGTATCTCGCGGCCGGGCAGACCGGGCCGTTCGGCCCGTACGCCATGCAGTGCATCCCGGGGATCGACTCGCGAACGTGGACGAAGTAGATCACCGGAGCGGCCAGCGCGAGGAGGAACGCCGCCGCGAGAAGGGCAGCGCGCAATGCGGTCATGCCGCTTGGACGGACGCCGCACGTCATCCGTTCCCCGGCCGCCGCAGCAGAGGTGCCAGCCATGACCGGATCACGGGAAGGCGTTCCGTCGCACCCGTTCCCGACTACCGCGGCAGAGGCGACAACCGCGGCCGGATCACGGGAAGGCGGCCGATCGCATCCGTCCCCATCTGCCGCGGCAGAGGCGACAACCGCGGCCGGATCACGGGAAGGCGGCCGATCGCATCCGTCCCCATCTGCCGCGGCAGAGGCGGCAACCGCGGCCGGATTGCAGGAAGACGGCCGATCGCATCCGTCCCCATCTGCCGCGGCAGACGTGACAGCCATGACCGGATCACGGGAAGGCGGCCGATCGCACCCGTTCCTCTGCCGCCCCTGCAGAGGCGACAACCGCGGCCGGATTGCAGGAAGGCGGCCGATCGCCGAGGGTGACGGGTTGACGCGTCAGGGTGACCGGGGTTGAATACGCCGAAAGGCGGGCTCGCGCGCCGCGCGCCCGCCGTCCGGACTCGACATCGCCGCTTCCCGCTCGGCCCCTTGGCCCACTTTTTTGTTGGCTTTGACCCCGGTGCGGGGGTCGGGGGCCTTCGCCGGCCGGGACCGGGTCAGCCGATGACGTTCTTCAGGGCGTCGCCGAGGGCGCCCGCCTCTTCGGCGTTGAGTTCGACGACAAGCCGACCGCCGCCTTCGAGCGGAACCCGCATCACGATGCCGCGCCCCTCCTTGACCACTTCGAGCGGGCCGTCGCCCGTTCGCGGCTTCATCGCCGCCATGCTGATTCCCCTTCCTGCTGTGGGCCTCGTACGGTCGACCGCATCCGCGGAACCGCGCGCCCCGGCTACCAGACCGACGCGCTCTCCGTACTCAGCGCACACGGACACCCTGACCTGTCCCATTATCCCGCATCACACCGACACTGCGAAAAGGAGCGCGTCCGCCCGGCGCGGAACACGGGCGGTCCGGACATCTGGCCCTCAGCCCTACCAGCGAGTAACTTGCTGGGTGAACCAAGAGGGAGAGGAACCCACTGTGACCGCTGACAGTGCACAGCCGGAACCCGTCGTCTACACGGTGGACGGCGCGGTCGCCACGATCGCCTTCAACCGGCCGGAGGCGATGAACGCGCTGAACGTGGCGACCAAGAACGCGCTGCTGGCAGCGCTGCGCGAGGCGAGCGGCGACCCCAAGGTGCGGGCCGTCGTGCTGACCGGGACCGGGCGCGCCTTCTGCGTGGGGCAGGACCTGCGCGAGCACATGACCAAGGTGCTGGCGGGCGACAACGAGACCATCAGCACCACCGTGCGCGAGCACTACAATCCGATCACCCTGCTGCTCACTGGCATGCCCAAGCCGGTCGTCGCCGCGGTCAACGGGGTGGCCGCCGGAGCGGGCGCGGGATTCATGCTCGCGTGTGATTTCCGCATCGCGGCGGACTCCGCCGGAGTGAATCTCGCGTTCGCGGGCGTGGCGCTGAGCGCGGACTCCGGAACTTCTTGGACGCTTCCGCGTGTCGTGGGCCAGTCGAAGGCGGTCGAGCTGCTGCTCCAGCCGGAGACGATCCCGTCCGCGCGCGCCCTGGAGCTCGGCCTGTTCACCGAGGTCGTGCCCGCCGACGCGCTGGCCGAGCGGGCCCGCGAGCTCGCCGAGAAGCTGGCGGCCGGGCCGACCGTCTCGTACGCCGCGATCAAGGAGTCGGTGGCGTACGGCGCGACGCACAGCCTCGCCGAGACCCTCGAGAAGGAGGACGAGATGCAGGTCCGCTGCTTCACGGCGGCCGACCACATGGAGGCGGTCAACGCGTTCCTGGAGAAGCGGAAGCCGAACTTCACCGGGCAGCCTGCGGACAGCTGACGTCGGGGAGGCAACCGACGCCGAGGAGGCGGACGGTTCCGGGATGGGGCGCCCGAGGAATGGGCGCCGGCTCGGAACCGGGGCCTTCAGAGATCCGGCGCGAAGAACGAGCGGTGCGCCAGCCGGACCGTCTCGCGCAGGAAGTAGCGCTTGGCGCGCGCGTAGCCGTCCGGGTCGTCGCGGTGCACCTTGGCCAGGCGCCGCTTGAGGTCCGCGTACGCCTGGCGCCGCTCCTCGTGCGCGCCGAGGTAGTGCGTCAGCAGCAACTGGTCGAACTCCCACGTGCCGCCGGAGCGGCAGACGAACAGGCGGGCCTGGCACTGCGGCGTCCCCGGCGCGTGCCGGCGGGCGCTGGCGAAGATCCGGCGATCGGGTTCGCGTTGCTGGAGGATGAAGCCGAGCGCCTCGACCTCGGCCCGGTAGTCCTCCTCGGCGTCCGGCTCGGCGACCGCGAGCAGGATGTCCACGCACGCCCGGCCGAGCAGTCCGGGGACGGCGGTGGACCCGATGTGCTCGACGAGCACGGCCCGGTCGCCGAGGGCGCCGGCGATCAGGCTCCGGTACTGCTGGAAGTAGCCGGACCAGCGGTCGTCATGCGGCCTTAGCCGGACCGGCGTCGGGTCGAGGGTCTCCTGGGCGATCTGCTGGGCCACACCGCACCTCCGGGACACGTCCGCACAACGCAGGTTGGGGTCGGGGTGCTGCCAGGAAACCGCGCCGCGCGGGCGGCGTCAAGACGTCACGCGGAAATCACCGGAAGTAGTGAGCGCCTTCACCCGTCGACTTCGGGCGCCTGCGCCGTCTCCGCGGGGTGCTCGGCGGGGTGCTCAACGGGGTGCTCGGCCGGGAGCTCGGCGACAGGCCCGGTGACCCGCGTTTCAGCCTCCTGCGAGGGCTCGCGGCCCTCGAGCTCGGCGATCCGGCGCTCCCGGACGTCGATCTCGTAGGCGAGCCGGTCCAGGACGTCGTCCACCTCGTCCATCCGGTAGCCGCGGGCGCCGACCGAGAAGCGCACCTTGTCCACGTCGCCGCGGCCGAGCAGGCCGGTGTCCGGGACGGCCGGGTCCGGCCGGTCCGGGGTCGGCGGGGACATGTGGCCGCCGCCGCCGACGGCGACCCAGCCCACCGCGATCAGCAGCGCGACGACCACGCAGAGCTGGAACCAGAACATCAGACCGTCGCCTCTCGTCTTTCACCGCATGCTCCCGCGCGAGGCACTTTACCGTGCCCGGGATACCGTGTGCCCGTGGAGCGATCTGAGAATACGAGGGACCTGCTCGACCTCGACCGGGCACATGTGTGGCACCCCTACGGACCGATGCCGGGGCGGGTGGCGCCGCTGCTGGTGACGGGAGCCGAGGGGGTGCGCCTGGACGTGCGGCTGCCGTCCGGCGAGCGCACCCGGCTGATCGACGGGATGTCCTCGTGGTGGGCCGCGATCCACGGGTACCGGCACCCGGTGCTCGACGAGGCGGCGCACGCGCAGCTGGACCGGATGGCGCACGTGATGTTCGGCGGCCTCACCCACGAGCCGGCGATCCGGCTCGCCGAGCGCCTCGTCGAGCTCTCCCCCGAGCCGCTGCGGCACGTGTTCCTCGCCGACTCGGGCTCGGTCTCGGTCGAGGTCGCGATCAAGATGTGCCTGCAGTACCAGCGCTCGGTGGGCCGTCCGGCCAGGCGGCGGCTGCTGACGTGGCGCGGCGGCTACCACGGCGACACCTTCCACCCGATGTCCGTGTGCGACCCCGAGGGCGGCATGCACAGCCTCTGGCGCGGCGTGCTGCCCGAGCAGGTCTTCGCCGACGAGCCCCCATCGGGCTTTGAAACCGACCCCGACCAAACGTACGTCGCGCACCTCGAGGAGCTGATGGCGCGTCACGCGGGCGAGCTCGCCGCCGTGATCGTCGAGCCGATCGTTCAGGGCGCGGGCGGCATGCGCTTCCACTCTCCCGCGTACCTGCGCACTCTGCGCGAGTTGTGCGACGAGCACGACGTGCTGCTGGTGTTCGACGAGATCGCCACCGGTTTCGGCCGCTCCGGCGCGTTGTTCGCCGCCGAGCACGCCGGGATCAGCCCGGACGTGATGTGCGTCGGAAAAGCGCTGACCGGCGGCTATCTGACCCTCGCCGCGGCGCTGTGCACGACGCGGGTGGCCGAGGGCATCAGCAACGGCGAGGTGCCGATCCTCGCGCACGGACCGACGTTCATGGGCAACCCGCTCGCCGCGGCCGTCGCCAACGCGTCGCTGGACGTGCTCACGGACCCGCGGCTGCGCGGCGGCGTGCCCTGGCAGCAGGACGTGGCCCGGATCGAGGGCGGGCTGCGCGCCGGGCTGGCCGACGTCCGGGCGATGCCGGGCGTGCGCGACGTGCGCGTGCTCGGTGCGATCGGCGTCGTCCAGCTGGAGCGCGAGGTGGACATGGCGGCGGCCACGGACGCGGCCGTGGACAACGGCGTCTGGCTGCGTCCGTTCCGCGATCTGATCTACACGATGCCGCCCTACCCCGCCGAGGACGGGGACGTCGCCGCGATCTGCGCGGCGATGGCGGCGGCCGCGAAGGCCTCGCTCAGCGCTTGACCGGACGCGCCGAGCGGATGATCTCGACGGCCTCCTCGGCCGAGTCCGTGACGTGCAGCAGGTCCAGGTCGGTGACCGAGGCCTTGCCGCCGTCCACCACCGAGTGCCGCAGCCAGTCGACCAGGCCGGACCAGTAGGCCGTGCCGACCAGCACGATCGGGAAGGACGTCACCTTCTGCGTCTGCACGAGGGTGAGCGCCTCGAAGAGCTCGTCGAGCGTGCCGAAGCCGCCGGGCAGCACGACGAATCCGCGCGCGTACTTCACGAACATCGTCTTGCGGACGAAGAAGTAGCGGAAGTTCAGCCCGAGGTCCACGTAGTCGTTCAGGCCCTGCTCGAACGGCAGCTCGATGCCGAGGCCGACGGAGAGCCCGTCGCCCTCGACCGCGCCGCGGTTGCCCGACTCCATCGCGCCGGGGCCGCCGCCGGTGATCACCGCGAAGCCCGCCTTGGCGAGCCGTCGGCCCACGTCGACGCCCATCAGGTACTCGGGCGTGTCGACCTTCGTGCGGGCCGAGCCGAACACGGCCACGGCCGGCCCGATCTCGGCCAGCGTCTCGAAGCCGGCCACGAACTCGGAGGTGATCCGCAGCACCCGCCACGGGTCCTCGTGCAGCCAGTCGGTCGTGCCCTCGGACTCCAGCAGCCGCTGGTCGGTCGTCGTGCCGTCGGACGGCGGGATCTGCTTGCGGCGCAGCAGCACCGGGCCGCGGAAGCGCTCCTTGACGTGCCGGCGGTGCTCCCCGTTGCCGGGGCCGCCCCCGTTGCCGGGGCCGCCCCCGTTGCCGGGGCGGTTGTTCTCCTGAGCGCCCGTGCGCTCCGTCTCTCTTTCAGTCACACAGCCACGTTAGCCGGTCACCGCACGGCTGCCGTTTCTAGCCGATGACGCTGTCGAGCATTTCCGGCAAAGCGCTGTACGTCGTGGTGTTCGAGGCGGTCAGGTGCTGGGAGAGCCAGACGAAGGACTGCGGCTCGACCGACTTCCACACGCCGATGTTGTGGCCGCCGCGCGGCGAGATCAGCGTGTCGACCACCGTTGGGGAGCGTACGGCGTTCGCCATCGCCGCCGCCTCGGAGGCGACGTCGCTGTCCTGCTCGGTGCCGGTCAGCAGCAGCGCCACGTTCGCCGGCTTGCGGTGCTTGAGCAGCCAGAGCGGCGAGTTCTCGTTGTACGCGGTGGTGCCGGGCTTGAGCAGGTCGCCGTCCGGGTGGTCGTCGCCGCTTATCGAGACCGCCGCCGAGTAGAGGTTCGGGTACTGCAGGGCCAGCTTCGAGGCGCACAGGCCGCCCTCGGAGTAGCCCATCATGCCCCAGCCGTCCCGCGAGGAGGTGACCCGGAACGAGGTGGTGATCAGGTTGCGCACGTCCTGCGTGAGCCAGGTCGCGACCTGCGGGCCGCCGGGGATGTTGGAGCAGTCCGGGTCGTGCCGGCCGTCCACGTTGATGGACACCGCGACGAGCACGACGGGCCGCTGCTCGCCGGAGGCGACCTGCCGGCTGACCACCCACGGCGACTGCATGGCCGTCAGCCAGGTCTGCGGCGTGCCCGGGGTGCCGGGGAAGAGCTCGACGACCGGGAAGCGCTCGTTCTTGTACGCGGACTCCGAGTACTGCGACGGCAGCCACACGTCGACGCTGCCGGTGATCTTGGACTGCGGGCCGGTGATGGCGACCTGGTACTCCGTGCCGTACTGCATGCCGTGCACCTGGGTGAACAGCTTGAAGTTCGGCAGCGCGTCGGACTTCACCCCGCCCTTGGCCGCGACCGTCGTCTTCACCACCTGCGGCGTGGCCGCCTGGATCGCGCCGGTCGCCCCGTTGTTCCCCATCAGGTCGGACCAGGAGTAGTAGAGCTGGAAGGAGTTGTTGATCCACAGCGCGGCCAGCAGCACCGCCATGGACTGCGACAGCAGGATCAGCCCGAGCCGGGAGCCGAACCTGACCGGCCCCGGTCCCGGCAGCCTGTTCCACAGCAGCAGGGTGAGCGCGGGAAACAGCACGACTCCCACGATCACCAGGGCGAAGAATCCCCCGCTGGTCAGCCCCATAGCCCTTGCACCCTGCTCCCACTCGGCGCTCCTGCCTCCGCAGGACGATCTCTCTTCTCCATCACTGCGACGATCGGGCCCTTGGAGAGGTTTCGACGGACCTCAGATTATCTTCAGACTGCCACTAACCCGTGATCTCAGCGAGACCCTGCGTCGAGGCCGAGCCAGGCGCGCATCCGCTCGACCGCCTGCGCGATCCGGGCCACCTCCACGAACTCCCCCCGAGTATGGGCGAGCCGGGAGTCGCCGGGTCCGTAATTGACCGCGGGTACACCCAAACCGGCGAATCGGGCCACGTCCGTCCAGCCCTGCTTCGCCTCCGGCGCGCCGCCGACCACGCGGGCGAACTCGGCCGCCGAGGGCAGCGAAAGGCCCGGCGCGGCGGCCGGCGCGCTGTCGGTGATCTCGACCTCGAAGTCCGCGAAGACGGCCCGGATGTGCTCTGCGGCCTGTTCCTCGGTCAGGTCCGGGGCGAAGCGGTAGTTGACCGTGACCACGCACTCGTCCGGGATGACGTTGCCGGCCACGCCGCCGGAGACACCGACGGCGTTCAGGCACTCGCGGTAGACCAGGCCCTCGACCTCCACCTCGCGGGCCTTGTACTCGGCCAGCCGGGTGAGCACCGCCGACGCGGCGTGGATCGCGTTGACGCCCAGCCAGTCCCGGCCGCTGTGCGCGCGCACCCCGCGCGTGGTGATCCGCGCCCGCATCGTGCCCTTGCAGCCGCCCTCGATCCGGCCGTCGGTCGGCTCGAGTAGCACCGCGAAGTCCGCCGCGAGCCAGTCCGGGTGCTCGCGCACCAGGTGGCCGAGGCCGTTGCGCGCGGCCTCGATCTCCTCGCAGTCGTAGAACACGAACGTCAGATCGCGGTCGGGTGACGCGCCGTCAGCCCGGCCCACCTCGTACGCGATCTTCAACTGGACCGCGACGCCGCTCTTCATGTCGGTCGTGCCGCAGCCGTAGAGCCGCTCGCCCTCCAGCCGCGACGGCAGGTTCTCGGCGATCGGCACGGTGTCCAGGTGCCCGGCCAGCACGACCCGCTCGGCCAGGCCGAGCCGCGTGCGCGCGACCACGTTGTTGCCGTACCGGTCCACGCGCAGCAGCGGCAGCTCGCGCAGCGCCTGCTCGACCGCGTCGGCCAGCGCCTGCTCGTCGCCGCTGACCGAGGGCAGGTCGACGAGCGCGGCGGTCAGCGCCGCCGCGTCGAGGGAGAGATCGAGCACAGTGGGCATCAGGATCGTTCCCTCTCAGCCCGTGGCCACGCCGCTGTCGCGCAGGATGTCGTTGAGCTGCGCCTTGTCGTGGCGCTCGCCCTCGGTGAGCCGCTTGAGCACGAGCACGGCCGGCTGGCCGAACTCGCCGCCCGCGAACTTCTTCATCCGGGTGCCGCCGACGGCGACCGCGTAGTCAGGGATGTGGCCGCGGCTGATCTCCTCGCCGGTCTCCACGTCGATGACCGGCATCGACGCGGTCAGGATCGTGCCGGAGGCGACGACCGCGCCCTTGCCGACGCGGGCGCCCTCGACGACGATGCAGCGCGAGAAGAGCATCGCGTCATCGCCGATCACCACGGGCTTGGCGTTCGGCGGCTCGAGCACGCCGCCGATGCCGACGCCGCCGGCCACGTGCACGTTCTTGCCGACCTGGGCGCAGGAGCCGACGGTCGCCCAGGTGTCGATCATCGTGCCGGAGTCGACGTAGCCGCCGATGTTGATGAACGAGGGCATCAGGATCGTGCCGGGGGCGCAGTAGCTGCCCCAGCGGGCGATGGCGCCGGGCACCACGCGCACGCCGTCGAACGTCGTCTTCAGCGGCACCTTGTCGTGCACGTGGAAGTCGCCGAAACGGTTCTCGACCATCTCGAGCAGCTTGAACGTGAGCAGGATGGCGCGCTTGGCGCGCTCGTCCACGACGACCTCGTCGGTGGCCGGGTCCACGAACGCGACGCGCGCGGCACCGGTGTCGAGCAGGTCCACCGCCTCGACGACGAGCCCGCGGGCCTCGGTGTCGGCCGGGGAGAGCTCGGCGCGGCGCTCCCAGAGTTCGTCGATCACGGCGGGGATCGGGGAGGTGAAGGCGGAGGGCGTCTGTGGCACGGTCATGGCGGTCATCTTAGTGCGGACCTGTGACGGGCCCACGAACCGTTCGGCACGCGGAATCCAATACGGTGTGGGCGAGGAGATCGCCCGGCCACCGCCGGGCGGTGGTTTCGGCAGGGCCGCCGCGCGCGGCGGGCGAGAGGATCCGCGTGTCCCGTACCAGCACCATGACGTCCGGGGGCTCGCCGGCGGGGAACAAGCGCGGCGGCTGCCTGATCGGGCTGGTCGTGGTGCTCGTGGTGGCGGGCGTGCTGGCCGGGGTCGGCATCTGGCTGCTGCACAAGCTCGGCGGGATCTCGCTGTTCAACACGGCGCAGTGCGTGGCCACGTCGAACAACGAGAGCTACACCTACGATCTGGAGCAGATGCAGAACGCGTCGACGATCGCGGCCGTCGGGGTGAAGCTGGGCGTGCCGTCGTACGGGATCGAGATCGCCGAGGCGACCGCGCGGCAGGAGTCCAAGTTCTACAACGTCACCGGCGGCGACCGGGACTCGCTGGGCCTGTTCCAGCAGCGGCCGTCCGAGGGCTGGGGCACCGCGGCCGAGATCATGGACACGACGTACTCGTCCACGCAGTTCTACGACGCGCTGCTGAAGGTCTCGAACTGGGAGAACCTGGCGCTGACCGTGGCCGCGCAGGACGTGCAGCACTCCGCCTACCCAAACGCGTACGCCACGCACGAGGACGAGGCGAAGGTGCTCACCTCGGTGTTCACCGGGACCGCCGGCGCCGCGCTGACCTGCACGCTGGACGGGCCGACCTTCTCCGCACAGGCCACCGGCTCCTCCGGGCTGACCACGCTCGGCCAGTCCGTGGTCGCCGACGCGCAGAAGCAGTGGGGCTCGGCGTCGATCTCGAACGTCTCGGGCAGCGCGCGCACCTTCTCGCTGGTGGTGCCGACCTCGCTGAGCGGCACGGCGGCGACCGAGCGCGGCTGGGCGTACGCCAACTGGGCCGTCTCCAAGGCGGAGGCCCTGGGCATCACGCAGGTCGGCTACGACGGGAAGACCTGGTCCGCGTCGAACAACTCGAACAGCTGGCAGAGCGCCTCCTCCGCGGACGCGCCGGCCGGCCGCGTCGTGCTCACGATGACCCAGGGCTCCTGACCGGTATTCACGTCCAACCTGCCGTAAAACACATATGGCATATGTGACGTCGATTTCCCCGCGGGCCGAAGTTATCATTTCTTTACCTTTCTGAACCGCAACCTGAAGCACCCCTGCTCCGATAAGACGGTGTCAACTCGTTCTGTGCTCAGCCGAACAGGAGCCGCACCATGGCAGGGAAACACCGCAAACCGACCCGCGGCACGGCCCGCAACCTCGCCGCCGGCGCCGCCGTGATCACGGCCGGGGCGCTGCCGCTGGCGGCCGCCGGAAGCGCGTTCGCGGACTCACCGATCTCGGTGCCGGTCCACGCGACCTCGCCGCTCGGGGCCAACTCGGTCTCCGGCCCCGCGACCGGCGTGCTGCCGATCGCCGGGTCGCTCACCGGCGAGGCGGCCTCCTCGCTGGGCGCCGCCGGCCTGCAGAACGGCCTGGCCGGCGGCCTCTCCACGCCCGGGCAGACGCGCTCGGCGCGGTCCGCCGACGACGCCGGGGCCGAGAGCGCCGACCTCTCGGCGAAGGCCACCCAGCTGGCCGAGCAGCTCGCCGCCTCCACACCGGTGAGCGGCCTGACGCCGGAGGGCGGCGTGGTGCACGAGGTGGTGCCGGGCCTCGCGGGCGAGCCGTCGCAGCTCGTGCCGAGCACACTGCAGGGCGGCGCCGTCGGCACGCTGACGAACGGCTTCGGCGCCAAGGGCATGGAGCTGACCAGCGGCGTCGTCGGCCACGCGGCTCCGGTCGTCGCGCAGCTCAAGCAGGCGGGCGTGCCCACGGTCGGCGACATGACCGCCGCGCTGAGCCACTCGCAGGTCCCGGACCTCGGCACCGTCGGCGACGTCACCGGCGCGGTCCCGGTCAGCGCGATGCTGGGGAACGACAGCCCGGTGCTCGGCACCGTCGGCGCGGCCAGCGGCCTGTAGCGGCGCCCTCGCGCCCGGCGGCCCGTCCCCTCCGCGGGACGGGCCGCTTTGCATATCCGCCTATTGTTCGGTGGCTGGACATCCGCTTTCCAAGACTCGCCTATTTACCGAATCGTTACCACGGCGAACCGCAACCTCGGGCCAATCCCACTCGTAAATCCCCGTGAACGAACGAGAAATGCACAGCCCCGTCGTTCCCCAGTTCACTGACGAAGAGGAAACACCATGAGTCACGCCGGACGCCGTATCGCCTCTGCCGCCGCCGTCACCGCCGCCATCGCGGTCCCGGTCGTCGCGGCCGCCAGCGCGCAGGCCGACAGCCTGCCGGTCGTCGGCTCCCTGCCCGCCGTCGGCACCCTGGCCCAGGGCCTGCCCGTCGGCGACGCCATCCCGGTCAACGGCATGCTGGGCTCGGTCAACGGCGGCAACCCGCTCTCCACCCTGCCGGTGCAGAACCTGCCGGTCGTCGGCGGCGCCGTCCAGAACCTGCCGCTGGTCGGCGGCCAGAGCAGCGCCGCCGACGCGCCGGCGCAGGCCGCCGCGCCGGTCGAGCAGGCCGCCCAGCAGCTCCCCGCGCAGGCCTACGTCGCCAAGCACAAGGCCTGATCGCAGCGCACCGCATGTCGACGGCCACCTGGGTCGGCCGCGACCTGAACAAGGCGGTGCGGGAAGATCCGCCGCACGGCCGACGAAAGGGCCTGGCGGCGCACCGATCGGTGCGCCGCCAGGCCCTTTCTCCGTCCTGCGGAGGCCGGCTGACGGCGGCTCAGCCAAGCCGCCGCACGGCGGCGGCGATCCGCTCGTCGGTGGCCGTGAGCGCGAGCCGGACGTGCTGCTCGCCGCCCGGACCGTAGATCTCGCCGGGGGCGGCCAGGATGCCCAGCTCGGCGAGCGAGCCGATCGTCTCCCAGCACGGCTCGCCCCGGGTCGCCCACAGGTAGAGCCCGGCCTGGGAGTGGTCGATCCGGAAGCCCGCGCCCTCCAGCGCCGCGCGCAGCGCCGTCCGGCGGGCGCGGTAGAGCTCCTTCTGCGCGGCGGCGTGCGCGTCGTCGTTCAGCGCCGCGGCCATCGCCGCCTGCACCGGGCCCGGCATGATCATGCCGCCGTGCATCCGGACCAGCAGCAGGTCCTTGAGCAGGCCCGGGTCCCCGGCCAGGAAAGCCGCCCGATAGCCGGCCAGGTTCGAGCGCTTGGACAGCGAGTGCAGTGCGAGCAGCCCGGTGTGGTCCCCGCCGCACACGTCCGGGTGCAGGATCGAGACCGGCTTGGCGGAGTCGTCCCAGTCCAGCGTGATGTAGCACTCGTCGGAGACGACGACGGCGCCGTGCCCGCGGGCCCAGGCCACCGCCGCGCGCAGCTCCTCGAGGGTGAGCACGCGGCCGTGCGGATTGGCCGGACTGTTGAGCCAGACCAGCCTCGGCGCCGCCCCCGACGCGTCCGGCAGCTGCCCGAACGGGGTCGGGACGGGCTCGGAGCCGGTCAGCAGCGCGCCGATCTCGTACGTCGGGTAGGCCGGGACGGGGTAGGCGACCCGGTCGCCGGGGCCGAGCGCGAGCAGCGCCGGCAGGCCGGCGACCAGCTCCTTGGAGCCGATCACCGGCAGCACGCCCGGCTGCGCGTCACCCTCGAGCCCGACGCCGATCGCCCGCCGCATCCAGCCGAGGGCGGCCTCGCGCAGCGCGTCGGTGCCGCGGGTGGCCGGGTAGCCCGGCCAGTCCGCGGCCTCGATCAGCGCCTCGCGGACCACCGCGGGCACCGGGTCGACCGGCGTCCCGACGGACAGGTCGACGCGTCCGCCCGGATGGGCGTCGGCCTTCTGCGCATAGGGGGCGAGCCGGTCCCAGGGAAAGGGCGGCAGGCGGTCGGCGAGCGTCGGCACGTGCCTAGTGCTCCCCGCCCTGCGGCGGCAGCGCGGCCACGATCGGGTGGTCCTTGGCGATCTGGCCCAGCTTGGAGGCCCCGCCCGGGGAGCCGAGGTCCTCGAAGAACTCCACGTTCGCCTTGTAGAAGTCCTTCCACTGGTCCGGCGTGTCGTCCTCGTAGAAGATCGCCTCGACCGGGCAGACCGGCTCGCAGGCACCGCAGTCGACGCACTCGTCCGGGTGGATGTAGAGCGAGCGCTCGCCCTCGTAGATGCAGTCGACCGGGCACTCCTCGATGCAGGCCTTGTCCTTCACATCCACGCACGGCAGCGCGATGACGTAGGTCACGTCCGGATCCTCCTGGCTGCGGGCCGGGTTCGCAGCGCGTACCCGGTCCTGTCACTTTTCACGTCGGTCCAGTATCACGCCTGGCCTTGTTCAGGTCCAAGCTAGGGTCCACTTAGCCCAAACTGTGGGACGTATCGTCACAACCGGCGGTCATTGCGAGGATTCGATGCGGTACCGCGCGTCGTGCAGCCGCTTGAGCACCGTCGCGGCGTGCGAGGCGCCGCGGGTCTCGACGGTGAGCCCGACCTCGACCTCCCCTATCGCCAGGTTCGGCGCCATCCGGCCGTGCTCGACGTCGACCACGTTGGCGTCCGCGGCGGCGATCTCGGACAGCAGCCGGGCCAGCGCGCCGGGCCGGTCCTGCACGCGCAGCCGCAGCGACAGGAAGCGGCCGGCGGCGGCCAGGCCGTGCCGGATCAGCCGGAGCAGCAGCAGCGGGTCGACGTTGCCGCCGGAGAGCACGGCGACGATCGGCGGCTCGAACTTCTCCAGCGGCTCGAGCAGCGCGGCCACGCCCACGGCCCCGGCCGGCTCGACGACCAGCTTGTTGCGCTCAAGCAGGAGCAGCAGCGCGCGCGAGATCGCCTCCTCGGAGACGGTGCGCACCTCGACCCCGCAGTCCTGGACGACCTCGAAGGTCAGCTCGCCGGGACGGCCCACGGCGATCCCGTCGGCCATCGTGGCCATCCCGTCGATCGACACCGGCTCGCCGGCCTTGAGCGAGGGCTCCCACGAGGTGGCGGACGCGGCCTGCACCCCGATCACCCGGGTCTGCGGCCGCAGAGCCTGGAAGGCGGTCGCCATGCCGGAGAGCAGACCGCCGCCGCCGAGCCCGACGAGCACCGTGTTCACGTCCGGGCACTGCTCCAGGATCTCCAGCGCGACGGTGCCCTGACCCGCGATCACATCCGGGTGGTCGAACGGGTGGATGAACGCGGCGCCGGTCTCGTCGGCGTACTCGCGGGCGGCGATCAGCGCCTGGTCCACGGTCGTCCCGGCGAAGCGCACCTGCGCGCCGTAGGACTCGGTGGCCGCGACCTTGGGCAGCGGCGCGCCCTCGGGCATGAAAACGGTGGACGGGATCTGATGGAGCGTCGCGGCGAGCGCGACGCCCTGCGCGTGGTTGCCGGCGCTGGCCGCGACCACGCCGCGGGCCCGCTCGTGCTCGGGCAGGTTGTGGATCCGGACATAGGCGCCGCGGACTTTGAAGGAGCCGGCGCGCTGCAGGTTCTCGCACTTGAACCAGACCGGGCCGCCGAAGCTCTCGGACAGCGGCCGGGACCAGGCCAGCGGGGTGCTCCGGGTGATCTCGGCGAGCAGGTCTCGCGCCGCGCGGATCTCGGCGAGGGTGACGGGGTTGGACACGGCACCAGGCTACGTCCTTCACGTCCACATGTTGGGACCGGTTCGCCGCGCGGCCGGCCGCGTAACAGGGAAATAACGATGTCGGCCGTTACCCCTCATTTAGTTGCAGAGTACAAGCAACGGCTCGTATGCTTGCACCATACAAGCAAACTGAGGGGAGGCGGGCCCATGGGCGAGAAGCTGTCCGAGGACGACCTGGTGACTCTGATCTGCGCGATCGGCGCCACCGTGCATGGGCTCAAGCGCTTCTACTCGGATTCCGAGGAGATCGACCACGGCGCGTCGATGGTCCTCGGCGTGCTCTTCCGGCGCGGGCCCTCGCGCCCTTCAGAGATCGCGCAGCACACCAACCTCGACCTGTCCACGGTCAGCCGGCACGCCCGCTTCCAGGAGGACGCGGGCCGGCTCGTCAAGGTCGCCGACCCGGCCGACCGGCGGGCGCACCGGCTCGCGCTGACCGACGAGGGCGTGGACCACGTCGCCGAGATGTGGCGGCGCCGGATCGAGCGGCTCGCCGTCGCCGTGGGCCACTGGAGCGCCGAGGACGCCAGGACCCTGTCCCAGCTCGCCGAGCGGCTCGCCGGCGACCTGGGCATGAACACGCCGATCGAGATGCCGGACCCCGAAGCGGTACGCGCGCTCCACCGGGCCGCGATCGCCGAGACTCACCCGAAGGGGGCATGAACCACCATGTCAGAAGCAATATCACCGACCGTGCCTCACGCGGAGCAAAAGGTACTGACCCACCGCCAGATCATGGTCATCTTCAGCGGCCTGATGCTGGCCCTGCTGCTGGCCGCGCTGGACCAGACCATCGTGTCCACCGCGCTGCTGACGATCGTCAACGACCTGGACAGGGCGAACGGCTCGGCCGAGATGCCCTGGGTCGTGACCTCGTACCTGCTGGCCTCGACCGCGGTCGCGCCGATCTACGGCAAGCTGGCCGACCTGTTCGGCCCGAAGAAGATCTTCATCTTCTCCATCGTGCTGTTCCTGGCCGGATCCGTGCTCAGCGGCATGTCCGCGAACATGCCCGAGCTGATCGCCTTCCGCGCCGTGCAGGGCCTCGGCGGCGGCGGCCTGATGGCGCTGGTCTTCACGATCATCGGACAGGTCGTCAGCCCGGCCGAGCGGGGCAAGTACCAGGGCTACTTCACCGCGACCTTCATGTTCGCGATGGTCATCGGCCCGCTGATCGGCGGCTTCTTCACCGACCACTCGCACATCCTCGGCATCAGCGGCTGGCGCTGGATCTTCTATGTCAACATCCCGGTCGGCGCGGTCGCGCTGATCGTCATCTCGGCCGTCCTGCACGTCACCGAGACGCACGTCAAGCACAAGATCGACTACGCCGGCGCCGCGCTGATCACGCTCGCCGCCTGCGGCCTGCTGCTCGCCACCCAGCTCGGCGCCAACGGCGAGGAGGCCTGGGGCTCCTGGCAGGTCGTCTCGCTGTTCGCCGGCGGCATCGCGCTGACCGTGCTGTTCGTCTTCTGGGAGGCGAAGATCGCGAGCGAGCCGATCATCCCGATGCACCTGTTCCGCAACCGGGTCTTCACGATCGCGAACAGCATGGCGCTCGTCGTCGGCATCACCATGATGGGCTCGCTGACCTACCTGAGCGTCTACCTGCAGTTCGTGGTGGGCTACTCGGCGACCGGCGCCGGCCTGGCGATCCTGCCGATGATGCTCGGCGTGGGCCCGGCGGCGATGGCCACCGGTATCGCGATCTCGAAGATCGGCAAGTACAAGCCGTTCCCGATCATCGGCTCGGCGATCGCCGTGCTCGGCATGTTCCTGATGTCCCGGCTCGGCGTGCACACCTCGGCGCTCGACCGCGGCCTGTACATGCTGGTCCTGGGCCTCGGCCTCGGCATGACGATGCCGGTGCTCACGCTGGCCGTGCAGAACGCGCTGCCGTTCAAGGACATCGGCACCGGCACCTCGAGCAACCTGTTCTTCCGGAACATGGGCAGCTCGTTCGGCACCGCGATCTTCGGCGCGATCCTGAGCAACCGGCTGGTCGCCTACCTCAAGCACGACCTGCCGGGCTCCGCCTCCAGCCAGCTGACCAACAGCGGCGGCGGCACCAGCCTCAGCCGCACCTCCCTGCTGCAGGAGAGCGCGGCGGCCGCGCAGCACGGCATCAAGGACCTGTTCGACACCGTGCTGCGGGACTTCACCGGCGCCATGTCGGTGGTCTTCGAGACCGCCGCCGGGATCATGGTGGTCGCGTTCGTGCTGAGCCTGTTCCTCAAGCAGGTCGCGCTGCGCAAGCCGGGCGCCCCGAGCCCGGCGAAGGACACCGGCGCGGACGCCGGGAGCGAGGAACTCGCCCCGTCCCCCGCCGTGCACTGACGAGGGACCGGCGGGCCGGCGCCCGGCCGGCTCGCAGGCCTTAGCCCCGGCGCACCTCATGAGGACGGCCCCCGCGGATCGCGGGGGCCGTCCTCGTGTTCTCCGATCCGTTCGGGCCTTTAGCCCTTGCCCTCGGCGGACCAATAGCGGTCCGGCCGCAGGATCAGCGCGGCGGCGCCGACGAGCCCTGATTCCTGGCCGAGCCCGGCCGGGACGACACGCACCGCGCGGGCGTAGTCGAGCCCGACCCGCTCCCGCATCGAGGCCTCGAGCGGGTCGAACAGCAGCGGCCCGGCCTGCGAGAGCCCGCCGCCGATCGCCACGACCTGCAGGTCGCACAGCGTCGTCGCGGTGGCGATGCCGATGCCCAGCGCGCGCCCGGCCCGGCGCATCGCGGTGAGCGCGATCGGGTCTCCGCGCCGCGCGTCCTCGACGAGGTCCTGGCCGCTGCGCTGATCCAGCGGATGCCCCGGCCGCCAGCCCTGGCCGTGGGCCCAGTCGGCGAGGTTCGGCCCCGAGGCGATCGCCTCCAGGCAGCCGATCGCGCCGCAGCGGCACCGCGGCTCGAACTCGTGCACGATCGCGTGTCCGATGTGCCCGGCGTTGCCGGTGGCCCCGTCGATCAGCCGCCCGCCGAGGATCAGCCCGCCGCCGACGCCGGTGGAGACCACCATGCCGAGCACGTTGTCGACACCCGTCCCGGCGCCGCGCCAGTGCTCTGCCACGGCCAGGCAGATCGCGTCGTTGTGGATGTGCACCGGCAGCCCGAACTCCTCGGCCAGCCGGTCGCGCAGCGGGAAGTCGCGCCAGGTCGGGATGTTCAGCGGGGAGACCTCGCCGGCCGGCCACTTCATCGGGCCGCCGCAGCCGACGCCGACGCCGATCAGCTCGCGGCGGTCGGCCTCCAGCTGATCGATCAGCGCGAGCAGGGCACGCAGCACCGCCTCGCCGTCGCCGACCGGCGGATTCGGGTTGGGCGCGCGGCGGGTCTCCAGGACGCGGCCCTCCTCGTCCACGATGCCCACGGCCAGCTTCGTACCACCGATGTCGATCGCCAGGACCGCCCGCTGCTGCATGTCAGGCAGCTTAACGGAGGAGCGGATGCCCGCGGCGAGCCGCCGTCCGGGTCATTCGGTCTCTGCGAACGCCAGCACCGAGGCGGTGTAGCCGTGCAGGTGGTTGCGGCCGCCGACCGGGCCGATCTCGCCGGTCCCGAAGAAGCCGGCGACGGCCCCGGTGCCGAGTTCGGCGCAGACCGTCCGCAGGTCGTGGGCGGCGCCGAAGGGCGGCGGGAAGAGCCCGGCGGCCCGGCCGTGGCAGGAGACCAGCAGCGCGCCGCCGATCGACGCGCAGCCCGGACGGCGGCGCGTCTCGCGCAGCACCGCGCGCAGCTGGCCGGCCGCGCTCGCCGCGTCGCGGACCTGGAAGCGCACGGTCTGGCCGACCTCGACGCGGTCGCCGACCCGGATCGCGTCGCGTTCCGGCAGCACGTCGACGACGCCGCGGATCAGGAAGTCGCCGCTGTCGTGGAACTCGGCGTACTCGTTGAGCGCGATGCCGAGGTGCAGGCCGGTCGAGGCCTGCTCGCGCACCTCCTCGGGCAGCTCGCGCAGGATCTCGAGCAGCCGTCCGTAGGCGGGGCGCCCGGCCAGGCCGAGCAGCACGTCGCCCTCCGCGGCCGTGACCGTCATCGCCGGGCCGATCGCCCGGCAGCCCTGGCTCACCGCGATCGCCGTGTGCACGTCGCCGCCGAGCAGCACGCCGACCGCGCCGGTCGCGTACGCCTCGGATCCGAGCAGCAGCCGCGCCGAGCCGTAGCCCGCGGGCCCGGGCGCGAGGCCGCCGACGAAGGGCAGACCGGGCAGCAAGGTGTTGCATCGCGCCAGGAAGCCGTCGATCGGGAAGCTGTACGGATCGGCGAACAGCAGCGCGGCGCGCTCGTCGGGCCACGGCTCCGGCAGTCCGCCGATGGCGATTGCGCCATTCGGGGGGAAATCCGCTGACATTCCTTCAAACGGCCGTGCTTCTCGGTGCGAATGCAGCCGGAACGGCCTCACCCTGCCCCCGGGCAGCCGCGCCGCCCAGACCGCGACGGAGGTCTGACCGGGCTCCAGCGCCTCGCCGAGGCTGGTCTCCCCCATCACCGCCTCGGCCATCGTGCCGACCACGGCGCAGCGGTCGTTGCCGGTGGCCGCCACCTGCTCGGCCACGGCCGCGGCGACCGCATCCGCGGCCTCCGGATCGGCCAGCGCCGCGGTGACCACCACCAGGTCGGGCGCGCCCGCGACCCGGCCGAGCGCCCCGTGCGCCGCGCGCCGGGCGGCCCGGGCGGCGTCGGAGTCTGCGGCGAGGGCCGCACCGAATCGGCTCATGGCGGAATGATCTCACCCGGTGAGCCGAACTCAGTTCAGCGCGCTGACAAACGCGCTTACAGACTTGTGACGGAACCGTCCCGGAACGCGGGTGAAAGCGGCACAGGCTGAGAATGTCCGGTCACTACCGTGGGGCGGAGATCTCAAATCGGGAGCGGCACGGCGTCGGGGAGTGGTGAACGTCCGTTGAACGGGACACGGAGGCGTGCGCGCCTGACCGCCGGCCTGCTGGGCATCGGCGCGATGCTGGGCTGCGCGTGCGCGTGCGGCGGCTCCGGCGGCACCGGCCGGCCCACCGCCGTCGCCCGCCACGGCACTCCCCCCGCCGAGAGCGCGACCGGCGTGCACTACGTGGAGACCCAGGCGGCCGCCCCCGTGAGCGCGCGCTGCGACGCCCCCGCGCTGATCGCGCACCGCGGCGAAACCGGCGATGGGAAGAACCTCCCCGAGAACACCTGGCAGGCCGAGCTCGACGCTTCGGCCGCAGGAGTGACGTACCTCAACGTAGACGTCCGCTGGACGAGTGACGGCGTCCCCGTAGCACTGCACGACGCGACCGTGAACCGGACGACTTCCGAGACCCGCCCGCAAACGCCGATCGCCGGCCTGACCGCCGCGCAGTACGTCGCCCTCGACGCACGCGGCTACGCGGGTGACACGAAGTCGGGCCGTATAGACCCGGCCGTCCACCCGGACACGCTGGCGCAGCTGCTCGCAAAGGTCGCGCCGACCGGCAAGCCGATCGTGATCCAGATGGAGGCGGACCCTTACCTCGCCGCGGACGCCGGCACGGGCACGGGCACGGGCACGGGCACGGGCACGGCACCGCAACGGGACTTCGCGAACCTGGCCCAGGTGATCCAACGCTCCGGCTACGCCGGGCGGGTCATAGTCGCAGGCTGGAGCCTCGCGGACCTGCGCGCGCTCCACGCCGCCTCGCCGAACGTCGAGCTGGCGTACCTCTACGAGACCATCGGCAAGAAGACCCTCCCGACGTCCCGGCAGGTCACCGCGGTGGGCGCGCACCTCCTGTACATAGACTTCCGCACGCTCGACGCGGCCGAGATAACGTCGTGGCGCAGCACGGGCCTGCGGGTCTGGACCTGGACACCGTCCGAGCGCGCCCAGTGGCAGAAACTGCGCGCCGAGGGCGTAGAAGCCATCGCCACCAACTGGGCGACGAACTACCTGCGCTGGGCACCAATCCCCTGTTCGGCCGATTCGTCGGAGTAGACGGATCCGCCGGAGCAGACGGATCGTCGGAGTAGACGGATCCGTCGGCTTAGGCGGACTTGAGAACTCCGCGCGAATCGGCCGAACGGGTGAGGGATGCCGCGTCAGCTCCCCTGGCTGGCCGACAGGTACTCGGCGTACTGCGTGAGGTACGTGTTGAGCGAGGTCGGCAGCTCGTTCGAGTGCAGCAGGGCCCAGAACTGGGTCATCCCGGTCGAGAGCGACTGACCGGAGCCGATCTCCTGCTTCAGGGTGCTGATGACCTGGTTCAGCTGCGCCTGCTGCGTGCTGGTGAGCTCGCCCTTGGCCTGGTTCACCACGGACTCGATCTGCTGCACCGCCTGGCTCGCCGAGGCGGGCACCGTGGTCAGCGTCGAGGGGAAGGTCACCGTCCCGGCGCCGGCCGTAGCCGTCGAGGTCGAACCGCCGGAACCGGAGGTCGCCCCCGACGAAGCCGACGCCGAACCGCCCGCACCCGCACCCGATGCCCCGGACGCGGAGGCGGCAGCGGAAGCGGACGCGGTCGACGTCCCGATGCTGCCCGAGGTCGCCGTGTTCGACTTGCCCGAGGACCCGGACGAGATCGCGATCACCAGCGCGATGACCACCACGACGCCGATTCCCGCGCCGATCAGCAGCGCCGCCTTGGGCTTCTTCGGCGCGTGACGCGTCCCGGAGTTCGAGCCCGGGCCGGCTCCGGAGCCGCCGCCGGAACCACCGGACAGCCCCACCGCCCCGACGGCCGAGCCACTGCCCGCCGCACCCGATCCACGGTTCGGCCGAGGACCCCGAACCTTCGGAATCGTCTCGGTC
>NZ_JAGSOH010000047.1 GCF_018139625.1 Actinospica acidithermotolerans | reverse complement strand
ATGGGGGGCCGGGGCGGCGTCGCGGGTGCGCGCGGGCTCCAGCCGCATGGCGAGCGCGGGGCACGCGGCGACCGCGCGGCGCGCGTGGCGGGTCAGGCTGCCGGGAATCGGGCCGGGAGACTGTATCGGGTAACCCCACTCGTCCAGGGCCACGTGCTCCGGCAGCAGTTCGGCGCACAGGCCGTGGCCGGTGCACGCGATGCGGTCGATGACGAGGCGGTGCGCGCGGCTCATCGCCAGTCACCGTCCCCGATCGGGGCCGTCGGCGTCGGCAGCAGCCGCGGCGCCTGCAGCGCGGCGGGGCACGGTCCGGCTGTCAGGTGCCGGTGCACCTCGTACGCGAAGGTGCGCAGCGCGGACGCCGCGAGCCGCGCGGCGCCGTCGGGGTGCTTGCAGGCTCCTCGGCCGTTGAGCTCGGAGACGCGCCGCTCCAGCCGCTCCTGCACGGCCCGGTCGTGCACCCCGAACGCGAGCTGCGCGAAATCCTCGGCGGCGGCGGGCAATCCGAAGCGGCACGGTCCGCACTGGCGCGCGCTCTGACCGGCGAGGTAGTCGAGGATGCGCGCGGTCTCGGCCAGGCCGCACGACGTCGAGGGGAGGGCGGCCAGCACCCCGGCACCCGGCGCGGCGCCGACCATCGCCAGCCCCGGGCCGCTGTATTCGAGTTCCGCGGCCTGGCCAGCGGGCACCCACGTGCCGAAATAGCCGCCGATCAGCACGGCCTGCACGTCGTGCAGCGCCCCGCCGAGCGAGATCACGTCGCGCAACGGCGTACCGTATGCGACCTCGTACACGCCTGGAGCCGGCACGGCGCCCGCGAGCGAGACCAGCGACGTTCCCGGGCTCTCGGCCGTGCCGCGCATCCGGAACCAGTCCGGGCCGTAGCGCGCGATCAACGCGAGGTGAGCCAGGGTCTCGACGTTGTCGACGAGCGTCGGCAGACCGCCCACGCCGCGCTCGGCGGTGCGCGGCGGCGTCGTGGTCGGCTTGGCGTCGTTGCCGCTCAACCAGTTCGCCAGCGCGGACGCCTCGCTGGAGACGTAGTTGTGCGGCGGCGTGCGTACCTGGATCTCGATGGGGTCGAATCCCTGGTAGCGGCGTTCGGCGATCAGCTCGCGCAGCTCCCGCTCGAGCCCCGAACGGCTCTCGGCCACGCACAGGTACGCCTCGCTCGCGCCGACCGCGTCGGCGGCGAGGAGGATGCCGTCGAGCACGAGGTGCGGGGCAAGGCGCAGCAGAGCCTTGTCCTTCCTGGCGGCGGGCTCGCTCTCCATGCCGTTCGCCACGACCACGCGCTCCGGCCGCTTGGCACGCGCGACGGCACGCAGCTTCGCGGCGGTCGGGAAGGCCGCGCCGCCGCGGCCCGTCAACCCGGACCGCGCCACGGCGTCGATCAGCGTGTGCTCGCCGGTCCGCGCGAAGGACGGCATGGCGCCGTACCGCGCCAGATGCTCGGGAAGGTCGGCCGGCTGACCGGTCGCCATCCAACCGGCGAAAAGCCGCTCGCCGTACGGACCCTCGGGCGCGAGCGGGGCGCGGCGGCGTCCGTAGCCCCGCCGGCCCGCCGTCTGCGTGTCCGTCGTCATGCGTCACCTCCGGCGAAACGGCCGGCCGCGGCCCGGCGGTAGAGCCGCCAGGAGCCCGCCACCACGAAGCACACGACGCAGAGCACGTACAGCAACTGCTGCGCGCCGAGCTTCGAGTCGGTACCCGTGTTGAAGCCGTGCAGGACGGCCGCCGGCCAGGCCGCGTACGCCAGGTAGTGCACGGCCTTCCAGCGCCGCAGGCCCATGCGCAGCCGTACCGCGCTGGTCAGCGCGACGGCGAGCAGCAGGTCGAAAGCCACCGTACCGAACGCCACCCACAGCGTTCGGTACGGTGAGACGAAGGGGACCAGCGCCGAGACCAAGCCGATCGGGACGTAGCTGTCCGCCAGCGTCGTGCCGAGGTGCACGGCGAGCAGCGCGAGGCACAGCAGCGAGAGGTTGCGGTGCAGCGCGTTGATCTCGAAGCGGCCGACGGCCGACGGCGCGTAGCGGCCCGCACCCGCGACGCCGATCACGACCGTCACGGTCAGCAGGATGAGCGCGATCGTGCCGGTGGCGCGGGTGGTGAACCAGAGCGGATTGCCGAGCAGCGCGGTCATGACCCGCCCGAGGTCGTCTGCGCGGTGGTGGCCGCCGTGGTCGGAGCCTGCGTGGGGGCCTGGAGGGCGGGTGCGGACGAGGTCGTCGGCGCGCTCGCGGCGGTCGTGGACGCCTGCGTCGCCGCGGTGGTCCTCGCCGCGGAACCGCCGGCGGTGGTCGCGGCCGGCGCACCGGTGCTCGCCGCGGCCGACGGGGTCGCGTGCGCGGCCGTGCCCGGCGCCTTGGCCGGCGTGCTGTTCGCACTGGTCTTTCCGGGCAGTGCCTGGGCGTATCCGCCGGCGAGCACCACGGCGCCCGCCGCGGACGCGACGGTGATCCAGCCGGTGGCTGTGCGCACCCGGCGCAGTCCGCGGTCGCGTGCGTCGACGCGGTTCCTGGCGTCATCGGTCGTCCGGTGCGGCAAGGTCGGCCTCCTCGGTCGGTTCCGGGGCCGCCGCATCGACGACCCGGAACCAAGCCTCACCGATCACCGGTTCGGAATCTGCAAGGGGATTGTTCAGATCCCGTAAGGGCGGGCCGCTGTGGCGAAGCTGTTGCGCGCGCATTGTTACCGTGATCGCGTGACATCGAACGCCGCCGTGGCCGACCAGCCGGTCCGCGTGCTCGTCGTCGAGGACGACGAGGGTATCGCGTCGCCGCTGCGCCGCGGCCTGTCGCGCTCGGGCTACGCGGTGCAGACCGTCGCCAGCGGGCGCGCCGCGCTGGAGGCCGGACCTGCCGACGTCGTACTGCTCGACCTGGGGCTTCCCGACCTGGACGGGCTGGAGGTGTGCCGCCGGCTGCGCGCGTACAGCGACGCGGCGGTGATCGTGGTGACGGTGCGCAGCGCGGAGGGCGACCGGGTCGCGGCGCTGGACGACGGCGCGGACGACTACCTGGTCAAGCCCTTCGGACTGGCCGAGCTCGAGGCGCGGATCCGCGCCGTGCTCCGGAGGGTGAACCCCGGGCGCACGCACTACACCGTCGGCCTGCTCACGGTCGATCCGCGCACCCGGCGGGTCACGGTCGGCGGTGCGGAGGTGCCGCTCACCCCGAAGGAGTTCGACATCCTCGAATGCCTCGTCGCCGACCCCGGCCGCGCGATCTCCCGGCACGAGCTGCTCACCCGCGTGTGGGACGACAACTGGTACGGACCGACCCGCGTGCTCGACGTGCACGTGGCGGCGCTGCGCCGCAAGCTCGCGATCGACGGGCTGATCGAGACCGTGTACGGCCACGGCTTCCGGCTGATCCCCGCGGCCGAGTCCGGGAACTGAGCGGGGAGGTACGCCGCACGCGCGCCGTACGTGCGCCCGGCGGCCGGCCCGCAGGGCATGCCGAAGCCGCCTCCATCGGCTAGCGTCGCCCCTGGGGGCGGGCGAATGGAGCGCGGTGTGGAGACGATTCCGGAGACCATGCACGCCTGGGCCGTGGCCGACCCGGTGCCCGGCGGCGGTGTGCGCGTCGAGCGCGTGGAGCGGGTGGTGCCCGCGCCGGGGCCGCGCCAGCTTCTCGTGCAGGTCGAGGCCTGCGGCGTGTGCCGCACCGATCTGCACCTGGCCGAGGGCGACCTGCCGCCGCACCGCGAGCGCTGCGTTCCCGGGCACGAGGTGGTCGGGCACATCGTCGCGGAGGGCTCGCAGGTCGCGGGCTACGCGCGCGGGGACCGGGTCGGCGTCGCCTGGCTCGGCGGCACCTGCGGCGAATGCGGGTACTGCCGCCGCGGCGCCGAGAACCTGTGCCCGCACTCCACGTACACCGGCTGGGACGTGGACGGAGGCTACGCGCCGTATCTCACCGTGAACGCCGCCTACGCCTACCGTCTGCCGAGCTCGCCGCCGGCCGCCGAACTCGCCCCGCTGCTGTGCGCCGGGATCATCGGCTACCGCGCGCTCAAGCGGGCCGAACTGCCGCGCGGCGGTCGCCTCGGGATCTACGGCTTCGGCGCGTCCGCCCACCTGACCGCGCAGATCGCGATGGCCCAGGGCGCGACCGTACACGTGCTCACCCGTTCGGCCGAGGCACGGAAGCTGGCGCTGGACCTCGGCTGCGCCTCCGCGGCCGGCTCGCACGACGCGCCGCCGGAGCCGCTGGACAGCGCGATCCTGTTCGCCCCGGCCGGGGATCTCGTCCCGACCGCGCTCGAGGCGCTCGCTCCCGGCGGCACGCTGGCGATCGCCGGGATCCACCTGAGCGCCATCCCCCGGCTGGACTACGCGAAGCACCTCTTCCAGGAGCGCTCGGTGCGCAGCGTCACCGCGAACACCCGCCAGGACGGGCGCGAGCTGTTCGATCTCCTCGAGCGTGTGCGGATCCGGGTCCGGACGCAGCCGTATCCGATGGCGCACGCCGACCTCGCGCTCACCGACCTGGCCGCAGACCGGGTCAACGGCGCCGCGGTGCTCGTGCCCTGACACGCCGGGGCGGTGCCGGAACGGAAGGCGGATCTGCAGGATAATCACCGCGGCGGACCACGGCGAGGAGTGACGCGAGGCGATGGGTTTCACGCAGGAGGCGGACGAGGGCGAGCCGGTGCGGATGGTCCAGATCACCTTTCTGGCCGATCAGGACTTCCTCGCCCTCGTCCGCACCTCGGCCATGCACGTCGGGGCGCTGCTGTTCCTGCCGCTGCCGCAGGTCAACGATCTCCGGCTGGCGGTGGACGAGGCGTGCAGCTCGTTCTTCCAGGCTGCCGAGGCGCAGGCCGCCGACGTCCCGGCCGCCGCGACGACCGAGACGATGGAGCTGACCTACGACCGGTACCCGGCCGAGCTGCACGTGACCGTGCGGGCCCGGGCGCCGCTCGGCTGGCCGATCCGCGACGAGCTCGGCTGGGCGATGCTCTCCAGCCTGGTCGGCGACGTGCAGGTCGGCGTGAAGGAGGGAATCGGCACGCTGACGCTCATCGAGCCCCTGCCGACGGCAACGGCGACGCCCGGCTGACCGCCCGCAGTCCGCGCGATACGGGGACGCTCAGCCCTCGGTCGGCTTGCGGAGGGCGTCGCGGGCCCGGTCCAGCAGTGCGGCGAATGGTCCGAGGACCGGCCTGCGCGATACGCGCACGCTCAGCTCTCGGTCGGCGTGCGGAGGGCGTCGCGGGCACGGTCCAGCAGTGCGGCGAACGGTCCGAGGACCGGCCTGCGGGATACGCGGAGGCTCAGCCGTCGGCCGGCTTGCGGAAGGCGTCGCGGGCACGGTCCAGCAGTGCGGCGAACGGTCCGAGGACCGCCTGCGCGGTGGGGGATCCGGCCGCGGTCGGGTGCGGATGCGTCGGCGCCGCGCGCTGCACCTTCAGCAGCCGCGCACCCATCTTCATCTGCGTGTCCTGATCGACCGCCGACAGCAGGTACGGGAACTCGTCACGTTCCTCCGCGTCGGCGTGATCCGATACGTCGGACTCGAGTTCGGCCAGCGATTCGGCGAACCCGCGGCTGGAGATGTCGCGGCTCTCGAGCTCGGCGAGCTCCTTGGCCGCCTCCTTCTCCTCGTGGTTGCGCTCGTCGGCGATCTTGCCGTCCGCGGCGGCCTTCGTCACCGGCCGCACCACGATCTCCTCCCCGGCCTCGTGCACCGCGAGCAGCTCGCGCAGTTCGTCGAAGGCCCGACGGCGGGCCGCACCGCGCGCCTCGGCGGTCTGCTCGAACAGTTCCCTGATCTTCGCGTGCTGTTCCAGCAGCACGGAGACGACGCTGCCCGCGGGCAGTTCGTCGGCCTGCAGTCGTTCCTGATGCGCCTGAGTCATCCAGTTCACCTCCTTGAGAGCCGATGCTCCGGGCCGCCCGCGCGGCGGGAGCGTGGGCGGCGGCCCGGCAGTCCCGGCGCTCGCGGGCAAAACACCCGTTTCATCCGCATTTTACGTCGGGTCCGCGGGACCGCCCTCCACTGCTACCACCTGCCGTACCAGCGCCGACGACTGCCGGACGCGGCTCCGCGTTCGACGACGAAGCCGATCAGCCAGACGACGAGGACGGCCAGTGCTATCCACCACAGCACGTGCACGGCGAATCCGAGTCCGCCGAGCACGAGGGCGAGCAGCAGGACGAGCAGGATGACACCCATTTCGGCACTCCTTTGCCTTCGGTGGCCGCCCGAACGCGGACGGCCGGGGTGCGGGTCCGAAAATCGGTTCGAATCCGCAGCTCGCGGGTTGCCCGGCTGCCCGGGATCAAACCCCACGGCCCCCGCGCCTGCGGCGCACCACCGCCTGCACCGTCCCGACCGCCGCCCCCGTGCCCACCACGGCGACCGTCGCCCACGGCCGGGTGAAGCCGTGCGCCGAGCAGACGCAGAGCAGAATGAACCAGCCGATACCCAGCGCGGTCAGCCCCGCGACGCGCCGGGCCGGGTGCCGCTCGGCGCTCTCGCGACGATCGAAGCGGCGCAGCCTGCGCCCGAAGCGTTTCGCCCACGCCGGATCGCGGTCGACGAGCTGCTGCTCGATGGCGGAGATGATCCGCCGGTCCCGGGCCGAGAGCGCCATGGCCACCTCCTGGATCGACTGGTCCGACCGGCCGGCGGAGCCCCGGTTACCCGACCGCGCCCGGCCCAACCATGTGGGGGAGCGCCGCGTGCCGCCTCCTCGATGGGCCGCTCGATCGACGGGTCCGACCGGCTGGATGAGGCCTGGTTGCCCGGCCGCGCCCGGCCCAACCATGCGGGGAAGCGCCGCGTGCCGCCTCCTCGATCGGCCGCTCGATCGACGGGTCCGACCGGCCGGATGAGGCCTGGTCGCCCGGCCGCGGCCCGCTCCGCCTCCGGCCCATGCGGGTTTGCCGCGGCGAGAGCCGGGCACCCGGCGCGCGCCCCCGGGATCCGGGCCCCGGGGGCGCCGGGCAACGGAGGGACGGGCTCCATGGCGTCGACGCCGTCGCGGTTCCGCCACGAGGCGCTGCTCTACGAAGGCCTGGCCGGATTCGTCGCGGAGACCTCATCGTTCGTGCGCGAGGGGCTGCGGGCCGGGGAGGCCGTCATGGTCGCGGCGGTCGCGGAGCACGCGGGGCCGCTGCGGGAGGAGCTGGGCGAGGCGGCGGGCGTGGAGTATCTGGACATGGATTCGGTCGGCCGCAACCCGGCCAGGATCATCCCGGCCTGGCGGGACTGGGTGGAGCGCAACACCGTGCGCGGCACGGCGTGCCGCGGCGTCGGGGAGCTGGCGTGGCCCGGCCGCTCCGAGCTCGAGCTGCGCGAGTGCCGGGTCCACGAGCACCTGGTCAACCCCGCTTTCGAGGCCGGGCCGCCGTGGCGGCTGCTCTGTCCCTACGACGCGGCCCTTCCCGAACCCGTGCTCGCCGGCGTGACCGCTTCGCATCCGGAGCTGCGCGGCTGCGCCCCACCGGCCGCGTGCGGGCGGTTCGATCCGGACGGCGGGACCGCCTGCTTCGACGCCCCGCTTCCGAGACTCGGACCACCGCTGTACCGCACCGACTTCGGACTCGACGAGTTGCCGCTGCTGCGCGCGGAGATCCGTCGGCGCGCCGCCGGGCTCGGGCTGCATGGCGAGCGTCTGGCCGACTTCGTTCTGGTGGCGGACGAGCTGGCGGGCAACAGCGTGCGGCACGGCGGCGGGGGCGGCAGCCTGGCGGTGTGGGGCTGCGCGCGACACGCCGTGTGTGAGGTGCGCGACGAGGGTGTGATCCGGGATCCGCTCGTCGGGCGGCGCCGGCCCGATCTGCGGTCCGCGAACGGCGGCGCCGGGCTGTGGAGCGTGAACCAGCTCTGCGATCTGCTGATCATTCACTCGACCGGCCCTGGTGGCACCGCCGTCCGGGCGTACCTCGACACCGGTTCGCCTGAACAGGCGCATGTACCGTCATTGAACGGGTAGCCGTCGGTTCCGCGAGAAAGCGACGGGAGTGCGAGACCATGGTGGGCATGGCGGGAACGGCGAATGCGGCGACGGAGATCGCCCGCGAGCACGACGAGATCGCGACCCTCGTCACCCGTGTCATGTCCCTGGGCCGCGGCGGCGAGCGGACCTCGCTGCTCCACGAGCTGTGCGCCCGCTTCATGATCCACGCGCAGGCCGAGGAGCGCCACGTCTACCCGACGCTGCGCCGGCTGCTGCCTGAAGGCGCGTGCATCGCGGACACCCAGCACCGTGCCGACCGCGGCGTGGCCCGCATCGTCGCCAGAGTGGAGAACAGCACGGCGGCCGGCCCGGATTCGGAGGAACTCGTCGCACGTCTGCTCGACGGCATCCGCGGGCACGTGGCCCGGCAGGACGCCCTGCTGCTGCCCGCGCTGATCGAGGTATGTCCGATCGACGAGATCGACCATCTCGGCGAGCAGCTTCGCCTCGGATTGCGCATGGCCAAGGACGCCGCGGTGCGCGCCGGGATGCGGGCCTGTGAGCAGGCCGAGAGCAGTGACACGCCGTCCGCCGACGCGGAGGCCGAGCCGTACCGCAGCGGGTTCCGGGCGCTGCTCCGGCACATCGCGCGCACGGAGGCGCACAGCGCGGCAACGGCCTGAAGGCGCACCGGCCGCTGACTCCAAGAGCGCCGGGTCGATTCTCCGGTGCGGTTTGAGCAGGCGCGCACCGGGCACTCGGGCGCCCGACGATCACTCCGCCGCCCCTCGCCGGGATCCCGGCGGCAGGCGGCGGCGCAGGCGTCGAAAAGCGGACCCGTTGGAGGCTGGGGAAGATGCCGGATAGCGCCGGGGAAGAGGATGCCGCGCGGCTCGACATCTTCTCCCTCGACGACGTGGTGGGCCCCGACCTCGCGGCGGTCGACTGGGCGGCCACCGGGCTCGGGGCGCCCGAGGGCTGGCCGCAGAGCCTGCGCACCGCGCTCGGCATCCTGCTGACCTCGCGCTTCCCGATGTGGATGGCCTGGGGTCCTGAGCTGACCTTTTTCTGCAACGCCGCGTACCGGCACGACACCCTCGGCCGCAAGTACCCCTGGGCGCTCGGGCGCCCGGCCAACGAGGTGTGGGCCGAGGTGTGGCCGGAGGTCTGGCCGCGGATCCGCAGCGTCCTGGAGACCGGCGCGTCGACCTGGGACGAGGCACTGCTGCTGTTCCTGGAGCGGTCCGGCTTCCGCGAGGAGACCTACCACACCTTCTCCTACAGCCCGCTGCGCGACGACGAGGACGCCGTCGTCGGGATGCTTTGCGTGGTCAGCGAGGAGACCGAGCGGGTCGTCGGCGAGCGGCGGATGGCGATGCTGCGCGACCTCGGCGCGGCCTCCGCGGTGCGCTCCGAGCAGGAGATGCTCACCTTCGCGGCCCAGCAGTTCGGGCGCTACGACCGCAGCTTCCCGTTCGCCCTCTTCTACCTGTTCGACGACGGCGCCGCGCGGCTCGCCGCGACCAGCGGCATCGCCCCGAACCACCCGTCGGCGCCCACGGTGCTCCCGCTCACCGACACGGGGGCGGCCTGGCCGGCGGCCGCGGCGGCCAAGGGCGAGGCGAGCGTCGTCGAGCTCGAAGACCGCGGTCCTGAGCCGCTGCCCACCGGCGGCTGGAGCGAGCCGCCGGTTCGCGCAATCGTGCAGCCGCTGCCGGGCCGCGGCGGCGAGCCCATCGGCTTCCTGGTCGCCGCGGTCAACCGCTACCGGCCGCTGGACAAGGCGTACCGCTCCTTCATCGAGCTGACGGCCGGTCACGTCGCCACCGGGATCGCCACCGCCCGGACCTCCCTGGCCCAGCAGCGGCGCGCCGAGGAGCTGACCGTGCTCGACACGGCGAAGACCGCGTTCTTCTCGAACGTCAGCCACGAGTTCCGCACCCCGCTCACCCTGATCATGGGCCCGGTCGAGGAGCTGCGCACCCGGCTGGCCGACGCGGATCCGCGCACCCGCGAGGAACTCGAGATGGTGCGCCGCAACGGCCTGCGGCTCGGCAAGCTCGTCAACACCCTGCTCGACTTCTCGCGGATCGAGGCCGGCCGGATGGGCGCGCGCTTCGCCCCGGTCGACCTGTCCGCGCTCACCGCGGAGCTGGCCAGCGTGTTCCGCTCGGCGATGGAGCGGGGCGGGCTCGGCTTCGAGGTGGACTGCCCGCCGCTGCCCGAGCCGGTCTACGTGGACCGCGCGCTGTGGGAGAAGATCGTCCTCAATCTGCTCAGCAACGCGCTGAAGTTCACCTTCGACGGCTCGGTCCGGGTCGCGGTGCGCGCCGAGGGCGGCCACGCGCTGGTGACGGTCGCGGATACCGGCATCGGCGTCCCCGAGCACGAGCTGCCGCGCCTGTTCGAGCGCTTCCACCGGATCGAGAGCGCCAGGTCCCGCTCGAACGAGGGCAGCGGCATCGGCCTCGCGCTGGTCAAGGAACTCGTGGCGCTGCACGGCGGCACCATCTCGGCGACCTCCGCCGAGGGCGTGGGCACCGAGTTCACCGTCTGCATCCCGTTCGGGCGGGTCCACCTGCCCCCGGACGCGGTGGCCGCGGCGGACGAGGCCGGGGCGGCGCCGGGCGACTCGACCGCCGACGCGTTCGTCCACGAGGCGCTGCGCTGGCTGCCGGAGGTCGAGGAGGCCGAGCCGGTCGTGTCCGCCGTCGCCGGGACGGCGGTGCCGGCGCACGTCCTTGGCGTCGACGACAACGCCGACATGCGCGAGTACCTCGCCCGGCTGCTGAGCGGAGCCGGCTACCAGGTCAGCGCGCTCGGCGACGGCGCGAGCGCCCTCGAAGCGCTCAGGCACTGGAAGCCCGACCTGGTCGTCAGCGACGTGATGATGGCGGGCGTGAGCGGGCTCGACATCGTCGCCGCGCTCCGCCGGGAGCAGCGCACGACGAGTGTCCCGGTGCTGCTGCTGTCCGCGCTCGCCGAACCCGAGGCGTCGATCGAGGGCCTCGAGGCCGGCGCCGACGATTATCTGACCAAGCCGTTCAGCGCTGCCGAGCTGCTGGCCCGAGTGCGCGCGATCATCGAGCTCGCGCGGCTGCGCGGCCACCACGCCCGCTGGCGCAACGCGCTGGTCGAGACGCTGCACGACGCGTTCTTCGTCGCCGACGAGGACGGCACGATCATGGAGACGAACGCGGCCTTCACCGAGATCCTGGGCTACGGACCGGAGGGCCTGCCCTATCGCGCGCGCTACCCGTGGTGGCCCGATCCGGAGGTCGACGCGGAGGCCGACCGGCTCTTCGGCGACGCGATCGCCCGCTTCCTGAACGAGGACTCGGGCAGCTGCACCGTGCCGGTCACCCATCGGGACGGCCGGCGTCTGTGGGTCGCCGCGACCTTCACCGGGATCGTCGACCCGGAGAACGGCCGCCGGATGAGCGTCGGCACCTTCCGCGACGTGACCGCGGAGCACTACGCGGTCCAGCGCGACGCCGCGGTGGCCGCCGTCAGCCTGCGACTCTCCCGCTCCGGCGACCTCGACCAGGCGCTGCGCGGCGCGGTCGAGGAGGTCCGCACGCTCTGGGGCGCGGAACGCGTGCTGGGCGCGCTCTTCCCGCCGGGCAGCGACGTGCCGACCATCACCGCGGCGCCCGCCGGCGTGGGCTGGGAGACGCTCGAAGGCGGCCTGCGCGACACGCTGATCGACCTGCGCGACGGCCCGCCCCTGGTGGCCCGCAGGGACCTGCGGGCGCAGGGCGGCGTCGGCGTCTCGCTGGAGGGGCCGCGCGGCATCCTCGTGCTCTGGCTCGCCATCGACCGCCGCCCGTTCAGCGAGCAGGACCGGCTGCTGCTGTCCGTGCTGGCCGGGCACCTGACCCAGGGTCTGCGCCGCGCGCACCAGATCGACGAGCAGCGCGAGACGGCCCTCGCCCTGCAACGCGCGATCCTCGGCCCGTCCGCGCTGCCACCCGGGTTCGCCGTCCGGTATGAGCCGGCCGCCCGGCCGCTGGAGGTCGGCGGCGACTGGTACGACACGGTCGAACTGCCGGACGGCCGGATCGGCGTCGTCGTCGGGGACTGCGTCGGCCGCGGGCTCGAGGCGGCCACCGTGATGGGCCAGCTGCGCAGCGCCTGCCGGGCGCTCCTGCTGCAGGACCCGGAGAATCCGGGTCGCGTGCTGAACGCGCTCGACCGCTTCGCCGCAGGGGTCTCCGGCGCGCTGTGCACCACCGTGTTCTGCGCCGTGCTCGACCCGCTCACCGGATTGCTCACCTACTCCAGCGCGGGTCACCCGCCGGGCATCCTCGCCCGCGCGGACGGCGGGATGGACCTGCTGGAGCAGGCGCGTTCGTTCCCGCTCGCCGTGCGTCCGGCCGCGCCGCGGCCGTGCGCCTCCGAGCTCGTGCCGCCGCGCGCCACGCTACTGCTCTACACCGACGGCCTCGTCGAGCGCCGCCGGCACTCGCTCAACGGCGGGATCGCCAAGGCGGGCCTGGCCCTGCGCGAGGAGCGGGACACCGGCGTCGAGGAGCTGGCGGCGCGGGTGATGGCGCGGATGCGGCCGCACGACGGATACGAGGACGACGTGGCCGTCCTGCTCTACCGGCACCCCGGCCCCTTCGAGACGGTCTTCCCGGCGCGGGCCGAGCGGCTCGCGCAGGTCCGCGACGGGCTGCGCGGCTGGCTCGAGCGCTGCGGCCTGTCGGGGGAGACGACGCAGCGGGTGCTGGTGGCTGCGGGGGAGGCCTGCGCGAACGCCGTGGAGCACGCGCACGTCGGCCGCCCTGACGGATTCGTGCGCCTGTGCACCGAGGCGTTCGCCGAGCACATCCTGGTCAGTGTCGCTGACGACGGGAGCTGGCGCAGTCCGCGCCGTCCCCGCGACGGGATCCGCGGCCGCGGCATCGAGGTCATGCGCGGGATGGTCGACGACGTGTCGGTCGACAGCGGCGACGAGGGAACGGTCGTCTCGCTGAGGATCGAGGTCGAATGATGGGTGCCGGTCTCGGTCTTTCCACGTCGCGCACGACCTCTGGCGCTCCCGTGCTGCGCGTGGTCGGCGAGATCGACCGCGGCAACAGCGCCGAGTTCGACGCTGCCGTCCGGGCCGGCCTCGACCCCTCGGCCGGTCTGCTCGTCGTCGACCTCTCCGAAGTCGTTTACCTGGACAGCGCGGGCTTGAGCGTGCTGTTCGCGCATGCCGACGACATCGAGGTCGTCGTACCGCCGCTGCTGGCACCGATCCTCGCCATCAGCGGGCTCGACACGGTGATTCCGGTCCGTACCGCGGCCGGCTCGCCGGGAACGGAGTGAGATTCGATGGACGCCGCCCAGCCATGGCAGCCGCCCGGACTGACGGTCCGCGAGCAGCACGGAGCGCACGCCCGCGTCGTGATCGAGGTGAGCGGGGAGCTCGACTTCGCCGCGGTGGGGCGGCTGCGCTCCCGGCTGCTGCCGGCCACCGAGCACGGCACCGTCGTGCTCGACATGGCGGGCGTCAGCTTCTGCGACTCCGGCGGGATACGCGTTCTGGTGGAGGCTGAGCGCAGCGCCCGCGGCAGCGGCGGTGCGTTCCGCATCGCCGCGCCGTCGGACGCCGTCCGCCGGGTGCTCGACCTGACGAATCTGGACCAGATGCTCGAGATCTTCCCCGACGTGGACTCAGCGCTGAACCGGTGAGCCCGCCGGGCCGTTGCCTGCTGCGTGCCCTCAGCCCGCGGTGTGCTCCACCGCGATCACGTCTCCGCAGGTGAAGCGCACCCAGCGGCGTTGGTCGAGCGGGGCGGTGCCGCGTTCGGCCGCTGTGCCGCGGCGGCACTGCGGGCAGCGCGAGTCGCTGTCGTCCCACGCCCGCTCGAATACCTCCACGCTCGTGTCGTGCACGAGCACGGTCGGGTGCGTCGCCCGGAACGGGTCGTACGACTCGCCGAGGTCGCTCGGCGGGTGGTGGGCGTGCTGCATGTCCGTCATGTCGTGTTCCTCCTCATTCACACGCGCGGATCTCGACGGGTGCCCGTTTCGCGCCGGCTTAGTCGCCGCGATGCGCCGATTGAGCCGACCGTGTCGCATCGCCTCCGCGGCGCATCGACCGGGCGTTTCGGGATACCAGGGGTGAGCCGAAGGCCGACGAATGGGGTGAGCTGAGCCGTGGGCAGATTGATCAACTCGCTCGACGCGTTCCAGCAGCGCCATCGCGCGATCGCTTTCCCGATCGCCGTGTGGCGCAAGTTCAGCGACGACCAGGCGGGAAACCTCGCCGCGCTGGTCGCGTACTACGCGTTCCTCTCCACCTTCCCGCTGCTGCTCGTACTGGTCACCGTGCTCGGCATGGTGCTGTCCGGCAACCCGCATCTGCAGCAGGACGTGCTGAACTCCGCGCTCTCCGAGTTCCCGGTCATCGGCCAGCAGCTGCGCTCGAACGTGCACTCCCTGGGCCGCAGCGGAATCGGGCTCGTCATCGGGCTGGTGTTCACGCTCATCGGCGCCCGCGGCGTCGCGAACGCCATGCAGAACGCCATGAACGAGGTCTGGGAGGTCCCGCGCCGCGAGCGCCCCGGCTTCCCGGGCTCCTGGCTGCGCAGCTTCGCGCTGATCGCGATCATCGGGCTCGGCGTGATCGTCACGACCGTGCTCTCCGGCGTCGGCTCCTGGAGCGGGCACACGTTCCTCGGCGCGTGGGGCAAGGTCATCGGCATCGCTTTGTCGCTGCTGCTGAACATCGGGCTGTTCTGGCTCGGCCTGCGCGTGGCCACGACGGCCAGGGTGACGTGGCGTCAGCTGCGCGTCGGCGCCATCCTCTCGGCGGTCGTGTGGCAGATACTGCAATACATCGGCGGCTACGTGGTGGCGCACACGCTGCGGCACGCGTCTGCGACGTACGGCACCTTCGGCCTCGTCCTCGGCCTGCTCGCCTGGTTCCACCTCCAGGCCCAGCTCACGCTCTACGCCGTGGAGGCGGACGTGGTGCGCGCCCGGAAGATGTGGCCGCGCAGCCTGTTCCCGCCGCCGCTCACCCGCGAGGACCGCGAGGCGATGCGCTCGTACGCGCAGGTGGAGGAGCGTCGGCCGGAGGTCCGGGTCGAGACGCACTTCCACGAGCCCGACGAAGCACCGACCGCCAAGGACGCCTGATCCCCGATGCAGCAGCCGTCCGGAGTGGAACCGCGAGTGCGCCTGGCGTCCGATTACGCCTGGCGCCTGCTCGTGCTGGGTGCCGCCGTCTACGTCCTGTTCCGGCTGGCGATGCGCTTCGAGACGATCATCATCGCGATCTTCCTCGCCATGGTGTTCACCGCGCTGCTCCGGCCCCCGGCCAACGTGCTCGCCCGCCTCGTGCCGCGCCCGCTCGCCGTCGCGGTCGCCGTCATCGGCGAGATCTGCGTGCTCGCGGGCGTGTTCTTCCTGGTCGGCGAACGGGTGGCCAGCAACGCGCCGAACCTCGGCAGCGAGTTCCGCGGCGGAATCCAGCGCGTCGAGACGTGGTTGGAGGGTCGTCCGTTCCACGTCCACCCGGGCACGCTCACCAACCTGCAGAGCAAGATCGGCGACTACCTCTCCGCCCACCGCAGCACGCTGCTGAGCCAGGCGCTCAACAGCGCCGGACGCGCGGCCGAGGTGCTGACCGTCCTGGCGCTCGCCGTGTTCTGCAGCTTCTTCTTCACGCATTCGGGCGAGCAGATGTGGGAGTGGTTCCAGCGACAGCTGCCGGACCGAGTGCAGCCGATCTGGCGCCGCTGCGGCGCGGCGGCCTGGCGCACCTTCGCCGGCTACACGCGCGGCGTGATCCTGATCGCCGCCACCAACGCCGTCATCGTCGGCATCGCACTCGCGATCCTGCGCGTGCCGCTCGTACTCCCGTTGGTGCTGGTCGAGTTCTTCCTCAGCTTCGTCCCGCTGATCGGCTCACCGATCGCCCTGGCCGTGGCGACGCTCGTGGCACTCGCCTCCCGCGGAGTCCCGACGGCCATCCTCGTGCTCGCGCTGATCGTCGTCTCCGGCGAGATCGAAGGCCACGTGCTGCAGCCCTTCGTGATGGGCTGGGCCGTCCGCCTGCACCCGGTGGTCGTCGCCGTCACCGTCATCGCCGGCACGATCGCGGCCGGCCTCGTCGGCGCCGTCGTCGCCGTCCCCTTCGTCTCGATCGTCTGGGCCGTCGTCGGCGAGCTCCGCGCAGCGCGAACCGAGCCGCCGACGGACACGGAGACGGAGATAGGGCCGGAGATAGGGACGGAGATAGGGCCGGAGATCGAGACGGACGAGATTCCGTAGTCGCGGCTGGGGCTCGACGTCAGAGCTCGAGCGTCAACGTCAACGTCCTAAAGTCAACGTCAACGTCCTAAAGTCAACGTCAAATTCGCCTCCGGCGGGCCGGCTCAGAGAGCCCCGGGGGATGCTGGTTCGGCTGCGGTTGGGGTTGTTGGTGGGTGGGGTCCGGTCGTGGTGCTCTCCTCGCCTGGCACCGGAGGCGACCAGGAACCCGGCGGGGGCACAAGCGGCGGTGGTGTTGGTTGGTGCGTTTTTTCGCTGCGCCGCTTGTGCCCCCGCCGGAACCCTGGTTGGGCTGCGCCTGCCAGGCGAGGAGAGCACCACGACCTCGGCGGAGGTGTGTGCGTGGTGCTCGACTCGACCGAAACCTTCGGCCAGCAGTCGCGTGCCCGATGCGAAATTTCGCCTCGCGTACGGTCACGGTCTCAGGCTAGGTTCGGTGATTGCCGATGCGAAATTTCACCCAGCCATGTGGCTCGGGGCTGGTGCAATATTTCACTTCGTTCTCTGGCTCGGGGCTCGTGCGAAATTTCACCTCGCCCTCTGACCGGGCTGGTGTCGATATTCGCCTCGTCCTTGGGTCCCGGGTCGGTGCGGATTCTTGCTTCGCTTTTGCGAGAACTACGTGCCGAGGATCAGGCGGGCGGCGGACGTTAGGTCCGGTGCCCATTCGTGGTGGGCGAACTCGGGGCCGAGGGGGCGCAGGGGTGCCACGAGCAGGGAGCGGGCTCCGGCGCCTCGGGCGGCTACGGCGTCGCCGAGGACGTCGCCGACGACGACGCAGGAGCGCGGTTCGATGCCTAGGCGGCGGGCGGCCTCGTGGATGAGGCCGGGGCGCGGCTTGCGGCAGGCGCAGCCCTCGACCGGGCTGTGCGGGCACAGCGCCCAGACGTCGAACGGGCCGAGCAGTTCCTCGATGCGGTGGTTGACGGTCGCGGCCTCGGTCTCGGTCAGCAGGCCGCGGCCGATGCCCGACTGGTTGGCGACCACGCCGAGCCGGATGCCTGCCGCGCGCAGCAGGTCGAGCGCCTCGCGGACGCCCGGAATCGGCTCGACCGCCGCGGGATCGGCGTTGTAGGGCACTTCGCGCACCAGGGTGCCGTCGACGTCGAGCAGCACCGCGAGGGGCAACGGCCTGGGTCCCCGGTCGTGCCGCCCGAGCACGCCGCGAGTGCGTGCCCAGAGCCGGTCCGGCAGGGGCGCGCGCTTGGCGAAGGTCGGGCGGGGCGGGGAGACGAAGGCGGTCATCGGGGTCCTCTGGGCACGGCGTTCTTGATCGGAGGCGCCGAGTGCCCCGGCCCGAGCTCCCTAAACGGTTCGGGTCACCCGCCGTCGGACGCGCAGACCGGTACGACGGCGACCGGGACCGGCGAGTGCGCGAGCAGTCCCTCCACCACATACCCGGCGCCGACCGCGAACGGACCGTGCCTGCGGTGAGCGCCGACGACTATGAGCCGAGTGGCCGCGCACTGGCCGGTCAGCACCGGCACCGCGTTGCCGATATGTGCCACGATCTCGGTCTGGACGTCCGGGTAGCGCCTCCGGAACGGCTCGACGGCTCGCATGGCGTCGTCGGCCTCCTGCTCGTCGCTGTCCTCCATCGTGGACGGCGTCGGCAGTGCGCCGGGGCCGCCGGCCATCCCCATCGCCGCGGCGCCGGGCAGGCCGAGGCCGGCCACCGGCATCGGCGGCACCCAGGCGCGCACCACGCGCAGCGGGGCGCCGTAGCAGCGGGCCGCCTCGAAGGCGAACTCGATCGCCGAGTCGTTCGGGTCCAGGCCCACGCCGAGCACGACAGGGCCGTTGGCGTGCTCCGGCTCCGGGCCGCGCACGACGACGATCGGACCCCTCGCGTGCATGGCGAGGGCTCGGCTGACCGAGCCGATCAGCATGCCGACGAACCCGCCGTGCCCGCGGGTGCCGGTGACGACCAGTTGATCCGGCGCGCTCACGTCGCTGAGCCGGTGCACGGGGGAGAGTAGCGAGGTCTCGGCCTCCACCACCACGTCGGGGAACTGCGTGCTGACCTTCGCGGCGGTCTCGGTGACCAGCTTGCTGCCGGCCCGCTGCTGCTTCTGCGCGTAGTCCGCGGGCTCGATCGGCGGCACCGCCACCTCGGGCATGTGCAGCGCGTGCGTCAGCAGCAGTGGTACGCCTCGGCACCGCGCCTCTCGCGCGGCCCAGAGTGCCGCGTGCATCGCGCTGTCCGAGCCGTCGACACCCGCGATGATCCGGCGTATCGCGTGACCGGTGGCGCCAGCCGCCATGATCGACTCCTTGTCCAGTCGATCGCCGGGTACCCGGGCGCCCACCGCGGAAACTGCCGATTCGTCCCGATCGGAATGCATGCCCGGCCGTTCGGCGGGTACGGCGGCAGACCGTGCGATGACGCACCGAACGACGACGGAACCGAGCGAGGGAGTGCCCGAAATGCCCGAAGGAGCGAACGCCGTCACCGAACTGCGCCGCGAGCACGACGCGATGGAGGCCATGGCCGCCCGGGTCGCCAGCCTCGAGCCGTGCCCGGAACGCGCCCGGCTGGTGCACGAGGTCGCCAGCCGGTTCCTCACCCACGCCCGGGCCGAGCAGCGCTTCCTCTACCCCGCGCTGCGCCGGTACCTGCCCGCCGGGGGGAGCGACGCGGTCGAGCAGACGCGGCAGGACGACGCGGCCGAGCAGATCGCGCTCAGCATCGATCGCGCCGGCGAGGACTCCGACGCCTACGAGGCCCTGGTCAATCAGCTGATGCTGGACATCCAGCGGCACGTCGCGACGCAGGAGACGGTGCTGCTGCCGACCCTGCTCGACACCTGTCCGCCGGAGGATCTGAACAACCTCGGCCGACAGCTGCGCGCGGGCCTGGCCGACGAGCGCGAGGGCGACGCCTGAGCGGCGGGCGATCCGCCGCCGCCCCCCGAACGATCCCGAAGGAAAGGATGATGGCACGTGGATCGTGCCCAAACGCTGATCCACCCGGACACGGAGGAGCCGCTCACCGTGGCCGCCGTCCCCGAACAGGCCGGACCGTCCGAACCCTCGTCGCGCCGCGTGCGCGGCAGCGTGCTGGGCTGGCTGCGCAGGAGGGCGCTGATCGCCACCGTCGTGGCGGTGGCCGCGCTGGTCGTCTCGTACCACTACGGCGGCGTGCTCGAGACGGGCCGCTATCAGGCGCTGCACGAGATGATCGCCGCCGTCGGCGCGGTCGTCTTCCTGGTGAGCGCGGTGATCGCGGTACGCAGCGGCACCAGCGACGTGATCGGCCTGGTGCACGTGCCGGGCCGGCTCGGCGACGCGAGGGCGAGCACCTTCCGGGTGGTCTGCCTGCTGTTCGGTTACACGCTGACGGTGCTGTGCGCGCTGAGCCTGCTGCATGTCCCGGTGCAGCACCTGCTGCTAGGCGGCGTGCTGACCGGTGTGATCCTCGGTATCGCGGCGCAGCAGGTGCTCGCGAACGTGTTCGCCGGGATCATGCTCCTGTTCGCCCGGCCCTTCACGGTGGGCGACGAACTGCAGATCCGCTCCGGTGCGCTCGGCGGCCCGATCGTCGGCCGGGTCACCGGGATGACGCTCACCTACGTGCGCGTGGTGACGAAGGTGGGACCGGTGCTGATCCCGAACTCCGCCGTGATGGCGGCGGCGGTCGGCCCGTCCCCCGATTGGACCGTCGGCTGAGACCGCTGAAACGCCGGGCCGCCCGACCTTCCGGTCGGGCGGCCGCGCACGTCTCGCGCCGTTCGGCTCAGCCGTTCAGCTTGGCGCGGGCGAACTGCAGGAAGTCCGAGCCGGCCAGCGAGGCCAGTCCGGCGGCGGCCAGCCTGGTGGCCCGCGGCGCGAAGACGTAGCCCGCGGACAGCGCGGTGGCGACCCACATCCCGGTGCAGAACGGGCAGGTGAGCATCTCGCCGAGGGTCCGCCGGGCGCCCTCGCCGCGCACCTCCTCCTTGAGTTCGGCCGGACCGGCCGTGCCCTCGAACCGGGTGAACGGCGCGCGCAGCGGGCTCGTCACCGGGTCACGGGAGACGATGCGGCTGAGCGTGTGCGTCGCCGCCGCGCCGACGACGACATCCCACGGACTCGGCGGCTCGACGGTCCGCTTGGTGACCCGCGCGAGGACGGCCAGCGTCCCCACGCTCGCGCTGTAGACGCCCATGGCGCCCAGGTAGCCCCCGAGGGGGAAGTCCTCGCCCGGGGCATACCCGTCGGCGATCCGTTCGAGTGGATGCACGTGTTCTGACACGGCTATCGGTCCTCCGTCTCGGTCTCCGTCCGCGTTCCCCGGCGCAGGTCGGGGTCCGGGTCCTGGTCCTCGTGGCGGGCCGGCTCGGCCTCCGACACGACGTCGCTCCCGCCCGGCATCGCCATCGAGTCGGCGTCGTTCGCCCGCCGGACCGCCTCGCGCGCCCGGTCGACGGTCTGCTCGAGGTGCTCGGCGGCCTCCTCGATGTCGCGCACGTCCTGCGCGGCGCGCCGCTGCTCGTTCTCGGTGTCGGACATGGCCGTACTCCTCCTTGGCTCGGGACTGCTGCCCGCAGTAACCCGTTTCGCGGATAAAAACCGCCCGCGGACCGGTGAACATCGCGGAACCGGGTAGACGGCGGCGACGGCCGACGCGGCGGTCACGGCGGCCCGCGGGGCCTGCGACCTGCCGCTCATCACCCGAGTGACCGATCCGAGGAGGTTCCCTCCCATGTCCACCAAGGTTTCCGACTTCCTGCTCTCCCGGCTGCGCGAGTGGGGAGTCGAGCACGTCTTCGCGTATCCCGGAGACGGAATCAACGGCCTGCTGGCCGCCTGGGGCCGCGCCGAGAACAAGCCGATGTTCGTGCAGGCCAGGCACGAGGAGATGGCGGCGTTCGAGGCCGTCGGGTACGCGAAGTTCTCCGGCCAGGTCGGGGTCTGCGCGGCCACGTCGGGGCCGGGCGCCATCCACCTGCTCAACGGCCTCTACGACGCCAAGCTCGACCACGTGCCGGTCGTCGCCATCGTGGGCCAGACCGACCGGACCGCGATGGGCGGGTCCTACCAGCAGGAGGTGGACCTGCTCAGCCTCTACAAGGACGTCGCCTCCGAGTACTGCGAGATGGTCACCGTCCCGCAGCAGCTGCCGAACGTGCTCGACCGCGCGATGCGCATCGCCAAGGCCAGGCACGCCCCGACCGCCGTGATCATCCCGGCCGACGTGCAGGAGCTCGACTACGAGCCGCCGGAGCACGCGTTCAAGATGGTGCCGTCCTCGATCGGCCACCCGCGCTTCGACGCCGTGCCCCCGGACTCCGAGATCGACCGCGCCGCGCGCGTGCTCAACGAGGGCGGCAAGGTCGCCATGCTCGTCGGCCAGGGCGCCCGCAACGCGCGGCCCCAGGTCGAGCGGATCGCCGAACTGCTCGGCGCCGGCGTCGCGAAGGCGCTGCTCGGCAAGGACGTGCTCTCCGACGACCTGCCGTACGTCACCGGCTCGATCGGCCTGCTCGGCACCCGTCCGTCCTACGACCTGATGCAGGGCTGCGACACGCTGCTGGTCGTCGGATCCAGCTTCCCCTACACGCAGTTCCTGCCCGGGTTCGAGGACGTGCGCGCCGTGCAGATCGACATGGACCCGTCCATGATCGGACTGCGCTACCCCTTCGAGGTCGAACTCGTCGGCGACTCCGCGGCCACCCTGGACCGGCTGATCACCAGGATCGAGCGCAAGCAGGACCGCTCCTGGCGGGAGAAGATCGAGGACGGCGTCCGCAAGTGGCACGAGGTGATGGACCGCCGCGCCGACGTCGAGGCCGACCCGATCAACCCCGAGTACGTCGTGCACGCCCTCGACGCCATGGTGCCGGAGAACGCGATCGTCTGCGCCGACTCCGGCTCGGCCGCGAACTGGTACGCGCGGCACCTGCGGATGCGCGGCGAGATGCGCGGCTCGCTCTCCGGGACGCTGGCCACGATGGGCCCGGGCGTGCCGTACGCGATCGGCGCCAAGTTCGCCCACCCGGACCGGCCCGCGATCGCGATCGTCGGCGACGGCGCGATGCAGATGAACGGCCTGGCCGAGCTGGTCACCGCCGCCAAGTACTGCGGTCAGTGGAGCGACCGGCGGCTCATCGTCGCGGTGCTCAACAACCACGACCTGAACCAGGTCACCTGGGAGATGCGGGCGATGCAGGGCGCACCGTCCTTCGAGGCCTCGCAGTCCCTGCCCGACCTGCCGTACGCGACGATCGCGCAGCACTTCGGGCTCGACGGCGTGCGCGTGGAGGAGCGGGGCGCCGTGGCCGGCGCCTGGCAGGCCGCGCTCGCCGCGGACCGGCCGTACGTGATCGACTTCCGCACCGACCCGGCCGTCCCGCCGATCCCGCCGCACGCGACGCTGGAGCAGATCCAGAACGCGGCCTCCGCCGTCCTGCACGGCGACGCGGACCGCGAGGGCATGGTCCGCCAGGGCGTGAAGGCGAAGATCCAGGAGGTCGTGCCGCACCTGCCCGGCGCGCTGCGCGGCGACAAGAAGTGACAAGAAGTAGCGGGCACGCGTAGGCGGTGGGCATGCCGGGAGGCTGACCGGGGCCGGTCAGCCTCCCGGCATGCCGCCGGTGAACGCGGCGACGAGCGCGAGCAGGCCGACGACGGCGTACGCGGCGTAGTCGTTGGCCGAGCCGGTGTGCAGGGCCCGCAGCCCGCTGATGGGTTGCGGATCGCGGCGCAGCCGCAGGTACCAGCGCACGCCGGCCGCCGCGACCAGCAGTGTGACGACGGTGACGAGGATCTCGACCCAGTTCGCGTACTCGAACGAGACGTGCGCGGGGACCACGCTGCCGCCGGCAGCGCCGACGCGGAGTTGGGCCGCGCTGTAGCGGGCCGCCTCGAGCAGCCCGCCCGCGGCCGGCTCCATCAGCATCCTGAGGATCTGCTGCGGGAAGACGCCGAAGGCGACGCAGCAGCCGCCGAGGCCGATCAGCCCGGCGGCCATGCCGGTCCTGAGGGATTCGTGCGGCTGGAGCGGGGCGTCGAGGTCCTCGGCGTGCTCGGCGGGCCGGTAGAAGGCGAGCCACGCGGCGCGGCCGAGGGCGGCGACGGTCAGCAGCTGGGCGAGCAGCATGACGGCGTACGGCACGTCCTGATGACTGCTCGTCAGGCCCTCGTGGATCAGGCTGAGCGAGACGTATCCGTTGAACGGAGGTATTCCGGCGATGGACGCGGCACCGACCGTGAACGCGACGGTCACGGCGGGGAACCGCTTCGCCAGACCGCCGAGCGCGCGCAGCGAGGTCTGTCCGGTGCGGTGCACGACGGCACCAGCGCACAGGAACAGCAGAGCCTTGAACAGCGCGTGGTTGACCAGGTGGTAGACGGCGCCGGTGACGCCCGCCGCGTTGCCCGTGGCGAAACCGACCGTGATGACGCCCATCTGAGAGACGGTGTCGTACGCCAGCACCCGTTTGAAGTCGTCCTGCGCGAGGGCGAGCGCGGCGCCGCAGACGGCGGTGGCCAGGCCGAGCACCATCAGCGCGCCGAGCACCGGCAGGCCGGAGCCCGGGAACACCTGGAGCGCCAGGCGCGAGATGCCGATCAGGCCGAGGATGACCATCAGGCCGGAGAAGAGCGCTGACACCGGCCCGGGAGCGGCCGTGTGCGCGTCGGCGAGCCAGCCGTGGAACGGCAGCAGGGCCGCCTTCGTGGCGAAGCCCGCGATCAGCAGGCCGAGCGCGACCGCGTCGAGCACCCCGGCCGGCGCGGCCAGCCGCACGTGCAGCTGGCCGAGGTTCAGCGCGCCGGTGTGCGCGTAGAGCAGGCCGGCGCCGAGGAAGACGGTGAAGCCCGCCATCGTGGTCAGCACCAGGATCTTGAACGCCGCCTCCAGCGCGATCGGCCGCTCCAGGAAGAACCCGGTCAGCCCGTAGCTGGAGAGCGCGGCCACCTGGAACCAGACGAACAGGTCGAACAGGTCCCCGGTCAGCGCCGCCCCGATCAGCGCGGACAGCAGCAGCTGGAACAGGCAGGCGAAGCCGCCGCATTCGCGCGCGCCGAGGCCGCCCAGCTCGGAGAGCGTATACAGCAGGAGCAGCAGGCCCACGCCCGCGACGACGAGCGCGATCAGCAGGCCGAAGGGGTCGGCGGCGAACGCGATGCCGAGCACCGTGCCGCCGCTCGGCCGCCAGCCGCCCAGGTAGTGCACCAGGATCCTGCCGCCGAACACCCGCGGCGCCGCGAGGATCAGCACGGCGAGCGAGCAGGCCATCGTCACCAGGCAACCGCCCAGCGCGGCCTTGTTCGTCCACCGGGCCAGCAGCGGCGCCAGCACGGCGCCCGTCAGCGGAATCGCCACCGCGAGCGGCAGCAGCGCCGCGAGCGCCGGGGTCGAGACCGACAGCGCCGACGCGGTCACGGGCACCGTCATCGAGGGAGTTCGCCGACGCGCTGACGGGCCTCGCCGAGCGAGGCCGGGGCCGGCGGGTCACGCCAGGGGTCCGGCTCGCCGAGCCGGTCGGGCATCGTGCGCAGCGTGAACCGGCCGGGCACCAGCGACTCGTCGTCGAGCTCGCTCCACGCCAGCGGCGTCGCCACGCGCGCCTCCGGGACGGCCCGGACGGTGTACGGCGCGACGATGAGCTGGGCGTAGGCGTTGCGCGTGGTGTCGAGGAACAGCCGTCCCGCGCGCTTGTTCTTGCGGATCTCGGTCGTGTACCGGTCCGGCTCGCGGGCGGTGAGGACCGCGCACACGCTGCGGGCGAACGCGCGCAGCTCGTCGGCGTCGTACAGGCGCTTGACCGGGACGCTCACGTGCAGGCCGCGACCGCCGGTCGTCTTCACCAGGCTGGGCAGCCCGAGCTCGTCGAGCACCCCGTGCACGGCGCGGGCCGCTTCCCTGGCCTCGGCGAAGTCGCCGCCCGAGGGATCGAGGTCGAACAGCACCTCGTCCGGGCGGTCCGGCCGGTCGACCCGGGCCAGCCACGTGTGCACGGTGATCGCGGCCTGGTTGGCGAGGTAGATCAGCGTCCGCTCGTCCTGGCACAGCAGGTGCGAGATCTCGCCCTCCTCCTTGGGCAGCGTCGCGGTCCTGACCCACGAGGGCGTGTGCTTCGGCGCTGCCTGCTGGAAGAACGAGGTGCCCTCGATCCCGTCGGGATAGCGGGCCACGGCCAGCGGCCGGTCCCGCAGCCGCGGCACCATCCGGCCGGCCACGGCCCGGTAGTGCTCGACCAGTTCGCCCTTGGTGATCCGGTCCTGCGGGAACATCACCTTGTCCAGGTGGGACAACTTGATCTGCGTGGCGGGCATCGCGGACTCCTTCCAGCTCGCGGACGCCCCCGGTTGCCCGTTCGGGCCGCCGCCAATCAAGCGTGCCGGGAACCTGTTTCGTTCGGCGCCGCTGGGGCAACTGGGCCGCCCGAACGGCGTAGGACCGACGTGAGAGGACGTGAACGATCTTGTCGGACGACGGACGAGAAGCCGAGGCTGTCATCGAGTATGAGCGCACGCTCACCGAGGTGGCCGACCGGCAGGCCGTGGACGAGGCGGAGGACGCCGTCGCCCGCGCCTGGATCGCCGAGCTCGACGACATGCGGCGCGAGGGGCTGCGGCTGGCCATGGCCGTGCGGGTGGCCGAGCGCGTGGCGCGCGAGAAGCTGCGCAAGGCGCAGCAGCTCGGCCACCCGCACGAGCTCGCCAAGGCGCACGCCAAGCTGGCCGCGACCCAGGCGGAGACGAAGGTGAGCCTGGGGCACGCGAACGCCCTGCTGTGCTCGGTGGACGCCGAACTCGAGGCCGTCTGCCAGGCGGGCATGGCCAGAACCCGGCGCAACGAGCAGGACCTGAGGCGGCTGCGCTCCGCGTGGACGGCCGCGTACGGCCGAAGTTGACGCCGCGCGCATCTCCTCGCGAAAGCCGGGCACTGGGACCGGGTCCGCTTCCGGGAAGGAGGACGCCGATGCCGATCGGCGCGAACATCTCGATCATCACAGCAGGCGCAATCCTCGCGTTCGCCACGCACGTGCACGCCACGGGTCTGAGTATCCAGGCCGTGGGCGTCGTGCTGATGCTCGTCGGAATCATCAGTCTGGCCCTGCGGATCGGCGCGCTCGCCAAGCAGCGCGAACTGACGATGCAGCAGGCTTACGTCCCCAACGAAACCGTGCTGGTGCGGCCCGCGGGCACGCATCAGCAGCCTTACGGCCCGGCCGGGCGCACCGGCACGACGGCCGACCCCCTGCCGCGGGAGGACTCGCCGTACCCCGCGGCCGGCGAATACGGGTACGGCGACAGGTGGTAGCGAGAGCTACGAAGACCACGATGACGGGAACATCCCCATGACCCAGCAGCAGTCCGACTCGAAGCGCGCGTTCGACGGCGCCTCGCTGGCCGACCGGAACGTCGCGTTCCTGATCGCCGCCGAGGGTGCCGAGCAGTCCGAGACCTTGCGGCCCTGGGAGGCGGTGAACATGGCGGGCGGCCGGGCGGTGCTGGTCTGCCCGCAGGAGGGCGAGGCCCAGCTGTTCGACCACCTCGACCGCGGCCAGCGGATGCCGGTCGACCTGGTGCTGAGCGACGCGAGCGCCGCCGACTTCGACGCGCTCGTCCTGCCCGGCGGCGTGGCCAACCCGGACTTCCTGCGCCTCGACGAGGACGCCACCCGGCTGGTGCGGGCGTTCTTCGCCGCCGGCAAGCCGGTCGCCGCGATCTGCCACGCTCCGTGGCTGCTGGTCGAGGCCGACCTGGTGCGCGACCGGTCGCTGACCTCGTGGCCGAGCCTGCGCACCGACATCGGCAACGCGGGCGGCCGCTGGCGCGACGAGCCCGTCGTCGTCGACGAGCAGGGACCGAACACGCTGGTGACCAGCCGCAAGCCGCAGGACCTGCCAGAGTTCTGCGACGCCCTGGTGCGCAGCTTCGCCGCGGCGAAGCGCTGACGCGCGCACCGAGGGCGGCCGCGGAACGCGAGAAAGAGAAGGGACGGATCCGAATCGTGACGATGTCCGAAGAACAGGCCAGGGAACTCGACTCGATCTCCACGGTCGGTCTGGTCAACCTCGCCGTCGAACAGACCCAGCTGATCGTCCGCCAGGAGGTGGCCCTGGCCCGCGCCGAACTGACGCGCAAGGCCAAGCAGGCCGCGCTCGGCTCGGCGGTCGGCGCGGTCGCCGGGCTGTTCGCGCTCATCGCGCTGCTGTGCGCGGTGGGCGCCGCGGTCGCCGGCTTCGCCAATTTGGTGCCCGTCTGGGCCGCCGCGCTGATCGTCGCCGCGATCCTGCTCGGCATGGCCGGGATCGCCGGCCTCGCGGCCCGGCAGCGGTTCACCAAGGCCTCGCCCTCGGCGCCGCCCGACGTGGTGGCCAGCGTGAAAGCCGACGTCACCGAGGTGAGGAGGCGACTGCACCGATGAGCGCGAGGACACCCGAGGTGCACAGCGGCTCGATCGAGATCCGCCGGCCTGGTCCGGTCGCGGACCGGACCGCCGAGCAGCTCGCCGCCGACATCCGCGAAACCCGAACGCGCCTCACCGCGACGGTCGACGCGCTGGTGGCCCGTACCGACGTGCGCGCCCGGGCCCGGCTCGCGGCCGAGCGCCGCTGGCGCGACGTGCGCGAATCCGTCCGGCGGATGATGGGCCGGATGCGCGCCGCGCTGCAGGCCGGAAGCCGCCGCGGGTAGCCGAGGTTCGCCCAGTGTGTACTGGGGTGAAAATAAGGAGGAGCGCTTCGAAGCAACGGAGAGGACGGGTGCCGACCATGGCGGATCAGACCAACGCCGCGACCGAGCTCGCGCGCGAGCACGCCGAAATCGACTGCCTCGCCGCCCGGATCGACGAACTCGAGCCCGGCCGCGAGCGCACCGCCCTCGTCGGCGAGCTCGCCGAACGGTTCTTCGCCCATGCCGACGCCGAGGAGCGCCTCCTCTATCCGGCCCTGCGCCACTTCGTCCCCGGCGGCTGGTCGGAGGTGGCCGACCAGGGCAGGCGCCAGCACGCCGTCGCCCGCACGATCCGCGCGATCGAGCGGCTGCCCGAGCAGAGCGGCGACGAGTACGACGTCCTGGTCAGCCACCTCGTGGTCGGCGTCCAGGACCACGTGCGGCGGCAGGACGCGGTACTGCTGCCCAAGCTCATCGACGCCTGCCCGATCGAGGACATCAACCGGCTCGGCCGCCAGCTGAACCGCGCCGTCGAGCTGGCGCTGGCCGAACCCCCTCAACGTAACTCGGTGTCGCCCGCGGAGCCCGAGCCGCAGGCGCCGCGACACGGCTTCTGGGCGCGGTTGCGCCGGTTCCTGATCGGCCCGCCGCGCATCGATTAGGGCGTGTTTTGAAACTAGCGTCGGATCAGGCCGCGGCGTCTGACGCGGGCGCTCGCAAGGCGCCGGGTCGTCCGCATACTGGGCGTACGTGGGCGATCCGGCAACGCGGCGAGCGTGCGTGGCAGGCGTCGCGGACCCGGCGATAGTTTCAAAACACGCCCTAGCCTCCCGGCTTGTCCCACCGCAGCGAGTAGCGGAAGAACAGCCGGCGGCGGACGGACGCGCCCGGCAGGAGCGCTCCGGCCGCCGCGGCGATCTCGGCGAGCGTCTCTGCCGGATCGCGGACCGGCATGAGGGGCCGGCTCGAGGTTTCGCCTGCCTCCTCGCCCGGCCGGACCGGTCGCGGATGCTTGATCATGCCCATGATCGGGTTCGCCACGGCCGAGGCGATGTCCACCGCGAAGTCCGCCTTCGAGTCCACCTTGGCGAGGCCCACGACGAGCAGCCGACCACCGGGCGCGAGCAGCCGCGCGACGCGGGCGAGCGCGTCGTCCAGGTCGAGGTGATGCAGCACGGCCACCATCGTGACCAGGTCGATCCCGCCCTCGCCGCCCTCGTCGGTGCCGGCGGGGAACGCGTCGAACCGCTGCCGCCCGATGCTCACCCGCGGATCGCCGGCGAAGCGCTCGCCCGCCGCGGCGGCCATGCCCGCGTCAGCGTCGATCCCGATGACGCGCTCGAACCGGGCAGCCAGCTTCCCGGCGAGCACCCCGGTCCCGCAGCCGACGTCGAGCGCCGTCCGCCGGCGCGCGGGCAGGTTGCGCAGGATCCAGCCGTGGAAATGCTCGTTGTGGCTCCACGGATGGCGCCCGTTGACCCGCGCCAGCCACTGCGCCGCGCTCCGCACCGCCGGATTCGTGCTTCGCCTGATGTCAGCCATCCGGGAAGCATCCCAAGGGTTTCAGCGACCGTGCCTGCGGTTAGCCGGGGCGTGACGTGATCAGGACGGAATCGGTAAGCCCTTATGAGATTCAGCAGACGGAGCTCGGCGGGCCGGCCGCGGCCGTGGGCCGGGGGCGCGGCGCCCTCGGCCCTCGACGGCCGCGAAAGGCTGCGCATGGCCGAGCTGACCGTGCTGGCGGACAAGGACTACCTGCCGCTCGCCCGGATCTCCGCCATGCAGGTCGCCGCGCTGCTCCAGCTGCCGCTGCCGCAGGTCGCTGACCTGCGGCTCGCGGTGGACGAGGCCTGCACCACGTTCCTGGTGGCGGCGCCGGGCCGCAGCGTGGAACCCGCCGCGGTCTCGGGCGGCCGGCTCTACCTCTGCTACGACCGCTACCCGGACCACCTGCTGGTGACCGTGCGCGGAGCGGCCCCCGCGATGTGGCCAGCGCAGGACGAGCTCGGCTGGGAGATGCTGCAGGCCGTCGCCGCGAGCGTGGGCACCGAAGTGGCCGACGGGATCGGCACCCTCACCTTCATCGAACCCCTGGAGCCTTGATGACACGCGCCGGTCACGCCGCTCACGTGAAGCGCGGCGACCACACCGACGAATACCCTCCGCACGTGCTGCGCGAGTATGCCCTGCTCGGCGACGGGGAGCGCGGCGTCGTGGTCGGAGCGCGCGGCGAGCACGCCTGGATGTGCGCCCCGGCGTGGGACTCCGACGCCGTGTTCTCGGCGTTGCTCGGCGGCCCCGGAATCTACGCGGTCACTCCGACCCACCCGCTGTTCGTCTGGGGCGGCCACTATGAGCCCGGCGGGCTGATCTGGCGCAACCGCTGGGTCACCGGCTCGCAGATCGTCGAGTGCCGGGAGGCGCTGGCCATGCCCGCCGACCCGGCCACGGCGATCGTGCTGCGCAGGATCGAGGCGGTGGACGGGCCGACCCGGATGCGCGTGCTGCTCGATCCGCGCGCCGGCTACGGCCACCACCGGCTCACGCGGCTGCGAAGGCACGACGACGGGACATGGACCGCTCGGTGCGGCTCGCTGTACGTGCGCTGGTCCGGTGCGCCCGAAGCCGCGCAAGCCGCCGGCGGCGGTCTGGAGACGTACGTCTCGGTGGAGGACGGGGATTGCCACGATCTCGTGCTGGAGGTGTCCACGGACCCGCTGCGCGGCGCTCCGCCGTCCGCCGACACGCTCTGGCACGCGACGGAGCGCGCGTGGGCCGAAACAGTGCCGGACACCTTCGGGACCGTCGCCGACGGCGATGCGCGGCAGGCGTACGCCGTGCTGCGGGGGATGACGAGCCGGACCGGTGCGATGGTCGCCGCCGCGACGACCTGCCTTCCGGAGCGCGCCGAGGCGGGACGCAACTACGACTACCGGTTCGCCTGGATCCGGGACCAGTGCTTCGCCGGACAGGCCGCCGCCGCGCTCGGGCCGGACCCGCTGCTCGACTCCGCGGTCTCGTTCGTGGCCGAGCGGCTGCTGGACGACGGTGCCCGGCTGCTCCCGGCGTACACCGTGCGCGGCGGCCCGATCCCGCCGGAACGGCACTTGGATCTGCCTGGCTATCCCGGCGCGCCGCCGGTGATCGGCAACCAGGCCGGGAACCAGTTCCAGCTGGACGCGTTCGGGGAGGCGCTGCTGCTGTTCGCCGCGGCCGCCGGGCACGACCGGCTCGACGGCCCGCACTGGCGGGCGGCCGAGGTCGCCGCGGACGCCATCCTCCGGCGGCGCGGGGACCCGGACGCCGGCATCTGGGAGCTCGACGACCGCCGCTGGGCCCAGTCCCGGCTCACCTGCGCCGCCGGACTGCGCGCGATCAGCCGCCACGCGCCGCGCGGCAAGGCGGCGGACTGGAGCGCGCTCGCCGACAAGATCATCGCCGAGGCGGACGCCGAGTGCCTGCACCCGTCCGGCCGCTGGCAGCGCGCCCCCGACGACGAACGCGTCGACGCCGCGCTCGTGCTGCCCCCGGTGCGCGGCGCGCTGCCCGCCGACGACCCGCGCACCCGCGCCACGCTGCAGGCCGTGCTCGACGGGCTGAGCCAGGACGAGTTCGTCTACCGCTTCCGCGTCGACGACCTCCCGCTCGGCGAGGGCGAGGGCGCCTTCCTGCTCTGCGGCTTCGCGGTCAGCCTGGCACTCCAGCAGCAGGGCGATCTCATCCGCGCCAACCGCTGGTTCGAGCGGAGCCGCTCGGCCTGCGGCTCGCCCGGCCTGCTCGCCGAGGAGTACGACGTCGAGCAGCGTCAGCTGCGCGGCAACCTGCCGCAGGCCTTCGTGCACGCGATCCTGCTGGAAACGGCGCGCCGGCTGGCTGCATGACGCCCGGGCAACCGGGTACCGCGCGGCCATGGCACCTCGACAGGAAGCTCGACGGAACAAAGACCCGGACTCCGAGGCCAGGAGCAAGGCCGAGCAGCTGATGGGCGAGTGCGGCGAGACCTTCGCCCACCAGGCCGGGATCCGGCTGGCGAACACGCCATCGCCGCTGTTCCGGCTGCTCGTGCTGACGATGCTGCTCTCGGTGCGGATCAGCACGCCGATCGCCGTCGCCGCGGCCCGCGAACTGTCCGCCGCCGGGTGGCGCACGCCGCAGGCGATGGCCGGCGCGGACTGGCAGGACGTGGTCGACGCGCTCGGCCGGGCGCACTACAAGCGCTACGACGAGAGCACCGCGACCGCCCTCGGCGAGGACGCCCGGCTGCTCGTCGAGCGCTGGCACGGCGACCTGCGCCGGCTGCGCGCCGAGGCCGACGGCGATCCGCGCCGGATCAGGGAGCTGCTTCAGGAGTTCCGGCGGATCGGCCCGGTCGGCGCCTCGATCTTCTGCCGGGAGGCGCAGGGGGTCTGGCCCGAGTTGCGGCCCTGCTTCGACCGGCGCACGCTGGACGGCGCCGCCCGCAATCGGCTGCCGCGCGACCCGGAGCGGCTCGCCGCCCTCGTCGAGCCCGCCCGGCTGCCCAACCTCGCCGCCGCACTCGTGCGCGCGACCCTCTGACATCCGCTCGGCCGCGGGCCGCCCCGACGAGTTTCCGGGCCGCGCGGCGTTTGACCCGCCGCGGTCCGGCAACCCGCGTGGCACAAGATCGCGGCCGCGCCTCGGCGGCCACGATCGCGATCATGTCGGCGTTCACGACGAGGACGAAGGGCTTCTCGCATGCTGTTCAGTGACCACGGAATCCAGCCGGGCCAGGTGGTCGTCGTCACCGGCGCGAGCGCCGGGGTCGGCCGGGCCGCCGCGGTGGCCTTCGCCGAACGCGGCGCCCGCGTGGCGCTCGTCGCCCGCGGCCGGTCCGGCCTCGAGGGCGCTCTCGCCGAGATCGAGCGGCTCGGCGGCCAGGCGAAAGCCTTCGAGGCCGACATGGCCGACCCCGAGCAGGCGGAGAACGTGGTGCGCGACGTCGAGGCCGCGCTCGGCCCGATCGACGTGTGGGTGAACGACGCCTTCACGTCGGTGTTCGCGCCCTTCCTGGAGATCGAGCCCGCCGAGTTCAAACGGGTGACCGAGGTCAGCTACCTGGGCTACGTCTACGGCACCCGCGCCGCGCTCCAACGGATGACGCGGCGCGACCGCGGCACGATCGTGCAGGTCGGCTCCGCGCTCGCCTACCGCGGCATCCCGCTGCAGAGCGCGTACTGCGGCGCCAAGCACGCGATCCAGGGCTTCAACGAGTCGCTGCGCTGCGAACTGCTGCACGACAAGAGCAACGTGCGGGTGACGATGGTTCAGCTGCCCGCCGTGAACACGCCGCAGTTCGACTGGGTCCTCTCCCGCCTCGGCAAGGCCGCGCAGCCGGTGCCGCCGATCTACCAGCCGGAGATCGCGGCGAAGACGATCGTGCACGCGGCCGGCCATCCGCGGCGCCGCGAGTACTGGGTCGGGGGCAGCACGGTGGCGACCCTGATGGCCAACGCCGTCATGCCCGCCGTGCTGGACCGCTACCTCGCGAAGACCGGCTACAACTCGCAGCAGTCCGACCGGCCGCGGCCGCGCGGGGAGGAGAACCTCTGGCAGCCGGTCGACGACGCGCACGGCCACGACCACACCGCGCACGGCAGCTTCGACGACACCGCGAAGAACCGCAGCGTCCAGGCGTGGGCCTCGCGGCATCACGGCCTGCTCGCCGCGGCCGGAGGCGTCTGCGCCCTCACCGCGCTGGCCATAGCAGGGAGGCGGCCGCGGTGACCCTTCAGGCCCCTGTCCTGGGCACGGCGCCCAGCGGAGCTCCGGCCGTCGAATCGGTGCGCGCGACGGTGTACAACGTGCCGACGGAGCTCCCGGAAGCCGACGGCACTCTCGCCTGGAGCTCCACCACGATGGTGCTCGTGCAGGTCACCGCCGCAGATGGCACGACCGGCACCGGCTGGACGTACGGCGCCCCCGCCTGCGCGCGGATCGTCGAGGACGCGCTCGCCGGCATCGTCCGCGGCAGCGACCCGATGAACGTGCCCGGCACGTTCGACGCGATGGTCAAGGCCGTGCGCAACATGGGCCGGCCCGGCGTCGCCGGCTACGCGATCTCGGCCGTGGACGTCGCGCTCTGGGACCTCAAGGCGCGACTGCTCGGCCTGCCGCTGCACCGGCTGCTCGGCGCGGTGCGCGAGACGGTGCCGGTCTACGGCAGCGGCGGGTTCACCACATACGACGAGAACCAGCTCGTCGACCAGGTGCTGAACTGGGTCGAGCACCAGGACATCCCGCGGGTGAAGATCAAGATCGGCGAGTCCTGGGGCACCAACCTGCAGCGCGACCTTGCCCGGATCCGCCTGGTGCGCAACCGGATCGGGACCGACGTGGAACTCTACGTCGACGCGAACGGCGCCTACACGCGCAAGCAGGCGATCCGGGTCATGCTGCTGGCGACCTCGGAGGACGTCCGCTGGTTCGAGGAGCCCGTCTCCTCGGACGACCTCATCGGGCTGCGCGACGTGCGCGACTCGATACCCGCCGACGTCACCGCGGGGGAGTACGGCTACGACCTGGCGTACTTCGAGCGGATGTGCGCGGCCGGCGCCGTGGACTGCCTGCAGGCCGACGCCTCGCGCTGCGGCGGGATCACCGAGTGGCAGCGCGTGGCCGCCGTCGCCGCGGCGCACAACCTCGAGATATCCGGGCACTGCTCACCGCACCTGCACGCGCACGTGGCCGCCGCGACCCCGAACCTGCGGCACCTCGAATGGTTCCACGACCACGTGCGCATCGAATCAAGGTTCTTCGATGGCGCCCTCGATCCGACGGGCGGCTCGATCACCCCCAGCGCGGAGGCACCGGGCCACGGCCTGACCCCGCGCCTATCCGAGATGGAGGCATACCGATGAGTGACGACTTCGTGCTCGACGTGGAGCGCATCCGCATGCAGGCGCAGCAGAAGATGGCCGACGGCCCGCGCACCCCGGGGCTCGGCATCGACGTGGACAAGGTCATCAACGTGCTCGACGACGTGCTCGCCACCGAGATCGTGTGCTGGACCCGGTACATGCGGCACGCGATCTCCGCCAGCGGCATCAACCGCGCGCAGGTCACCGCCGAGTTCACCGAGCACGCGCACGAGGAGCTGCAGCACGCGATGTGGGCGGCCGAGCGGATCTCGCAGCTCGGCGGCGACCCCGACTTCGACCCGGGGACCCTGGCCGAACGCGCGCACACCGACTACACCGCGCCCGCGCCGAACGACCTCGAGCAGATGCTGCGCGACAACCTGCTCGCCGAGCGCATCGTCATCGAGTCCTACCAGGAGATCATCCGCTGGATCGGCGACGCCGATCCGACCACCCGCCGGCTGATGGAGAAGATCCTCGCCGAGGAGGAGGAGCACGCGGACGACATCGTGGACCTGCTCGGGGTCTGATCCGCCATGAAGAAGAAGGTCGAACCCAAGATCGTGCACGGCATCGACCGGATGCTGCGCGACGTGCGCACCGGCCGCTTCGAGCGGTCGCTGTCCGCACTGACCGGCGTCGGCTCGCTGGTCACCGCGGCCGAGATCTACTTCGAGCACGACTCGGCGAGCTTCGGCAACAAGATGATGTGGGTGCCGGTCGCCCTCGGCCCCGTCGGTGCGGCGGCGGGGGCGGCGGGTTTCGCGAGCCGGCGCATGGCGAAGACCGTGCTGCCGATCGCGTCCCTCGCCATCATCGCCAACGGGCTGCAGGGCACGTACCTGCACGCACGCGGCATCTCCCAGAAGCCCGGCGGCTGGTCCAACACCCGCTACAACATGGAGATGGGGCCGCCGCTGTTCGCGCCGCTGCTGGTGACGATGGTCGGCGGCATGGGACTGCTCGCCTCGATCCTGCGGCGGGAGTCGTAGTGGCCGCCACCCGACCGAACCGCTTCCCCGGCTTCGACGCGGCGTCCCAGTGGCGGCACTGGGACGCCGCGACCGCGGGCGCCGTCATGAAGCGCCTCGGACCGCCTCCGCCCTTCCGCTACTTCACGCCGGACGAGCAGTCGACCGCCGTCGCCCTGTGCGACCGGCTGCTCGACCTCGAACCGGACTGCCCGGTCAACGTCGTCGCGATGATCGACTCGCGGCTGGCCGAGGCGGAGACCGACGGCTGGCGCTACGAGGACATGCCCGAGGACGGCCGGGCCTGGAGCGTCTCGCTCGCCGGACTGAAGTCCGACGCCGTGGACCGCTTCCAGATCCCGTTCGCCGAACTGGATCCGCCGTCGCAGAACTCGATCATCGGAGCGGTCCGGAAGCTGGGCTCCGAGGCGTGGCACGGCCTGCCCCCGGACCACGTCTGGAGCCTGTGGACGCGCTACGCGTGCACGGCGTTCTACGGCCATCCGTTCGGCTGGAACGAGATCGGCTTCCCCGGGCCCGCATACCCGAGCGGCTACAAGAACCTGGGCCTCGACGCGCGCGAACCCCGCGAGAAGGCCGACGAAGGAGGAGCATGAGCGGCGTCCGCGACCGCAACGCCTCAGCCTGGCTGCTGCCGAACGACGGCACGCGCACCAACCACCGGCTGCGCCGCGACATGCGCAGGTTCGAGGACTCGGACGAGGTCGACGCCGTCGTCGTCGGCTGCGGCGCGGGCGGCTCGGTGATGCTCCAGCGGCTGGCCCGCCGCGGCTGGCACGTGGTCGGCTTCGACGCCGGGCCGTTCTGGGACCCGGATACCGACTGGGTCAGCGACGAGGCCGGATCGCATCACCTGTACTGGACCGAGCCGCGGGTGATCTCCGGCTCCGACCCGGTCCCGATGGGCTCGAACAACTCCGGGCGCGGCGTGGGCGGCTCGATGGTCCACTTCGCCGGGTACGCCCCGCGCTTCCACCCGAGCGATTTCAGGACGCTGAGCCAGGACGGCGTCGGCGCCGACTGGCCGATCCGGTACGAGGCGCTGCGCCCGTACTACACCGAGATCGAGCAGGAACTGCCCGTCGCCGGCGACTTCTGGCCGTGGGGCGACCCGCACCCCTACCCGCACCGGCCGCACCGGGTCAGCGGCAACGGCGAGGTGTTCCTGCGCGGCGCCGAGAAGATGGGCATCACCGCGAAGGTGGGCCCGGTCGCGATCCCCAACGGCCGCTTCGGGAACCGGCCGCACTGCATCTACCGCGGTTTCTGCCTCCAGGGCTGCAAGGTGAACGCCAAGGCCTCGCCGCTGATCACGCACGTCCCCGACGCCCTCGCGCACGGCGCCGAGATCCGCGCCGACTGCATGGTCACCCGCGTCGAGGTGGACGAGCACACCGGCCTGGCCACCGGCGTGCACTACATCAAGGACGGCCGGCGGCGATTCCAGCGCGCCCGCATCGTGATCGTCGCCGGCTACTCCATCGAGACGCCGCGGCTGCTGCTGAACTCGGCCTCCAAGCGCTTCCCCGAGGGGCTGTGCAACGACTTCGACCAGGTGGGCAGATACCTGATGGTGCAGGGCGCGCCGCAGACGGCCGGACGCTTCGACGAGGAGGTCCGGATGTACAAGGCGCCGCCGCCCGAGGTCATGAGCGAGGACTTCTACGAAACCGACCCGGGCAAGCCGTACCGGCGCGGCTTCGCCATCCAGACCGTCTCGCCGCTGCCGATCACCTGGGCCGAGCACGTGGCCGCGCAGGGACATTGGGGCGCGGATCTGCGCGAGCGGATGAGCGACTACGTGCACTGGGCGTGCCTCGGCGCGCTGTGCGAGTTCCTGCCGAGCGCCGAGAACCGCGTCACCCTCTCCCGGGAGACCGACCGCAACGGCCTGCCGGTCGCCGACTTCTCCTACAGCCAGACCGACAACGACAAGATGCTGATGAAGGCGGCACGCGGTGTCATGGAGGAGATCCTGCACGCCGCGGGCGCCGCCGACGTCATCACCATCGGCCGCTACGCGCACCTCGTCGGCGGCGCGCGCATGGCCGCGGACGAGCGGCACGGCGTCGTCGACTCCGACTGCCGCACCTTCGCCGTGCGCAACCTCTACATCGCCGACGGCAGCGTCCTGCCGACACAGGGTTCGGCGAACCCGGCGCTCACCATCATGGCCGTGGCGGCCCGCGCCGCCGACCGGTTAACCGGTTGATGCCGCGGATTCCCGTTTGGGTAGCCGGAAGACGGGCACCCGCCGTGCAGCCGAGCGTTATGAGGTGAACATAATGGCCCGCTCGTCGAGCACGCACAGTTCGGGTGCGTCCCGCACCCCCGCGCCGCGCACCGGCACCCGCCGGGTGACGGTCCGCCGCCACCGCGGCCGCCGCGAACCCGCGCCGCTGGACCTGCGCACGCCCTCCGGGCGCAAGACGCTGCCGTTCTAGCCGCCGCCGCTCCCCGGCGTCAATGTCAGCGGTAGTGCAGCAGGGACTATCCGTGCATTGCTAACCGCGCATCTCGCGGACCTCGTCGCTGTCCAGCGTGCGGTAGTGCTGCGCGATCCGGACGACCGCGAGGAAGACGCCGGTGACGGCCACGCCGATGACGATCGCCGTCAGGCAGAAGTTCTGCAGTACCGGATCCGCGACGTCGCCGTGGGCGAGCTGCGTCGGCGTGCGTCCGTGCGGCGGACCCACCAGCACCGGCGCCGTGGACGCCTTGCGATAGGCCAGCGAGACGAACAGCAGGTACGTCGAGCCCTCCATCAGCGACAGGCCCATGACCATCTTGATCATGTTGCGCCGGGTGAGCAGGGCGAACAATCCGAGGCAGAACAACGCCGCGGACGCGAGGTAGTTGGCGACGATCATCGCTCGCCGCCGCCCTCGTCCGGGGACTGCCCGTCGTCCTCGTCGCTCTCCTGGCCCTCCTCGTCCGGAGCCCAGTCCCTGCTGATGCTGAGCACGCCGAGGACGGCGATCGACAGGCCGGTGCCGACCTCGATCAGCTCGCCGACCGAGAAGAGCTGCACGATGCCGCCGGAGCGGATCGTGCCCGGTTCGGCCAGCGGCAGCCAGTTGCCGCTGAACGAGCCCACGAGGACGAGCCCGAGCAGTTCCGTGCCGATGATGAGCAGCGCGCCGGCCATCTCCGCGGTCTCCAGGAGACCCGGCCGGGCCACGCGCGCGATCCGGCGCCGTCCGAAGCCCGCGTAGGCGAGCAGCAGCACACCGAGCAGCACCGCGCCGCCCGGGAATCCGCCGCCGGGGGAGTAGCCCCAGGCCACGAGGTAGCACCCGGTCACGGCGAGGATCGGTGCGGCGACGCGGATCGCGGTTCGGGTGACGACGGTCAGCGACTCGGCGCGCTCCGGTCCGTGCGCGCCGAGCGGTGCACTGTCCGGGTCCTCGGGTCCGGAGGAGATCTTGCCCTGCTCGCGGGTGTCGGCGGCGCGGGTCGCGCGCTCCTCCTCGTCCACGCGCTCGTCGGGGTCGACCTCTTGCTGCTCGCGCTCGCCCGCGGTGTGCTCGCCGAAGTAGCCGCGTCGCGGTTCGCGCGGCCGGGTCAGCACGACGATGCTGACGACGGCGGCCAGCAGCAGGAACGTCTCGCCGAAGGTGTCGAAGCCGCGCGAGCCGTATACGACCTCGTTCACCGGCTCCAGCAGCTTCCAGTCCGGCAGCGCCGTGACCAGGGCGTAGGTGGCGGCCGACGGCAGCGGCGCGTTCTCGCGCGGGGCGGCCAGGTAGGCGGCGCCCAGGGCCACGGCCGTGCCCAGTGTCAGCACGAGTCCGAGCCACAGCCGGTGCCGGGGCTCGCGGTCAGCGACGATCGGATGCTTCTCCTTCGTCATCCTGCTCGCCCTCCTCCCGCAGCTCGCCCTCGTCGAGTACGTCGGCGCGCACCTTCGCGATGGCGGCCAGATACAGCACCGGCAGCGCGATCGCGCCGACCACCACCTCGGAGTGCGCGTCGTCGGGTGCGCCGAGGATCACGAAGAGCAGCGACAGGAACGTGCCGACCGCCGAGAGCGCCATCGTGGCGCCGGGCAGGTTGGGAATCCGGATCACGAGCACCGCGCTGCCGAGGATGAGCGCCAGCACCAGGTAGTCGATGATCCAGAACTCAGTCATCGTGCTCACCCTCGCGCCGATCCTCTGGCCGGTCCCCGTGCCGATGATCCGCGTCCTCGGCCTCCGCGGCCTTCATCGCCTTCACGTCGTCGCGCACGGCCCCGTCCCACATCGGCACGCCGGCCCGGTACGCGGCGCGGGCCAGCGCGTGCGACGCGGCGGGATTCACCGTCAGCAGCAGCGCGGCGACGATCAGCGCGCGGGCCGCGTAGGCGCTCTCGAAGCCCTCGCCGACGACGAGCGCGACGAGCGCCGGCAGGGCGCCCATGGTGATGGTCTTCGACGAGCACTGGATCCGGCAGTACACGTCCGGCATCCGTAGGATCCCGACCGCGCCGGAGACCGAGAACACGAGCCCGACCAGCGCCAGCACGGCTACGACCACGACGATCACGGTACTCATATCAGTCCTCGTTCCAAGAAGCGCGCCCAGACGATCGCGCCGAGATAGCTGAAGGAGACGAGCCAGATGGCCACGTCCAGATATATGGCCCGATCGGCACCCGCCGCGTAGAAGAGCACCGCGAGCGCCGCCTGCGTCGACGCCGTGTTCAGCGCCACGATCCGGTCGGACACGCTCGGCCCGCGCGCGATGCGCGGCAGGAGCAGCAGGGCGACGCAGGCCTCTGCGATGGCCACCGCGAAGTAAAGCTGGTCAATGTTGATCATCGTCGGTCCTCAGCCCCTCCAGGCATCGCTCCACGGGCTCGTTGATCGCCGCCCGCGCCGTGCGGCTGTCGCCGTCCGGCACGTCCACGGCGTGGTACTGGAGCAGGTGCCGCTCGCGATCGAGGTCGACGATCTGGTTGTCCACGATCAGCGAGGTGACCAGGCCGACCGTGGCCAGGCCCAGGTCGGAGCGCTCCTGCGTCGGCACGACGACCATCCCGCTGCGCAGCGGCAGGCGGGGGGACCAGATCCGCCGGGCCAGCCGCAGGTTCGCCGACGGCACCCGGACCAGCGCCGTCCCCAGCACCCGCAGCGCCGCGATGAGGTTGCGCGGCAGGAGCAGCCGCCAGGGGCCGGGGACATTCCCGAGCGGCGAGAGCGCGAGCCCGACGAGCAGCGAGATCCCGGCCCCGAACAGCAGTTGCTCGGCGGTGCGGGTCCAGCTCAGCAGCACCCACACCACGAAGCACCAGCAGGCGAGCGGAAACCAGGAGCGCCGAATCATGGCCCCCGGCTACCCGCGGCGAAGCGATCAATGCGCCGCGGATCGATCTTGGGATTGCCACCCGCGGCAGGCGCGGCGGTCGGGTGGACCCGTCCGGGTCAGTCCGTCCAGTCGAGCCGCGCGGAGGGGTCCTTGCGCAGGTCGCGGCGCAGGCTCTCGCCGTACTTGCGGGTCCGGCGGCCGGAGCGGAGCCCGGCGGCCACGGCCGTGCTCGCCAGCAGCGTGCGCGGGCTGGTCAGGCGCTTGCGGATGGAGCGCGGCAGGGTGCGGACCACGGCCCAGGCGACCGCCGGGACCGTGCGGACGACGAGGTCGGGCTGCTGCTCGTCGCGGGCCGCCCACTGCGCGACGTAGCCCGTCGTGCCGGCGTTCACCGGGCTCGGGTTCGGCAGGCCGTAGACCTCGTGCAGCTCAGCCGTCAGCCGCACCCGCAGCGCCGACGCGGCCGTGGAGTGGCCGAACGCGGCGATGGGCGCCCCCAGCGGAAGCGGGGCGAGCGCGCAGAAGCCCGCGACGGCGCCGACCGCCGCGCTGACCCGCGAGGCGTCCGCCACCAGCGACTCGGCGATCTCGTCCGGCGCCATGCCGGGGTACGTGGTGCGCAGTCGTTCGGCGTTGCGCGCATGCGGGCGCGGCGCCAGCCGGGAGAACGTGTTCAGCGCCCTCGGCGTCCCGGACCGCCAGAGCCTGATCGCGGCACCGCCGCGGCGCGTCTTTTCCACTTCCCCGGCCATTCACCCACCTCGTAGGTCTTCTTCCGACACTACGCCCGGATTTCGGATCCGCGACGCCGAGGGCGGTCCGCCTGCCGGCGTCCGCCCACGTGGGAAACCGGTTTGCCGGATTCAGCCGCGGCAAACCCGGCGGCTCGGGCGATAACGGCCGTTTCAGCCGTGACCGATCGGTTACCCGACCCGTCTCGTCGTGAGATCCGCGGCGCTCGCGTCCCCGGAGGCTGGTCCGCATGCAGGAGGACACACCGCTCGGAGCCGAGGCGATCGGCCTCGATCCGGCTGTGCGCGCCTGCCTCTTCGACCTGGACGGAGTGCTGACCAGGGCCGCGGAGATCCATGCGGAGGCCTGGAGAAGGACGTTCGACGCGTTCCTGACCGCCTACGATGCGCGCGGCTCGCGGCACACCGCCCCGTTCGACGAGCAGACCGACTACGAGTTGTATCTCGACGGCAGGACGCGCACGGACGGCATCCGGGCGTTTCTGGGCTCGCGCGGCATCGAGGTGCCGATGGGCGACCCGGAGGACAAGCCGGGCACCGACACGATGTACGGCATCGGCGCCGCGAAGCAGTCGGAGTTCCTCGCGCTGCTCGGCACGCACGGCCCCCGGCTTGATGACGACGCGGTGCGCTACGTGCGGGAGGCCCGGTACGCGGGCCTGTCCTGCGCGGTCGTCACCTGCAGCGCCAACGCCGACGCACTGCTGTCGGCCGCGGGTGTGGCGCACCTGTTCGACGTCCGGATCGACGGACGGCTCGCGACCGCGCTGGGCCTGCTGGGCAAGCCCGCGCCGGACGTGTACATCGCCGCGGCCCGCGGCCTCGAGGTCAAGCCCGGGCACGCCGCGGTCTTCGACGCGTCGCTGCCCGGCGTCGAGGCGGCCCGCACGGGCGGCTTCGGCGCGATCGTGGGCGTCGACCGGCTCGGCGGCGGCGGGTATCGCGCGCGACTGAGAGCGCACGGAGCGACCACGGTCGTCCGTGAGCTCGGTGAACTGCTGGTGCAGAGTGGCACGGCGACAGGAGCACAACCCGCGGCCCGGCGCGTGCCGGGCCTGGAGGACTGAAAAGTGACCACCGGTGTCCTGAAAGAGGTATCCGCTTCCCGGCCGTTGCCGGCCGAACGCGAGGCGCAGCGCGCGGAGACGATGCGCGTGCTTCGGCTGATGGCGGCGCTGCCTGCGGGCGACCCGGAGCGGGAGCGCCTGCGCGACGAGGTGGTCGAGGACCACATGCAGTACGCGCGGCACATCGCCCGCCGCTACAGCACCCGCGGTTCCACGACCGAGGACTTCGAGCAGGTCGCCTACCTCGGCCTGGTCAAGGCCGTCGACAACTTCGATCCCGAGCACGGCACGGGCTTCCTCGGCTACGCGACCCCGATGATCGTCGGCGAGATCAAACGCTATTTCCGCGACGCGACGTGGTGCGTCCACGTCCCGCGGCACATGCAGGAGCTGACCGGCGCCATGCACAAGGCGGCCGACGCGCTCACCGCCGAGCTGGGCCGCGGACCGTCGCTGTCCGAGCTCGCCGAGCGCCTCGGCGTCGAGACGGAGGAGCTGATCGAGGCGCTGGACGCCTCCGAGGCCTACCGCACCGCCTCGCTGGACCGCCCGATCGGCCGCGAGAGCGCCGAGGGCGGCGCGAGCCTGGGCGAGATGATCGGCGACGAGGACCCCGGCTTCGACCTGGCCGTCGACCGCGAGGTGCTGCGCGGCCTGGTGGACGAGCTCGGCGAGCGGGACAAGCGGATCCTGCTGATGCGCTTCTTCCGCGGCATGACCCAGTCCGAGATCGGCGAGCAGCTCGGCATATCGCAGATGCAGGTCTCCCGGCTGATCGCGAAGATACTCGCCCGGCTGCGGGACGGATTCGGCGACTGATCGACCGGCGACCGACGACCGGCGACCGGCGGAGTGATCGGGGAGTGGCACCATGAGCACGCAGGATCAGCACGACCAGACGGAGCAGCGCACGGACGTCGAGGGGCTGGAGACCCAGGACGTGCCGGAGGACGAGGGCGTTCTGCAGCCCTCGGAGACGCTGGAGAGCGACGATCTGGCGCAGGACCCGCTCGACACCGGGATCAGCCCGCCCGAGCGGCATCCCGCCTCCGAGCGCTTCGGGGTGACGGAGGCCGAGGCGCGGCAGGGCGAGACCCTCGACCAGCGCCTCGCGCAGGAAGTGCCCGAGCAGGACCCGCGCAACCCGGCGCCGGTCGACGCCGAGCGCGCCGGGCGCCTGGTCGCGGCCGACGAGGGGGCCCTTTCCGTGGACGCGGCCGCGCCGCGCCAGTTCGCCCGGGAGGTCGGGCGCGACGGCGGCGCGGCCTCCGCCGAGGAGGCCGCCGTCCACCTCGTCCCCGAGGACGAATCGGGGTTTCCCGAGAACGGCTCCGGGTCGCCCGACCCGGAGGCCGGCGCCGACGAGAGGAGCTGACGCGGCTTGAGTATCCAGCGATCCAGCGACAAGCACGGAGCGCAGCGCGACGACGAGATGAAGAAGGAGGTCGAGGGCCTGGTGCGGTCCGGGCGCCCGACCCGGACCGAGGAGTGGCACGACCCCGAGCCCGTGGAGGACGAGAACTCGCCCGAGCAGCGGGAGCTGATCGAGCGCTGCCGCGCCGAGGAGGCGGGCCGCAGCCGCGGCGAGCCGGGCCGCTCGGGGCAGTAGCCGACCGGAGCCGACGGCCGAGCCCGCGGGTCGGCGGCCCGTGCAGCCCTTGCACACGGAGCGCCGGCCCGCAGCGCGTATCGGCACGTGGCCCGTACGGCCGAGCCCGCCGGTAGGCGGCCCGTGCAGCCCTTGGCGTACGGGGCGTCGGCCCGCAGCGCGTATCGGCACGTGGCCAGTACGCCCGAGCCCCCGGTAGGCGGCCCGTGCAGCGCTTGCCGTACGGGGCGCTGGCCCGCAGCGCGTATCGGCACGTGGCCCGGACGGCCGCCCCTGTGCGGGCCCGTTCGCCTGCCTGGCCCCGCCCGGGCCGCACGCGTTGACAGCCGGCGCCGGGGTCCACAAGCTGAAGTGGTGGGCCCGTCCCGCCGGGACGGGCGGTTCGGGCGGTGGCCGAGCGCGGAAGCGACGCGGGAGCAGGGATGGACGGCTGCGAGATCTCCAGCACGGTCCGTGACGGCGGGCGCGCGCTGACCATCGTCGGGGACGTGGACCTCGGCGCCGCCGAGAAGCTCGAAGCGGGGATCAGCGGCGCCGTCGAGGGCATGGATCCCGGCTCCGAGCTGCTGCTCGACCTCGCGGGCGTCGGCTTCCTGGACTCCGCGGGGCTGCGCGCCCTGCTCAACGGCGCGGACGCCGTCCGGGCGGCCGAGGTGCGCCTCGCGTTCGTGCTCTCCCCGGCGGTCGAGCGGGTGCTCGAGATGACCCGCCTCGGACCCGACGTCTTCGGCATCGACGCCCCCGACTGGCCTTCCGCGTCGGCCTGAGCCGGATCCGTCCGTAGAGCTCAGAGTCCTCATTCGCAGCTGAATCCACAGCTTGTATGACGAATCGGTCAAGAGCCGTTTGGCGGTACCGAACAGGGTCACCCGCAGGCGCCTGACCCCCGAGGCGTCTTGGAGGTGCCGTTCATGGTGGCCCTGTTCCTGCTCACCCCGGCCGTGATCCTTCCGGCGATGCTCCTGCTCGAACGCTTCGAGCGGTATGCGTTGCACGGGCGTCTTCCCGATCGCGGCGCGATCCGAGAAGAACCAGCACGGCACACGTGACGTACAGCGCGGCGGCGCCGAGGGCCGAGGCGTGCAGGCCGGGCAGAAACCTGGCCGCACCGGGTTCGCCGGCAATCGCCTAGCCGTCGACGACCCATTGCAGTCCGCTGACCTGCACGTGCAGGCTCGTCCCGATGCTTGGCAGCGCCACCTTCACGATGGTCACGTCGAGCAGCACGAGGAAGTACCCGAGCACATCGTGACGAGGACGGCTGTAGGTGATCGTCGAGTATGCACGGTTATCGAGATGACTCTCGGATGCGTGCCCTCAGGTGTTCGGCAAGGCCACGCTGATGGCGCCGAGGACGGAGTCCGGCGCACCGAGCACCGCGATGTCGCCGAGCGACACCACGCCCACCGCCTTGCCATCCTCGACGACCGGCAGCCGGCGCACCGCCGCCTTCCGCATCAATTCGGCGGCCCGCACGACCTCCGTCTCCGGGGCCACGCTCCACAACTGGTCGCTGCACGCCTGCCGCACCGGCGTGTCCGGTCCGAGCCCGCCGGCCAGCGAACGCACTACCAGGTCGCGGTCGGTCACCAGGCCGATGAGGTCGGTGCCCTCGCCGATCAGCACGACGCCGACGTCCTCGTCCCGCATGATCCTCGCGACCTCCGCGATCGACGTGGTCGGCCGCGCCGTGATCGGCGTGTCGGCCATGATCTCGCTGACGGTCACCGCCATCGTCGTAGATTCCTTCCCTCGGGTGAGCTGACACGCGCGCTTACCCCGGTCCGGCCCGGGCATGCGCGCATACGCCGAGGGGTCCTGGGTAGCCGGGGCCGATGAGCGAGATGACGCCGTTGAGCGAGATGACAGAGACCACCGCCCGCAGCCTCGCGACGACCACGCCGCAGGAAGCGCCGACCGCCCCGCCGATCGTGCCGGACCCGGAGCGCCCGGTCGACCCGGACGGCCCGCCGGAGCCCGTCCCCGATCCGGACCGGCCGGTCGTACCGTCCCCGACGCCGTACCCGGTGCCCGACCCGGACCGCCCGATCGGGCCTGACCCGGACCGCCCGGTCACCCCGGAGCCGGAGCCCGCGCCGAACCTGGCGGCGGACGCCGTTTAGCGATCGGGCCCGCGGGTCATCCGAGGCGAAGTCCGATTATCGAGCCCCGAGCGCGAACCGAAGTGAGGAAGTGGTCCTTGATGCGCACCGCGCGCGAGGAGCGGATGGCCGCGGCCCGACTGCCGCAGGCCAACGTCGTCTCCATCCTGTACGAGCAGCACGCGCAACTGCGGGACCAGTTCGGCATCGTGCCCGACCTGCACGGAGAGTACCGCAGGGCGGCCTTCGACATGCTGCGCGAGATGCTGGCGCGGCACGAGGCCGCCGAGGAGGTCGTGCTGCGGCCGGTGACCGGGAAGCTGCTGCCCGCGGCGCTCATCCGGGCACGCAACGACGAGGAGAAGGCGGCCGCGCGCGAGCTGGCCGAGCTCGAGAAGCTGGACGTGGACGATCCCGGGTTCGCGCCGCGGCTGCGGATTCTCGAGGAGCAGGTGCAGATGCACTTCGTGCACGAGGAGGCCGAGGAGTTCCCGGCCGTGCTCGGCGAGCTGAGCGAGCACGAGCAGGAGGAGCTCGGCCGCTGGATGCTGCGCGCGATCGAGCTCGCGCCGAGCCATCCGCACCCGACGCTGACCGGCTCGCCGGTCGGCCAGGCGGTGCTCGGGCCCTTCGCTTCGCTCTGCGACTGGGCCAGGGACCTGCTTCACCGGGCCCGCCAGGACATGCAAGACCACTGATTGAAACGGGCGGCACACGCATCAGGAGGTGCGGCAATGGCGCACGAAGACTATGAATCGTACGGGGCGTACGAGGCCGAGGTGCGCGCGGCGAGCGCCGGGCGCCAGATGGCCCGGCTACTGGCGACGCTGATCGGTGCCGCCGCGATCGTCGTAGGCGCGTTCCTCGACTGGAGGCCGGACCTCACCGGCGACAAACTGACCATCAAGGCCCTGGTCCAGCCGGACTTCGCGGCCGAATCAGACCTCGTGCGCACGGTCGGCGGGCTCACGATCCTAATCGGGCTGGTCGCGCTGATCGGCCTGGCCGACCGCACCGGCTGGCTCACCCGCCTGGCGGGCGCGGCGGCCGTCGTGGTCTTCGTGATGTACGCGGTGCAGGCCTACCGCTACTTCGGGCACGACTTCAGCACGGCCGTGCACGACGTGCGCTTCGGAGCCTGGCTGCTGCTCATCGGCGGGGTGGTGCTGCTGGTCGGCGGCTTCCTCGGCGCGCGCACGGTGGTCGTCCCGGCCGCCGTCGAGGAGCCGAACGTCCGTCATTCGTCTATCGGAAACGAGCGGTGATCATGAGACGTACCAGTTTTGTCGGGGCCCTCGCGGCCGTCGCGATAGGCGCGGTGCTGGCCTTCGCCGTGAACGGCACCCCGCAATGGATCAACCTGCAGCAGGCCGGGCTCATCGTGCTGCTCGGCGGCGTCGCCGACCTCATCGTGCGCACGGTGATCGCGGACAGCCCGCTGCTGGCCAAGCCCGCCGCGGACGTCGCGGCCGTGGTCGAACCGCTGGGAGACCCGGTGCTGGACGCGGCCGGCAACCCGGTGAGCCTGCCGTCGACCGCCCCGGGCGAGGAGTGGGTGGCGGTCGAGCCGCTGCCGCAGAGCCCGCAGGTGCCGCAGATCCCGCTGGATCCGCCGCCCTCGCAGGCCACCCCGCAGGTGGTCGTGGCGCCGTCGTCGAACGACCGCGCCGTCTACGAGCGGGCCATCCGCGCCGCCGAGGGCGGCACGCAGGACATCCCGGAATCGGAGGTCGCAGTGACCACGATCACCGGACGTCCCGTCCGCCCGCACACCCGCCGCGGGTTCCGGCGGCGCTCCCGCTAGCCGGCGGGTGCCGCAGTGACCACGATCACCGGACGTCCCGTCCGCCCGCACGCCCGCCGCGGGTTCCGGCGCCGCTCCCGCTAGCCGCCGAGTGCCGGGTGCGGCATGCGGGGGCCCCTTGTCCGCGAACGCGTTCGACACTACGGTCCAGGCCGGTGGAAGCACGTCCAGAGATCATCCGAAACCCGGTGCTGCCGGGCTCGCACCCCGACCCGTCCATCCTGCGGGTCGGGGGTGAGTTCTTCCTGGCCACCTCGACGTTCGAGTGGCACCCCGGGGTCCGGCTGCACCGCTCCGCCGACCTGGCGAACTGGAGCCCGGTCGGCGGCGCCCTCGACGAGACCCGGCTGCTCGACCTCGCCGGCTGCCCGGATTCCGGGGGAGTCTGGGCACCCAACCTGACCTTCGCCGACGAGCGGTTCTACCTCGTCTACTCGAACGTCTCGACCTACGCCGGCGGCTTCACCGACTGCCCTAACCACGTCGTGACCGCGCCGACGATCGACGGCCCGTGGTCGGATCCCGTCTTGCTGCACGCGCGCGGATTCGACGCCTCGCTGCTGCACGACGGCGACGAAAGCTGGCTGATCAACCTCGCGCACGACTGGCGTCCCGGCCACTCCGGTTCGCTCGGCCTGGAGGCGACGCGCTTCGATCGCCGAACCCTGCGGACGCTCGGCGAGCCGCAGCAGATCGCGCTGCCGCCGCAGGCCGGGTGGATCGAGGGACCGAACCTCTACCGCATCGGCGACTGGTACTACCTGCTCACCGCCGACGGCGGCACCGGATACGACCACCAGGTAACCGTCGCCCGCTCGCGCAGCCTGCTCGGTCCATACGAGCGTGACCCGCACGGCGCCCTACTCACCGCGCGCGATCACCCCGACCTCCCGCTGCAGAAGGCGGGCCACGGCAGCCTCGTGAGTACGGGCTCAGGGGAGTGGTACCTCGCATATCTGGCCGCCCGCCCGCACGGCCGCCGCGGGCCGTGCATCCTCGGCCGGGAAACGGCGTTGGCGCCGGTGACATGGACGGACGACGGCTGGCCACGCGTCCCAGGCGGCCTACCCGCCCTCACGATTCCGGCACCGAACCTCCCACCCCCACGGCAGCCGCACTCTCCGAAAAAAGCGGAGTCGGACGGCTTCGACACCAAGGCCCTGGGATCGCAGTGGTCGACCTTGCGCCGTCCCGCGTCCGAAGACTGGCTGTCGCTGACAGAACGCCCCTCGCACCTGCGCGTGCACGGCGGCCGTTCCCCACGCAGCCTCATGGGCGCGAGCCTAGTCGCACGCCGTGCCACGGCCCTGCGCTTCGGCTTCGAGGCGACGATGGAGTACGAGCCCCGCGGCGTGCAGCAACTCGCCGGGATCACCGCGTACTACAACAGCGAGAACTGGTACTTCCTGCACGTCACCGCCGACGACAACGCACGCCCGGTGCTCCGCATCGCACACTGCGACCGCGGCCGCACTGCGCTCGGCGAGTTCGACCCGTCAGTCCCCGCCAGGATGCGGCTCGGCATGGACCTAGCCGACGACGCCAAACTGACCTTCCGCTACGACGCCGGCGACGGCTGGGAGCCCATAGGTCCCGCGTACGACGCAACCGTCCTCTCCGACGGACACGCCGAAGTATTCGACGACGGCGCGATCCGCACGCTCGGCTTCACCGGCGCATTCGTCGGCCTGTGGGTGTGGGACCTGACAGGCGGCGGTCACGCAGCAGATTTCGACGTCGCCGAATACACCCCGCGAGACGAATGACACAGCCCGACATCGGTTCGCTCGCGAGATTTTCGCCCCTTATCCTGAAAATCACTCAAGAACAGCCGGAAGACCGCGCCTTTGTCAGACCCGGATCGTATACTGGAAGTAGTTGTTCGGCTGCGGATTCACCGGGAAATCAATGTCAACGGTAACGTCAACGTCAACGTCAAATTCGCCTTCGGCGGGCCGGCTCAGAGAGCCCCGGGGGTGTTGGTTCGGCTGCGGTTGGGCTGTGGGGTGGGTG
>NZ_JAGSOH010000046.1 GCF_018139625.1 Actinospica acidithermotolerans | reverse complement strand
CCCGACCCCCCGCCCCTCACCCCAGCGGTGCCTTCTCCTCCCGCATGCTGACCCAGTCGCGCCAGGTGTGGCCGCAGGGGAGGACTGCGGGCTCTTCGACATCGCCGGCCATCAGGCGGGCGTGGGCCAGGGCGGTGGACTCGTCGGCGGGGGTCATGACCTGCATGCGCAGGCCGTTGGTGCCGTGGATGCCGAAGCTGGTGGAGACGAACCTGAGCAGGCCGACGGCGGGCTGGTAGTAGACGCGCAGCTGGCGGCCGAAGGCGGCCACCTCGTTGCGGGACCAGCACTCGGCGAAGACCTCGCTGTAGGCGATCAGGTCCCTGATGAGCTTCTCCCAGCTCGGCTCGCCGACGTGGCGGGCGTACGCGGCGCGGAGCAGGGCGACCATCTGGGGGATGGTCTCGTGGCGGTTGACGAAGGGGTGGCAGCACTCGGGCAGGTTGAACATGCACCAGAAGACGTTGTGGTTCTGCTTCGCCTGCGCGAGCACGCTGGGGAAGAGCACGTCGAACCGGCGGTTGGTGGCGACCATGTCGAAGCGCTCGTTCACCACCGTCGCGATGTGGCCCATGCCGTCGAGGATCGGGCGGATCTCGGCGGGCAGGCAGCAGTCCTCGGCCTCGGGCGCCCGCAGCTCGGGGACCTTCGCCAGGGTGTAGAGGTGGCGGTGTTCGGCGGCGTCCAGCTGCAGGGTGCGGGCGATGGCGTCGAGGACCTGGGTGCTGGCGTTGATCTGGCGGCCCTGCTCGAGCCAGGTGTACCAGGTCACGCCCACGCCGGCGAGCTGCGCCACCTCCTCGCGGCGCAGGCCGGGGGTGCGGCGGCGGGGCGGGACGGGGGGCAGGCCGGCCTGCTCGGGGGAGATGCGCTCCCGGCGCGAGCGCAGGAAGTCGGCCAGTTCGGTGCGTCGCGCGGCGTTCTTCGTCGCAGCCAGGTCCGTCACAAGTCCCAGTCTCGCCCCTCGTCGCTCCCGGTACCAGGTACCAGCGGTAATAGGATAACGAGGCTCTAGGTAACAGGATCGCCGGGCGCCCACGATGGAGCCATGACGACGACTCTCGGCTCCACCGAATCAGTCTACGAAAACGAGGGCAACAAGCAGGGTTCTGCGAGGAAGAGCCGGCCTGGGGCCGTGCTCGCGGTCGTGCTGCTCGGCTACTTCATGGCGATCCTCGACGTCGCGATCGTGAACGTCGCGCTCCCGACTATTCGCAGCACCCTTCATTCCTCCGGCGCCGGGCTTCAGCTGTCGGTGTCCGGATACACCATCTCCTACGCGGTGCTCATCGTCACCGGGGCGCGGCTCGGCGACCTGTGGGGGCACGCGCGGCTGTTCCGCGGCGGGCTCGTCCTGTTCACGCTCGCCTCGCTCGCCTGCGGGCTCGCGCCGAGCACCGGCGCGCTGGTCGCCTTCCGGCTGGTGCAGGGCGCGGGGGCGGCGGCGATGATGCCGCAGGTGCTCTCGCTCATCCAGCGCACGTTCGAGGGCCGGGCGCGGCTGAAGGCGATGAGCCTGTACACGGCCGTCATCTCCGGCGGCGCGGTCGCCGGCCAGGTGCTCGGCGGCGTGCTGATCTCGGCGGACATCCTGCACTCCACGTGGCGGCCGTGCTTCCTGGTGAACGTGCCGGTCGGGATCGTCGTGCTGCTCGCCAGCATCAGGGTGCTGCCGAAGGACAAGGGGGAGCCGGGCCGCGGCCTGGACCCGGTGGGCGTCGCGATCCTCACCCCGACCGTGCTCGCCTTCGTCGTCCCGCTGGTGATGGGGCACGACGAGCACTGGCCGCTGTGGGGCTGGCTGCTGCTCGGCGCCAGCGCACTGGGCCTCGCGCTGTTCGCGGTCGTCGAGAGCCGGATCGGCCGACGCGGCGGTACGCCGATCATCCCCGGACGCGTGCTGCGGCTCGAGGGCTTCGCCGTCAGCGTCGGCACGCTGTTCCTGTCGCTGGTTCTGATGATGGGCCTGATGTTCGCGATCACGCTGCACCTGCAGGGCGCGCTCGGCTTCTCCGCGCTCGACTCGGGCCTCGCGTTCGCCCCGCAGGCGGTCGCCGTCTTCCTGGTCGCGATGAACTGGCGGAGGCTTCCGCAGCGCTGGTTCGTGCACGAGGTCGTGTTCGGCTTCCTGCTGACGTCCGCCTCGGTGGCGGGCATGGCGCTGGTGCTGCGGCACGGCGGGACCGGCGGGGGTGCGCGCTGGATCCTGATGACCACACTCGGGTTCGGGCTCGGCTTCGCCTTCAGCCCGCTGATGGGCCTGATGCTCTCCCGGGTGCCGCTGCGCGACGCCGCCGACGCGAGCGGCGTGATCGCGACGCTCACCCAGATCGGCCAGGTGACCGGAGTGGCCACGGTCGGCACGCTGTTCCTGAACCTGGACACCGGCGCACGGGGTTCCTCGGCGCACGCGGTGGCGGTGGTGTGCGCGGTGTCCGCGGGGCTGGCGTTGCTCGGGGCGCTCGCTGCGTCGCGTATTCCACGTCTGCGGTAGCGATTCCCTTGATGATCAAAAGGTTTCGCCTTTCGCACAAGATCAATATTGCGGCCATGTTTCGGTAAGGGCTAAAAGGCCTGATGATCATGGTAAGGCGCGGATCTTCATGACTTCTTGATCCGATCGTGACGCGAGATCCTGTCCCAGGCAGTCCTTTCTGCGCTACAAATTCCCCCAGCACACGCAACGCCACAAGAAATCAGCAGGATGGCATGTCCCGCGCGGCGACCTCGCGTCGCGCGGCCGAGAGACCGCGCGCGCCGGAATCGGTGACCCCGTCCGGTGCTGCGCGCGGCTGTGCGTAATGGGATGGATGTTCGCTATGGCAAAAGATCGGAATCGGGGCCGCGGTCGCCTAACGGTGGGAATGGCGGCGATCGGCGCCCTCGCTCTGGCGTTTACCGCCGCGTGCTCCTCGTCGAAGGCCTCGACGACGCAGACGTCGGCCAACGAGAACACGTGGAACACGATCAACACCGCGTCCGTGAAGGACGGCGGCACGGTGACCGTGGGCATCGAGAAGCAGCTCGGTGACTGGAACCCGCTGGACTCCTCGATCTCGGCCGACCAGGTCTACGCGCTGGACGGGGTGTACTACGCCGGCGCCTTCATCTCCGACCCGGACGGCAGCGTGGTGCTCAACACGAACACCATGGCCAGCGCCACGCTCTCCAGCACGTCGCCGGAGACCGTGGTCTACAAGATCAAGCCGGGAGCGGTCTGGAGCGACGGCACGCCGATCGACGCGTCCGACTTCGTCTACGACTGGCTGGTCAACAGCGGCACGGACCCGAACATGCTGAACGCCAGCTCCACCGGCTACAACGACATCTCGTCGGTGGTCGGCTCGGACGGCGGCAAGACGGTCACCGTGACCTTCTCGACCGCGTTCCCGGACTGGAAGTCGCTGTTCGGCCCGCTGCTGCCGGCGCACATCGCCGCCAAGCACGGCTACGACGAGTCGATGACGCTCGCCCAGCTGACCGCCGACGTCAAGGCGGAGAACGGCGCGACCACCTCGACCGGCGCGGTGCTGCAGCTGGAGAACTCGTTCAACTACTTCAGCAACACCGCCCCGCCGGTCTCGAGCGGACCGTACGAGGTCACCAACGCGCCCTCCGACGGCTCGAGCGTGACCGAGACGAAGAACCCGAAGTGGTACGGCGACGGCGGGCACCTGGCCACGATGGTGTTCAAGTACATCGCGGACGCCTCGCAGGAGCCGACGGCCCTGCAGAACGGCGAGATCAACGTGATGTACCCGCAGCCGGAGACCGACCTGGTCACCCAGGTCAAGGGCATGGGCTCGTCGGTCAAGTACCAGATCGCCGCGGGCTACGAGTGGGAGCACTTCGACTTCAACCTCAACAGCACGGCGCTCGGCGGCAAGACCGAGTCCGCGCAGGAGGCCGCTGACAAGGTGGCGCTGCGCACCGCGATGCTGACGGCCGTCGACCGCAAGGCGATCATCGCCCGTACCGTCGGCCTGTTCGACCCGGCCTCCAAGCCGCTCAACAGCCGTCTGTTCATCCCGCAGCAGGCGGGCTACACGGACAACATCTCGAAGTACGGCCTGGGCTCCGGCTCCTCCAGCTCGGCCGAGTCGATCCTGAAGAAGGCCGGGTTCACCGGCATCGGCACCGCGCTGAAGTACCCGGACGGCACCGCCGTCCCGGCGCTGACGATGCGCTACACCTCGGGTAACTCCATCCGGCAGACCGAGTGCAACCTGTTCGCCTCCGAGATGAAGGCGCTCGGCATCACGGTGAACGTGGAGACGACCTCCAGCCTCGGCAAGTCCCTGACGCACGCGGCCGGCTACGACTACGACGTCATCGTCTTCGCCTGGGTGGACACCCCGTTCCCGAACTCCGGCAACTACTCGCTCTACGTCACCGGCCAGGGCCAGAACTACGGCGGCTACACCAGCGCCCAGGTCGACGCCCTGTACAAGACGGCCTCGTCGAGCTTCGACACCGCGACCGTGAACAGCGACCTGAACAAGATCGACAACATCCTGTCGCAGGACGCGATCACGCTGCCGCTGTACCAGAAGGACCAGATGGTGGCCTACGACTCCACCCTCGGCAACGTGCGGATCAACTCGACCGCCCAGGAGTTCACCTACAACGTGCAGGAATGGGGATACGTCTCGGGCTCGGCCTCGCCGAGCTCCTGACCCGACCCCCGCGGCCTGACAGGTCGCGACCGGTCCGCCCGTCGGACGCCGCAATCCGGCGTCCGGCGGGCGGCCGTCCCCGCTCCAGCACTGATATTCGAGGTCTTCGATGCTTGTCTACAGCGTCCGACGGCTGATCCAGTCGATACCGATCCTGGTCGCCTCGACCTTCGTCATCTTCCTGATGGTCGCCTCCTCGGTCGACCCGATGACGCCCTATCTCACGAAGAAACCGCCGCTGTCCGCCGCTCAGCTCGATTCGCTGAGGGTGAAGTTCGGGCTCACGAAGCCCCTCCTCCAGCGGTACTGGGACTGGCTGACCGGCCTCGTGCTGCACGGCACATTCGGCTCGAGCACCCAGACGAACTACCACATCGGCCAGCAGCTCGGCTACGCGATGGAGGTGACGCTGCGGCTGGTGGTCGGCACCATCCTGATCGCGTTGATCCTCGCGGTCATCGTCGGCGTGGTCACCGCGGTGCGCCAGTACAGCAAGCTGGACTACGCCACGACCACGATCGGCTTCCTGTTCCTGTCGCTGCCGACCTTCTGGTTCGCGGTGCTGCTCAAGGAATGGGCGATCCAGTTCAACGAGGCCACCGGCACCCACCTGTTCGACACGCTGTGGGAGTCGAGCCCCAATCCGCCGGCCGGCTTCCTGCCGCAGCTCGGCGACGCGGCCCAGCACATGATCCTCCCGGTGGTCACGCTCGCGCTGCTGTCCTACGCGGCGTGGTCCCGGTTCCAGCGCGCGTCCATGCTCGAGGTCCTCGGCAGCGACTACATGCGCCTGGCCCGCGCGAAGGGCCTGAGCCCGTTCCGGGTGATGTTCCGGCACGGCCTGCGCAACGCCCTGATCCCGCTGACCACGCAGGTGGCCCTGGACACCGCGGCGCTGCTGAGCGGCGCGGTGATCACCGAGACCATCTACTCGTGGCGCGGCATGGGCCTGTTCTTCATCAGCTCGATCCAGATGGCCGACCCGAACTCGGTGATGGCCTGGCTGCTGGTGACCGCCGTCTTCGTCATCGTCATGAACCTCATCGCCGACCTGCTCTACGCGGTCCTGGACCCGAGGATCCGTCTTGCCTAGCCGCGTGAACACCTCCGCCGGGGACACGCTCGGCACGACCGCCGCCCCGGGGGCGAAGGCCGCCGAATTCACCGTCCGCGCGCGCAGCCAGCGGCAGATCGTCTTCCGCCGCTTCCGCCAGCACAAGGCCGCGATGGCCTCGCTCGTCGTGTTCGCGCTCGTGGTGCTGTTCGCGTTCGTCGGCCCGCTGCTGTGGTCGACCAGCGCGTCGTTCATGAGCAACGACATCTTCACCGCTCCGGACGCCTCGCACCCCTTCGGCACCGACAGCAACGGCATCGACCTGCTGTCCGCGGTGATGAAGGGCACCCAGTCCTCGCTGATCATCGCCGTCGTCGTCTCGGTGGTCTCCACCGCGTTCGGCGCGATCTACGGCGCGGTCTCCGGCTTCTACGGCGGCTGGACCGACACGATCATGATGCGGATCGCGGACCTGTTCCTCACCTTCCCGATCATCGCCATCGCGATCATGCTGGACAACCGCTTCCAGGCCGAGGCCAGCTCGCTCTGGCTGCTGATATTCGTGCTCACCGCGCTGTTCTGGCCGAGCGCGGGGCGCGTCATCCGCGCGCAGGTGCTCTCGCTCAAGGAGAAGGAGTTCGTCGAGGCCGCGCGCGCCCTCGGCGCCCGGGACCGCCGGATCATCTTCCGGCACCTGCTGCCGAACACGCTCGGCTCGATCATCGTCATCAGCACGCTGACCGTGGCCGGCACCATCCTGACCGAGACCGCGCTGTCCTTCCTCGGCTTCGGCGTGCAGTTCCCGAACACCTCGCTCGGCCTGCTGGTGACCAACAACCAGACCGCGATCGAGGGCGGCCACCCGTGGCTGTTCTACATCCCCGGCATCTTCATCATCCTGATCGCGCTGACCATCAACTTCATCGGAGACGGCCTGCGCGACGCCTTCGATCCGCAGCAGACAAGGGTACGCGCGTGACCGACCGGAATCCCAGGTTCGACTCGGGCGAGGAACTGCTCGCCGTCCGGGACCTCACCGTCACCTTCCCGACCGCCGACGGCGACGTGCAGGCCGTGCGCGGCGTCGACTACGTGCTGCGCCGCGGCGAGGTGCTCGGCATCGTCGGCGAATCCGGCTCGGGCAAGTCGGTCTCCTCGCTGGCCGTGATGGGCCTGCTGCCGAAGTCGGCGCGGATCCAGGGCTCGATCACCTTCCAGGGCGAGGAGCTGCTCGGGCTCTCGGAGCGCAAGCTGATGAGCGTGCGCGGCAAGAAGATCGCGATGATCTTCCAGGACCCGATGACCTCGCTCAACCCCGTCTACAAGGTCGGATTCCAGCTCGAGGAGGCCATCCTCGCGCACAACGACATCCCGAAGGAGCAGGCCCGCAAGCGCGCGGTCGAGCTGCTCGAGATCGTCGGGATCCCCTTCCCGGCCAAGCGGATCGACCAGTTCCCGCACGAGTTCTCCGGCGGCATGCGCCAGCGTGTGGTGATCGCGATCGCGATGGCCAACAACCCGGACGTGATCATCGCGGACGAGCCGACCACCGCCCTGGACGTGACCGTGCAGGCGCAGGTGCTCGAATCGCTGCGCACGGCCCAGCAGGAGACCGGCGCCGCCATGGTGCTGATCACGCACGACCTCGGCGTCGTCGCGGGGCAGGCGGACCGGGTGCTGGTGATGTACGCCGGCAAGCCGGTCGAGATCGGCACCGTGGACGACATCTACTACAACCCGCGGATGCCCTACACGCTCGGCCTGCTCGGCTCGCTGCCGCGGCTCGACGCGGACCGCGCCGAACGGCTCACCCCGATCCAGGGCACCCCGCCCTCGCTGCTCTCGCTGCCGCCGGGCTGCCCCTTCATGCCGCGCTGCCCGCTGGCGAAGGACCGCTGCGCGGAGGAGGAGCCCGAACTGCTCGTGACGGACACGACCGACCACTCGGCGGCCTGTCACTACAGCGCGCTGCTCGCCGGCAAGCAGGCGGACGAGGTGTTCTCGCACACGGCCGAGGACGCGGCGATGCCCGAGTCCTACGGCGCCGAGATCGCCGGGGTGACCGGCGAGGTCTCCGCGGCCGCCGTGGAAGTGCCGAAGCCGAACACGAAGGGCGTCTCATGACCACGACCGACACCACGGCCGGGGCCGAGCCGATCCTCTCGGTGCGCAACCTGGTCAAGGAGTTCCCGATCAAGTCGGCCAGCGTGGTGCGGCGCACGATCGGCGCGGTGCACGCCGTCTCCGGGGTCTCCTTCGACATCCAGCCGGGCCAGACCCTCGGCCTGGTCGGCGAGTCCGGCTGCGGCAAGACCACCACCAGCCGCGCGATCCTGCACCTGCAGCCGGCCACCAGCGGCGAGGTGCTCTTCCAGGGCCGCGACGTGACGAAGATGTCGAAGGGCGAGCTGCGCCGGATGCGCCGGGACATGCAGATCGTCTTCCAGGACCCGTACGCGAGCCTGAACCCGCGCATCACGGTCAGCGAGATCATCGCCGAGCCGCTGCGCATCCACGGGCTGTACGGCAACGACGGGCCCGGGCAGGTCGCCGAGCTGATGCGGCTGGTCGGGCTCAATCCCGAGCACGGCAACCGCTTCCCGCACGAGTTCTCCGGCGGCCAGCGCCAGCGCATCGGCATCGCCCGCGCGCTCGCGCTCAAGCCGAAGGTGCTGGTGCTCGACGAGCCGGTCTCGGCGCTCGACGTCTCCATCCAGGCCGGCGTCATCAACCTGCTGGAGGACCTGCAGGACGAGCTGGGCCTCGCCTACCTGTTCGTGGCGCACGACCTGTCCGTCGTCCGGCACATCGCCGACCGGGTCGCGGTCATGTACCTCGGCAAGATCGTCGAGATCGCGGACGGCAACTCGCTGTTCGAGCGCAGCCAGCACCCGTACACGCAGGCGCTCATCTCGGCGATCCCGATCCCGGACCCGCGCCGGGAGCGCGAGCGGGAGCGGATCATCGTGCAGGGCGACGTGCCGTCCCCGGCCGACCCGCCCTCCGGCTGCCGCTTCCGCACCCGCTGCCCGCTGCGGATGACCCTCTCCGAGACCGACGCCGCCCGCTGCTCCGCCGAGGAGCCCGAGTTGCGCGATCGCGGCCTCGGCGCCGGCCATCTGACGGCGTGCCACTTCGTCGAAGCGTAACTCTAAACTCGTTGAAACTGAGACGACCCCGTCCGGGCAAATCCCGGGCGGGGTCGCAATTCTCTCAACACTAAAAAAGACGCCGTCGCCGCGGAGAGTGATGAGGCGCGCCGTTCGGTGTGCGCGCCTCCATGTGGGGGCAGCGAAGCACGGTGACCTGCGCTCTTGTCCGCGCCACTGGCGCGTTGCTGCCACCGCCCGCAGCGAATCATGGCGGGTTTCCGCCGCCTCGGCGAAGAAACATCAGGGAAACCTTGCACTATCCGGACGGTTTCTTGATCGGATCGTGATGGTTACGGCCTCCCGGCTCCGCGGATTTGTGGGGTACAAATGCGGAAGCACAAATGAGAGTCTTTCGCCGCGGTGGCCCACGGGTGACCTTCCCAGGGGCCGGCGACCCGCGACGCGCGTCCACCCATGACGCGTCTGCCGGGGGACTGAGTTGGCAGCACACCCGCGCTGCGTAGGTTCGTGGCGCGGTGGACGGTTTCGATTGCGCGTCCGGCGCCCACGGGGTCTGACGCATGTGCGAATAGGAATGCATTCCATGAGAATGTCGAGGAAGACACGGGCGGTCGCGGGCGTCGCGGCGCTCGCCGCGGGCGTTGCCGTGCTGGCGGGCTGCTCTGCGACGAAGAGCGGCTCGAGCACTCAATCGAACGGGGCGCCCAAGCAGGGCGGCGTCGCCCGGGTGGACCAGATCAGCGGCACGCAGCCGACTGCGATCTTCCCGCTTCTCACCCCCACCGAGAACCTCTCACAGAACTCTGCGTTCCAGTGGGAGATGTACGCGCCGCTGTACTTCTACGGCGCCAACGACAGCGTCACGCTGAACGCGACCGACTCGGCCGCCTCGAACACGACCTGGAGCGCCGACGGCAAGTCCGTCACCATCACGGTCAAGAGCTGGAAGTGGTCGAACGGCGAGAGCCTCGACGGCCAGGACGTGCTGTTCTTCCTGAACATGCTCAAGGCCAACAAGACGAGCTGGGCCCTGTACACGCCGGCGAACACCAAGCTCGGTGCCGACTACTTCCCGGACAACGTCACCTCGGCCACGGCCTCCGGCCAGACGGTCACCATCGGCTTCGACAAGGCCTACAACCAGACGTGGATGCAGGAGAACTGGCTCTCCGCGATCACGCCGTTCCCGCTGGCCTGGGACAAGACCTCCGCGTCGGCCGCCGGCAAGTGCTCCGCCGACGCCTTCGGCTCCAGCGCCGCCGCGACCGACTGCGCCGCGACCTACAAGTACCTCTCGACCGAGTCCACCGACGACAAGAACTGGTCCTCCAGCGCGCTGTGGTCGGTTGTCGACGGCCCGTTCAAGCTCAAGAGCTTCAACGCGACCTCGGGTGCGTTCTCGCTCGTGCCGAACTCGTCCTACAGCGGCACCGACAAGCCGTACCTCGACGAGGTCGACTTCGTGCCGTTCACCTCGGACACCGCGATGTACGCCTCGCTGAAGGCGGGCTCGAAGTCCAAGGACGCGCTGCAGGTCGGCTACGTGCCGGCCGAGGACATGCCGAAGTACGACGCGGGCAACCTGCAGCAGGGCAACCCGCTGGCCAAGGACGGGTACTACTTCTCGAACCCGATCAACATCGACCTCGTCTCGTTCTACTACCTGAACGACGGCAACCCGACGGTCGGCGCGCTGTTCAAGCAGGAGTACTTCATCAAGGCCCTGCAGGACACGATCGACCAGCAGGGTGAGATCAACGGCATCGCCAAGGGCTGGGGCTACCCGACCTACAACCTGATCCCGAGCCTGCCCGCCGGCAACCCGATCTCGCCGACGGCCGCCGCCGCCAAGGCCACCTTCGACGTGTCCGCCGCGAAGGCGCTGCTCAAGGCCAACGGCTGGGACGTCAGCACCACCCCGGCCACCTGCGCGAACCCGGGCACCGGCTCCGGCCAGTGCGGCGCGGGCATCGCCAAGGGCCAGAAGGCCGCGTTCAGCTTCAACTACGGCTCGGGCGTCCAGTCCGCCGTGACCGAGGTCAACGACATGGTCTCGAACGCCGCGCAGGCCGGCATCACCATCACCCCGGACGCGATGGCCTACTCCGCGCTGAACAACTACATGACCGCCAGCACCGCCGCCTCCGGCGGCACCGCGTGGGAGGCCAACTGGTACGGCAGCTGGATCTACAGCCCGTACCCCTCCGGCGAGGCCTTCCTCGCCACCGGCTCCGGCAACAACATCATGAGCTTCTCGGACGCCACGCTCGACAAGCTGATCTACAACGTGACGGTCGCCAAGGACTCCTCGGCCATGTACGCCTACGAGGACTACACGGTCACCCACGCCATCCCGCTGATCATGCTGCCGAACTACCAGAACACCTTCGAGCCGCTCGCGGTGGCCAACGGCTTCCACATCGACGCCGGCGACGCCTTCGGCGGCAACCTGATGCAGGACTGGTACTACACCAAGTAGTTCCGAGCCCCCGGGCGGCCGCGGCCGCCCGGGGCACCCGGACGAACAGAACGTGAACAAGGGGGAGGCCGTGGCCCACAGGACCTGTGGGCCACGGCCTCCCGTTCGATCAGTCGGGCCTCGAACTTAAGGATCGGTGCAACCAGCGTGAGCCCCGCCAACCCCCGTGTCGTCGAGCCCTCGAAGGGGAGGACTCCGTGACGGCGTACATCGTCCGCCGCACCCTGCAGGCGGTCCTGACCGTGATTCTGGTCAGCATCATCACCTTCGGCCTGCTGCACCTGCTGCCCGGCGGCATGGTCCGCGGCCTGCTCGGCACCCACGCCAACCCGCAGTCCATCGCCCAGCTCTCCGCGCAGATGGGCCTGAACCGTCCGCTGTTCATGCAGTATCTCAGCTGGTTCGGGAACTTTCTGCACGGGGATTTCGGCTGGGACTACTTCAAGCAGCAGAGCGTGGGCTCGCTGATCCAGGGCACGATCGGCCAGTCGATGTACATCGTCGGGCTCTCCCTGGTCCTGTCGGTGCTGATCTCGATCCCGATCGGCGTGCTGCAGGCCGTGCGCCGCAACACGCTGCTCGACCACACGCTGACCTTCGTCTCCTTCGTGCTCTGGGGAATCCCGACCTTCCTGATCGCCTTCCTCATGCTCGACCTGTTCGTCGACCAGCTCGGCTGGATCCCGACGAGCAACGAGATCGCCTCGTTCCACGACGCGCTGACCCAGCCGCAGGCGATCATCCTGCCGGTCGCCTGCCTGACGCTGACCAGCTTCGCCGGGTACAGCAGGTACCTGCGCTCCTCGGTGCTGGACGAGCTGACCCAGGAGTACGTGCGCACCGCGATCGCGAAGGGCGCCGGCCGGCGCCGTGTGCTCTACGGGCACGTGCTGCGCAACGCCATGATCCCGATGATCACGCTGATCGGCCTGTCGCTGCCCGCCCTCGTCGGCGGCGCGGTCATCATCGAGAACGTCTTCAACATCCAGGGCATCGGCCTGCTCACCACCCAGGCCGCGCTCACCAACGACTTCGGCGTGACGCTGGCCATCACCATGCTGACCGCCGCGCTCACCGTGCTCGGGTCGCTGATCGCAGACCTCAGCTACGCAATCCTCGACCCGCGAGTGAGGCTCGACTGATGACCACCACCCCTGAAGAAGTCCTCTCGCCGGAGCCGACCTCGGTCGAGCTCGGCCTGGAGTCGGTCGAGAAGCCGCGTTCGATGTTCCGCCGCGGCTGGGAGGTGTTCGCGGAGAACAAGCTCGCCCTCGCCGCGCTCGTCTTCCTCGTCGCCTTCATCCTGCTCTGCTACCTGGGCCCGATGTTCTACCACGGCAACGGAACCCAGTCGGACATGGAGGCGGTCACCCTGCCGCCCGGCGCCGGGCATCCGCTCGGCACCGACGAGAACGGCGCCGACGTGCTGGCGCAGTTCTTCAAGGGCGGCCAGCTCTCGCTCAACGTCGGCGTCCTCGGCGGGGTGATCAGCGCCGTCATCGGCACGCTGTACGGCGCGATCTCCGGCTACTTCGGCGGCTGGCTCGACGCGGTGATGATGCGCGTCATCGACGCCCTGATGTCGATCCCGCTGATCTTCCTGCTGATCTACCTGGGCATGATCTGGGGCCACGACGCGACCCTGATGATCTGGGTCATCGGCCTGACCGGCTGGGTGGGCATCACCCGCCTGATCCGCGGCGAGTCCATGGTGATCAAGGTGCGCGACTACGTCGCGGCGGCGCGCATGATGGGCGGCAGCGGCCCGCACATCATCCGCAAGCACATCCTGCCGAACACGATCGGCACCACGATCGTCAACACCACCTTCTCGATCGCCGGCTCGATCTTCTACCTCTCGACGCTGAGCTTCATCGGCCTCGGCCTCGAGTCCCCGCACGCCGACCTCGGCGGCATGCTCAACGACGGGACCCAGTTCGTCGACCAGGGCTACTGGTGGATGATCTACCCGGCGGCGATCGCGATCATCCTGGTGATCCTCGCCTTCAACGTCATCGGCGACGCCCTGCGTGACGCCTTCGAAACCCGTCTGCAGAAGCGGTGAGTCCAACCATGCCCCTGCTCGAACTGAAGGACGTCCGCACCGAGATCCGGCTCAAGCGCTCCACCGTGCACGCGCTCGACGGGGTCAACCTGTCCATCGAGGCCGGGCAGACCCTCGGCGTGGTGGGCGAGTCCGGCTGCGGCAAGACGATGACCGCGATGTCGATCATGCGGCTGCTGCCCAACGGCGGCGCCGTCACCGGCGGCGAGATCCTGCTCGAGGGCCGCGACCTGCTGCCGCTGAGCGACGCCGAGATGGCCAAGGTGCGCGGCAACGACATCGGCATGATCTTCCAGGACCCGATGACGTCGCTGAACCCGACGATGAGCGTGGGCCGGCAGATCTCCGAGTCGGTGCGCATCCACAAGGGCTACGACAAGAAGCAGGCGCACGAGCGCGCCGTCGAGATGCTCTCGTTCGTCGGCATGCCCTCGCCGCAGCGGCGCGCGCTCGACTACCCGCACCAGCTCTCCGGCGGTATGCGGCAGCGCGCGATGATCGCGATGGCGCTGGCGAACGAGCCGAAGCTGCTGATCGCGGACGAGCCGACCACGGCGCTCGACGTGACCGTGCAGAAGCAGATCCTCGGCCTGATCGACTCGATCAAGGAGCGGCTCGGGATGGCCGTCATCCTGGTCACCCACGACCTCGGCGTCATCGCCGGGCGCGCCGACAAGATCGCCGTCATGTACGCGGGCCGGGTGGTCGAGACGACCAACACCGAGACCCTGTACGCGAATCCGCGCCACCCGTACACCGAGGCGCTGTTCGACTCGCTGCCCGAGCGCGGCGCCGAGTCGGGCACCAAGCTCTACTCGATCCCGGGCCTGCCGCCGGACCTGACCAAGCCGCCGGCCGGCTGCCGGTTCGCGGCGCGCTGCCGCTACGCGCAGCCCTCCTGCCGCGAGCAGGACCCGCAGCTGACCGGCGAGACCTCGGAGCATCAGTACGCGTGCTTCTTCCCGGTGGGCGAGGTCGAGCGCTCGGCCAAGGCCGTGCCGGTGACGCTGACCGAGGAGACCAGCGCCGAGGCGATCCCGCAGTCGCGCATCGGCGAGCCGCTGCTGACGGTCAGGAACCTGGTCAAGGAGTACCCGATCACCGCGGGCGCCGTGCTGCGCCGCAAGATCGGCGCGGTCTCGGCCGTCGCGGACGTCTCCTTCACCATCTACCAGGGCGAGACCCTCGGCCTGGTGGGCGAGTCCGGCTGCGGCAAGACCACGGTCGGCAAGCTGCTGGTCGGCCTCGAGGACGCGACCGGCGGCGAGATCGGCTACGGCGGCCGGGACCTGGCCGCGGACAGGCACGCGCGCGGCGCGGTGCGCCGGGAGATCCAGCTGATGTTCCAGGACTCCTACGCGGCGATGAACCCGCGCATGCGGGTCCGCTCGGTGCTGCGCGAGCCGCTGGACATCCAGAAGGTCGGCGACAAGGCGAGCCGGGACAAGCGGATCGCCGAGCTGTTCGACCAGGTGGGCCTGCCGCGCACCGCGCTCGAGCGCTACCCGCACGAGTTCTCCGGCGGCCAGCGCCAGCGCGTCGGGCTGGCCCGCGCGCTCACCCTGGCGCCGAAGCTGATCGTGGCGGACGAGCCGGTCTCCGCGCTGGACGTCTCGATCCAGTCGCAGGTGCTGAACCTGATGAAGGACCTGCAGGTCGAGTTCGGCCTGTCGTACCTGTTCATCTCGCACGACCTGTCCGTGGTCCGCTACCTCTCGGACCGGATCGGCGTGATGTACCTGGGCAAGCTGGTGGAGATCGGCCCGGCCGAGTCGGTGTACGCGAACCCGGTGCACCACTACACCCGCGGCCTGCTCGACACCATCCCGGTGGCCGACCCGGCGGTGGAGAAGGCCAAGGAGGACAAGGGGATCGTCGGCGAGCTGCCCTCGGCGATCGACCCGCCCTCCGGCTGCCGCTTCCGCACCCGCTGTCCCGCGGCCCAGTCGCTGTGCGCGGAGCAGGAGCCGCCGCTGGTGGAGTTCGGCACGAACGGCCACCTGGCAGCCTGCCACTTCCCGCTGCGCAGGTTCGACGGCGACGCGGGCGAGCCGGCGGCCGTCGGCGAGGTCGTGCTGCCGTCCCAGCCCGACGCGATCGACGACGCGACGGAGTCGGCCACAGCCTGAGCGGCGAGCTGACGGAGCTGGAGCAGCGGCCTCGCGCCCCGGGGATTCCGGAGCGCGAGGCCGCTCGCCGTGGGACGGGCCGAGATGGCCGACAGCGCCGCGTATCCACGATGCCGACGTACGGGTTTTGGCGCGAGCCGGTTGAACTGTGTGCGGGTCGGAGCGGCGTGAGCGACGCCCGACCCGCACACGCTCGGTTGGCCGGGCCGCGTCAGCCCTCCAGCGCCCGGGACTTCAGCGCGCGCTCGACGCCGTCGCGGGCCTCGATGAGCACGCGCCGCAGCGCGTTGTCGCGCGGCTCCGCGTCGAGGAAGGCGTCGACGCGGCGGATCAGCTCCTCGGAGGCCGCGGTCTGCGGGAACAGGCGCGCGACGAGCAGGTTGCGCATCTGCTCGGGGCGCTCGGCCCACAGCCTCGGCAGCACCTCGAAGTAGGCGTCGACGTACCCGCGCGTCAGCTCGGCGTGCTCGCCGACGCCGAATCCGTCGCTCAGGCTCATGACACCCTCGGGACCGAGCTCGGTCTGCGTCAGCAGCCGCCAGGCCTCGGCCTTGTGCTCGGCGTCGGGGATGGCGGCGCGGGCGCCGAGGGCGTGGTTGCGGCCCTGGTCGGTCGCGTCGCGCTCCAGTTCGGCGTCGATCTCGGCGTCGCCGATCTCGCCGAGCGAGGCCAGCCGGCGTACCAGGGTCCAGCGCAGGTCCGTGTCCACGGTCAGTCCCGGCAGCTCGATCGTCCCGTCGAGCAGGCCCTGGGCGAACTCCACCTGCTCCGGCGTGGTGGCCAGGCCCCCGACCAGCTGGGCCCAGGTCAGCTGGCGGTCGCTGCCCGGCTCGGCCGCGCGCAGCAGCTCCAGGCCCGCGGCGGCCAGCTGCGCCTTGCCGGTCGGGATCCAGTCCGGCTCGGCCAGCGCGCGCATCGCGCGGGATCCGGTGGCCAGCAGCGACTGCAGCACCGAGATCGAGCTCTCGTACGCCATGCCCTGAGCCAGCATCCTGATGAACGCCGGGATGGACAGCCGGGCCTGGCTCGCCATGTTCATCGCCGCGCTCCAGGACAGGGCGCGCGGGAGCGAGTCGGCGAACTCGCCGACCGACTCCGTGAGCGTGCCGAGGGAGCGCTCGTCGAACTCGATCAGGGCGAAGGTGAGGTCGTCGTCGTTGAGCAGCACCAGGTCCGGCTGCTCGATCCCGACGAACCCGGGCACCTCCGTGCGCGCGCCGGTCACGTCCAGCTCCACCCGGTGGGTGCGCACGAGCGCGCCGTCGACCCGGTTGTAGAGGCCGATCGCGATGTGGTGCGGCCGCAGGTGCGGGTGCTCCTCGGGGGCGCCCTGCACCACGGTGAACGCGGTGTAGCGGCCGTCGGCGTCGAGTTCGAACTCTGAGCTCAGGGTGTTGGGTCCGGCGGTCTCCAGCCAGGCCTTCGACCAGTCCGACAGGTCCCGGCCCGAGGCCTGCTCCAGCTTCGCCAGCAGGTCGCCGAGCGAGGCGTTGCCCCAGGCGTACTCGGCGAAGTACGCGCGCAGCCCGGCGAAGAAGTTCTCCCGGCCGACGTAGGCGACCAGCGCCTTGAGCACCGAGGCGCCCTTGGCGTAGCTGATCCCGTCGAAGTTCGCGATCGCCTCGCTGAGGGTCTCCACGTCGGCCGAGATCGGGTGCGTGGACGGCAGCTGATCCTGGCCGTAGCCCCAGGTCTTACGGTCGTTGGTGAACGTGGTCCAGGCGTCAGTGAACCGGGTGGCCTCGGCCGAGGCGAAGGTGCCGGAGAACTCGGCGAACGACTCGTTGAGCCACAGATCGCCCCACCACTTCATGGTCACGTAGTCGCCGAACCACATGTGCGCCATCTCGTGCAGGATGACCATCGCGCGCAGCTCGTAGCGAGAGGCGGTGACCTTGGAGCGGAACACCAGCTGTTCGGTGAAGGTGACCAGGCCCGGGTTCTCCATCGCCCCGGCCCGGAACTCGGGCACGAAGATCTGGCCGTACTTCGGGTACGGGAAGTCGCAGTCGAACAGCTCGGTGAAGAAGTCCAGGCCCTGCCCGGTGACCTCGAACATGTCGGCCGGCTCGAGATGCTCGGCGAGCGACTCGCGGGCCGCCAGCTCCAGCGGCACGGTCTGGCCGCGCCGGGTGGTGTGCGAGCCGGTCACGACGCGGTACGCACCCGCCGCGACGCAGATCAGGTACGTCGAGAGCCGCGCGGTCGGCGGGAAGCTCCAGGTGGCCGCGTCGCCGGACGCGGCGGGGACCGGCTCCGGAGCCGGGGTGTTGGCCAGCACCGTCCAGTCGGCGGGCGCGGTGACCTCGATGTGGAAGACGGCCTTGAGGTCGGGCTGCTCGAAGTTCGCGTAGATGCGCCGGGCGTCCGAGGGCTCGCAGTTCGAGTACGTGTACACCTTGCCGTCGGCGGAGTCGACGTACCGGCCGAGGCCGCCGCCGTCCGTGCTGTAGGCGCAGGAGGCGACGACGCGCAGCTCGTTGTCCGCCTCGAGCCCGTCGAGGGCGATCCGCCCGTCGGCGTACGCGGCGGCGGGGTCGATCGCGCGCCCGTTGAGGGTGATCTCGTGCACCGTTTCCGCGACCAGGTCGGCGTACGTGGTGGCGCCTGCCTCGGTGGCTGAGAAGCGGATGACCGACGTGGACCGGAAGGTCTGCTCGCCCTGGGTGAGGTCGAGCGAGACGTGGTACGTGTCGACCCGCAGCAGCCGCGCCCGTTGCGCGGACTCCGTGCGGGTGATTTCAGCGATTGGCATGCGCTGTTCCTTAGCCGGTCGGCGTTGTGGGATACGAGTGCCAGCATAGGCGCGCCCGATAATCCCGCGCAGTGCTCGGAGGCGGCGGATACGCTCGCCCGCATGAACGAATTCGCGCAGCGCCCGCTCACCGAATCCGACGCGTCCGCGTACGCCGCCCTGACCGCCGCGACGAGCGCGGCAGACGAGAGCGGCCACCGCGCGGACGAGGCGGCGTTCCGCTTCCAGCTGCACCACCCGCTGCGCGCCGAGGGCTTCGAGGAGCTGCAGGGAATCTTCGACGGGAACCGGCTGGTGGCGATGGCCTGGATCCAGCGCGGTTCGACGGCCGAGGAGGCGCACTGGATGCGCGCGGACGGCGCCGTGCACCCGGACTACCGGGGCCGCGGCCTCGGCACCCGGCTCGTGCGCTGGCAGGACGGCCTCGCGCCGCGCGTCCACGAGAAGTACTTCCCGGACAGGCCGCTGGAGGTCACCGCGAGGCTCGCGGACACCAACACCGCGGCCCGCGAGCTGTTCGCCGCCGAGGGCTACGAGCCGATCCGCTGGTCCTGCCAGATGCGCCGCCCCGCCCACGCCCCCGACCCGGACACCGAGCTGCCGGGCGGCCTGGAGATCGAGCCGTTCACCCCGGCCGTCGCCGAGGAGCTGCGGCACGCGCACAACGAGATCTTCGCCGACCACTTCCGGGGCGCGCCGTGGACGGCCGAGGCCTGGCAGGCCTGGATCTCGCAGGAGAAGATCCGCCACGATCTCAGCTTCCTGCTCCGCGACCCGGCGGCCGAAGGCGCCATCGCCGGCTTCGTCGTCAGCAGCCATGCCGCCGCCGCCGACCCGGCCCCCGGAGCCCTCGACCTGCACCTGAACATGGTCGGCACCCGCCGCGCCCACCGCGGCCGCGGCGTGGCCTCCGGCCTGATCGCCCACATCGTGCGCGAATCCCGCCGGCACGGCTTCGCCACCCACAGCCTCGGCGTCGACGCCGAGAACCCGACCGGCGCCCTAGCCGTGTACGAGCGCAGCGGCTTCATCGTGGAGAGGAAGTACGTGCTCTACAACAAGGTGTTCGAGCTCTGAGGCGGAGGTGGAGGCGGAGGTGGATGCGCGCGGCGGATGCGCGTGGCGGGTGGCGGTCAGCGGCGGCCCGCCGTCTCCGAGCGCACCACCGCTCGCCGATCCCTCCCGGATTCGAACCCTTACAGGCCGACGGCCTTGTACAGCGAGCCGATCTCCTGCTGGTTGAGGTTGCGGACCTTGCCGGGGCGCTGGTCGCCGAGGGCGATCGGGCCGAAGTGGGTGCGCACCAGGCGGTTGACCGGGAAGCCGACCTCGGCGAGCAGGCGGCGCACGATGTGCTTGCGGCCCTCGTGGATGACGACCTCGACCAGGGCGTTCTTACCGACCGCGTCGACCATCTTGAACGAGTCCACCCGGGCGAAGCCGTCCTCCAGTTCGACACCTTCGCGCAGCCGCTTGCCGAGATCGCGCGGGATGACGCCCTCGACGCGGGCCAGGTAGGTCTTCTGCACGCCGAAGGACGGGTGCGCGAGCCGGTTGGCCAGCTCGCCGTCGTTCATCAGCAGGATCAGGCCCTCGGTCTCCGCGTCGAGCCGGCCGACGTGGAACAGCCGCTGGCCGCGGTCGGCCACGTAGTCGCCGACCGTCGGGCGGCCCTCGGGGTCGTGCATCGCCGACAGGACGCCGCGCGGCTTGTTGAAGGCCACGTAGAAGGCGTCGGGGGCCGAGGAGATGCGCATGCCGTCGACGTGGATGACGGCGGTCTCCGGCTTGACCCGCATGCCCTGCGAGGTCACCTTCTTGCCGTCGACCGTGACCCGGCCCATCTCGATGATCTCCTCGCACACACGGCGGGAGCCGATGCCCGCGGCGGCGAGCACCTTCTGCAGGCGCACGCCCTCCTCGTTGGGGTCGGTGAACCCGGGCTTGCGCCGTTCCATCTTCGTGCCTTTCCGAAAAAGTCCATCAATTCACGCGCGGGGCGCCGGCTCAGGCGAAGTCCTCGACGTCGACGTCGGCCGCGCTCGGCAGCAGCGGCGCCAGGTCGGGCAGCTCCTCCAGCGACTTCAGGCCCATCCGCTCCAGGAAGAACCCGGTGGTCTGGTAGAGCACCGCGCCGGTCTCGTGGTCGTTGCCGTACTCCTCGACGAGGCCGCGCGCCAGCAGCGTGCGCATGACGCCGTCGCAGTTCACGCCGCGGATCGCGGAGACCTTCGACCGGCTCACCGGCTGCCGGTACGCGACCACCGCCAGGGTCTCCAGGGCCGCCTGGGTGAGCTTGGCCTGCTGGCCGTCCCGGACGAAGCGCTCGACCACGGGCGCGCATTCGGCCCGCGAGTAGACCCGCCACCCGGTGCGCTCGCCCTCGCCGCCCACGCCGACTTCGCGCAGCTCGAAACCGCGCCCAAGGACAGTGTATTCCTCCGCGAGCTCCCTCAGCGCCTCGGCGACCTCGGCCGTGGGCCGCTCGAGCACCTGCGCGAGGGTGACGACGCTCACCGGCTCGTCGACGACCATCAGGATCGCCTCGACGCACGTCTTGAGCGGCGGCAGCGGAAGAGCGAGCTCCCCGCCGGTCAACTGCCAGGCGGGCTCGTCGGACGCGGAGTTCCCGGGCTCCCCGGACGTGGATTTCCCGGGTTCGCGGGAGGCGGAGTTCCCGGGTCCGCGGGGCGCGGACTTCTCGGGTTCGCGGGGCGCGGAGTTCCCGGGTTCGCCGGCCCGCTCGCTGCGCTGCTGCGGGAAGCCCGGCAGCGGACTGTCCTCGACGGCGACCGCGGCTTCCACCGATTCGGGCTCGGGCTCGGGGTCGGGCTCGGCTTCGGGGTCCGGCGTCTGGCCGACACCGGCTTGCGGCTCGGCCTCCGCGACCTGCTCGGGGTCCGCGGCCTGCTCGACGTCGGCTTTCGGTTCCGCCTCTGCGACCTCCGCGACCTGCCCGGGGTCCGTGACCTGCTCGGCGTCGGCTTCGGGCCCCGCCTCCGCGACGACCTCCACCGGCTCCTCGACGGCGTCACCCTCCGCGACCTGCGGAACGACCTCGTCGACCTCCGTCGTCTCCTCGACGAACTCCTCCTCGTCGACTACCTCCGGCTCGATCCGGACGCCGCGGGCCGCCCAGAACGCGGCTCCGCCGCTCATCGGCTGCTCGGTCACTCGTCGTCCTCCTGGTCACGGTCTTCCGCCGCATCGCCATCGCGCCCATCGCGCCCGTCGCGCCCATCGTGTCCATCGCTCGCGGCGCGGGCATCGCGGTCATCTTCGCCGTCGCGCGGGACGGGGAGGGCGCGGACGCCGTCGCCCTCGTCGAACTCGCCGTCCACCTCGACATCGCCGTCGTCGTCTCCGGTCCAACGGACCGTCAGCTCGGCGTACGCCTCGTCCTGGTTCTGATCGAAGCCGACCGCGCGCTCGCGGAACAGTTCGAGCAGCGCGAGGAAGCGGGCGACGACGTGCAGGGTGTCGGGGGCGTCCTCGACGAGCTGCTGGAAGGAGGCGATGCGCAGCTCGCGCAGCTTCTCCACGATCACGGCGGCCTGCTCGCGCACCGAGACCTGGATCTGGTGGATGTGCGCGATCGAGACGGTCGGGGGGATCTTCGGCGTCATCGCCTTGACGGCGAGTTGGGCGAACTGCTCCGGGGTGAGCGCGAAGATCAGCTCCGGCAGCAGGTCCCGGAACTCCGGGTCGAGCGGCACCGAGCGCGGGTGGCGCAGCGAGGCGTTCGCGTAGCGGTCCGCGAGCACCGCGGCCACCTGCTTGTAGGCGCGGTACTGCAGCAGCCGGGCGAAGAGCAGGTCGCGCGCCTCGAGCAGCGCGAGGTCCTCCTCATCCTCGACCTCCGCGGACGGCAGCAGCCGGGCCGCCTTCAGGTCGAGCAGGGTCGCCGCGATGAGCAGGAACTCGCTGGCCGCGTCCAGGTCCCAGTCAGGGCCCTGAGCCCGGATGTAGGCGATGAAATCGTCGGTGACCTGGGAGAGCGCCAGCGTGGTGACGTCCAGCTTGTGCTTGGAGATCAGCGAGAGCAGCAGGTCGAACGGACCCTCGAACTCGGCGAGCTTGACCCGGAAGACGTTCGGGTCCCCGTCGTCCTCCATGACCGCGTCGGCGAGCTCCGGGGGCAGCGGTTCGTCCCCCGGCCCGGCCTCGCGATCCACGGCCTCTGCCTCGGCCAACGTCTGGTCCACCCGCCCACTCTAGTACGCGCGGGCGGTCCGTCCGGCGCGCGACGCCCGGAGCGCGGGGGCGGCTCAGCGTTCGCCGGCGAAGTCCATCCGCAGCACCCGGACGAGGCTGGAGTCCTCGCCGTGCTCGCTGAGGTCGGCCAGCACGAGGTTCACCGCCTCCCGCACGATCCGGCCGCGGTCCACGGCCAGCCCGTGCCCTGCCCGCAGCATGATCCGCGCCTGCTCAAGGCCGACCAGCTCCTCTGGCGAGACGTACACGGTGATCTTCTCATCGTGCCGCTCCCGGCCGCTGGCCCGGCCCGACCTGCGCTCCACGGGCAGCCGGGGAGCGGAGGCGCCGCCGCGCTGGGCCGAAGCCTCGCGCAGGGCGGCCTCGGGGGCCGCGCGCAGCGCGGGCTCCATCTCCTCGGCGTCGTCCTCGTCCTCGACCGGGTCCGGCACGGCGCGCAGCCGTGCCGCCGTGTTGCCCAGCGTCACGGGGCCGCGCCCGAACAGCTCGTCGGCCCCGGGCATCCTCACGCGACGGGGCACCGCGCGAGCACCTCCCTCGCCAGCTGGCGGTACGCGGCGGCGCCGACCGAACTCGACGCGTAGGAGGTGATCGGCTCGCCGGCGACCGTGGTCTCCGGGAAGCGCACGGTGCGGCCGATGACGGTGTGGAACACCTGCTCGCCGAAGGCCTGCACCACCCGGGCCAGCACCTCCCGGCTGTGCACGGTGCGCGCGTCGTACATCGTGGCCAGGATGCCGTCGAGGTCGAGCTCGGGGTTCAGCCGCTCCCGGACCTTCTCGATCGTCTCCGTCAGCAGCGCCACGCCGCGCAGCGCGAAGAACTCGCACTCGAGCGGCACGATCACGCTGTGCGCGGCCGTCAGGGCGTTGACCGTGAGCAGGCCGAGCGACGGCTGGCAGTCGATGATGATGAAGTCGTACTCGCTCAGCGCGGGCTTCAGGGCCCGGGCCAGCGCCGACTCGCGCGCCACCTCGGTCACCAGCTGGACCTCGGCCGCCGAGAGGTCGATGTTGCTCGGCAGCAGGTCCATGCCCGGCGTGATCGTCTTGAGCAGGATGTCCTCGATCGTCACGCCCCGCTCCATGAGCAGGTTGTAGACGGTCCGGTCCAGCTCCATCGGGTTCACCCCGAGGCCCACCGAGAGCGCCCCCTGCGGGTCGAAGTCGACCAGCAGAACCTTGCGACCGTACTCGGCCAGCGCCGCGCCGAGGTTGATCGTCGAGGTGGTCTTGCCGACCCCGCCCTTCTGGTTGCACATGGCGATGATCTTCGCCGGGCCGTGCTCCATCGCGGGCCGCGGCGCCGGGAAGCGCGGCATCGGCCGCCCGGTCGGCCCCACCCGCTCGCGCCGCTGCGTCGCCGGGTCCGGTGCCAGCGTGGCCGCGTACTCGGGGTCGGGCTCTATCTCAGCGTCCGGATCGAAGCCGTCCTCGTAGCGCAGCTCGTCGTCGATGCCGTACGGATCATCGATCTCGACGTCGCCGGCCCACCGGCCGGCCTCGGCCTGACCGCTCGCAGCAGTCGTCATCGTCGAATCAGTCACCTGCCGGTCATCCTCCCAGCCCCCCACTCAAGTCTGTCGTCGCAGCGCGCACTCGCGCTCGCATGGCCTAGTGTCCACCGACCGGGGTGCAATTGTCGACCTATCGACTCGTCAATCTGACCGCGTATTGTCCCGGCTGGCCTGGGCAGACTCTAGACAATACGGGGCAATGAGAGCAAAGGCGCGTCGCTCGTGCGGGCTAACGCCCCGAGACTGTTGCGGATTTGTCGACAAGTCGCCTCGGTCGCGTCACCATCGATCGCAGGGGGCCGACACGCCGCGTCACCAGGCGTCGTCGGATGAACCGATTACCGTATGCTGCAAGCCGTCTTTTCTCGCTCACGGAGGGGATCCATGTGAATCAGCGGAAGATCGCAATACCCGATCTGGTCTTCGCGGCGGCCGGGCTGCTCGCGATCATCTCGACGTTCCTGCCGTGGTGGAGCTACTCGGAGTCGGCCGACGGGCAGAGCGTCGGCTTCTCGGTCAACGGCTGGAACTCCGCCTCGCGCTCGGTGGACCTGGCGAAGACCATCACGGGGCCGCTGGTCTGGATCCCCATGCTGCTGCTGTTCCTGCTCGGCGCGCTCGCGCTGACCCGCGCGCTCGCCGCGCCGCAACTGCTGCCCGGCAAGCTCTTCTACCAGGTCGGCATCGGCGTCGGGGCGCTGGCCGTACTGCTGGTCGTCATCCGCTGGATGACCTACTTCACGCCGCCGGCCAGCACGGAGACCTCTGTCTCGGTCAGCTCAGGCGCCGGCTTCGGCACGTACCTCGGCCTGCTGCTCGGCCTCGCGACGGCCGGTGTCGGCGTCTGGGCCCTGCGGCAGCCGCAGTTGACGGCCGCTCAGGGCGGTGCGGCCGCGGGCGGTTTCGGGGGATACCAGCAGCCCGGCCAGTTCGGCGGGTACCCGCAGCAGCAGTACGGCCAGCCGCAGTACGGCGCGCAGCCGGGCCAGTTCGGCCAGCAGCCGGGCTACCCGCAGCAGGGCCAGCAGCCACAGTACGGCCAGCCCGTCCAACAGGGATATCCGCAGCCGCAGCAGGGATATCCGCAGCAGGGACAGCAGCCGGGCCAGCCGCAGCAGGGCTACGCGCAGCAAAGCCAGCCGCAGTACGGCCAGCCCGGGCAGCAGCAGCCGTACCCGCAGCAGGGCTATCCGCAGCAGCAGTACGGCCAGCAGCCCGCGCCGCAGCAGAATTACGGCCAGCAGCAGCCGCAGCAGAACTACGGTCAGCAGCAGCCGCAGCAGGGTCAGCAGCAGAACTACGGCCAGGCGCCGCAGTTCGGTCAGCCGCAGCAGCCCCAGCAGAGTCAGCAGCAGCCCCCGCAGCAGGGTCAGCAGGGCCAGCAGCAGGGCCAGCAGCAACCGCAGCAGGGTCAGCAGGGCCAGCAGCAACCGCCGACTTGGCAGTGACCAGGGCCCCGAGGGTTACCTCCCGATCTGCACCCAGACCGTCCCGGAGCATCAGCCGCCGATCGGCTGAACCACCGAACGGCCGAACGGCTGAATCGCCGGACGTGCCGGACCGCCGAACCGCTGAACCGCCGAACGTGCCGGACGGCCAAACGGCTGAACCGCCGGACGTGCCCCGGACCGCCGATCGGCTGAACCGCCGGACGTGCCCCGGACCGCCGATCGGCTGAACCGCCGAACGCGCCGGACCGCTGATCCGCTGAACCGCCGAACGTGCCGGACGGCCAAACGGCTGAACCGCCGGACGTGCCGGACCGCCGAACCGCCGAACGTGCCGGACCGCCGATCGGCTGAACCGCCGGACGTGCCGGACCGCTGATCCGCCGGACCGCTGATCCGCTGAACTGCTGAACAGGTTGAGCGGATCTGCGTAAGAGCCCCGGATTCCCTCGCGGATCCGGGGCTCTTTCTGTTATCCGTGCCGTACGCCATCGGCCTGACACTCCGTCACTTGGGCGCGTGGAACAGCTCGCTGACACTCTCACCGTTATGGATCCGCCGCATCGCCTCGGCCAGCGCCGGAGCGATGGAGAGCACTGTCAGCTTCGAGGTGCGCTCGCCGACCGGCACCGGCACCGTGTTCGTGCAGACGATCTCCTCGACGTCCGGCTGGTCGCTCAGCCGCTTGAGCGCGCCCGCAGCGAACAGCCCGTGCGTGCACGCGACGCGCACCGAGTTCACCTTCTGCTCGCGCAGCCGGTCCAGCAGCTCCAGGACCGTGCTGCCGCGGGCTATCTCGTCGTCGAGCACGATCACGTCGCGCCCGGCCACGTCGCCGATCACCGAGCTGATCGCCACCCGGTCGTCCGCGTACCGCTCCTTCGCGCCGGCGGCCGCCGGGATGCCGAGCATCCGGCCGAACGCCGCCGCCTCCTTGATGTTGCCGAGGTCGGGGGAGACGACCACGGCGTTGGCCAGGTCGTAGCGGCCGAAGTGCGCCGCGAGCTCGCGCAGCGCGTGCAGGTGGTCGACCGGCACGCTGAAGAATCCGTGCACCTGCGGCGAGTGCATCGACATCGCCAGCACCCGGTCGGCCCCGGCCGTCACCAGCAGGTCGGCGACCAGCCGCGCGCCGATCGAGATGCGCGGCGCGTCCTTCTTATCGCTGCGCGCGTAGGCGAAATACGGCATGACCACGGTCGTGCGCGCCGCGGAGGCCCCGCGCGCCGCGTCCGCCATCAGCAGCAGCTCGACCAGGTTCTCCTGCACCGGTGCGACGAGCGGCTGGATCAGGAACACGTCCCGCTCCCGGCAGCTCTCCTGCAGCTGGACCTCGAGGCAGTCGGTGGAGAAGCGGCTCACCCGCACCGGGTGCAGCGGCACGCCGAGATGCGCGCACACCTCAGCCGCGAGCTCGGGGTGGGCGCTGCCGCTGAAGACGGCTATGTCACGCAAGGGGGCTCCTCCATGGCGCTGATGAGGGGTCACCTCGCATCTTTCCATACGCCCGATTCGCGCCCCACCCCCGAAGGCCGAACGTACTACAAGACGATCGGCCCCTGGGGGACAAAGGAACAGCCCGGTTCCGCCGCACACGGAACCGGGCTGTCTCTACATGCCCCAGCGGATGAACCGCCGGCCTGGGATGCGATCAGGCCAGCAGTTCGTCGAGCTTGAGGTGGTCGAGGCCGTGGGCCTCGGCGACCTGGGCGTTGGTGAGCTCGCCTCGGTGCGTGTTGAGCCCGAGGGCGAGCGCGTGGTCGGAGCGGCTGGCCTCGTGCCAGCCCTTGTCCGCGAGCTCCACCGCGTACGGCAGCGTGACGTTGGTCAGCGCGTAGGTCGAGGTGTTGGCGACGGCGCCCGGCATGTTGGCGACGCAGTAGAACACCGACTCGTGCACCTTGAAGGTGGGCTCGGCGTGCGTGGTGGGCCGCGAGTCCTCGAAGCAGCCGCCCTGGTCGATCGCGATGTCCACGAGGACCGAGCCGGCCTTCATCCGGGAGACGAGCTCGTTGGTGACGAGCTTCGGCGCCTTGGCGCCGGGGATCAGCACCGCGCCGACGACGAGGTCGGCCTCGAGGCAGGCCCGCTCCAGGTTGAACTTGTTCGAGGCCATGGTCTTGACCCGGTTGCCGAAGACGCGGTCGGCCTCGCGCAGCTTGTTGATGTCGCGGTCCAGCAGGGTCACGTCGAAGCCCATGCCGATCGCGATGGTCGCCGCGTGCCAGCCGGAGACGCCGGCGCCGATCACGACGCACTTGGCGGCGGCCACGCCGGGCACGCCGCCCGGCAGCACGCCGCGCCCGCCGGAGAAGCGCATCAGGTTGTAGGCGCCGACCTGCGGGGCGAGCCGGCCCGCGACCTCGGACATCGGGGCCAGCAGCGGCAGCGCGCCGTTCGGCAGCTGCACGGTCTCGTACGCGATCGCCGTGGTGCCCGCCTTGAGCAGCGCGTCGGTGCACTCGCGCGACGCGGCCAGGTGCAGGTACGTGAACAGCGTCTGGTCCTCGCGCATCCGGTGGTACTCGGAGGCGATCGGCTCCTTGACCTTCAGGATCAGGTCACCGGTGGCCCACACCTCGTCGGCGCTGTCCAGCAGCGTCGCCCCGGCGGCCGTGTACTCCTCGTTCGGGATGGAGGAACCGAGGCCCGCGTCCGTCTCGACGTACACCTCGTGCCCGTGTCCGACGAGCTCGTGCACGCCCGCCGGGGTGATGGCCACGCGGTACTCGTGGTTCTTGACTTCTCGGGGAATTCCGACCTTCACGACGAACCGTCCAAGAGGGGGGAAGCTGGTAGGGATCTGCTTTGCAGCGTAGCCCCGGAATTCGCTCTTGACGTTACGGAAAGGCCTTACAGCGTGCAGCGCGTTTCCGGGAAGGCCCGACGCACTGTCGGGCACTTATCTCTTGCTTCCCAGGAAAAGCCCATCCCGCGCCTTAGTTAGCAAGGCTCGGAATGGGCTTTTCCGTTGAATCTAGAAGGGACGAGCGGGCCACGGGGCGTCCGCGGGCCGCAGGGAGTCCCAACCACCCGGACGGGTGAGTGCCACCTGGAGCGCGCAGACGGCGGCCACCATCGAGGAGGTGCCGACCCGGCCGTCCAAGACCCGCTCGACCATCTCGGGCAGCGCTATCCACTGCGCGACGATCCCGGCCTCCTCGCCCTCCCGGGCGAACTGCTCGCCGTCCGCCGCGCTCACCCCGCGCGCGACGAAAATCCGCGTCGCCTCGTCGGAGGTGCCGGAGGAGTTGAAGTAGTCCACCAGCACCCGCCACTCGGCGGCCTGCAGGTGCGCCTCCTCGTACAGTTCGCGCTTGGCCGCGGTCAGCGGGTGCTCCCCGGACTTGTCCAGCAGCCCGGCGGGCAGTTCCCACAGCAGCCGGCGCACCGGGTGCCGGTACTGGCGCAGCGTCAGCATCCGGCCCGCGTCGTCCAGGGCGATCACCCCGACCGCGCCGTGGTGCGTCGTGTACTGCCGGCGCGCCCGCGTCCCGTCGACCATCAGGACCAGGTCCTCGTGGTACGCGCTGATCCCGCCCTCGGCCAGCACCTTGCTGCTCAGCACCGGCCAGGATTCCGCGGTGTCTTCGATCTCGAATTCGGCTTCCGTCGTCACGGAGAGACATTCTGCCGCTCGACCGCGGCCGCGATCAGCCCGGCGAACAGCGGGTGCGGACGGGTCGGGCGCGAGCGCAGCTCCGGGTGCGCCTGGGTGGCCACGAAGTAGGGGTGCGTCTCGCGCGGCAGCTCGATGAACTCGACCAGGCGGCCGTCCGGCGAGGTGCCGGAGAAGACCAGGCCGCCGGCCGCGATCTGCTCGCGGTACTTGTTGTTCACCTCGTAGCGGTGCCGGTGCCGCTCCTCGATCTTGGCCAGGCCGGAGTACGCCTCGCGCACCAGCGAGCCCTCGGCGAGCACCGCCGGGTACAGGCCCAGGCGCATCGTGCCGCCGAGGTCGCCGCCCGCGATGATGTCCACCTGGTCGGCCATCGTGGAGATGACCGGGTGCTTGGTGTTCTCGTCGAACTCGGCCGAGTTGGCGCCCTCGATCCCGGCCAGGTGCCGCGCGCTCTCGATCACCATGCACTGCAGGCCGAGGCACAGCCCCAGCGTCGGGATCTTGTGCTCGCGCGCGTACTTCACCGCGTTGATCTTGCCCTCGATGCCGCGCACGCCGAAGCCGCCCGGGATGCACACCGCGTCCACCGCGCCCAGCGCCTCGCGCGCGCCCTCGTCGGTCTCGCAGTCATCCGAGGGCACCCACTTGATGTTCACCCGCGTGCTGTTCGCGAAGCCGCCGGCGCGCAGCGCCTCGGTGACCGACAGGTAGGCGTCCGGCAGGTCGATGTACTTGCCGACCAGCGCGACCGTGACCTCCCGCTCCGGGTTGTGCACCCGGCGCAGCAGCTCGTCCCAGACCTTCCAGTCCACGTCGCGGAAGGGCAGGTCCAGCCGGCGCACCACGTAGGCGTCCAGGCCCTCGGCGTGCAGCACCTTCGGGATGTCGTAGATGGACGGGGCGTCGGCCGCGGTGGCCACCGCCTCCTCGTCCACGTCGCACATCAGCGAGATCTTGCGCTTGATCGAGTCCGGGATCGGCCGGTCGGCGCGGCAGACGATCGCGTCCGGCTGGATGCCGATGGAGCGCAGCGCGGCCACCGAGTGCTGTGTCGGCTTGGTCTTCAGCTCGCCCGACGGGCCGATGTACGGCACCAGCGAGATGTGCAGGAAGAAGCAGTTGCCGCGGCCGATCTCGTGCCGCACCTGGCGCGCGGCCTCCAGGAAGGGCTGCGACTCGATGTCGCCGACCGTGCCGCCGATCTCGGTGATCACGATGTCGATGTCCGGACCGTCCGCGGCCAGCATCCGCGCCTTGATCTCGTTCGTGATGTGCGGGATGACCTGGACCGTGTCGCCGAGGTACTCGCCGCGCCGCTCCTTGGCGATCACCGAGGAGTAGATCTGGCCCGTGGTCACGTTCGCCGAGCCGTGCAGATCGGTGTCGAGGAAGCGCTCGTAGTGGCCGATGTCCAGGTCCGTCTCGGCGCCGTCGTCGGTGACGAAGACCTCGCCGTGCTGGAACGGGTTCATCGTGCCGGGGTCGACGTTGAGGTAGGGGTCCAGCTTCTGCATGGTCACCCGCAGGCCGCGGGCCTTGAGCAGCGCGCCCAGGCTGGAGGCCGTCAGGCCCTTGCCCAGCGAGGAGGCGACGCCGCCGGTGACGAAGAGGTGCTTGGTTCTGCTGGACACTGCCAACGCGGGGCTCCCGTGGGGTCGTGATGATTGGCCGGATGAGCGGGGGACGGCCTCGTCGTCCACGGGCTACCAGCTTATCAGCGAAAGCCTGCCGCTTCGTCAGGAGGGACCGCGCTGCGGCCGACTCGTCCGGGTGACCCCCGGTTCGGATAGGCTGATCGCGGACGCAGGGCAGGCCCGAAAGACTCCCGGAGGTGCGGCGGTGGCGGTGCGCGCGGTGCGCGGCGCGGTCCAGGTGGACGCGGACGAGCGCAGCCTGGTGCTGGGCGCGACGACCGAGCTGGTGACGGCGCTGTTCGAGGCGAACGCGCTCACCCCGGAGGACGTCATCTCCATGGTCTTCACCGCGACCCCCGACCTGACCAGCGAGTTCCCCGCGCTGGCCGCGCGCGAGCTTGGCCTGGCCGACACCCCGCTGCTGTGCGCGAGCGAGATCGCCAAGGCGGGCGCCATGCCCCGGGTGGTGCGGATCCTCGCGCACGTCGAGACCATGCGCTCGAAGCAGGAGGTGCGGCACGTCTACCTCGGCGGCGCCGCCGCGCTGCGGACGGACATCGCGCAATGAAGACGGCGGTCGTCCTCGGCACCGGCCTGATCGGCACGTCGGTCGCCCTCGCCCTCTCCCGGCACGGCGTGCTCGTGCTGCTCGAGGACCGCGACCCGGACGCGGCGCGCACCGCGGCCTCGCTCGGCGCCGGCACCGTGCTCGTGCCCGAGGGCCTCGAGCAGCCGGTGGACCTGGCGATCCTGGCCGTGCCCCCGGCGCACGTCGCGCGCACCCTGCGCGACGCCCAGGCGCGCAACCTCGCCCGCGCCTACACCGACGTCTGCTCGGTCAAGGGCAGCCCTGCCGCCGAGGCCGCCTCACTCGGCCTGGACACGACCGGGTACATCGGCGGGCACCCGCTGGCCGGCCGGGAGAAGTCGGGCCCGCTGGCCGCCCGCGCCGACCTGTTCGAGGGCCGGCCCTGGGTGCTCACCCCCGACCAGGGCACCCGCCGCGACGTGCTCAACCGCGCGCTGGAGCTGGTCTCGCTGTGCGGCGCCGTGCCGGTGGTGATGGACCCCGTCGAGCACGACCACGCCGTCGCCCTGATCTCGCACGCCCCGCACCTGGTCTCCGCCCTGATGGCCGCCCGCCTCGAGCACGCCAGCGAGGAGGCCGCGCGCATCGCCGGCCAGGGCGTGCGCGACGTGACCCGCATCGCCGCAGGGGATCCGGCGCTGTGGCGGGAGATCCTCACCGCGAACGCCGGCGCCGTCGCCGACGTGCTCGAGGACTACGCCGGGGACCTGGCCGCCGTCATCGGCTCGCTACGTTCCCTGGCCAAGGAGCCCAACAGCCCCGCGGGCGAGGCGGCGGCCGAGGAGCTCGTCGCCCGGCTGCGCCGCGGAAACGCCGGCCAGGCCAGGATCCCGGGCAAGCACGGCGCGCCGCGCGCCGCCTACGCCGCGGTCCCCGTCGTGATCGGCGACGCGCCCGGCGAGCTCGCCAGGCTGTTCGCGGCCGTCGGCGCGATAAGGGTCAACATCGAGGACCTGGCGATCGAGCACTCGCCAGGGCAGAACGTCGGCCTGGTCACCCTGTACGTCGACCCGGACGCGGCGCCGGGCCTGGCCGCGCAGCTGGTCGAGCGCGGCTGGACCGTGCAGAACTGAACCGGGCCGTGCAGAACCGCCGTGCAGAACCGCCGCGCAGAACCACCATGCAGAACCACCGTGCAGAATTACCGTGCGGAACCGAAGCGGTCCCGCGCCGTACGACGGCGCCATATTCGACAGAGCATTGACAGAGTTGCGCAGTGACAGAGCTACGCGAGTTCCGCAGTCATGAGTGGGGAGAGCCGGTGTCGCAGTACAAGCCGTCGGGCCATGGGGTGGTCGTCGCGATCGACGGGCCGTCCGGCTCAGGGAAGTCGAGCACCTCGCGCGGCGTGGCCGCCGACCTCGGCCTGCGCTACCTCGACACCGGCGCGCAGTACCGCGCGCTGACCTGGTGGATGATCGAGCACGGCGTCGACGTGGACGACGCGGCGGCGATCGCCTCGGCGAGCCTGTGGCCGCGCCTCGAGTCCGGCACCGACCCCGAGGCGCCGACGATAACCGTCGACGGCCGCCGGGTGGACGCCGAGATCCGCGGCCAGGCCGTGACCGACGCGGTCTCCCGGGTGGCCGGCGTGCAGACCGTGCGCAACCGGCTGATCGAGCTGCAGCGCGAGTACATCCGCGCCGCGCTGGCCGAGGGGCCCGGCGTGGTCGCCGAGGGCCGGGACATCGCCGCCGTGGTCTGGCCGGTGGCCGACACGAAGATCTACCTGACGGCCGATCAGGCCGTGCGCGCCGCCCGCCGCGGCGCCGAGAACGGCGGCGCCGACCTCATCAAGACCCAGGCCGACCTGGCCCGGCGCGACGCCGAGGACGCGCTGACCACCCGGCCGCTGGACGCCGCCCCCGGCGCCGTCGTGGTGGACGGGACGCACCTGAGCCTGGCCGACGTCATCGCCAGGATCGTCGAGATCGCGACGGAGGCGGTCCGGTCGTAGGCGGGTCTCCGATGCTCGTCGAGGGCGGCCGGAGCTCGCCCGTCAAGGTTCGTCCCCGCTTTACGGCACAATAGGAGGGTTACACACGCCTGCCGGTGAGGACCTCCCCATGTACGACGACGACGCCGAGTTCGAACTCGACGCCCCATTCGACCCGAGCGAGTTCGTCGACGAGTACGGGAACGCCGAGCCCATCGACCTCTCGGCCGAGGAGGGCGGCGAGGACGTCCCCGGCGGCGGCCTGCTGCCGGTGCTCGCCATCGTCGGGCGCCCCAACGTCGGCAAGTCCACGCTGGTCAACCGCATCCTCGGCCGCCGCGAGGCCGTGGTCCAGGATGTGCCGGGCGTGACCCGCGACCGCGTCTCCTACGAGGCCAACTGGTCCGGGCGCCGGTTCATGGTGATGGACACCGGCGGCTGGGAGGTCGACGTCGCCGGCCTGGACAAGCGGGTGGCCGAGCAGGCGGAGATCGCCGTCGAGCTGGCCGACGCCGTGCTGTTCGTCGTCGACGCCACGGTGGGGCTGACCGACACCGACGAGGCGTTCGTGCGCGTGCTGCGGCGCAGCAAGAAGCCGGTCGTGCTGGTCGCCAACAAGGTCGACAACCCGCAGCTCGAGGCCGAGGCCGCCGCGCTGTGGAACCTGGGCCTCGGCGAGCCGCACCCGGTCTCGGCGATGCACGGCCGCGGCGCGGGCGACATGCTCGACGCGATCTTCGAGGCGCTGCCGAAGCAGCCGCCGGCCGAGACCTTCGGCACCCCGCTCGGCGGACCGCGCCGCGTGGCCCTGGTCGGAAAGCCGAACGTCGGCAAGTCCTCGCTGCTCAACCGCCTGGCCGGCGAGTACCGCGTCGTGGTCGACTCCACCGCCGGCACCACCCGCGACCCGGTCGACGAGATGGTCGAGCTCGGCGGCAAGACCTGGCGCTTCGTCGACACCGCCGGCATCCGGCGCCGCGTGCACCACACCTTCGGCGCCGACTACTACGCCTCGCTGCGCACCGCCGCCGCGATCGAGAAGGCCGAGGTCGCCGTCGTCCTGATCGACGTCAGCGAGACCCTCGCCGAGCAGGACCTGCGCATCATCTCCAAGGTCGCCGAGTCCGGCCGCGCCCTGGTCATCGCCTACAACAAGTGGGACAAGCTCGACGACGAGCGCCGCTACTACCTCGAGCGCGAGATCGAGCAGGAACTCGTCCAGGTCCAGTGGGCCCCGCGCGTGAACATCTCCGCCAGCACCGGCCGCCACGTCGAGAAGCTCGTCCCCGCCATCGAGACGGCGCTGCAGGGCTGGGAGACCCGCATCTCCACCGGCAAGCTCAACGCCTTCCTCGGCACCCTGGTCGCCGAGCACCCGCACCCCGTCCGCGGCGGCAAGCAGCCCCGCATCCTGTTCGGCACCCAGCCCTCGGCCAAGCCGCCGAGGTTCGTCCTGTTCGCCTCCGGCTTCCTCGAGGCCGGCTACCGCCGCTTCATCGAGCGCCGCCTCCGCGAGGAGTTCGGTTTCGCCGGCACCCCCATCGAGATCTCGGTGCGGGTGCGCGAGAAGCGCGGCGGCCGGGTGAAGAAGAAGTAAGCCGGAGCCAGCGCCGGCTACGGGGCAGGAGCCGTAGCCGGGGCGGGGGCAGGAACTGTAGCCGGAGCGGGAACCGTAGCCGGAGTCGTCATCGGAGCAGGAACTGTAGCCGGAGCCGTTATCGGAGCAGGAACTGTAGCCGGGGCGGGAGCAGGGCGCAGATCACTCAGCTTCGACGAGGCCGGCCAGATCCAGCCGGTCACCGCTGACTTCGGCGAGCCAGGCATCGTGGACGTACTCGAAGTCGTACGTGTCCGTGTCGAGCACGCCGATGCTGCCCGCCTTGATCTGTTGCCGCGGATTGACCGGCTCGGCGGTCCTGTGGTTCGTCTTCGCTCCCACGAGGTCGGCAAGCGCGTAGGAGACGGTCGATCCGTAGCGTCGGGGACCGTTCTGATGGTGGTAGTGGCCGCCGACGTGAAGCCGCGGCCGAAGGTGGCCGATGAGCCGGGAGAGTTTGGCCGAGCCCCGGGGAATGCCGCGGTATTCCGAGAGACCGCGCGGTCCGTCGTGAGTGACCAGGATGTCGACGCTGCCCGGTTCCGCGGCGAGGAACGCGTCGTACGCCTCCGGTTCGTAGTCCATGTCGTCCGACTCGATACGTCCGAGGAAACCCACGCGCTGACCGGCAACGTCGATGACACTCCCGCACGCGACGTGGCGGTACGCACCCAGCGGATCGACCGGCGTCACGGCGGCGGCAGCCGCCTGATGCAGTCCGGCCAGCCAGTCGTGGTCCTCATGGTTGCCGCTGACGAACAGGAACGCCGGAACCTGCTCAAGCGCCGCTCGCACGCCCTCGGCCAGTTGCGGCGACGGATCGAGGAGCCGGAAGAAGTCGCCCTCCGCCGGGTTGCCCACGATGAACCTCCGCGTGGCCTCGTCGAGTCGCTCCGGCGAGGGGAACGATCCGAGATCGCCGACCTGCACCATCGCGTCGAGCCGGATTCGCCGCCGCTTCTGCAGCATCACCGCCGCGCCGAGTGCATGCAGCACGCGCCCGTGCACGTCGCCGAAGAACGCGACCTTCATCCTCTTGCTACCCCCCCATGACAGCTTTCGACGATACTAGCGCGAGCCGAGCAGGCGTGCCCTTCTCGCAGCAAGCCTGACCCGGGCGATTCCTCCGTCGAACCCGATGCCGCCCCACGCCCGCGTCGCCCTTATCAGACGGGCACTCCCGCACCCTTGAGAATGTCCCGCAGTGCCGCGGCGGCCGGGCCGGCTTGCGAGGGCTCGGCGCCGAGAAGGGCAGCGAGCGCCTCGTTGAGATCGTCGGGGACGCCTTGCGCATCGAGAACCGGAGCGCCTGCCCACGAGTGCTTCCACCTCACCAGCCCGGCCTCGGCAAGTTCGGCGTTGATCCATGCGGGCAGCGCAGACGCCAGCGCCCGCGCGCCGATCTCGAGAGCGACTGCGGGATTCGACGTGGTGTAGCCCACCTGCGCCGGTGTCAGCATGCGGTGGAGTACGACTTCCATCTGGCCGGCCTCCACCCGGTCGAAGAAGCCTGCGAGCGTTGCCGGTGTTCCGTTGAGCATGCGTATGGCGGCAATGAGCGGGCCCGCAATGTTGCGGGCCCGCGCCCGCGCGACGGCGTCTGCCAACGTGTCCCAGTCCACGGCGTGCTTATCCGCTCGTTGCGCTTCGCTTCGCGCGACCGCGGCCAGCAGGACTGCCGCATCGTCGAAACGGTCGACGGCGCGGTCTGAGGATTTGTCCTCGGGGCGTCCGTCGCTGGGCAGTGCACGAAGAGCGGCTACGCGGTCCGCGATCGGCGGGTGGGAGTCAAAGGGCGTGGGCTTGCGCACGGGGGGAGCCGGTCGCTGCGCTTCGACGGCGGTCTGCCAACGGGATTCGTCGAGCATTCTGCCGAAGCCCGCGAACAGCTCCTCGGGCATCGGAACAAGGCCGAGGCCGGTGCCGACGTCGGCGAAGCGGGCTCGGTAGAAATGGTAGGCCGCGCCGTAGGCCGGAAGGTCGGACAGCATGGCCGCGGCCGTGTCGCGCCCGCACAGCTCCGCGCTGATCCGGTCGGCGAGGTACTCCTGGGACCGGCTGATCTTCTGGGTGGTCTTGAGGAACCCGACCGCGTAGGCGTGGATGAGCCTGACGACCAGGATCTGCACGGTGACCAGCCAGCGTCCGTTGCTCACGTTCGCCGTCTTGAAGAAACTGGCGGTACGCAGAGCCGCGGCCAGCCCTGACCGGCCTCGCATGACGATGGGCAGCAGGTGCGTGTCGCGATGGGCGAAGTGGCCGAATTCGTGCGCGAGGACGGCGTCGAGCCTGGCCGGCGACAAGGCCACCAGCATCGGCGCGCCGACGACGAGGTGCCGCTGCCCGGGTCGCAGACCGAGCCAGCGGGTCTGCTCGTACACGGAGGCGTTGAACCGGGAATCGATCCACAGGCAGTCGGGCGGAGCCGTTCCGGCCGCGGCCGCCGCCGTGCGGATCGCGGACCAGACGGCGGGCTGCTCCGACTCGGGCACCGCGACGCCGGCGATCTCACGTGGGCGGAGCCTGAGTGAGGCGTAGAACGCCCTTCCCACCAGGAAGAACGCCGCTGCCGTGAACGGCAGCGCGAGAATCGCGGTCACCGGCGCCCTGCTGAAGCACATGAGGATGTTGATCCCCACCACCACGGCGATCAGCCCGAGGCCCATGACGTAGAAGCCAATCAGCAGCATGACAGCCAATGCCGCGCGTACACCTATGCTCACGGATCCACACCCTCCCGCGCGTGAGCGTACCAGGCGGCGTCATAGGGCGAAGGAAAGGCGAAGAATGGGGCGAATAATAGGGCGAAGAACGGGGCGGAGAAAAGGCGCCGGAATTTCTGCTCGCTGAATCGGGTGATGGTGGATATCCACGTCCCTTCCGCTTGACAGGGAAAACTGACGAGCCGTTAGAGTGTGTTTCCGGAATGACCGTATAAAGAAAGGGGTGGACGATGACCATGACCGAGGGTGCGGTGATCGGCCGCGCGGAACCCACCATCCGCGACGTGCTGGCGGCCATCCAGGGGCTCGGCGGACGCATCGACGGCCTGGACGGCCGGATGGGGCGGTTCGAGGACGGGATGGACCGCGTCGAGGGCCGGATGGGGCGGTTCGAGGGCAGGATGGACCAGGTCGAGGACAGGATGGGGCGGGTGGAGGAGGCGACGAACAGCATCGTGGTGCAGCTGCGCGGGCTGGGGACGCGGATGGGCGGGCTGGAGTCGGAGGTCGGCGGACTGCGGGTCGAGGTCGGCGTGCTCAGCGACAAGGTCGACAAGCTGGACGCTCACGTCGAGGCCACGAACGAGCGGATCACGAGTGCCATCGCCTTCTCGGCGGTGAACATCAGGAATCTGACGGACTGGGGAAATGAGATCCGGGCGCAGCTCGGAATGCCGCACGGGCAGATGGTGACCATGGTTCCCTGACCGGACAGGTAACCGGGACGATTGAGGCGGGGGTTTGCGCGGCGTCGCCGAGGGCGCGGCGCAGGCTCCCTCCGGTTTACTCCGTTTCGGTCCCACCGGTCAGGATCGCGAAAGCGCCGAGCGCGAGGGCGTCGAAGAGCGCGATCACCACGCCCATCGGCACGGCGTCGTGCCGACCGCCCAGGCCTACGAGCGGGGATGCGAGCGCGCCCAGCACGTACGGTGTCGGGCCGAGCAGCGAGGCCGCCGCGCCGGCCGCGTCGCCGTGCTTCGCGAGGCCCAGCGCCCCGGCGTTCGGCAGTACGAGGCCGAGGCAGGCCACGTTGACGAACAAGAGCGGAAGCAGCACGGGCAATCCCGCGCCGGAGAGCGTGCTCAGCAGCACGCCGACGCCGCCCGCGGTCACGCCGATGAGGCCGGCCAGCATGAGCGTGTGCGCGCCGAAGCGGCCGACGAGCAGCCGGCTCGCCTGGCTGCCGAGCACGATGCCGGTGCCGTTCGCGGCGAAGACGAGGCTGTACTGCTGAGCCGTCAGGCCGTGGATGTCCTGGAGCACGAACGGCGAGCCGGAGATGTAGCCGAACATGGCGCCGAGCGCGAGGCCGTTGCCGAGCAGGCAGCCCACGAACACGCGGTCCCGCAGCAGGCGTCGGTAGACCGGTATCAGTGCGCGCGACCCGCCGCCGTGGCGTCGCCGGTCGGTGGGCAGTGACTCCCCGAAGAGGAACACCGAGGTCAGCAGCAATGCGGCGCCGATTCCGGCGAGAACCAGGAACACGCCGCGCCACGTCGTCCAGTGCAGCAGTTGGCCGCCGATCACCGGGGCCGCGATCGGGGCGATGCCGTTGACGACCATGAGCGTCGCGAACAGGCGTGCGGTGGCCGTGCCGCTCTCGCCGCGGTCGCGCACCGCGGCCGTCGCGATGACCATGCCGGCGCCGCCCGCCGCGCCCTGCACGAGTCGCATCGGAATCAGCACCCAGATCGACGGCGCGAGGGCGCAGAGCACCGAGGCCGCGGTGTACAGCGTCATGCCGACCAGCAGCGGACGGCGGCGTCCCCGGGCGTCGCTGAGCGGGCCGACGTACAGCTGCCCGAGCGCCAGGCCGATGAGGCACGCCGTCAGCGTCAGCTGGGTGGCCGACGCGGTGGTGTGCAGGCCGGCGGCCATCGCGGGCAGGCCCGGCACGTACATGTCCAGTGACAGGGCCGCCAGCGCGCTCAGTGCGCCGAGCAGCACGATCGGCTGGCGGGCGGCGGGGCCCGGGCGGCGGGATGCGGCGGGCCGCGACCCCTCGGCGGGCTCGACGGTCTCGGCGGACGCTGCCATGCGGGGGAGTCTCCTGGCGGGAAATCGATCGGCGGGGGCCACGCGGGTGAGGCGCGCGGGTAAAGGGTGCGCCTCCGTATTGTCCCGTACCGGTGGCGAGCTGGGGAAATCCTGCGTCACCCGGGGGCGCCGGGCGGCGCGCCGAACAGGGCCGCCCGGCCTGTCACAGGCGGGGGCACAGGAGTAGCGTGGAAACCTGCGGATGCCCGGATGGCGTCCCGGATCGACGCGAGGGGTGCGTGAGCAAGCGGTGCAGGACGAGTCCGCCCTGGGCTCCACCGGGGTGTTGACGATCGGCACGCGCGGGGCGGCGGGTCCCGGCGAGGCATTGCTGGGGATCCGCGGGGGCACGGAGGCATACATCGCCTGGTCCGAGCGGCCGCTGCCGCGCGGTACCCAGGTGCTGGCCGTGACCGCCCGGGGTCCGCGCGCCGTTGAGGTGGTGCCCTGGCCCGAAGATCCATTGGACGAGCTCGGCGGTATCGAGCCGTCGTGACAGCGTGTGGGAAGTAGGGGAGCTACAAACGATGCTGTTCTACAAGGTTCCGGCCCCGGACCAGGCGATGCTGGTCTCGGGCGGCCGGCGGCAGGGCGGGGCGCCGTTCCGGGTGGTGACGGGGCACGGGACGTACGTGCTGCCGATCTTCCGTAAGGTCAGGTTCCTCACGTTGGCGATGGCCGAGGCCGAGGTCGCCGAGACCTGTGTGACCAAGCAGGCGATCCCGCTGCAGGTCAAGGCCATTATCGCGTTCAAGGTCGGCAACGACCCGGAGTCCATCGTCAACGCCGGGCAGCGGTTCCTGTCCGATCAGAGCCAGATGTCGGTGCTGACCGGCCGGATCTTCGCGGGCCACCTGCGCTCGATCATCGGCTCGATGACGGTCGAGGAGATCATCACCGAGCGGCAGAAGCTCGCGGAGGCGGTGCTCGACACCTCGAAGGGCGAGATGGCCAAGATCGGCCTGCTGGTCGACTCGCTGCAGATCCAGTCGATCGACGACATGGGCAGCGGCTACATCGAGGCGATGAGCGCCCCGCACAAGGCCGAGATCCGGCGGCAGGCGCAGGTGGCGCAGGCCGAGGCGACCCGGGCGTCGTCGATGGCCGAGCAGGAGGCGGAGCGCCAGCGCGCCGAGTACGCGCGGCAGACCGCCGTCGTCCAGGCGCAGTACAAGGCGCAGATCGACAAGGCGCAGGCCGAGGCGGCCCAGGCGGGCCCGCTCGCGCAGGCCAGCGCCCAGCAGCAGGTGCTCCTCGCGCAGACCGAGCTCGCCCAGCGGGCGGCCGAGCTGCGCCAGCAGCAGCTGCAGGCCGAGGTGGTCAAGCCCGCGCAGGCCGAGGCCGAACGCATCAGGGTGCTGGCCGAGGCGGAGGCGGACCGGATGCGGATCCAGGCCGAGGCCGCCGCGTCCAACGGCCGCGTCGCGCTGGACCGGATGATCATCGACCAGCTGCCGCAGATCGTGCGCGAGGCGGCGAACGGCCTGCAGGGCGCGAACATCAATGTGCTCAACGGTGCGGACGGCCTCGGCCAGATCGCGGCCGGTCTGGTCAGCCAGGGCCTGACGATCCTGGAGTCGGTGAAGTCGGGGCTCGGCGAGGTCGTCGAGCAGCCGGGTACCGAGGTCGAGCGGGTCCAGGTCCAGGACGCCGCGCCGACCGACCGCCCGCAGCGGTAGCGGTCGCAGCACGAATCGACGGAGCCCCGTCCGAGCGAACCACCTCGGACGGGGTTACCGTCCGGCCCCGGCGTCGTTGGGCCGGGTATGGATGCGACACAGAGCGCAAGTGCGATCGCGGCGGACGCGGAGGCGGGCGACGGAGCGGTGGCCGGGGCGGCGAACGGGCCGACAGCGGAGCCGACGCCGGAGTCGGTGGCGGAGTCGATGGCGGCGGTCCTCACGGAATCGGCGACCGAGCCCGAGCCCGCAGCGCAGCGCGAGCCCGCAGCGGAGCGCGAGCCCGCAGCGGAGCGCGAGCCCGCAGCAGAGCCCGAGTCCGGACCCGCCGCCGAGCAAGCCCCGGAGCCGGCCGCCGAGCAGACATCTGCCGAGCAGACTTCCGCCGAGGACGTCCCGCAGCCGCGTACGGCCGAGGCGGAGCCCGCCAAGGCGAAGAAGCGCAAGTCCGCGCCGAAGTCCAAGACCGCTGCCGGGAGCAAGGCGCTCGTCGTGTTCCGGGACGGCAAGGTGCACTACGCGGATGACACCGTCGTCGTTTTAGACCTCGACGACGCCGCGCACCCCGACACCGACGTCCACGACGTCGTCGACAAGCTCTCCGAACTGCGCGACGCCGTCGAGTCGGCGGGTCGGGCCGAGGCCGTGTCCCTGGTCGCCGAGCTCATTCAGGCCAAGGCGCTCGCCTAAAGCGGCTCTGCGCCTACGGTGTGGCTGCCGCAGTGTCGTAGTAGACGACGGTCAGGCTCGCGATGGCGACGTACCCATAGTGCGCGAACGCGGCCGACTCCACCGCGTCCGGCGTCACGGCCGGCTTCTCGATCCAGGCCACCGTGGCGTCGTACGGGTCGACCGGCGCGTCGCCGGGTGAGTCAGCCATCGGGGTCAGCTGCGGCCGCTCGGCCCAGCGGATGTCCAGGTGCAGCGTCAGCTCGCCGGTCGCCGCGTCGTTCACGCTGCGGGAGTAATACCCCGAAGCGTTGCCTGGGCGGGTGCCGACGCCGCTCCATCCGTTCGCGCGCAGCGCGGCGCCCCAGGTCTCCGTGCCCTGCGTCAGCGGGGCGGTGAAGTTAGTAGTACCCGACGGCCGTGCGCACGCAGCGCGTCGGCCCCCACTGCTCGCCGAAGCTGGCGACTCTCTGGCTGATGCAGTAATCCGAAACCGTGGTCGGTCCGCTCGCCGGCCGGGATGCGCCGTGCGGCGCGGCTTGTGCCAGGGCACTGCTTATCTCGGCCGCCGCACCCCGGTCCGCGGCCACGACCGCCGACGAGCGGGCGGTCCCGCCGACATCGGGTACCTGCTGATACCGATGGAACTGGATCGCCACCAGGATCCAGAACACGATCACGACCACCAGCGCGATCCCCGCCAGCCAGCCGATCAAGCGGAAGAACCCTCGTGCCCCGTCCCCGAGCTCCACTCTCCCAACGGTACTGCGGTGAGTGCGTCATTTGCGCAACGACGCCGCAACGGTCAGCGCCGCGTAGGCGGCGCGTCCCCGTCCCCGATCTCCACTCTCACGACGGTACCGAGGTGAGTGCGTCATTTGCGCAACGACGCCGCAACGGTCAGCGCCGCGCCAGCGCCGCGTACGCGGGGCGCAGCAGATCCGTCAGGTCGGGGGCGTCGCGCTCGCCTTCGCCGCTCACGCCGATGCCGAGGGGGCCGTAGCGGTCGAGGATGGCGCCGGGGCGCTCGTCGGGCTGCGGCTTCGGTAGGTCGGGCAGCGGCTGGGGGCTCTCCCAGAAGCGGTCCACGCAGTCCGCCAGCGCGGCGTCCTCCGGCTCGGGGCTGGTGTCCGGCTGCGCCCAGGCCTGCGCGTCGCGCAGCGACTCGATCTTGCGCATCAGCTCGGTCTTGCGGCGGCCGCGCCAGGCGAGCAGCGCGAAGGGGTCCTCGTCGAGGCGGTCGGCGAGGACGTAGCAGGTCGCTGCGATGTGCTTGCACGGGTTGGCCATGTCAGGGCACGTGCAGTCGGCGACGAACTCGCGGCGGGTCGGGAACAGGGTCAGGCCGGTGTCGTGGAAGGCGTCCTCGATGTGCTCGGGCATCTGGCCGGCGAGCAGTGCGGAGAGCAGGTCCACCCGTCCGGCCAGCTGCTTGACGACGCGGTCCCACTGCTCGGCGCGCAGCACGTCGATCTCGATCGTCACGCTGTACGGCCGGCGCCGCGAGCCCTGCACGCTCGCGTAGACCTCGCCGGGCCGGATCTCCAGCTCCTGCACCGCCCCGCTGCGCGCGTAGCCGCGGCCGCGTGCCAGGCGCGGGCCGTAGCCGAAGCTCTCCAGCACCGTGATCAGCCGCTTGGACCACCAGTGTTCGCCGAACTGCCGCACCGCCATGATCTGATCAGCCCCCTACTCCACCACCGCGTCGCCGGAGAGCAGGACCAGCTCGCGCAGCTGCGTCACCGACAGCTCCGTCAGCCAGCTCTCGCCGGAGCCCACGATCCGCTCGGCCAGGCCTTTCTTGTCCTCGATCACCCGATCGATCCGCTCCTCCAGGGTGCCCGCGCACATCAGCTTCCTGACCTGCACGTTCTTGCGCTGTCCGATGCGGAAGGCGCGGTCGGTGGCCTGGTTCTCCACCGCCGGGTTCCACCAGCGGTCCACGTGCAGCACGTGGTTGGCCGCGGTCAGGTTCAGGCCGACGCCGCCGGCCTTGAGGGAGAGCACGAACAGCGGCGGGCCGTCCGGCAGCTCGAAGCGGCGCACCAGTTCGTCGCGCGCGGCCTTCGGGGTGCCGCCGTGCAGGAAGGCGACCGGCCGGCCGAAGCGCTCGGCCAGGTGGCGCTGCAGCATCCCGCCGAACTCGGCGTACTGGGTGAACAGCAGCGCCCGCTCGCCGGCGGCCAGCACCTCGTCGCAGAGGTCTTCGACGCGCGCCAGCTTGCCGCTGCGGCCCGGCAGCCGCGAGCCGTCCTTGAGGAAGAGCGCGGGATGGTCGCAGATCTGCTTGAGCCGGGTGAGCCCGGCCAGCACGACGCCCTTCTTGCCGATGCCGTCCTTCGCCGACTGCACGGCCGCCAGCATCCGGTCCACCTCGGCCTGGTAGAGGCTCGCCTGCTCGCTGGTCAGGTTGCACACCACCGGCATCTCGACCTTGTCCGGCAGGTCGCTGATGATGTTCGGGTCCGTCTTCACCCGGCGCAGCACGAACGCCGAGGTCGCCTGGCGCAGCCGCTCGGCCGCCGCGTCCGCGCCCTCGTTGCCGCGCTCGATCGGGCGGGCGAAGCGGTCCTTGAACTGCTCGGCGGTGCCCAGCAGGCCGGGGTTGGCGAACTCCATGATCGACCACAGGTCGGCGAGCCGGTTCTCCACCGGCGTGCCGGTCAGCGCGATCCGGCGCGGCGCGGTGAGCGAGCGGATCGCGCGGGCCTGCTTCGTCGCCGCGTTCTTGATCGCCTGCGCCTCGTCGATCACGATCCGCCGCCAGCCGACCTCGCTCAGCTGCTCGCGGTCCCGCAGGGCCAGCGCGTACGTCGTGATGACCAGGTTCACGCCCTTGACCTCGCGTTCGAAGGCCTTGCCCTCCAGGCGCTCCGAGCCGTGGTGCACGTGGACCTTCAGCCGCGGGGTGAACCGCTCGGCCTCGCGCTGCCAGTTGGCGACCAGCGACATGGGGCAGATCAGCAGCGTCGGGTCGATGCGCCGGCGCCCGGCCTCGGTGCGCTCCTGCTCCAGCAGCGTCAGCACCTGGACGGTCTTGCCGAGGCCCATGTCGTCGGCCAGGATCGCGCCGAGGCCGAGCCCGTCCATGAACGTCAGCCAGCCCACGCCGCGCTTCTGGTAGGGCCGCAGCCTCGCCTTGAGCCCGCGCGGCTCCCTGGCCACCGCGTACCGCTGCTCGACCGAGCCGGAGAGCAGGTCGCCGAGCCAGCCGGTCGAGCTGACCGCGACCTCGAGCGGGTTGTCCAGCAGCGAGCGCGGCAGCCGCTTCTGGTCGAGGCCGTGCATCGCCTGGCTCAGCACCTCGGCGGCGGTCATCGTGCCGGTCTGCGCGCTGCCGAGCGCCTGCGCGGCGGCCGCGAGCCGGGCCGCGTCCACCTCGATCCACTCGCCGCGCAGCTGGACCAGGTCCGTCTTGGCGGCCGCGAGCTCCTTGAACTCCTCGTCGGTGAGCTCTATCGCGCCGATCGAGGCCTTCCACTGGTACTTCAGCAGTTCCTGCAGGCCGAACTTCGCGTCCTTCTCCTGCTCTGCCGCGCCGGGCTGCGAGGCGGGCGCCTCGGCGTGCAGGTTCAGCGAGACCCGGGCGCGCTTGCCGGCCCACCACGGCGGCAGCAGCACCCCGAAGCCGCGCTCGCGCAGCGCGGGCGCGGTGTGCCGCAGGAAGTGCAGGGCCTGCTCGGCGTTGAGCCGGACCACGTCCGGGCTCGGCTGCCGCAGCGCCTCGCCGAGCTGCGGGAAGTAGCGCGCGGCACGGCCGAGGCCCTGCAGCAGCGCCTGGCGCGGGTCCACGCCCGTCTGCCGCAGCAGCCGCGCGGCGCCCGAGCGCTTCCACACCTCCGGGGCGGTGGCGAGCAGCGAAGGGTCCTGAGTCGACTGCAGCAGCAGCTCGACCGACCAGTCCTCGACGTCGTGCTCCTGCTGGCCGGGATCGCGCAGCCGGAAGCAGGTGCGGACCGGGCCCTCCTCGTCGACGGCGGCCGTGGTCCACGCCTCGAGCAGGTCGATCAGCTCGTCGGCCTGCTCCGGCTCGAGCAGGTCAGGATCGAGCCGGTTGCCCTTCGTCGTCGTCAGGGCCCTGAGCCACAGCTCGGCGGCGGACGGCCGGCCGCGGCGGCCGGCCGGGACCAGCGGTTCGCCGTGCAGGCCGTGCGGTCCGGCGAAAGCCGCGAGCACGTAGGCGTCGACGAGGGCGGCGAGCGCGTTGTCGAACACCTCCTCGGCGGGCAGCCCGGTCAGCTCCTCGCCGAGCAGCTGGCAGCGGAACGCCGGGGGCATCGCGGAGATCAGCGCCCTGCGATGCGCGGCCGACTCCAGCGCGTAGGCCGGCACCCAGCTGGCGAAGTAGCCGCGCTCCTGCGGCTGGTAGGCCAGCCACGGGTGGATCTCGCCGCGGCTGACCAGCGCGTCGGCGAACGCGGCGACGGCGTGCGCGTAGGAGACGCTGGGGTCGAGCGGCAGCTCCCGCTCGGTGCCCTCCTCGTCGTACACGGTCAGCAGGTCGCCGCCGCCGAGCGCGAGCAGCAGCCCGGCGCCGGCGGCCGGGTCCAGGGCGAGGGTCGGCACGATCCAGGCGCGCAGCTCGGGGCCGGGCCGCGCGGCCCCCTCGGCGCCGGCCCGGGCGGCGTGCGCGGGCGCCTCGGCGAGCCCGGCGACCCGGGCGAACCGGTCGCCGGGCAGCGGCGAGCGCGGCCCCGAGGGCAGCGCGAGCGGCAGCGAGCCGCGCGGATCCGCCTCGGCCAGGGCCGCGGCGACCACCGGGCCCGCGCCCTTGAGCACCTCGGCGAGCTCGGCCGGGTCGGCGGCGAAGGGATGGCGCGCGACCCCGGCCGGCGCCTTGCCCTTGCCGCCCTTCGCCGCGAACGCCCGCGCGCGCTCGGAGTCCTCGGCCCACAGCTCCCACAGGCCGGACTCGCTGAACTGCGCGTGCAGGACGTACATCGCTCGCTCGGATTCCCCTCGCCGGATCGTTCGCTTCGTAAAACTCCAGCGTATCCCACGGTGCTCGGGGGTTGCCGCCGCCCGCGGCCGGGGTGTGTCAGCTCCAGCGGTACCGCTCGCGCAGGTGCGAGACGACCTTGTCGAAGTCCTCGCGCGGCATCGCGCAGGCCTCGCGCCGGATGCCGTGCTGGTGGATCCGGATGACCCGGTCGACCACGGCCCAGGACTCGCGGGCCTCCCGGTCCCAGGCGCCGTTGCCGACGTCCACCCAGTTCTCCGCGTCGGCGTGCCAGACGCTGGTCAGCTTGATCGCCAGCTGGGTATCCAGGCCCTTCTCGTGCGCCACGACCAGCACCGGGCGGTCCTTGCCGCGGCCGTCGTGCTCCTCGTAGGGCACCCAGGTCCAGACGACCTCGCCGGGCTCCGGGGCGCCGTCGTGCTTCGGCGCGTACTCGGTGTGCACCGGACCCAGCGCGCGCGGGTCCACCTCGACGGTGGCGAACGGACCCGACTTGCCGGGCGAGTCCGCGAACGGGTCGTGCTCGTGCTGCGCGCGGCCCGGCGCGTGGCCGTCGTGCTCGGCGTCCGGTCGGGCGTTGATGTGCGGCTCGTGCTGGACCTGGTGGTGCGGCAGGTCCATGGGAGTCGGGTGATGGGTCTCGGTCATGCGACGCACCTTATCGGTCCGCCCGGACACCGCGCCGCGCCCTATCAGGGCTCATACACGAAGGGCGTCGTGACGGCGAGCGGGTGGAAGCCGAGCCGGCCGAGGATCGGGCGGCTGTCGTCGGATGCGTCGACCTGGAGGTAGCGGCAGCCGCGCTCGGCCGCGATCCGCGCCCGGTACGCCACCGTGGCCTTGTAAATGCCCTGACCGCGCCACCGCGGGGCCGTGCCGCCGCCCCACAGGCTGCCGAACTCGGTGCCCTTGTGCAGTTCCAGCCGCGCGGCGCAGACCGGCTCGTCGTCCCCGGCGAGCACCACGAGCGCGACCAATGACGCGTCGCGGTCCGCGACCTGCCGCAGCAACTGCTGCTCCAAGCGCGGCGAGGGCCGCCCGAACGCCGCGTCGTGCGCCCGCACCATCTGGGCGACCCCGGCCGCGTCCGTCACCTCGACGATGCGCACCCCCTCCGGCAGCCGCGGCTCCGTCGGCAGTCCCGCGATCTCGGCGATCATCAGCGCCTCCGGCTCCTCGGGCGCGAACCCTGCCTTCAGCAGCCGGTCGGCGAGGTCGGCGGGCATGTCGTGGCTGTAGTGCTTCCACTCGAACTCGCGCCCGAGTTCCGTGAAGTACCGCACCTGCTCGGCGATCGCCGCGTCCGCGTTCCGCGCGTTCAGATCCGACCACACCACCCCGCACCAGCCGGCGCCGCCGGAGGCGACCAGCCGCACCACGTCGCCCACCCGCTCGACCCGGTCGCCCGGCCCCTCCCCGTGATGATCGCGACGAAGCTGCCGGTCGAAGAGCGCGAGCACCGCTGCGGAGTCCATGTCCGCAGGCTACCGATCGTGCGCCGGACCGCCACGGATTATTCATTCCCGCCGCTCGAAGTCTCTGGCAGAGTGATCACCATGCTGGACGACGCGCAGATTGCCCGGGTCGCGGAGATCATCCGCGAGGTCGGTGCCACCGAGATCCTGCCCCGCTTCGGGCGGCTCGAGGACGGCGAGATCGTGGAGAAGGGGCCGGGCGACCTGGTCACGGTCGCCGACCGGGCCTCCGAGCAGGCGCTGACCGAGAAGCTGCGGGACCTGCTGCCCGGCTCCCGCGTCGTCGGCGAGGAGGCGGTGTTCGCCGACCGCGGCGTGCTGGACGCGCTCGACGGGCCGGATCCGGTGTGGATCATCGATCCGATCGACGGCACCGAGAACTACGCGAACGCCAACGCCCGCTTCACCGTCCTGGTCGCCCTCGCCCGGGGCGGCGAGTTGCTGGCGGCCTGGATTTACGAGCCCTACTTCGGGCGGATGGCGCACGCGGTCAAGGGCGGGGGCGCGTACCTCGACGGCGAGCGCCTGCGCGTGGCCCCGGCGCCCGACCCGGCAGACGGCCTGCGGGACGTCCCGGTCTCGACCTCGCGTCCGCGCTTCTGGAACGAGCGGGCCAGGGAGGCGATCACGGCCCTGAGCACGCACGGCGTGTGGCTGTCCTACGGCGACGGCGCAGGGCTCGAATACGTGACGCTGGCGGCGGGCAAGCGGACGTGCGCGCTGATGGTCTGGGAGAACGTCTGGGACCACGCGGCCGGCCTGCTGCTGCACGCCGAGGCCGGCGGCGTCGCGCTGACCTCGGCGGGGACGCCGTTCCGGCTCGCCGGGGGCAACGCGCTGCCGTTCGTGGTCGCGCCGGACGCCGCGACCGCCAAGGCCCTGATCGCCGCGGCGGGCGTCCGGGTCGGGCCGTGGGAGTAGGCCGCCGGAAGGACTGGGCGGGCCGAATGGCCTGGTCCCGCGGAAACCCCGCCCCCGCAACGTTTTCCCGCGCAACGATACGGGACCTTCGGCCCTAGTCCGTGGCCGCGGAGCCCGGTAGTAGTCATGGGGTGCTCAACGAGCTGACTACGCTAAGTGATCGATGTCAACCGGATTGTTACCAAGCTGGGGCGCGTCGATCGACGACACGAGCGCCAGACCGTGCGATGCTCGCGCTGGCGGACAACGGTGGTGAACCCGACACCCCGCGCCCGCCACGCTAACCGGATGGCAGATTCGAGCGCGTGTGACGGCTGAGGGAGATCCGTCCGCGCGTGGCGAGGTGCCGGCAGAGGGTTCGCATGGTTCGTACTCGCTCCGCCGGGTCCCGCCCCGATTCCGCCGACCGTGCCGCTCCCGGCGCGCCCACGCCGACGAGCCCTGACCGTGCAATTTCCTGACGTGGCACCACACACGGCACCAGTGCTGTGGAGGTAGCGAGACATGAACGACGTCGGCTCGGGTCCGATCGTGGTGACGAGCCGTTGCAGACACGGGGACGGCCGATCGCCGATTCCCCCAGGCCAGGCGGCACCGCGGCCGCACGGGGCCTGAGCATACGACACACGGGAGTGGCGGCACGCCGGTCGGCGGCGGCCCCACGGCTGCACGGGTCGATGACCCCTTATGACGTCATGGACCGCAGGCCGCGACGGGTCGCCGCGCGGGAGTTGCCCGCCGCCGAAATCACCCCGACCCCGCCGTCCCCGCGGCGGCGGTGGCCGCCACAGCAGGGGGGCTATCCCTGCCGTGACGGCGGATCACCTCATGAGTCCGATCTCAGAAAGAGGCAATCCTTGACTGACAACGAATCGGCGACCCCGGCGGTTCGCCCCGGACCAGCGCGTACGGGGGTGCCGCGATGACGGACAGACGCGGGTCCGCGCCCCCGCCGCCGTCCGGCAGCCTGAGCCTGGCGCAGGTCATCTACCAGTCGGCGCTGATGACGCCGTTCAAGCTGCACGACCTGGAGATGACCGAGGAGGACATGGCCTATTGCGCCAGCCTGGCGCGCAAGCTCACCGGCGAGGAGGCCAACTGGCTGCTCCGCTCGTTCCAGCGGTTCTTCATCTGGGGCCGGGTGGACCTGCTCGGCTCCTCCAGCGGCCCCGCGCCCCGCGAGATGCCGCCGCGGTAGCCGCCGCGACCGGCTCTCTCGCGGCACGTCCGCGCAGCAGGTCCGCGCGGCAGGTCCGCGCGGCACGTCCGCACCGCGCCGCCGTCCGCGCGCGACGGCGGATGCCGCCACAGCAGGGGGGCTATCCCTGCTGTGGCGGCGGATCAACCTCACGAGTCCGATCTCAGAAAGAGGCAATCCTTGACCCCCAACGACGGACCGAGCGTCACGGTTCCCCCCAGACCCACCC
>NZ_JAGSOH010000045.1 GCF_018139625.1 Actinospica acidithermotolerans | reverse complement strand
CACCCGACCCTCCCGCGAGATCACCAACAGGCTCGTCTCCCGCGCCTGGCGCGCCGCCGACCGCGAGCCCCTGCTGCCCGCACTGGCCGAACTGATTCACGCGCAGATCTTCACCGACCACGGCAGCAGTTGGCCCGGGCGCATCCCCGACGAGCCGCGCGACACACGAGACCGTCGCACCCTGCTAACGCTCGTCATCAACGACCTGGCCACCACTGTGGAGGCGGCACGCCTCGCCCACAGCCCGATATCCACCAGCCTCGGTCTCACACGCACCGAAGACCTCGCCTGGATGCTCGAGCAGGAGCAGGCCGCCGACGAAGCCCACGCCGCCCTCTGGCATTCGCTCCTGCGCTCCGTCTTCGACCCGAGCAACGCGCAGCACAGGCAACTCGCCACCCAATCCCCTGACTCCCGCGCCGCACGCGTACTCGAACCCCTCCTCGCCGGCGCACCCGCGAACCGCCTTATCCCATCGCGTGCAGCGACGCATCAGGCCGTGACCGCCGAGGAACCCCACCTCCAACCCGACCCGGCTGCCCGCGAAGCGGCCATCGCCTCGCTCGCCGAACTCCTGACCGCGGCCGGCTCAGGAGCTGCCGACTCGTTCCCGCGGCTGTGTGTCCTCCTACAGTCGGCCCCGCCCGATCCTGCACCGACGTTCCTATGGGACGTACCCGGCGACGATCTGACTCTCACCCCGGGATTCAAAGCCCTGCTAGAAGACGATCAGACCGCGATACCCAGGCTCCTCGACGCGGCCGCCGCGTTCGTCAAGGGCCAGCACCCGCACACCGACGAGTGGATCGACGCGCCTGGCACATGGCACCGCGCCGCGAGCACTGGCTACGTCTCGTTCGCCGCGCTGCTGCGCTACCGGCCCGGTGACCTCGACCGCCTCCCACCGCGCATCTGGGAGACATGGGCACCCGCGATCGTCGCCCACAGTGTCGCCGGCGGATCGCCCGACGCCGTCCCGGTAAAGACCACGCTGCTGCGCGTCCTCGCCCGCACCGCCCTCCAGACGGCACAGGACTCAGCGCTGCGAATGCTGATCGCGGCCGAATCCGCGGGACGCACCGCACACGAGATCGGGTTCGCCGCCGAGTACTGGAGTGAGGAGTTCGCCGCAGCGCTCGCGGAGAGACTCGACACGCTCACGTGGCGAACCGAGCCCAACAACTTCCAGCTCGTCTCGCACCTCCTGCTTTGCCAACGCCATCAGGCGACATTCGACCAGCTGTGCGCGCGTCTCGACGACGACCGCGCCGACGCCAACACGGGCGACCGCGCGGGGATCGCGGCCATACTCCTCGCCGGCCAACCCCAGGACGCATGGCCGAGTGTGCTCCGCGCGATGCACGCGGACCCTGCATGGGGTCGGACTCTGGCACTCCGGCTCGCACGCTCCGACTCCTCCACTGCCATCCTCGCCTCGCTCGCCGACGCCCAACTCGCCGAGCTCTACCGATGGTGCCTGCAATACGTCCCGCCGGAGGAGGACTCCTGGGAAGAGCAGACGGTCAACCCGTTCCACAACAGCCACGAACTCGAATTCTGGCGCGAGCGCTCGCTTCGTATGCTCGTCGACCGAGCGATGCCCAGCGCACTGCGGGAAGTCACCGCCCTCGTACGCGACAACCCGCAGCGCCGGTGGATGCGCCGCGCACTCGTCGAAGCCCAGGAAGCCATCCAGACAACCGCCACCCACTACACGCCCAGCCCCGCCGAACTGCACGCCCTCGTGCGCGCGAACGGTCGCCGCATCATCCGCGACAGCACCGACCTGCTCGAACTGGTCCTCGACGAGATCGGCGAGCTTCAGAAGGCCATGCACGGCATGCCCGCCGAGGCGAGGTTCCTCTGGGACGAGCAGCGCAGCAAGGACGGCCCCTCGCACTGGCGGCCGAAACACGAACCCGACGTCTCCGACTACATCGCCCGCCACCTTCGCGATCATCTGGAAGCCCGTGGCGTATTCACCGACCGCGAGGTCCAGGTAGGGCGCACCAGCACGAACCCGAGCGCCGTCGGGGAACGCATCGACCTGCTCTGCCAAGTCAGCACCCCGGAAGGACGGGCGCCCTACCGCGAACCCTGCCGCGTCGTGATCGAAATTAAGGGGCCCTGGAACAAGGACATCGACACCGGCGTGCGCACTCAGCTCACCGAGTACATGCGCGCCGCCAAGACTGAACACGGCATCTACCTCGCCAGCTGGTACCCCCAGGATGAATGGGACCCTGACGACTACCGCCGCGACAAACCGGCAAGCAGGCTCGACCGCGACCAGCTCGAAGCCAGGCTGAACGCCCAGATCGAGGTCGAGAGCGCCCGAACGGGATGCGACATCAGAGCCTTCGTCCTGAACCTTGAGCGCAGGGACCCCAGCGCAAACAAGGCGTGACATTCCGCGGAGGACTCGTCGACGGCTGCCACAAGCCTCGGCGCCCGCCGAGGCCACTACACACCGAACGCATCCGCATCGTCGACGAACAGGTTCGCCGAGGTCGGGCGGCGGTCCGCACCGGGCGTGTCCTGATGAATCTCTACACCGTCGTGACTACTGAAGCCGTGACCCCCGTCCGGCGCCCGTAGGACAGCAGCCAGTGAGTTCGCCACACTTCCAGCACCGCTCGACAAAGGCCACGACTCACCGCCACGGAATCCGCAATAGACATTCATGATCGCTCGATCGGCGCCAGCCCGGCCAGCGGTGCGGGGTCCAAGTTGGTCCAACGCGGTCCAAAGCCGGGCCCGTCCCGCCTCCCACACCTGGTCAACGACACCGGCGTTTCGCGCCTATCAGAACTCTGTGTTGGACCCAGATTGGACCGAAAGTGGTGCCGTTTTCGGCAGCCAACGGCAGAGATCGGCAGTGATCGGCAGGCGCTGGCGGCAAACTGCGAGGTCACACCCATCAGCCTCCGCATACGCGCAGGTCAATGCATATGGGGGGTCAGACGAGAGATTATGCGTGTCAACGATCCGTAGTCAGCCTCTTGACCTCACATTGGCCCACTGAACTGCATCTTTGCCAGAAATGACCAGAAAGTCTGCCGTGACGGGCTCGCATGCCCGGACGAATGCTACGTTGCGTGACCGTCAGAGTTCCCCGCTTCCACCGCCCGCACACCCGCGCGCAACGCGAAATGGCAGGTCAGGGCCCCGCACCGTCCGGATCGGCCATAACGGACCCTGCGTCGGACCGCGCCGTGGCGCTGCCTGCGGCCGCCGTCATGCATAATGTTGTCTAACCACGAGTCGCCGCGATACCCGCAGGTCAGAGCGGTGCTGCCGCACGCGTGCAGGCCGGAGCTGGATGGAATCATGCATAACGTTCGCTATTCTGCACCTTCCCGTGTTCCCGCAGGTCAGGGTGCCATCTCCTTCATCCATGCATAACATCTAGGTCAACCTTTGGATCTAAACACCCGCTCAGGCTGCCGCCAGGTGCGGTGACGGCAAACCAGAGGCTTAGGGCTGTTGCGGTCCGCATGACGCACAGCCTGCTTAACGCCACGTTGTTGCATCGGTCGCGTCCGCTGTGCGACGGATTGGCGGACGAGGTCGGCGCCTGTCTGCTCGCGGGGTTTGACTGTATCGAGGTGGCCTCCGTGGAGCCCGGCCTCACCATGCATCGGCCTGGGGGTGTGCGTGCCGCGCGAGCCCCTGGAAGTCGCGCACCTCCCCTGCTCTTGCACGTCTCGATCCGACCACAACTGAATCACGCCTCTGACGGATGCGTAACGCGAAGCTAGCGTGAAGTGCACTGTCACCAGCCGAAGGGAATCGGGCGTGTACCAGCCGCCGCCGACGCGTCCGCCGCGCAAGCTTCACCCTGCGCTGATCGTGTTGATCTGCGTGGGCGCCGTACTCTGTTTTCTGATCCTCGTCGGTGTGGTGGGTGTCGTTATGGGCGCGGGAACGACCGCGAGCAGTGGGTCGGCTGTAATCGATAAGACGCTGGCGGCGCCCAAGACGGGCTTGCTCTCAACACGGCCCTCCCCTGCAGCTTCGAGGTCCTCGGGGCCGGCGCATGTCGCCGCGGCGGTGCCAACTGTCGCCTCGAAGCCTCCGACAACGACTGCGGCCTCGAAGCCGAAGCAGACAGCCCCGGGCACGAATCTGGTGTTCACCGGCGCTGTCGTCGCTAGCGCGACCGGGACCGTCGATGATCGGCCGGTTCAGACCGCCGCGTCGTACGACACGAGCCCGGACGCCTTCACGACCGAGTGCCGGATGGCGGCTCCCGGCAGCACAGCGGCATGGGACGCCCAGGTCACGGTCAGGACGCCGGGCAACGAGTGGCAGATCTCGCTCTCCTCCGGCCAGACTATCGGCGACCCCTCCCCCGGCCGACACCAACTCATCGGGAACTCGTACCCCGGCCAGGTCCCGGACGGCGCCGTATCGCTCGACGTGCAATCCCAGCAAGCGGTCGCCGACTACCTGTCGAACGGTTCCAGCTCGTACGAGTACTACATGAAGCCGACCACCACCTACTTCGCCACCATCAACCCCTCGCTCGAATCGGGCACCCTGAATGTCACTCTCGACGCGGACCAGGCGGGTGCGACCGAGCTGACCATCTCCGGCACGTGGTCATGCACCAGCTAGCCAGGCCGATGCTTGATCGTCAGCGTGGGACGGCATTGCATCGAACGGCACCCCGCCCGCTGGTCACAAGGTGGGAACGGGCACTTGGCCGATCGGGCCCCCTGCTGTGGTGAACGACCCCCTGAACGGTGACAATACTCTTAGCAACGTAGCGGTAGGCGGCCGCGGTGGGACAGCAGAGGTGGGTTTGTGGCGCGCAGCGTTAGCTCACAGATCGTGTCGGCGTATCTCGAGTCTCAGCAGCGTGCTCGACGCGCGCAGGAGGCTCAGGCTCGGCAGTGGCGCCGGATGCAATTGGAGCAGGCCCGCGCGCAGCGCGCGGCCGAGCGGGCCCAGGCGCAGCGAAGCCGAGAGGCGCTGCAGAGCTACCAGCAGGGTCGGGAGGCGGATGTCGCCGCGCGCAATCGGCTCATCGAGGACGACCTCGCCACGCTGCGCAGCGTCCTGTCGACCGCGGTGAACGCCGGCCCCTTCCGCATCTATCAGTGCAAGACGGCCTTCGATCCCCCGCGCTTTAATCCGGGGCCGCTCGGTATGCCGGTTGTGGAGCCTAAGCCCTCGGACTACCAGGTGCCGGCGCTGACGGGGATCATGGCGCGCACGCCCAAGGCACGAGCTGAGCACGAGGCGGCGCTCGCCCGGGCGCGGGCCGCTTACGAAGCCGACTGGCACCGAGCTTCTCAGCTCGAGAGCGATCGCCTGCAGAAACTGGCCGCGTATCACAGCGAATTTCAGCAGTGGGTCAGTCGGGAGCAGGCTCGTGTCGAGGAGCACAATCGGGCGATGGACGATGTCGCCGCCCGTTACGGCTACGGCGACGACGACGGGGTGCTCCAGTTCTTCTCCGTGGTCGCCTCCAACGACCGTTGGCCGGAGTCCTTCCCGATCCAACGGCGCGCCGCCTGGGACGCGGCGCGCGGCGAACTGGTCGTGGCCTGGCAATTGCCGGGCATGCAGGTCGTACCGGAATCGAGCCGATTCCGGTACGTGAAGAGCACCGACCAGGAAAAATCGATCGACCGGCCGGCTGCGGAGCGCCGCGTCCTGTACCGCGATCTGCTCGCGCAGTGCGCGCTGCGTACCGCCTACCGCTTCTTCTCTGCGGACTACGCACAGCGTCTTAAGTCCCTGGTGTTCACCGGTTTCATCCGGGCCGTGGACCCGGTGACAGGGCGCGAAGCGGAGTTTCCGCTCGTCTCGGTCGCGATACAGCGAGACGCCCTGGCGGCCGTGGACCTGCGGCACGCCGATCCCGTCAGCTGCGTCGAAGAATTCGGCGGCCGACTCGCGGCGAAGCCTGACCAACTCCAGGTCATCGTCCCGCATCGGCTGCCGGAATCCGTACGCGGCGGGCAGTTGCGCGACGGGGAAGGCGACGACATCGATCTGCTCGAGATGGATCCACTCGAATTCGAGAAGCTCGTCGCGACGCTGTTCAAATGCCGCGGCTACGACGTGATGACCACCAGCCGCAGCGGCGACAGCGGCGTCGACGTGTTCGCCGTCGACCGCGACCCGCTGACCGGCGGGAAGATCGCCATCCAGGTCAAGCGATACCGCAAGACGGTAAACCCCGCCGTCGTACGCGAACTGTACGGAACCGTCATCGCCCATGGAGCCGCCAAGGGAATCCTGGTCACGACCTCAGGCTTCGGACCGGACTCACGCAGCTTCGCAGACGAACTTCCACTGAAGCTGATTGACGGCCCCGAGCTTGTCCAGTTGCTCCGCGAGCAAGGGCTTCCCGGGCACATCGGCTCGGTTCAGACTTGCTAAAGGACACCAACACTGTGTCGGGCGTGCTTGGCGCGTGAGGCGTCTAGCCTCCGTGTCAGGCGCGGAGAAGTCAACTGGAAGACCGCGCGCTTCACCGCGATGGCCGCTACATGGGTTACGTCTATGCTCCGGGGACGTTGTTGAGGGCGGGGTCGAAAGCCTTCCTGGTACAGATTCATTCTCCGGCATGAGTTTCGTCATACGGTGGCCGCTGCAGCGCATATCCCGTGCCGCTGAGTCGTGCGACGATCTGCCTGACTTCGAGTACGCGCTCGAGCACAGGTGTCGTGATCTTGCCTGACGCCAATTCCAGCTCGCACTTTGCCAGCAGGACCGGCCACAGCGCGGTAGCCAGCGCCGTCTTGATGTCTCCTATGCGCATCTGCCCTAGGGGCACCTTGATGTCGTGGTGATTCTGCCGTGCCGCTTCGAGCTTGGCACGGAGTTCTGGTTCCCAGCCGTCTGTGCTCGCGAGAGGGTTGCCGCGGGATAGGGCGATCTCCGTGATCTTGGGAACGAGCTCGTCGTTAGTGAAGTTCGCGAGCTCGTATTTGTCTTCGCCCCACACGTGGATGTTGACCAGCCAGTCGAGATCGCTGTCGCCGATCTCGCCGCCCTGGAGCTCGACCTCCTCGCGGATCGCATCTCGCAGGATGCGCCGCACATTGTCTCGCGTGGCTTGGGTCGTCCACTGGTGCTCGGGATCCATCACCACGACAAGGGCCGTGGGGATGCGATCGAGAAGCTGCACGTCGCCGATCTTCTGGCCCAGCCGTGGCGTGATGCCATAGCGGGTGATCAGCTGTACGTTGATGTCAGACGAGCCGCATTTCTGCACGCGGACCTGGTCCGATCTCGCTAAGCCCAGTTCGGCGAGCAGAGCCGGAATGTGGATGAGCTCGGTCTTTCCCTCGACGAGCATCAGCACCCGCGGGTGCGGCGAGAGACCGAAGCTTCCCAGCGCGCGGTCGAGCGAAGGGACCTCGCCGGCCTTGGCGCCGAGCCTGTCGTGCAGCGCGGTGTGCCACATCAGCCCCTGGAGGCTCGGCAGCTGTTCGAGAGCGCCAGCGTCGGCGAGTTCCTCGTGCGCGCGCAGAAGTACCTCCGCGGCGACGCGGGCCCAGGCGCAATGAAGCGCCTGCAACTTGAGCTTGAACCATCCCGTGTGATCGGAGTGCCGCAACACCGGGAGCCAGTCGATCAAAGGGTCCCGAGTGTGGGCCCACCCCAGAAGCCGCTCGGCTTCTGGGCGGAGCCGGGCCGGGTCATACCCGACCGCCTCCAGGAGCTTCGCTGCTCCCGCCTCATGGCGGAACGCGAAATAAGCCTCCTGGTCGGCGAACGGCGGGAGGGAGAGTTGGCCGATCACCCCCGGCATGAAGCGCGGGGCCAAGGCGGCCAGCGCCAACGTCACCGCTCGAGCTCGCCTCACCCCGTCCATGCGGTCAGCCAGGTCGATCCCCTGCTCGATCCACTCCCGGTCGCGTAGCGCATCGAACAGATTGAGCAACTGCCAGGAGGAGTACAGATAGCCGTTCCACCACTCGCGGGGCGAGAGACCCTCGGGGATCTCGAACGGGAAAGCCTCCGAGTATCCCTCAGCGGCAGGGTCGTGCAGTCGACCCTGCGACGCGGCGAGCAAGGCGGAGTAGCCCGGATCGTTTCCCATCGGCGGCGGTACGTCGATGACGAGCCGCGGGTCGGGATCGTCATCCACGCGAAACAGCGGGCACAGGAGACCCAGTTCATGAAGCTGGCGCAGGTCGTCGAGGGCCACCTCGAATCCGCGGCTCTTCGCCTCATCGACGAACTCGTCCGTGCGAAGCAGGTCGTCCTGCGTGAACACGAACGGGACCCTCATCACGGCGATCGACTGGACGTCCACGAAGACAGCGTCTCACTTCATTGGCTGTCTCATCGCCCGGTTTTCTACTCCAGGGTCCGGGACAGAGGAACGGCGGCATCGTTGGAGCGGCTCATGTCCCACACCAGGGCGCTTGCGCGTGCCCGCGGACGTCGCAGCCAGTTCGGCGAACGGCGCTGCCTCGGGGACTGCAGTCTGCGCGAACGGCCAGCTCAGCGTCCAGTTGACGATGCCGGACGCCTCGGCCGGACACGAGAGCCTAGTGCTCCTGTTCACCAACACCAGCGGCTCCACCTGCACAATGTCCGACTACCCCGGAGCCGCGGTCACCGACAAGCCCGGCCAGGTGGTGCTCGACGCCAAGCGGTCGCTCGCAGGCTACGAGGGCGGCGCGGCAGGAGTGACGACGGTGACGCTCTCCCCCGGGAGGGCACGCCTCGGGCGTCATCGAGTGGCTCGACCACCCCACCGACGGCACCTCGCCCGTCAGTGCGAACTGCCCCGGCGCGGACGGCGGCTCGCTTCTGATCACTCCCCCGAACACGACGAAGACGTCCTCGTTCAGCTTGCCGATCGACCTGTGCACGGACTTCTCCGCCCACCCGGTGGTAGCAGCCACCTCCGGCCGCTCGAACTCCTGACCGCCGCCGAGACCCTAGCCGGCCGGTCGCCGCGAACGGCCCGACCATCCACACTCCACGCGCGCCCGCAAACGCATTGCCCGCTCAGGATCCAGCCGCCACCCCGCGTCCGCACCGAGCATGGGAGGAGCCGGACCCTGCCCTGCCGTGCTCCGCGATCCGGGCGCGGCCGTCGTCGGCGAACAGCCGCTCCACGTCAATGCCGGACCGTGCGACAGCTTGCGTCCACCTGGCCTCCAGCTGCGCGATCATCGCGGTGCGCATGGCGGGGGTGGTGTGGGTGTAAATCGAGCGCGCCCCCGGCTGGTGGTGCCCGAGCCGCTCATCACGCAGGGCCTCGGGCACCCCGAGCTCGGCGAGCATCGTGGCGTGGGAGTGACGCAGGTCATGGAACCGCGCCCCCGGGCACAGTGCACCGCCCTCGCCACCGGCGCGGCTCCCGTCTCCTTCGCACGCGGCGTGCCAGGTATGGAGCCAGTCGGTGTGCCGGATCGGCCCCTCACACCGGTTGACGAACAACAGCTCCCGCCCGCCGGCCGCCTGGACGTGCCGGGCCAGCAGTCCGGCCAGGAACGGCGGCAGATCCACGACACGCCCGCGTCCGCCCTTGGGCGGGCCGAAGTAGCGGCGGGCATGCACGTCCTCGTGCACCGCCCCGACCCGGGCGTGGACCTCGTACCACGCCGAACCCGCCCCACTGGGCGCGTCACCGGTCTGCGGCAGGTGCAGGAACACGCAGCGCATCGCGCACACCTCACCCCAGCGCATCCCGGTGAACGCACCGACCACCACCATCAGCGCGAACTGCCCGGGCAGACGCGCGCACACCCGCAGCACGGTCTCGAGATCCAGCACCCGCCCCGGGCGCACCGACACCGGCGCGCGCCGGCTACGGCCCCGCCCGGGCATCTTCGGAGCCGCCGGAATCACGCCTTCGGCGGCGGCATCGCCCAGCAGGTCGCGCAGCACACTCATGGTCACCGTCACGCTCGACGGCGACAAACCTCCTCGCCGCAGATCGCGCGAGAAACCCGCCAGATCCAGACCCGTGACCAGCTCGACCGGCACCTCACCGAACCGCGGAGCGATGTGGTGGCGGTACTGCTGCGCGTACGTCTCAAGCGTGCTCGGCGCCAGATCCTGCACCGGGAACCACCGCTCCCACCACGCCCCGACCGTGACCAGCGGCTCCACGGCCGTCTCCCGCTCCTCGACCAGAGCCTCAGCCAGCGCGCGCTCACCGACCTCGCGCGCATCCGCGAAACGCTTGGCCTCCCGCCTCGTCGCGAAACCGGACCGGCTCCCGTACCGGTGCCCATCGGCCAGCAGCCAACGGCCCCGCCACACCCGCCCGCAACGCTCCACGTACGCCATCACGTCACCAGCCGCACAGATCCCTACACCCCATAATGATCACGAAGGGCCCGAAAAGCCAGGCTCGAAGCACTTTCCGGCGCACAAGCGAGCGTGATGCCTACGGGCACCGACCTGCGCCCCGCCCTGCGAGCTCCGCCGTGGGAACCTCAGGATGGCGCCGACGCCGCGGATCGCTGCGGCTCCCAAGTGCCTCGCGCGGAACCGGGACGCACTAATCTTCCGTGGGAACGGTCGCGTCACCTCCCCCGCCCGGCGCGAGCGGCTAAGCCGAGGGACGGTGCCCCTGGCCTGCTTCTCGTTGTTCTTCACACCAACTCGATGAGCGCCGGGGACGCCCCTTACTCACAGCCCCGCCGGCCACCCCACTCCACCGCACCGGCAGAAACGGCACACCAGATTCGGCGGCGATAGGCTCGCCGAGTGCAGGACATCCCACTGATCATTGCACCCGACCCGGACGAGTCTGAAGCCGCCGAAGTCCTCATCGACGCCACCGTGGACGGGCGCCCGCGCAGATTTCTCCTGGACACCGGGGCAGCACGCAGCCAACTGCTCACCGATCCACACACGGCGGGCCTGGCGACGGTGCGCACTGAGGCCTCCTACGGCGCGGTCGCCGAAACCAGCAACGAACTGGTCTGCATCTCGGAACTGGCCGTAGGCCCGCTACACGCCCAAGACCTTGAGGTGGTCCGGGTAGCCGCGGCCCAACCCGGGGCCCGCGACCTGCTCGGTATGGACATCCTCGCCAGCGCCTGCTGCCGCTTCGACCTCGCTCATCAGCAGCTACGCATCGAGGCTTCCCCCCACCCGGACGCCGCGCTGCCACTGGTCATGGACGAACGCAAGCACTGCTACGTCGAACTCGACTGGACCGACGCCCAAGCCCAGGCATGCTTCGATACCGGAGCCGGACTGACCATCGTCGACCAGACGTTTATCGACAAACACCCCCGGCTGTTCGAGCCCGCCGGAACCTCCACCGGAACCGACGCCACCGGCGCCTCCTTCCAGACACCGATATTCCTGATGACAGGACCGGTGATCGGTGGCGCACAGTTCACCGCCCACACAGTCGCCGCGATCGACCTCTCACCCGTGAACGCGACCCTCGACCTGCCCATGGACCTCATCCTCGGCTACCCGACCATCCGCCAGGCGAACTGGCTCTTCGACTTCCCCGCCCGCCGCTGGTCACTCAGTCGTATAGCGCCGAGCTAACCGAGTCGCAACGACCACACACGGCTCAACCCCGGCCCAGCCCTTCGAATACCAACAAACTGAGGCGAATCGCGAGCAGCCCTGGGGACCCCGTAGCGCCCGCACAACCCCCGCGCGCCGTGGACCAGTGTCTTGCGTGTCTGTTATATCCACTGGGTGGATGCGAGCATCGCGGCGATCATCGGAACAGGGGTCGGTGCCATCGGAGGCCTCGGCGGTGGCGTCGTATCAGTCCTGGGGCAAGCCAGGTCTCAACGTTCGCAGCACGCCAACGATCGCACCCGCTGGCGCGATGAGATGCGTCGCGCTGCCTACCAGGATCTGATCACCACGACCAAGGCTCTCGCCCGCGAGCTCTGGCGAGCAAGCGACCACCTCCTCGATCCCGAGAGCACACCGGCCGACTGGCAATCGCAATACCGCGAGGTCCACGAAGCCTGGACCCACTTCAGCGCCGCGACCGCCGCGGTGACCATCGCAGGGCCAGGCCACGCGGCCGACGCCGCCGAGGACCTGCGCACCGCCATGCGGGAATGGGAGATGATCGTCACCGAATGGACCAAGGCCGCCGTCGGCAGCGGCACCGGCGAGAACGCGCCCCTGCAGGAACGCTTCACGGTCGCGGCCAAGGCGAAGCGCGGCCCTGACAAGGCCTTCCAACACGCCGCGCGGTACGCCCTTGCAACGGAGTGACCTGTCCCAGGCCGCGCACCTCATGGCGAACGCTCGAGCCAGCTATGTATGGGCCTAGACTCGCGGCGTGACCGCATTCGACGAGCTGACCCGCCTGGTGCCGCCGCCCGCTGCTCCCGTTGACGCACGCGGGGACTGGCACAGTGTCGAAGCCGAACTGGGACTGGCCCTACCCGCGGACTTCAAACAGCTCATCGAGGCCTACGGCCTGGGGCAGTTCGTCGACTTCATCACCCCACTCACGCCCTTCGGCTCACGCGATCTACTGATGCGAAGCGCCCGTGACATCCTCGATTCCGAGCACTCGTTCCGCGAGGAGAATCCCGAGGACAGCCCGTACGCGATCTACCCCGAACCAGGCGGCCTGCTGGAATGGGCGGGCACCGACAACGGGGACCGCCTGTGCTGGCTGACCGAGGGCGAGCCCGACCAGTGGACGACGATCGCCTGGAACCAGCGGAGCTGGAGCTACGACGTCTTTCCGGTCGGCGCGGTCGAGTTCCTGGCCGGATGGCTGGCCGGCCGCATCGAGACCACGGTCTTCAGCCCTCGCGAGCCCGACCAGCCCGCGCCCTGGTTCGATCCGTACCGCGAGCTCAAGCACGTCTACATCAAACTCGACTACGGCCGGCATCCGTATTCCGAGCGGCTACGCATCTTGCGCAACGCCCTCGCCCCGACGCTCGACCGCCGCGCCTACGACAACGGCGACGTCCACCAGGACCACTTCGCCGCGCCCGAGCACGGATGGCGCTTGACCTACGAGACCGCCTACGGCCACCAGATCCGCATCGCCTACCCGCCCGACGACGAAGCCAAGGCTCGAGCGGTGATACTCGACGCGGTCGAGCGCATGGGCTGCGAAGTCCTGAAGATCACGACGCATCGCGGCGAACCCGCCTGGACCTGACTGCCAGCAGCAGGCACGCGGGACGCACGCCCGTCAAGAGGCTCACTCGTGAGCTTGCGCCGCGGATCGGGCTGGCATACCCAGGAGCCTTCTGGCGAACGGCACGGACACTGACCCGGCGCGCTGCGCGGAGGTCGCGGCAGAGCGATGGCGTGGGGAGGGCCATAGAGATTGTCGGTAGAGCGTCCGCTGCGTAGTGGTTGGCTGTTCATGCAGCTCAGCGTGCATTGTTCCGTCGGCCAGAGCGCCTCGCGCCTGCGCCGGCATAGATCGCCAAGGACCGGGACTTCACCGCAGGGCCGCGCCTAGGACGCCGGTTCGGCGTGGCGTCGAGTGCGATGGCGGCCAGCGCATCTTTGACGCGGCTGAGGTTGAACTCATCCCCGCAGATCTCGAACGCGTCGCGTGCGGCCCAGAGTCGGGCGTTGGCCTTGGTTGTCTCGCCGAGTTCGTGCATGACGAGGCCGAGGTAGAGCTCGCACTCCGCTGCCGCCCACCAGTCCCCGAGTTCGGTGAACGCCTGGTGTGCGTGGCTGAGGTGCATCCGTGCGTTGGTGAACTGTCTGGAGCAGTATTCGAGCAGTCCTTCGGCGCGGTCGATTCTCGCGCCCAGCGCGCTCACGCTCTCGCCGGCATCGCCGGGAACGGCTCTTAGCGTCTCGAGCTTCTGGCGAGCTTGGGCGCTGTGGAGCGCGGCCTCTTCGAGCTCGCCGATTTCGATGTAGGCGAGCACGATCATGCATCTGGCGCGGATCTCGCCGGCGTGGTTGTCCATGCGGTTGAAGCGGTATGCGGCGGTCGCGGCGTGGACGAGGGCGTCGGCAGCGTGCTCGGCCTGGAGGTTCGGGCTCTCGGCATCGCGGCATTGGCTGAGCCGTAATTTCGCGAACCGGTACTCGACTGCTGCACGCCGTCGTGCGTCCCCGTGGTTGACATCGCGCGCCGACGTCAGTGATGTGCGCGCCTCGTCCCATCGCATCTTGCGCCGGGCCCATTCCGCGCGTGCCAGATAGGTGCGGAACAGGGCCCTGTCGTCGGTCGGGCCAGGACCGGCATGGGCGGGTTCTGTCAGCCATTGCTCCGGGCTGAGCGCGGAGGCCGCTTCGGCGGCCAGCACTTCGATGCGGCGCCTCTCTGTCTCGTCGTCACAGGCCTGTGCTTGTTCGAGCGCCGTGTGAAGCCTTGCTTGTCCGCGGTGGTAGCAGGCGGCCTGCAACCAGATCTCGCCCTCGGTCCGCAGCTGTGCGGCGCGCAGGGAGTGAGGGTTCGGGTCTTCTGCCGTGGCGGGAGTGTACGCGCTGATGAGCTGGTCCACCTCGGCGAGGAGGTTGAGAGCAGCGGCGTAATTTTCGACTGCGCCGAGGTAGGCGGCGTGGGCGATCTTGACGCGGATGCCGCCGGAGTTGCTGCCGTCTGCGTTCGCGGCCTTGTAGGCCTTCGTGAAGGCGCGCCGGCAGTCGGCCATGTCCACGTACTGGGGCACGCAGCCGCCGAGTCGCGCTCCGATGCGCCAGCACAGGGCCCAGTTCTTCTCTTGGTAAGCAATCTCGACGCCGCGCACCAGGTTGCCGTACTCGGCGCGAACCCAATGATCGGGGTGGGTGGAGAGCTGGACGATCGCGTGCTCGAAGCCGGGCACGGGCAACGGGCCGACAGCTCCCAGGCCGGCCGGCTGCGGTTCGAGGCGGGCCAGGATCAGTTCGGTTACCGCTAAAAACCGGGTATCGAGGTTCTGCCGTGCGGTTTCCTGCTCTGCAGTGGTTTCCCGTTCGTCGAGCTCGGTTCGGGCGAAGCTGCGCGTGAGGGCGTGAAGCCGGTACCGGTAAATCCCCAGCAGCCTGTCAGCGGCGACGCGCTGGACCAACTCCACCTCGGCGAGCCGTTTCATCACCGCGGTGGCCTCGTCGTAGGTGAGGCCGAGCAATGGAATGAGCACCCAAGGCAAGAAGGTGGTCGAGTCGACCAGCGCGAGATGGCGCAGCGCGCGCTGTTCCCGCTGTCCGAGCCGGTCGTATGACTGGCGAATCTCCTGTTCCACCGGGCCGTCCACGCCGCATAGGGCGCGCAGCCGCCCGTGCTCGGGCCCGAGGCGGGCCGGCAGATCAGCGAGTGCGGTTGGGTCTCCCGCGATGAGCTGACCCCCGACGTGGAGCGCGGACGGCAGCCGCCCGCACAGTTCGATGACTTCGGCGACCTCAAGCGGGTCGGTGTTCGCCCGCAGTGAACCGTGGGCGTAGAGCATGCGCGCGGCGCTGCTCGAATCCGGAAGGCTGATCCGTATCGAGCGAGGGCCGAAGCTGCCGCCGAGCGTGCGCTGGCTGGTGATCACGACCGTGCACCCGGGGTGGTTCGGTACCAGGTTCTTGACCTGATCGAGGTCGGTGGCGTTTTCCAACAGGATCAGTACGTCACGGCGGGAGGTGCGCGTCAGGAACTGCCGTATCCTCTCCTCGGTCGTTGCCCCGGGCTCCACCCCGAGCGCCAGCAGCATCGCGCCGAGCACCTCGCCCGGCCCTTTGGGCACGGTCGCGGTAGCCAGGTCGAAGTAGAGTGATCCGTCCGGGTGGTCGGCTTCGATGCTCGCCGCGAATGCTCGGGCCAACTCGCGTTTGCCGACCCCTGGCTGGCCGTGAATCAGGATCGTGCGGGCGCGCGCGGAATGACCGGAGCTCACGGAGGCGGCAGAGCGGCTCGGTCCCGCGACCGTCTGCTCCGCGTAGAGCGCGTGCAGTTTCTCAAGGTCGCGCTCGCGGCCGATGAACACCTCGGCCCCTTTAGGCAGGCGCCTCGGGATCTGGCCGCGCGGCTCGTCCTTCGTAGCCATCATGGCGGCGACCGCTGCCAGGACTCCGCCGCCGAGCGTCGCGTACACCTGCAGAGACTTGGCCGTGGTCCACGTAGCGAAGAGGCCGCCGAGCGGCGCCACGCTGATCAAGGCGAATCCGGTGATCGCCAGCGCGATCAGGCGCGCACGCCTGCTGATCTTACGGCGGAGTCGTCGCATGTCGCAGGCCGCTTATCGTCCGGCCGGTTGGCGCAATTCGGTCAGTACGCCGCGTCGGCGACCGAGCAGAGCACGTACGCCGCCGCGCCGCGCCCAGGGATTCGCAAGGTGCTGTCTGCGGACGGCCTCCGCACGCCCGTGGTCGCCGACGTCGTCGAACGCCGCGGCGGCCGTCTCAAGCAGCCGCGCGGCTTCGGCGTGCCGTCCTTGGATGATGCGGACTGCGGCTGCGATGCGTGCGGTCTCAGCTTCGATCCACGGATCACCGCATCGCTGGTATGTGGTGAGGGCGTGCTCAAGGATCCGGGCAGCCTCGGTGGGCTCTTGCGAGCTGTCGATCATCGCTTCACCGAGCAGCGTTTCGCAGTATGCAGCGCCGTATTCGTGGCGCATACCCGTGAACAGGCGTAACGCCGCTGCTCCGTCGGTCAATGCCTGGTCGGCGGCGCCCTGCGCGAGGCGTGTTCTGCCGGTCTCGTACCGGATCCATGCCTGCCACAGGCGGGCGCCTGTCTGCTGGGCCACGACGTCGGCGTCTAAGAGCGCGTCGAGGGCCTTGGTAAAGTCGCCTGCGCGGCGGTGTATCCGCCCGAGCGCCCACAGCACACCGGCCAGGAGCCTGTCGCCGGCGTCGCCGAGTGATCGGGCTATCTCGGTCGCTTGTGCGGTCGCCTCGCGTGCCTGGTCTGGACGGTCGGCTTCGGAGTACACGACTGCGAGTTCACGCAGCGCATGCACCGTTTCGTGGTCGTCATGCACGGCTTTCGCGCACTGCACTGCTTCTCGAAGTTCGGCGGCCGCCTGATCGAGCTTGCGGAGCCTGCGATCGATCTTCCCGATACAGCGCAGCGCCTGTGGCGAGGGGCCCTCGATCTCGACGCGGCCCGCCGCCTGGACGAGTTCCTTCGCTTGACGGGTCCCGCCGAGCTCAATCTGAATCTCGGCGAGCGTGACCAGTCCGATCGTTTCGACCGCTGGGTTGCGGTTCTCGCGCCCCAGCGCGACGCTCTCACGCGCAAGCCGCAGTGCCCTGTCGAAATCGCCGCTTCCCATTGCGTCCAGCGCGTCGTGGACGACCGAACGTTCGAGTCCAAGATCGCTGCGCGCCAAGCGTGACAGTTCGAGAGAGCGCTGGCACGCTGCGACGTGGTCCGGGCCGAGTCGTTCCGCTCTGCGCCGCGCATAGACCATGATCAGGTCGTGCACGCGGAACAGCGGGACGCTGGCGCCGTCGGTGCTGAACCGTTCGAGGAAGCGCACGCGCACAAGGGCGTCGAGGATGCGCTGCGCGGATTCGTCATCGTAGGTCGATGCTCGTGCGGTCGCGTCCAAGAGCGCGGCCAGCGTCCACGGCGCGAGGATCTGGCCGTCGAGCGTCCCGATGACATCAATCGCGGTGCGCTCTTCATCGGCAAGCAAGGCGTAGCCGACGTCGAGCCCGTCGGACGGCTCGACGGCAGGCCGGGGCTGGAATTCGTTGATCCGTTCGAGGGCACTGGATAGCGAGGCGAACGGGCCGTTCGCCAGGGCGATGCCCGCCATGCGCACGGCCAAGGGGAATCTGCCGGCGGCGCGAACGACCTCCTCGGGGGCTCCGCTGCTCTCAGCGACCTGGTCGACGCCGTCCGCGCCGAGCATCACGGTGAGCAGATCCACCGCCTCGGTGTCCGTCAAAGGGCCGAGTTCCACCTCGTGCGTCCACGCAAGACGCGCTAAGCGGCTTCGCGAGGTGACGATGACGATGCAGCCTGGCGATACGTCGAGCAGCGGCTCCAGGTCTGACTCGTCGCTGACATCGTCGATGAGAAACAAGAGCCTTTTGCCCTGCGTCAACTCTCCGAGCGAGGCATGACCACCCGGGTCGACTGCATGCGCTTCCCGCAGCGCTGAGATCAGCGCCTGGACGTATTCGGGCTGCTCGTCCTCCGTCGATCCGGGCAGTACCGTCGCACGACCGACTCGACTGAACAGGCTGCCATCTGGGCACGCGCTGGCGACGGCGTGGGCCAGTCGGACGGCGAAGGCGGTCTTTCCGATCCCGGGATGCCCGGTCACCAGGACAATCCGCGGATCTCTTCTCGTCCCCCGCCGCTCATCGTGCAAGGCCGCCAATGAGCGCTCAAGCTCGTCACCCCGGCCGACGAACAGGGGCAACGGTGGAAGCTGTGCAGGCGGGCTGAATCCCGGCGGGACGAGAGCCGCCGACGAAGAATGCCTACCACTCTGGCCATACCATGCACCCGCGCAGGCCAGGACGACGACATAGGCTGCGACCGGGCCAATCACGAAAGTCCAGCTCTCGTGAAAGACCACGACTGCGCAGACCGCCGCTGCCAGAAGAACGAATGTGAACGGTCCCGTCCTGGCGAGGAATCTCAGCACTCGAATCACCGTGCGGCCAGTGGCGACGTCGATGAAAGCAACTCATCCCCCTCGAACGCGACGCGGACACGGCGAACCTCCAAATCTCATAGTTGCACCGCAGCATGCCGCAGACACGCAAAATGAGAAATTTCCTCAGGGCACGTCGATGCGCGATCCCTACGCGGACCGACATCGCGCCGATGCTGCTGCGGGTACAACTCCAGCGCGCCCACCACTCCCCCACGTGGCTGCGCGATCGGTGCGACGTCAAGCGGCTCGGGGCCGGCTTCGGCCTCTCGCGCACCACCGCGTATCGCTACCGCGACGAGGTTCTTGAGGTCCTCTCGGATGAGGCCCCTGATCTGCAGGAGGCGCTGGAAGCGGCGAAAGCCGCGAGATGCGCTTATCTGATCCTGGACGGCACACTGATGGCGACCGATCGACTGGCCGAGACGAAAGTTTCGAAGAAGGGCCGCGAGATCGACGCGTGGTACTCCGGCAAGAACCGGGAGTATGGCCGATCGGCACCCTTCTCGATGGTGTTGTTCTGGACGCCGCCCTGCGAGGCGAAGACGATGCCGCCGGCGCCGGGCGTGTTGTGCTGGACATACCGGCTGCCTGCGGGCGGGCCGCTTTCGGGTCGGGGATCGGTGCGCGGCCCGTCGGTCTTGCTCGGCCCGGCTGGCGCACGGTCAGCCAGGCGGTCTGTGCGAAGTCCTTGCGGTCGTTGCGTACCAGAACCCGGACATAGTCCTCGGGCTGCAGTTGGCGGTACGGGTCCGCGACGATATTCTGGTAGATCTCGTCCGTGGTGATCACAGCGAGAGGGTGGCCCGGCGCGAGCGCGAGCGCCTCGCGCAACCGCTTGGCGTCGAGCAGTCGCGATGCGGTGACGGGCCCACGGCCGGCGAGGTTGTCGCCCTCCAGCGCGGAGTATCCGTCGACCACGGCCATGCGTAACTGGATCGGTCGGCCTTCGGGCCTCTCCCGGTTGAGCGAGGCCAACTCGGAACACAGTTCTCGGACATAGTCGTTCAACACCGCGACGGCCGTGACGTCCTCGGGCCACCGGACCATCTCCCCGTCGCCGTGCGACTGGATGTCCGCTGCTCCGCGATCGAGGCCGACATTCTGCGCGGCGCGCCGTCGCGCGGCGTCGACCGACATCAGCAGCAGTTGCTGCGCGGTCGTGCTGTGGTTGTGGTATCCGCGGATGTCGTCGAAAGTTATCAACCGACGTACGCGGTCGGACACTGAGTGGCGCAACGGGCTCTCCCGACGGTCGCAGCGAGGCCGGACCGCCCCCTCCCGCTCGGCGAGGCAGACCGTCCGAGTACGCAGATACGTAGGTACGCAGTATCGGCCGGTTCGGTCCGAGAGTTCTGTTAAACCGTCATTTGTCGGTCTGGGAGAGCGGCCGGGCGAGGGCTCGCATCGCTTCTGCGTCCCGGACGATCGGCCGACGGCCGCGCGTGTCGATCAGCCCTTGTTCGCGCATCGTGCGCAGAGCCCGCTCCGCAGTGGTCTGAGTGACTCCGACCAGCGTGCCCAGTTCGAGTTTGGTCAGATCGACACCGATCATGATGCTCTTGCCGCCGAGCGGCTGCCCGTAGTCGTCGGCGAGTTCGACCAGAACGCGGGCCAGGCGGATCAGCGGGGGCTGGCCCGAGTAGTCCACGCGCCGTCGCGTAGCCGTGCGCAGTTTGCGGCCGATCGCCCCCGACAGGCGTAGGAGCACGTCCGGGTAGGCCGAGGCTTCGCGGTGGAAGTCGGCTTGGGCCAGCCGGATCGCGTAGACGGGTTCTCGCCCGCAGGCCCGGACCGTGGCAACACGCCGTCCCCCGTCCGTCGCCGCGATCTCGCCGACGATGTCGCCGCCCACCCGGATGGCTAGCAGCGCGTGGCCGTCGGCGTCGAGCGCGGCGGTGACCTTCACACAGGACGACAGCAGCAGGAAGACGTCGGTCTCCGCGTCGTCCTCGGTGATCAGGATCTCCTTGGGCCTGAAGCGGACGAGCGTTCCTGCGGCCTGGAACGCGTCGAGCGCCGGCCGTGGCAGCCGGCCCAGGAAACTGGACGGCAGCCAATCGGCTTGACACGAGTCGATCAGAGCCCGCACATCCTGATCGAAAGCACTCCCCATGCTTTCCTCCGTTGTCGTGGGAGGATCGGACATTCCCCCGATTCTGACCTGCCGCGTTTCGCCGCGTCCGTGCTTTCACAGGGTGGGGGTGGAAATACACACGGCACTCGGAGCGCGGAACACGGCGGGGCGCGCGCCGTGTGCGCCCCGCAGCGCGCGCCGTGCGCGATCGATCGCCGTCGCGTCCGCGGCTGACTGGACGGGGAGGGGGGATGCGCGATGACACGTGCGCTTCGGCAAGTTCGGAGCGAGGCGCGCCCGGGCGCGCCGCCGCCGATCCCGCCGTCGCGGGACCAGGCTTGGCGCCTGCTCGAATGCACCGGAAGTTCGAAACGGCGAAGCCGACGCCAAGGCGGGCCTCATCCTGGGAGCAGCGGGTGTGGCGAGTGGCGCGTTGTTCAGTATCGTGCACGGCACGCATACACCGACAGCCTGGACCGTGGTCGTAGCGATCGTCTGTGCCGCGCAACTGCTGGCCTGCGCGCTCTGCGCCGGCATGGGAGTGCTGCCACGACGTTGGCCAGGCCAACAGCACCAACCACGACAGCACCGTGACCATCGCCCGGTACACCAACGAGACACACACGAGCGCTGACCACCACGCCGCCAAAGCAGCAGGTCAAGACCGGTGGCCGAATTATCGACCACTACGGGCATCCGCAGCGGCGGCGGCGTCCGAGGCGAGCACGACCACGGCGCACACACGCGCCCAGCAGACCACGAAGAAGAGCACAGCCGCGGAGGCTCGGCCGAGGTCGTGTCGGGCGCACACACGCAGTTACCCGGCACGTCGAACCTCAACTTCTCGGTGGGCCAGACGGCGGCCGACCCGGCTGCTGGACACGCGCAACGGAACCCGCACCGCGAAGGGCAAGCTCGGGCCGAAGAGCCACATCAGCTTTCAGATAAGTGGCGTGGACGACATCCCGACGGCGCCGATCAATCAGTTCTCGACTTACCTTTACAACAACTCCGGCACAGCCGTGGTAGCGAGGTCGCGGGCGGCGTTCAACAGGCCGAATCGCTTGCGGACTGGGTCCCCAGGATCAGGTAGACTCCCGCAGAGGATTGCGACAGCGTGTAGGTCAGGTTCCAGTCCGTGCAGGTCTCGTCGGTGTTGCCCTGCGGCCCGTATCCGGGTGACTGATGACTCTGGAACGTCAACTGCGCGGTTGCCGCCGCACCACTGCCCGAGGGCGCGAGGGCGAGCAGGTCGATCTGGGAATCGTTGCTGGTGGATACGCCCTTCTCGAAGTCGCTCACCTGCGTCGAGTTGGTCGGATCCACCACTCCGGACGGGTCGTACTCGTTGACGGCCTGCGCGTAATTCTTCGTGTCGATTCCTTGGAAGTAGGTGTTGAACATGCCCGCCACCTGCTCGGCCCGAGGATCCGAGGCGAGGGACGGGGCAATCTGAACGATGCCCACACTGGTGGGCGCCGTCGTGGCGGGCGCGGCGGTGGGACTGTCGGAAGTCGGCATCACGGCGGCATTACCAGTGTCAGTAGGTGTCGACGACACGGCGCCCGTGGCCGCAGCCCGCTGACTGTCGCGCACGGCGTGGTCGATTCCGACGCCCGCGGCGATCAGACCTGCGAGGACGGCCGCAGCTGCGAGTGTGGCGCCGAACGCGCGAAGGCCCGCGTTGCCGGGTCGAGCGGGTCCGACGCCGACCGGCTGCTGTCCCGGAGCCGGAGTGAACTGCTGCGGGCCCGGACCGTACATACCAGCGGCGACCGGCATCCGCGTGGTCTGCGCGGCGTTGGTAGCGGTGGTCGCCGAACTTACCGGTGCGGTCGGTAGCGCCTGCGCCGCAGGGTAGAGCGACTCGAGCCATTCCACCGGCAGCGGGCGCCTGGCGGGATTGTCGTCGAGGCTGCGCATCGCCAGTTCACCGAGTTCTTTCGAGATGGCTTCGAGCGCGCATAGGTCTTTCGAGTTCTGATTCCGGTCGAAGAGCCGGATGGCGAGCAGCCCCAGCTTGTAGACGTCGCCAGCCGGGGTCGCGAGTTCCTCGCCGGTGGGCAGCTCCCAGTCAGGTGTCTCCACCTGTGGCAGGACGCTGCTCCCCGCCACCCGCATCGCGTCGCAGTCGATGAAGAAGCAGGCGGGCCTAGCGCCGACCCGAAACAGCAGGTTCTTCGGCGACAGATCGCCGATCGCGATGCCGAGTCGATGCATCCGATGCAGCGAACCGGCGAGGAAGGCCAGCAGCATAAGCCGGTCGTGGTCGGTAATCCGAAGACCGATGTCAGCCATGTACGACTCATCGTTGAACAGGAACTCGAAGGCGGACAGCTTCGGTTTGTTCTGTGTCGTCGAACTGAGCGAGAGCGGCGTGAAGAAGAAGTCCGGCGGCACTGCGCGCATCAGGAAGCCGGTGATCCGGCCGCCGTCCTGCACTAGGCCTGCGGGCCACGCGCTGTTGTCCCGTAGCCAAGCGGCGTCCGTGGTCGCGAATGCCGGGAGCGCCTCGACCACCTGCTCCAGGGCGACGAGATCCGCCGCGGCCAGCACGGACGGCTTGTACTCCTTGTACACGGCGTCCCAGCACTGGTCGATGCGCAGGTTCCGCACCGCGTAGACGACCCCCTGACCGCCCCTGCCCAGCACGCTGCCGAGGTTCAGATCGGCGAGCCGCAGCGGCATCATCCCGAACTCCCCCGGGCTTGCGCGAGCGGCCATAGCGCGAGCAGGGTCCTGTCGTCGTCGAAGAGCTCCCTGGAGAAGTCAAGCAGGTGGGCGAGGCCCACGGCCGGAGGCGGACCGGGGAGCAGATGGTGGCGGAACAGCTCGCCCACCAGCCCGTCGCCGTCGCCCAGCGGGTCTCCGAAACCGTCCGTGCCCACAAGCAGGACCTGGCCGGGCGTGAGGTTCAACCGGGCCTGGGCGATGGGACCCTGCGGACGGCGCGGCAGCGGCGAGACCGCGTTCGAAACCACACCGCCCGGCCGCTCGTTCTTCGAGGCGAGCAACGGATGGTAGCCCTCCCGGTCGAGAATCCACGCTGTGGAATCCCCGATCTGCAGCACCGTCAGCAGCATGCCGTCGTCGGTCGGCCAGATCGTCCCCGCCACCAGCGTCGTGGCGAGCTGCCGCTCGATCTGTGATGGATCTCCGGCCGTCACACCGGGCAGACGGGAACCCTCGACGAGCAGGGCGTCGACCGTGGAGTCAACTGCCTGCTGCCATTCGATGACCTGTCCTAGGTCCAACTGGTGGATAAGGTTGGCAACAAAGGCCTGGCAGGCCACCACCGCGCCGAGTTCGGCCCGCGGGGCGCTCGAGACCCCGTCGGCCACGGCGAACACGACGGTCCTGGTCCTGGGGTGGTAGGCCGTCTCGACGGCGTCCTGCCGCGGCTTGCCGTTGTGCCGGTGTAGGTAGCCACGGACCGAGGCCGAACGCAGGGTCAGTTCGGGACTGCTCCAGCCGTCGAATTCGGTATCGGCGCGATTGAGTCCGGTCCGGATCGGAGGCTGGGGTTCGAACTTGCTGATCGCCCTGTCCACCACAATGGGCGTCCAGTCTCTGACGGGGTATCGGATTCCGATGCCGGGTGCCTCGGGTCGCGGCTGCGGTGGCTCCGCGTGCCGTCCCGGGGCCGGTTCTCCGGGCGAACGCCAAGGCCGCCGCCCCGTCTCCCGTGCCGCGAGGTGACGCTGCTCGTGCTGCGAGAGCTGTTCTTCGTGTCCCACCATCGAGGCACCGTCGCCCAGCACGCGACCACCCGATCGGTGTGCCGCCTCGGACGGCGGAGCCTCGCCGGACTCCGCGATCTGATCTTCCCTGCTCTTCCAGAAGGGCATGCCGTCACTCACACGAAGTCGATCGCCATCCGGACGACGTCCGGATCCGGCCGTTCGATCACGACCTCGGGGTCTCCGTTGGCGATGGCCCGGCCGGACTCGACGACGCTAGAGGTCAGCGTTTCGAAGAACTTCCTGATCGCCTCGCCCAGATTCACCCCGGGCACCGCCATGAACGCGAAGTCCGGTCGGGTGGCGACGGCGAGGATCGTCTCGGCCAGCGCCTGGCCGAGGCCGAACGCGATGACGTTCGGCGCGACCGGCGTCCGTGACTTGTCGATGAGCTGCTGGTGCGGGATCTGCCACGAGCCCTCGCCGTCGGTCGGCTGGCCGTCGCTCAGGAAGAACACCGTCGGCCGGTGCACCTTATATCCCTCGCCCTTGAGGTACGCCACATCACCGGGGATCCGGGTGAGCAGGTCTTGGAACGCGGCGGCATAGCTGGTCCCTCCGCGAATGGCGACTCGCGGCAGCTCTCGCTCGGTGCGCACATCGGTCAGCTTCATCCGAACCGCCACGTCGTCGGAGAAGCCGAGCACCGCGACACGCACCTTCGCCGCGGTCATCGGTTCGGTGCGCAGCGACTCGTGCAGTGAGGCCAGCCCCTCGTTAAGGTCCTTCTCCAAGGACTTCATCGAAAATGACTCGTCCGCGAGGATGTAAACGGGCAGCAGTACGCCCCTGTTGTCGGCCATCAGTTGGTGTCCCTTGTCATCGTTTCGGTGATGCGGCGGAAGCCCGCTGGCTGTTGCAGCACTGCTTCGGGTCGACCCGTGAGCTGTGCGAGGCCTCGTTGGGAGATGGCTGAGGCGAGGAACGCGGCATACTGAGCGACCGCCTGCAGGATCGGCATCTCGGCGGGAGCCGTGAAGCCGAGCTCGGGTCGGCTGGTGACCTCGGCGATCATCGCTGCCTCGGCCGAACCGATGCCGCAGGCGACGATGTTCGGCGCATAGCGGAACACGGCGCGGTCGGTCAGCCGCTGGTGCGCCTGCCGCCAGTCGTCGCCGTCCGGCACCGTGTTCGCGGCGAGTAGATAGAGCATCGGCCGACTCACCGTCAGACCGCGGCCCTTGAGCCTTTCGATGTCGGTGGGAATGGTGTCGATCAGGTAGTCGAACAGCCTGCCGATGCCGGCTCCGCCATCGCGCGGTTCGATCGTCGGCACGTAGCCGCCGACGCCGACCGTCGTCATGGGCATCCGGACCGCCACATCACCCGCGAATCCGAGGATCGCGACCCGAAGGGCGCCGACCACCGCGGGCGAGCCGGCCAGCTGCGCAATCATGCCTTGGATCGCGTTGTTGAGCGCGGCCGAGTAGGCCGGGTCCGCCGCGGACTCGTCGATCGCGAGATAGACGGGCAACGCGGTGTCCGTCGGAGCTGCCTGAGTCGGTGGGGAGGACTCCACCTGGCGCGGCGCGGACGCGGGTGCTAGCGCGATGGCGTCGTCGGACTCGGCCGCCCCGCGAATCACCCTCCCGGGCACGGCCGCCGGCAGGTCGTCGTCCCAGTCGGCGGGCGGGAGCGAGGCAGGGCGCGTGGTGGCGATCTCCTGAACGCGGGTCAGCGTCTGGTTGCGCAGCCGGTCCACGTCCACGGCCTGGATCAGGTCCCGTTCCATCATGAACCGGACGAGGTCCATCGAACGCTGGTCGTCGATGTTCCGCTGATCCTGCTGCGCCTGCTGGTGCCGGGAGAGCAGCTCGAGCGCGTACGAGGTCTCGTCCGGGTGCTTGGCTAGGTGCATGGTGATCAGCCCGGGCAGATCCAGCGGCCGGTCGGCCATCGCGGCCTGCTCGCGCTCCTCGGCCCGCAGCCTGGCCTGCTGCTGCATCGCGCTAATCTGCTGCTCGTGCTGGGTGCTGGCCACGGCCAGGGAATGCTGGGCGCTGCCGACCGCGCTCTGCCGCTGCGCGTCGACCAGCGACTGGATGTGCCGGCGGGCCGCCGCGTCGGGACTCACCCGCGCGACGCAGCGATAAATCTCGATGCCCTCGGGCAGCCGGGCCGGCTGCCGGAAGAGCCCGTTCGCCTCGTCCTCGGCGCCCTGCGCGTCCTGGATATCGTGCCGCCGCGTGATTGGACGCAGGCACTCGATCAGAAAGCTGTAGACGATGATGAGAGCGTCGTCGACGTTGCGACGCACCACGGCCTCCGGGTCGACCACGCGGAAGCCCACGTCCACGACTGTTTCGAAGTAGTACGCGTCGCCGAGCGCGGGCAGCGGGGAACTCTCCAGCTTGGCCGTGCGCCGATGATCGCTCAGATCGACCTCGTAGCGGATGCGGTACTTCGACATCAGCTGCTGGGATCGGCTCAACGGCCGTCCGTCGAAGCAGGCGACCTCGCCGAAGCCGGTCGCATAGACCACCGCGACGTTGGGCCGCGACGGCTTCGCCGGCGCCAGCAGGCCGCGCTGGACCGGTTCGGAACTCAGGATCAGCGGGAGCGTGGCGGTCACGGCAGATACTCCTTCTCGACGGCGATGACGGACCGCAGCGCGGTGCTGATCAACGGAAGCGGCGCGAGGTTCTCCTCCGCGACCCAATGGTCCGCGTAGCGCTCGAGGATGCGCACCGAGCGGTCGTCGCCGCGCATGACGGCCCGCAGTAGCCGGAGCAGGACGTCGCGCATCGCGTCGTCGGGCTCGGCCAGGGCCGCCCAGTTGGTCATGATCTTCTCCGCCTCGGCGTGGAAGACCCCTTCGTTGATCACGCGCCGCCACAGCAACGCGAGCGGATTGCGGACTGCGGAATGCTGATTCGCCAGCCAGAGCAGCGAGGGCCAGGGCACCTCCGGCCCGGTGCCGTCGGGCTCGTCGGCGTCGGTCATCAGCGAATCGGCGAGGATGAGGAAGGAGAGCTGAGCCGTGACCGTGCGTTCGCGGACGCCGAGCGCGTCCTCCAACTGCGGCAGGATCCGCGCGGCCAGGTCGACGTTCCCGTCCACCAGAAGGTCGGCCAGGCTGTCACCGATCGCAACCGCCACCCTGATGTCGTCGATGACCGACAGCCGGTCCAGAGCCTCGACCGCTGCGTCCAGGTCGGCGGAGGCGAGGCTGATCCCGTGCACCCGTGCCGCCGTGGCCTGCAGTTCCGGCGTGTTCCGGCTGGCGTACCAGCCGCTCGCCAACTGCCGCACGTTGTCCACGAGGTCCGGCTCGGCGGCGACCACCCGCAACGCGTAGGCCACCGCGTCGCGGCGCGACGGGCGTGGGCTGGCCGCCCACGGGCCCAGGATGTGCCGCGTCACGTACTCGAAGGAGTCGACCGCGATCAGCCCGAGAGCGGTGCCCGCGCACACCCGGACCTGGTCGTCGGCGTCGTCGGCCAGCGCACCGAGCCAGTCGGCCAGCACGTCGTGGATCTGGTACTGGTTCCACACGTGCCGGATGACCATGCGGGCGTAGTCGGCGTCCTGGTACTCGACGACCTGCGCGGTGCTGCGGCCGAACTGGCCGCGCACGTCCGCCGGCCGACTCAGTGCCCTGAGCTTGTGCAGCCGCTCCGCGCGGGTGAGCCGGAACGGGCTGTCCCCCTCCCAGGGGCCGTCGAGCGGCGAGGCGAGCACCAGGTTGCGGCCCTTGTCGAGCCGGCGGTGGAGCGCGCGGGCGGCGTCGGCGACGCGTTCGTGCGCGAGCCCGTTGAGGACGGCCAGGGCCACCGCAAAGTAGCGTGTCTCCGAGTCGCCGAGCGACGTGAACCAGATCTCGAAATCCTCGGCGCCGTGCCGGGATACTCGATCCCTGATCCAGCCGGCATCGAGCGCTGCCCCGGGGTTCGCCTCGTATCCGTCGGCGATCACCTGGGCGAGCCGCGCGGCCATGTGGCAGGTCGTACGGCGCTCCAACTGCTCGGCGATCACCTCCTTCGTGAGGTCGAGACCGAGAATCCGCTCGGCGGCATGCTCGTCGAGCCGCCACCTCAAGTGGCTGGCCACGACGTCGGCATAGGCCGGCCCGCGCGGAATCGTGACCAGGTAGTCCACCAGGTCGTCATCGGGGATCGAGTCCTCGCTGTCCACGGTCAGCACGAGCCTGGCGTCCGCGCGCAGCAGCGCCTCGTCGAGCCCCAGCAGGCTCGAACCGCGCAGCGCGGAGAAAGCGACGGGCCGGTTGAGCACGAAACCCGCGTTGCGTTCGATCCCGCCACGCTCGTCCGCATCCAACTCCAGCGACTCCGCCAGGCGATTCAGGTCGGTCGCGTCGCTCAGGTGGTAGAGCCGGTCCGCCCCCTGGAGCAGCCGGATCGCGGCGGCCATCTTGCCGCTGCCGGAGGGGCCGCGCAGGATCGTGGTGCGCTTCTTGGCAAAGCCGGCCCGCACGTCGTCCCAGCCCTCCGGATTCACGAACGCGTGGCGCACGGGTTCGCGCATCAGCGGGGAGAGCAGGCGCAGCCGCGCGCTGCGTGCGCCGCCGACCAGGTAGATGTGCTTGTGTCCCACGGCGTCACCTTCGACGATGAAACGGTCCGCGTGATCGAGATACTCACGCCGTCGCGTGCCCTGACCCGGCCGCGAGGTGGCCGCCTGCGCGTCATCGTCCGTGGTCGAGGTCGAGGTCTTATCGGTGGTCGAATCCTGATCCGACGACACCGGCGCGGCGTCCGGTACGTCGGACGCGGGTGGATCCTGACTCAGGACTGTCGGAGATATCGGCTGACGCCAACCGGGCTCGGCCAGCTTGGCAGCGGTTGCGGGGGGCGGGGCGGCCGGCGCGGTCGACGGCGCGGCCTTCGGCGTGGTCACAGACGTACCGACCCGGGATTGTGGATCGTGACGTGCATCTCGCCGATCTGGTTGCCCTCGACTGTGTCGGCCTGCGGCTGGTTGCGCACCACGGTCTCCGCGGCCGCGCCGAGCCGCGCGCCGACCTCACCGGCGTCGACGTCGGCTTCGTCGGCACCGGCGTCGGCCGCGGCAGGCCCAAGCGGCTCGGACGGCAGACCCGGAGGATTCGGATAGCCCGGGGCATAGATCCAAGCCCTGATGTTCTTAAGCTGCTTTACACTGAAGGTGACGGCGCGATATGTCGCGGGATCCGCCGCCCGGTAGTCGTGCCGGATGACCGCCTCGTAGACCTGGTCCGAGGCGATGAGCACCAGGTTCGTCCGCGACGCCGCGGCCAGCACCTCCCGCAGCGGCTGCGCGTCCACCAGACGGCAGGTGAAGTTCACGGCGTCGCCGGTCCAACCGCGCTCGCCGCGGTGCGCGAGGCCGTGGTGCAGGGCGATCCGCAGCCGAGGCGTGTACTGCGCGCTGGACTGCTTCGCGCGTTCGGCCAATCGATCACCGAGCGCCCGCACCAGCGGGCCCACCAGGAGCGCGGTCGGCACGGAGGCGGGGAAGAACAGTAGCATCCCGTCGCCGGTGTCGGCCTGCCCGATCTGGTCGAGGTCGATGCCGACGTCGCTCGCGGCGGCGCCGACGATGCCGTATACGGCGTCGTGCAGCGAGATCTGGGCTGGATTGTCGCGTTGGGTAAATCCCTCGATATCCAAAGCCATAATCGAGTGATGGGTCGCGTCTTCAGCGGCCATCGTCCCTCCCCTGTCAGAAAGACCCTCCGCAGCCAGGCTCCTGAGCCCAGGTGGCGGCCGCGTGGCCTTTTTGAAAGCTGAATCCTTACAGCAATCGATTCGTTACTTTTCGCGCGCGCTGGTCAGCGGTGCCACCATCGCTCCACTCGCGCAGCGCGGCCGACGTCGCGAAACACCCTGCCCTAAGCCGACACGCCGCCTCACCCGGCGCACGCAAGTATCGGCATAATGCGCCCCGTTGGCACGTCGACCGTCATTTGACGGGATTCGGCGCCCGTTTCCTCGAACACCGATGCGGCGAACGCCCACAGGCGGCGCAAAATCGAGCGAGTCAGCGTTCAGCGCCATTCGCGGCGGGCGAGAATTGTCGATGGCAGATGTGGCCGAAGCACGGCGGGATCCGCTCTCGTAGCCGCCCGACATTCGTCGGCGAGATGTGGAGGCACCCCGTGGCGCGAGCCGAGAGCGAGGATCCACGGGACCGGGCGAGCCGAGCCGACCGCGGCTGGCCGCCGCACAGCTTCGTGGCCGTAACCCAGGTCCCCGTGCTCGCGGACCTGCTCGACACCGCCCGCGCGATCCCCTTCGCACCCGGCGAGATCCTGATGCACGAGGGGACGCCGCCGCGGGCGTCTTTTTCCTGCTCTCCACGTACGTCAAGGTGACCGCGGAACTGGCGAATCGCGAGGACGCGTGGCTGGCGATCCGGGTCGGCGGCGACGGCTGGCGGCTCGCCACGGTACGGGCCTGCGGGCGCGAGCCGGTACGCACGGCGGCCGTGGACCTGGAGAGTTTCAACCAGCTGGTCGCCCGCCATCCGCGGTTGCTGTTGCAGCTGACGCAGACTCCTCGCGGCGCCCCAGCGCCACATCCACTTCTCCGGCGGCAAAGCAGTGGTCTGCCTAGCGCGGGTGCTCGTCGCGCTCACTGAGGAATACGGCCAGCCCCTGCCGAACAAGGGCGTCATCATCGGAGTCGATCTGACCCGGATCGAGCTGGGCACGATGGTCGGCTACACCGGGATCGCGGCCCAACGCGCCCTCAGCCAGCTACGCGACCAAGGCATCATCGACCCCATAGCCGCAAACCGCTCGTGCGCGACTTACAAGCGCTCCGCGAGCTGGCGTACCCGCGAGGGCTGCCGATGCGCCATCGCCTCGATACCAGCTCACGACGCATCGAGCGGCCAGCTTCGAGAAAGGGCCACGTTAAGGCGCTACGACTTCTCGTTTGCGTACTGATCGCCGGTACTTTCCTCCGGCTTGTCGAACTGCTGCACGTCAATCGGATGCAGCTCCGCCCGAGCACGGAGGAACTTCACAGGTGCCGGTAGATGCCGCGCTGATCTCCGCCACGATCGTGGGTTCGACGAGGGTTGGAGCGATCGACGCGCCCGAACCTCAGTCGGCGGAGAACCGTCGGCCTTTCCACGGGCAGGTCGCAGTGGCCGGGGCGAGCACGGCGCCGAGCAGCGGCGAAACTCTCGCGATGGCCGTTGGCTGTATCAACACGACTGGCGGAACCAACGTCGAGCCACCACTTCCGGGTGATCACCAGGCTGCGGCGGCGCCGACCAGAGCGCAAGTGGAGGGCTGGCCGCCCGAACTGCGCGGCCGAACCGGGCGGCGCATGGTGGCGCGGGCAGAGATCGTCCCCCAAGCCCGCTTCACTGGGCCACTGCGTAGCGAGGCAGCACCAAGCTGTTCCCGCCGGCTCGCGCGGCTGCCGGGCTCGCAATTGAGAGGGATGTGGTAACAATCCCACAACGCAGAGTACTCACACATTTGGCGCCAGCGATGATGGCAGCGGATGGGACGCGGTTCGCGACCGCACACGTGCTATTTCTGCTGGGGGAGACGATGCCCGACAATACGGCTGCCGACTTGCTCCGAACGATCGTCCCGGGCTCGGCGCAGGAGTTCGCCTGCCCGGCCTGTGGTGTGCCGATGAGCCTGCGCAATCCCGGCTCGTTCGAGCTCAACCTCACCATTAACGCCCGCAAGGAGTTCAACGAGATCATCATGCAGTACGCCGCCTTCCTGGCTCACTTTGAGGCCGAGGCGACGTCGCGGAACATCGCGAGTTCCACTCGGGATGACACGGCGCCGTACGCGCACCGCGTCAGCGACGACCTCCCCGAGAGGGTCTTCACCCGCGGCATCTTCACGACGAAGGGGGCCGACCTGGTGCGCGAGCAGTGGTGGGAGCGGTTCGACCATTACGCGTTCCATAGGCTGATCCACGAGGACCTCCTGCCGATCGCGAAGCTGGAGGCCGCGCTCGCGGCCGCGAAGAACGGCGCGGCGAGCCTCGGGGGCGGCGCGTCAGGCTACGAGGACGCCGAACCGCCCTTCGCGGCCGTGGTGGAGGTGCTGCTCGGCGGGATCGAGCCGTTGCGGATGATGGGGCATGTCATGTCGCTGGTATTCGACCAGCCGCAGATCCGGCGCTGGCTGACCGCCACGGCCCCCGACTCCCCCGGTGCCCGGCCCGCTGAGGACAAGGTCGCGGCTCTATGCGGGAAGCCGCAGATCGCGCCGACGCTCTCGCGGTATCTGGCCCTACTCGAAGACGTACTCGGCAAACCCGAGCTGATCAGGCAGCTGATAGGCGAGGAGCAGGTCGAGAACGCGGGCCGGATGCTCGGAGAACTGCGGCGGGTCCGGCTCATGCTCGTCCTGCTCCTCGGGCATGAGAGCCCGGACGTCTGGACCGCGTTCCCCGGCCTGGTGGAGCCGCACGTCCCGTACACGCTGCCGCGGCGGGTAGTCGTGGCTCCGAAGCTGCTGCCGCTTCTGTTCGTCTCCGCCTCGGCCGCCGATCTGACCGGGCTGCGGCTGTCCGAGGACTACTTCAACCTGCTCGCCGGCGACGGGGCCCGGCCGGGCGATCTGGGCGCACCGGCTCCGGGGGACGTCTCGGCGACGGTGGCGGAGTTCGTCGAACTGCTCGGCCCTGACACACACAAGCTGGTCGTCTTCGTCTGCCGCGGCCCGTCCGGCCGCCCGATCAACCCGTCCGCCCAGCCCGGCGCGACATCGCCCGACTACGCCGCGAAGGAGCCCGACTTCTGCGGCTGGTATCCGAAGGCCGAACAGACCCACCCGGTGGTGTTCATCGGCAGCCCGGGCACCAGCAAGTCCACGCTGATGCTCACCGGACTGCTGCAGTTCTACAACAACGCACAGGCCCTCGGCGCGACGGTCGGCTTCCAATCCGACAAGGATCTGCGCGAATACGACAGCTATGTCGACCGCTACTGGCAGGGGATCCTCCCCGACCCGACGCCCACCGGCGCCCGCAACAGCATCCAGCTTCGCGTGGAGTCGACCAAGGTGCCCTCGCTCGGGGCGAATTTCGTCTTCACCGACATCCCCGGCGAGAAGGCCGCGCGCAGCGTACGCGGCGAAGGCGCCGATCCCATCGTGCTCGGCGTGCTCAAGCACGCCGAGACGCTGGTCTTCCTGTTCGACCTCTCCATCGAGCAGGCGGTGCTCAAGCAGCTGGAGCACTCGCACGATTCCGCACAGTGGCAGGCACTGCTGCGCAACACTGAATCAGTCCTCGAGGCCCGTACGTCAAAGAACGCCGACGGGACGCCCAAGGACGAGAGCAGCCGTGCCCGGGTAAGCCAGCTCGACCTGCTCGAGCGGATGATCTCCGATCTGCGCGAGATCCGCGGAGACGACCTACGTGGCGGCGGCCCGAACGTGGTCTGCATCATCCCGAAGGCAGACCTCTACGTCGGTCCTCTGGGCACGGGCGCGCATCCCGGCGAACCGCAGGTCAAGTTCCTGACCGCCTTCTACGAGTCGCTGATCGCGGACGGCGTGCTCGCCCGCTCCGCCCGCTCGGCGACGGTCAAGGGCGGCCGCGCCGACGGCGGCGAGGCCGACATCGCCGCGTACCGCTCCGCCGCGGGCTACGGCTGGAAGGCCGCCGGCCCCGGTGCTGCGGCAGGCAAGGTCGCGGAGCTCGGCCACCCGGTCGTCCAGCAGCAGCTGAAGCTGGCCCGAACCATCTCGGACCGGGCCAGGGAAGCACTCGGCGCGCTCGGCGATGCGCTCGGCCATCAACCCACCGATCAGCAGGGCGGGCGCACCGCGGATACCCAGTCGCTCTCCGACCTGGTCCGATCGCGGCTGATCGACCGGCTGGAGTCGGTCTTCCGCAAGGAGGATGTCTACTTCCTGCCGATCTCGGCGCAGGGTTCCGACAATCCGCCGAAGAGGCAGCCGACCGAAGACGGGGCGGACCCCGTCCGGCAGCCGCGGCTGAGCCATCCGCCGAACGCGAAACTGTCCGAATACGCGTTCATGCTCCCGGTGTTCCTCTCCCTGCGGGAGCTCATGGCGACCGATCACTGAGCCACGCCGCTCACACCGGCCGGGCGAGGAGGTAGACCTCGACCGGCCGGGAGGCCGCGCTTACCGCGAGCCGGTTGCCATCGGGACTGAACACCAGGGCGCTGACGGACCCCGACCCCGGCAGCGCCAGCATCTCCTTGCTGGCATTCACGTCCCACAGCCGCACGCCGCCTCCCGAACCGCCGACCGCCAGCAAGGTGCCGTCCGGGCTCAGCGCGATGCAGTGCAGGTGGTTCCCATACCGGAACTCCGTGATCGGCTCGCCGCTCGCCACATCCCACACGCGCGCCACGTAGTTCTCAGCGTTGGTGACCACACGAGCTCCGTCGGCGCTGTACCGCGCGGTGACCACCGCGGAGTCGTGCTCGAAAGCCGCGAGCGATTCTTCAGTCTCGACATTCCAGATCCGGGCGAATCCGTCCTCGCCGGCGGCGAGGACAGCTCTCCCGTCCGGGCTCAGAACGATGTCATGAATCTGGACGTGGGCGGAGTACCGGATTTCGCCCAGCCCCGACGTGTCGGATCGCCGAATCACGGCGCTCTCACCGTTCCCGGCCACGAGCGCTATCTGGCCGCTGGCGATATGCGCGGCGGCCGGGATCAGAGGCTCCGGGGCGTCGATGCGCAGCAGTTGCGCGCCGTCGGTCGGCTCCCAGAGGGTCACGGTTCCGTTGTGGTATGTGACGAGTTTGATTCCGTCACCCGGCTGCAGTCCCCGTGCGAGGGCGGTGCGGCCAGCCTGCTCGGACAGTTGAGGCTCGGTGCCGTCCGCTGTCTTCCAGATCCTGACAGTGCCGTCGACAGCCACCGCAAGCGAGCCTCCGTCGGCGCTGAACGCCGCTTCGGTCGCGCCGCCGCCGTCCTCGCCGAAGCGGCTGGCCGGCGCGGGCGGACGCACGGTGGCGATCCAGTCCCCCGAGGCGATCTGATCCCCCGCGTCGATCTGCCGGTGGTGCAGAAGACCGGGCGAGGCGGCGTTGTCGTACAAGTGCCAGAGCGAGCCGTCCCGCAGCCGCACCACGGCGAGAGCGGACCCGGCGGGGTAGACGGCGCCGCGCGGCATCAGCCAGCGAGTCAGCCGCGCGGTCTGGCCTCCCGGCAGGTCGAAGCGCAGTGGCCGGTCACCCGGTCCGGCGGGCGAGTGCGGCAGCCGGCGTTGCACCGCCCGCGCCGCCCAGCGGGCCGCGCCCTGGACGACGGCCAGTTCGTGGTCCTCGGGTTCGCACACTGGAGGGCCCAGCCGCTCCAGTACTTCGCCGACCCTGGTGATTCGCGAACTGCCGCCGACGCGGATCACCGCGTCCAGGTCGTCGAAGGTCAGGCCGGCCCTGGCGACCAGTGTTTTGCAGCACTCGACCGTGTTGTCCAGTAGGTCGTCGATGACGCTGTTCATCTCGTCGCGGGCGAGCCGGATCGGGGGCACGGAGGGCAGCGAGTAGTCCGTCGCCGTTTGCTGCCCGCTGAGTATGAGCTTGAGCCTGCGCACAAGATCGTGAGCCATGAGTTCCGCGCGCGCCGCGACCTCAGGCGCCTGATCCGGCTCGGGGTCCAGGATCGCGGCCGCCTCTGGTCCCGTGTGCATTCGGATGTACTCCACCAGTCGCTCGTCGACGGCGCGGCCGCCGCTGTGCTCCAACGCGGCTTGGTCGAGCACCGTGACCTCGGCGTCGTCAGCCATGCGCACCAGGGCCGCGTCGAACGTACCTCCGCCCAGGTCGTAGACCAGGGCCAGGCTGCCGGGCGCGAGCGGAGCGCGGACCAGCGGCGCGAGCGCGGCGGCCACGGCCTCGGGCAGCAGTTCCACATCGGTGAACCCGGCCTTGAGGCCCGCGTCGATCATCAGCGTTCGCCGACGGTCGTGCTCGCCGTAGCTCGACGGGATGGTGAGCACGGTCCGCCCGATCGGCTGGCCGATTAGCGCGGTGGCCTCGTCGCGCAGGTGTCGCAGCATCCTGGCGATCAAATCCACGATCGGGAAGCCCGCGTCGCCCAGGGCCACCGTCTCCGGCGACCCCAGAAAGCGCTTGAAGCCGTCGCAGTAGAGGTCAGGTCTGGAAAGCTTCGCCCACTCCGCCTGGGACCCCGCCTTCAGCTCGTCGCCGTCCCGGAAAACAGCGGTGGGCCAGGAGAACCTGCCGGTTTCTGCGTTGCGTAGCGGCAGCATACGGCCGTCCACGACGATCACTGCGGACGTGTTCGACGTGCCGAAGTCGATCGCCAGTATGGGAGCTGCCATACGGGGCTCTTCTTCGTGGACCGGGACCGGGGCGGCCGGATGGGACGCCCGGATTCCAGAGTACGGGTTCTGCCACAGCCGGAACCGTTCGCTCATCGGTCCTCCCGCGATGTCTCAAGCGCTCGGATTTCTTCGGCGATCCCGTCGTACGCGCGCCGCATGACCTCACACGCGCCGTGGCTCGGGCCCTGATATCGCAGGCTGCGCGCGGCGGCAGACCAGTAGCGTCGCCTCGCCGTGGCCGCCGCGGCCATCTCGGTCCCCGGGGTTCCAGTCGGCAGGCCGAGGCGCGCCTCGAGGCCGACACCATGTTCGCCGCTGACCCGCAGCAGTTCCTCGCCTTCCTCCACAGTGAAGCCCAGCTCGCCCCGCTGGTAGTGACCGAGCGCGTTCAGCACGCGGAAGACCAGCTCGTGTTCAAGGTCTGTCACCATGGCCGCGGCGCGCCCGACTCGATCCCGCTGCCGCTCGTCGAGCCCGGAGGGCAGTCGCTTGGGCAGCGCCGACGCGTCACCGATGGCGCGACGTAGCTTGATGACGTCGGCTCGCCGGGCGAAGTGGTCGGACAGCAGGCGACGCAGGTCCGGCAGGCCGGTGTTTTCAACCAGTCGCTCGCGCAACTGCTCCACCGAAGCCGCCTGTCGCACATCGGGGGCACCGCGGACCAGGTCACATGCGAGGTGGATGCCGTAGCCGCTCAACTGATCGAACAGGACGGTGCGCCGAGCCGCCGGGAGTGGCAGGTTCGCGGATTCCGCGACACGGAACTTGTTGCCGAGCTCCAGCAGTCGCAACAGCTCGTCCTGTGGATACCGGCTCAGCGCGCAGAGGTCTTCGTAGTCACGCTCGTCGAGGAGCGCTGCGCCCGCGGCCAGCTTCCCGGCCACCGGCTTGAGCTCGAACAGCAGTTGACGCGCGTACGGCGCGGCCATCAGACGTCGAGCGTCCGCAGCCCCCTTGGTCATGGGATCGTACCGGGGCCAGTGCTTCTCGATCTGGGTGAGCACGCCTACGGCGGTGATCGGGTCCGTAGTGTCGAGGCCGGCGCGCAGAAAGTCGTCGACGACCTGTGCGTCCGATCCGGCCATCGCCCTCGGGAAGACGAGGATGAGCGCGTCGGCGCGGGCGGCGAAGGCGACGGTGTCGGCGCGCATGTCTCGCACGGTGCGCCCGAGGATGCCCAGGGTCTTGCGGGTCTGCACTGTTCCGGCAACGGCGTCCAGGCCAGGCGTGTCGATCAGGTCGAAGGGCTCGAGGGCGGGGCAAGGATCGACGACATCCAAGTAGGAGATCGCGGCGAGGTACTGCCTCGCGCGTGCATCGGCATGCGCCCTGGTGGCCAGCGAGTCCAGCTCGTCTCGCGCCCGCCGCTCGGGAGGGCGGCCGTCCGCGTCCGTGAAATGCACGGTCACACCGGGCAGGGTTCCACGGCGAAGCCAGGAGACATTGTAGGTCAACTCCTCGATTCCGGTCGCCGCGAAGGCGCCGCCGAGCAGGGCGTTGGCGAGCGTGGACTTGCCCGAGCTGACCCGGCCGATCAGCGCGACGCTCATCTTCCGCGCGTAGAGTTCGCGCAGATCAGCGACCTGGTCGTGCACGGAGGCGAGTTCGGGGTCGGCCCACAGCTCGGCCAGCGCGGCTGAGAATGCGGCATCCGCGCGCTCGCGCAGGGTCACGCCTCACCGCCATCAGGACCCACGCCGGCTTCGGGACGCACCCCGAGGAGGTCGATGTCCCGGGCTCTCGTCTCAAGCTCGATGAGAATATCGTCGAACGGCTTGCGCTCTGCGGCATACCCGGCCAGCCGCACGGTCAGGTCCTTCTCGACCTCCCGCTGGTCCGCACCCAGGCGCCCCAGAATGTTTTCGGCAGCCTCCTTCTCCTGTTCCAGCCGACTAGTGAGCTCGGTCACGGCGTTCGGACGGATCTCGTCGAACTGCAACGTGATCAGCGACTGGATGTACGTAGCCTGGGCTATCTTGGACGGGCTGAAGACCCTGATGATCTCGGTTCGCCGACTCTGCTCCGTGTTCGCCTCTACAGCCAACTGACCTTCGTCATGGCCGATCCTGGCGCCCAGCCAAGCGCCGACAGCGCCACCCACGGCAATGCCGATAGGCCCGAACAGGGCGCCGATCCCGCCGCCGATCGCGGCCCCGATGCCAGCGCCCATGGCTGCGGTACGCAGTTTGGTCGCGCCGGCACCCTTATACGTATTGCTCACGATGATCGAGGAACCGCTGGGCAGCTTAGGCTCCGGCAGATCCGGCAGCGCGGAGATCCGCGGCGGCGCGAGCGTGAATCCCTGATCGACGGAGAAACGCTCGACAGCCTTCGCCACCTCCTTGCGCACGAGTTTGAGCAGGCCACCCAGCAGTGCGGCGAAGTCCGCGGTCAACTGCGCGGAGAGCCGCTCGGGCGCGTCGAGCAGTTCGCTGTTCTCGGCTGTGTACTGATCGCGGAACACCGTCCAGTTGTCCTCAAGCCGCGCGCTCGCGCTCGCGTTGACGCGTTTCGCGGCCTTCTTCAACTCCTCCTCGAGTTTCGGCCGCCACAGCTTGCTGTCGGCAGCGAGCTTCGCCAGGTACTGGCTCCGCTCGGCTGCCTGTTTGCGCAGTATCTCGAGCGTCTGCCCGCTTTCATCTCTGGCCGCCTTCTCGGCGGCCGCGATCGGGGCGAGACAGCCGTTCGCACGGTCGTACAGCGCCCGCAACGCGTCGCCGAGCAGTACCCGTGACCGCTTGCGGCCGAGCGCCGCCCACAAAGCCTCGTCGAGTGCGGGGAAGTTACTCTCCGCCAGATACTCCTCGTCCCCGGTCTCCAAGTATCGGAGCTTCAACCAGGCGGAGATCGGGACGAGGGCCAACTCGTCTACGTCGCGTCCGGTCAGCTCGGCGACCCGGGCGCGCATCTCGTCCAGCAGGACTTCATACTCTCCCCCCTGGTCGATCTTCGTCATGACGCCGACCACGCTGTCGGCGTCGTCAGTAAGCTGCGCCGCACCGATCGCCCGACGCAGGAAGTCCGACTCGCTCTCCAGAAGCGGCTTCTCCACATCGGTGACGAAAAGCAGCGCGTCTGCGGCGGGCAGATACGCGAACGTCGCCGCCTCGTGATCGGTCTGGACTCCGCCCACCCCGGGTGTGTCCACCAGGACCATACCCGAGTCAAGCTTCGGATTCGGCAACTCGATCTCGACGAGCAAGACTTCACGCTCGTTGTTCGGATTACCGCCCTCGGTCACATAGTCGGCGATCTCACTCCGGTCGATCAGCATCGTCTCCGTACGGTCGTCGCCGATACGCGTCGTGACGGTAACGCGCTCGGTCTCACCCCAGCGCACCACGGTGACGGCGTTGGTGGCCGGGAGCGTGTCCGCGGGGAAGAGCCCTGGTTCGTCGAGCAGCGCGCACAGTAAGGTCGACTTGCCGGCTTTGTATTCACCGCATACGGCAGTGACCAGCCGGCCCTCCTCCAGCCGCTCCCGTGCCGCGGCGAAGCGCTGCGTGCCGACCGGCCGGTCACCGGGCTGATCCGCGGCGAGCCGGTCCAAGCGATCGAAGAGCGCGAGGACGATCTCGCGCAACTGGTCGAAAGAGCGCATGCTCCATCCTTCGTCGTGCGGTCGGTCAGAGATACACGAGGGCACACGTTCCGGCGAGGGCGACCAGCGCCGCCGCGAGGGAGGTGAGGGCGAGGTTCACCCAGCGATACTTTCGGCGCGCGACGTGCGAATTCGCCCAGACCTGCTCGGCGATCAGCAGGGTGAGCCGCTCCGGGCTTCGGGTGAGTTCCAGCACTGACGCGGTGTACCGGTCGCGGTCCGCCGCGTCCGGATAGCCGGATGCGATGTCGCCGAAGAAGATCGGGTTCGCCGATTGCACGGGAGGCTGCAACCGGGACCAGAGGGCGACCGTCGCGAACAGGCAGGCCGCCGCGGCCGCCGCAGCGCAGAGCCCTGCCATGCAGACGAGGGCGACGTCTGGTCGGCTCTGCCGCCCGACGATACTGAAGAGCACACCGCCCACCACGCCGGCGCTGCCGAGTGTGAGACCGGCCTTTCCATCGGCATGCGCAATCCACTGCACAGTCGCGTCGAATACCCGCCAAGCCCGCTCGGGTTCGCCGGGCGCTGCCGAATCGACTTGTGCTACGGCGCTGTTCGCGGTCTCGTGGCCGGCCAACGGCCGGAACCGCCTGCGCATCGAGACCGAGGAACCGGAACCGATCATCAGATCACCAACTCCGCGCCATAGTCGTCGAACGTATCGCCGTCTTGATCGCCGTCAGTGTCGCCATCCACCTCATCTGAGCCGACTGCGCCGCCGCGATCGCCCCCGTCGTCCGGACCGGGTCCGAAGCCGAGCCAGTCCGCCGCCGTCGCCCCGCCTCCCTCACCGAACTCGCCGCAGACCGCGTGATCCCCGTGACCTCCGACTCCCTCGTCTGGCCACGCTCCGTCGACTTCATCACCGTCCTCGGTCCACCAGCCCTCTCCATCCGGGTGCATGGCCCCCCCGATCCCGACGGCAGCCGGAGCGATAGCGGCACTCGCCGCGATCGCCGACCACGAAGCGTCTGCCCGCCTGAGCAGGGTGGGACCGGCTTCGGGCAGATGGACCCACGCCGGCTCGTGGAACTCTTTAACGCGCACGTCGATCCCCGAGAACCCGGCCGAAGGCAGGCCGGGGAACTCCTGCCGAATGACGTCCTTGTAGATCTCGTCGGTGACCGCGAGGACAATGTCAGCCGACGGCGTCTCCAGCAGGCGCCTCTTGACGGGTTCGGCATCGAGGATCCGACAGGCGGTGATCGGTGCCTGCCCCAGAAGGCCGGTGTCACCATGCGTGACCGCACCGCGCGCCATCGACACGCGCATCCGCATCCGGCCGAACTCCCCCGGCGCCTCATTCGCCAGGTAAATCCCGTGACGCAGCCCCATCACCAGGGCGGGGATCGCCACCATCTCATCGATCTGCGTCGGCAACAGGAAGAGCCGGCCGTCGCCGCGATCCTGGCGGTCCTCCGACCGGATCCACGGGTACCCGGCGTGCCGGCACGCGAACTTCATGATCTGCGAGAGCCTGCGCTGAGCATCAGCATGCTGTGAACCGGGATGCGAACTGTAGCCTTCGATGTCCGTCACCACGCAAAGGCGGTTCCGGTACGACCTGGACATGCGGGCTCCCCTCCCACGGCAGTTCGTCGCCTCTTCTCTTTGCCCCGATGATAAGTCGAAGCCGAGGGGCGGCACCTATCAAATGAGCGAAAAAGCCGACCCGAGTTCGAGATCCTGCGGAATCATGCACGGCCCGATTCATCGCTGCGGCCGTCCGCCGCGGTGCCCGTCCCGCGGGAGATCATGTCGAGCGCCGTCAAGTCGCGCACGATCTGCATTTGTCCGTTCGTGGTCAGAACTTCCTGGTCGCGCAGGTACGCGAGCGCCCGGTAAAGGCTCGGTTCCGCGACGCCAATGAGCGCGGCGAGGTCGGCGCGGCTGAGCGGCGCCCCGATGCGCAGGCCTTCGGCGCACTCCGTGGCGTACGACTCAGCGAGGTATACGAGGACCCTGGCCAGGCGTTGAAGCACCGGCGCGCCGGTGACATCAATCCGGTGCCGGGTCACCAGGCGCATCTTCGCGGTGACGCACCGGCTCACCGCCATCGCTGCCGCCGGATCGCTGTTCACGATGGCCAAGAAGCGGTCACGGGCAACGACGAAAGCGGCCACCCCGGTGGCGGCCACCACCGACGCCGAGCGGGGTCCACCGTCGAGCGCGGCCATCTCGCCCACCACATCGCCTGTAGTCCGCAGCGAAAGCAGAACCGCACGCCCGTCCACAGCACTCCCAACGGCCTTAACCCAGCCGTCCTGCAGCACAAAGACATCTCCGGGCGGGTCGCCTGCGACGATGAGCGTCTCACCGGCCTGGAACCTGCGGCCTGCCCCAAATCGCATCAGTGCCAAACGACCGGCCGGATGCAGCTCATGCAGCAGGGTTCCAGGCGGCCAACTACGGGCTGCAAGGCCAACGCCCGGACCAGCAGCGTGTGGGCGCCCGGTCATTGCACGCCCGAGGAGATCGAGGAGCCGCGCCTCCGCATCGAGCACCGCCCTTCGGGCCACAGCAGACGAAGTCGGGAATCAACGAGTTTGATTATAGGTGATCGAGATGCGACGGCAGTGGTACTCAAGCATGGCCACAGCGGTAACCTGCGGCGGCTTTACGAGCTGCCCGACCGGACCTGATCGGACATCTCTCCTGCACCGGAGACACTCAGCATGCTTCTCACCGCGCTCCCGTGGTGTACCGCGTGCCGAACCGGCGCTAGCCGCCGCGCACGTCCGGGCACCCGCGTCGCGAGCCGTTGACGACTCAATGCGGACCCGCAGACACTCCGGTCTCAGTCTGCGTCCGAGGGGAGAGGCTGCCGACTCCGTCCCCGGCCGGACTTCCCGCCGACGGCTCACTTCAACTCCCTGCGCCGCCCTCGACTACAATGTCCCAGGTGGCGCCATCACCCGCGTGCTATGTATCAGACCTCTGAAGTGGGGAAAATCTGGGGAAGATCCGAAGCGAAACCCGGCAGCAGATGGCAGAGATCTGCAGAGAACCGCACGGGATCGCAGCATAATGCGAGGCGGGAGCCGGTGACCGATTAATACTCGCAGGTCACCGACCCCCACATGCCACAAGAGAGATTATGTTTGAGAACGAAGAGTAATCAGGTACAGAACATTCTTGCGGCTCGCTGAACTGGTAGTTCATAGCCCGCAGCCTTGAGATTTACCTGAGTCGGCCCGAACGTACGGGCCAAATGTCGCGCTAAGTGATCAGCGCGTTTCCCCAGCTTCGCCCCGTACATGGCTGCATTAAGCACAAAGTCGCAGGTCAAAGCCCAGTACGCCCAGCATCGGCCGTAACGAGCGCTATGCGCGGCCACGTGTGGGCGCAGCAGGCAGATCTGGCCTTGACCTGCACCTACGCGCCGCCCCGCAGTCACTGTCATGCATAAAGTTCGTTGTGGCGCGCCAGCTCGAGCCACGCGGCGCTGACCTGCAGATTCGACCTCGCCTCGTCATGGATAACGTTTGCTAACCAGCACTGCTATGCGTTTACGCTGGTCGGCGCCCGCATAGGGGGTCAGGACCTGGTGGGAGTGTGGCCAGCACGCGGACCACAGGTACCTCGGCGAGGGCGTCGGGATGGGCAACGACGCGGTCGAACACCTCGCGGCCCAGGCCTATGAGCCAGGAAGGAAAGAAGCCGTCCTGGGAGCCGGAGCCGGTGATGCGAACTGCCGCGCCCCACATGTCGTAGGTGTCGGCGCGATGGCGTGTTTCCTTGAGATGGATCTCGAAGTCGACGATCGCACGCCCGCGCAGCAGCGCGAGCTTCTCCTCGAGCCACCGGTGCCCTCGGGTCGCCGACTCGGCCGTCGTGCGCGGAGTACTCGATGAGTGTCCAGAACTCCTCGATGTTCACGAGCACGCCCATCGGTGCTCGGTCGGCCGGTCCGGGCACGTGGCGCAGACGAACGCGTGGAAGTTGCCCGCGTCGCCCAGCATCATCCCGTGCGGGCGGCGTATCTCAGGATGCTGCGCGAACAGCTCCCCCGCCGTCGCCTCCAGATCGAACAAGGGCTGCTCTTCGAGCGGGACCCAGCGGCGGCTGAACGCCCCGTCGTACTCCCAACTCGCGATCGTTGCCAGATGCTCCATGCGCACCCCGCACGCGCACTCCGGCCACTCCGGATCCTGGACCCAGGACGGGTGACCGCCCAGCTTCGTACCCGGAGCGACCAGCAGATCCGACCACACGTCCCATCCGGTCTCGGCCTTGAGCACGTCCGAGAGTTCGGCGAGTTTCCCGATCTGCTCGCGGCTGAGCTCCTCCGAGCTGTACTCGATGACGCGCTCGGGCGCGACGGTGCACGGCGTGGGCACGGACTCGGGCGGGGCGTCGGCGTGGGGCGTACCGTAGCTCGGCTCCGCGTCGTCGAGGTCCGCCTCACGCCGCCAGACGACGCGTGGGAGCGGTTCGCACGCCTGGTGCGAGAACGGGCACCACAGCAGTTGCAGGACGTCGCAGCCGTCTGGGAATGGCAGGTTCGGCACGTGCCGGCGGAAGATCTGCAGGATCGCAACCAGCGGCGAGTCCCCCTGCGGGATCTTCTCCGGCGCGTGCGAGTCCTCGAGCATGCACCAGGGCGAGTCGCAGGTAGGCCACGGTTCCCCAGGCGGCCACAGCAGCGGCCCGCCCAATGAGCTGCTGCGCGCATCGGGCGCACCCGGGCGCGGGTGCAGGCGTATGGTCTCGCGCGCCGTGTCGGCCAGCGGCGGAAACCGAGCTGACAGATCCACTGGGCAGGGCATCGTCGTCCAACTGCGGCTCGTCACGGCGGTCACCCTAGCAACAGCTTCAGACACGCCATTGGGCTCGAAAACCGTATCCCGACGACACCGGCGGTACCTGGCCTCTTGCAGCCTGTCTAGTTGAACGTCCAGGTCCCACCGCCGAGAAGGTCATCGAGATCTTCAGTCACCTGCTCGATGAGGTCGTATCCGAAGACGACGAGGGTCTGCTCCGTGTAGTGGGCGAACGTGCCCAGGCGGGCGTCTGAGGTGGTGAGGAACTGGTACTCGTCGTCGGCAAGGGCTCTACCGGGCCAGAGCGGCTGTCCCGGCGCGCCGACGCGGTGAGGATCGAACTCCCAACCGTTGAGAGCAGCGGCACGCCATCTCGTGCGCACCTACCCCGGCACGGCCGCCACCCTCATACGGCCGCTGACCCGTCTCCTCGACCGGCCGGACGACCGCAATGACGCTCTCAGCCTTCTGCGGTTGATCGGCCCCGAAGCAGCACCGGAGGCCACAGCGCCAATCCTGCAGCTGGCTTCCAACACCGAGACCCCGATCGCCGATCGCGCCCTGGCATGCCTGATCGAATGGGAGGACCCGCGAGCCCTCCAACTACTGGCGCAGGAGATCGCGGCACGGCCGCTCGCTCTGCAGGCCGCGTTCGACCACACACGAGACCCGTACCGGGCACCGATCAGGTTTGACCAGCATCTGCTTGAGGCGATACGCCAACGCTTATGCGACCTCGCCGTGCCGACGGGAGGGAGCCCGTCCGGGCTGATCGAGCGCCTCCAGGGCCATAACGAGCCGATCTACCTCGCCGGGATCCTGCGCGCCTGGGGCCCGGGCGCCGCCGGAGCGCAAGCGGAACTCGCCAAGCTCCTGCCCCACCACCCGATCCAGGCCGCCGACGCGCTCGCCGCGCTCGCCCACCTCTCCCCCGACAGCCTCGAGCGACTGCGCGAGGCGCCCGGGAGCGGCACGATCGCCGACCGCCTGGCCATCGGGCGCGCACTCCAGATACTCACGGGCGAGACCACGGCCCTGCGCGAGGCCGTCATCGTCGGCCTCGGCCGCCAGCGCGCCGAACTCGCCGCCGCGGCGATCGCGGCTATGGAACTGCCCGGCCCGGACACCGAACTCGGCGCCAACCTCGATCGCGCTCTACGCGCGAGCACGGCGGCCGGGCGGACCAAGCCAGACGTCGAGGCCCGTCTTCACGCAGCCCATGCCCACTGGCAGCACACCGGTGACACGGACCTCGTCCTGCCCGCCGTGCGCAGCACGCTCGACTGGGCAGCAGAGCACGACCACACCCAGTGGACCGCAGTCGCAGCCGCCGACGTCGCCGCCCACCTCGCCGCCGACGCGCAGAACCTGCTGCCCGACCTTGAGAGGCTACTGAGCCACCCGACCACCTGCCCCGCGGCCGCGCACGCGTTGCTGAGAATCAACCCGCAACGCTGGGGCGGGGAGAGCCGGCACGAACTCGCCGCATACCTGACCGAGGCAATCGAGAACGGCACCTCCTTCCCCGCGCAGCACCGCGCCGTCGACGTGCTCGCACACCTCAGCACTCCGCTTCCCCCACCGATCCAAGCACGCCTACACGCACTGGCCGAGCGGGAACGCCGGATTCTGTCCGCAGGTCTGGAAACGGCAAGCGTCCGCAGCGACGACAACCTCCGCCGAGCCATCCAGAGGCTGATATCCGCTCCCCACACGAGGGGGAACAGCGAGTGAGCGTGACAGGACATTGGATTATCGGGTCAACCGAGCCCGCCCTCGTCGAAGAACTGCGCTCAACTGCTCCCGCGAGCGCGTACACGCCACTACCGGCCGATGCGGACCTCGCGTGGTGGCGCACCATGGAGGATGCCGCCCTGGCTGAGCCCGCTAAGCACGGCCACGGCAGCCACTGCCCCACCGACGCCGCGCTGTGCTTCGCCGACGCGATCGAGGCGCACCGTCCAGACCCGGAGTTCCGCGACCGGTGTATGGACGCGTTCGACTCAGCAAGCACCCCGGAGATCTTCCACGTCGGCATGCGCAGAGGGCGGCGATCCCGTCGCCGCCCTCTGCTACGGCTTAGGCTTCTCCGCGGCACGCCGCCTCCCGGGACGCTTCGGCTGCTTCCTGCTCGATGCGACCGCGGTGCGCTCCTCCATGAATGAACTCGAAGCCCTCCTCCAGGGACCCGGTCTTGCCCAGCTAGACTTCGTTGCACGATGCGCGGCGTGGATTTCGGTCATGGCCGACGAACCGAATCTCGAGCCGCTGACGCTTCTGAGCGGCCCTCTTGGCGTCCTGTGCGAAGCGGAGGCCCGCGGTCTCGGAGCCATCGGCGTAATGCAGTGGTACTGAACACTCGGCATGGCAACCGACACGCAGGTGAGCGGCTGTCATCGGCCCGGTGTACGCTCCCATGCGCGACAAGGCGCGTACGCGAAAGGCAGGCGCACTGGTGGGGGCGAAGACGGCTCTGTTGATCTACGCTGCGCACGACGCGGCCCAGCCCCTGCGCACTCGTCCTATCGAATCGGGGCGTGAGACCGCCGAGGCGCTGCTGCGCAGGATCTATCCGGATTGGCAGATCGAGCCGTACGAGGCCCCCGATGCGGTCGTCGACCTCTCCGAATCGGTGTACCCGCCGCAGGACGTCGCCTACGTCGCCTGTTTCCCCGGCCTCCAGATCCTGTGCGACCGGAATGTCATGACCGATTACCCCTCCCGGCTGCCGCAGCGTTACCTCGACGCCGGCCAGAGCAGCACCGTCATTCTGCACGCGATGCACAGCGCGAGCGACACACTGGCCTTCGCCGTGTGGAAGGAGGGGTTACTGGGGCGCTCGCTTAGCATCTCGCCGCACGGCGGGATCGCCGAGGACCTCGGCAATCGCCTGGGGTTCGAGGAAGCCTATTGGGCAGGTGAGCACCCGGTCCGCCCGACGCTGGGCCCACCTGGCGGTGACCGGTACCCGCTGCCGTTCCACCCGCTCGCGCTCGGAGAGGCCGCGCTGCGGGCGCTGGCCGGGTTCGTGATCGAAGGTCGACGCGAGCCGGGCGACATCGACGCCTCCGCTATCCCCGTCCACGGCTTCGAACTACGTGACCCGGCAGGCCCGACCAGGGAAGAGCGCGATGCCGAGCGCCTCGCGCTGATCGCGCGGATGCCGCCACGCCGCTCGCTCTACCTATAACCCGACGGGTCATGGTCCGAGGCCCCTGTGACGAAGCGGTAGGGCAAGCCGTGAACCACCAGTCGGCCGGAGCGATACCGGCGCACATCCCCGGCTACGAGGGCGGCCCGTTCATCCACCGGCCAGAACTGCCCGACGAGCCGCTGTTCATCCTGGCCCACCTCACGGGTGCGTGCACAGCGAGGAGGCCGAGGAAGCGCTGTTCGGCGACGCTTACGACGCAGCCGAGCAGTTCCACAGTGAACTGATGGCGTCCGTACAGTGGCCGTCGTTTTCTCCCTTCCACTCCCCCGCAGCCATCGGCTCTACATCGTCTACCGCACGAGTCCGGAGGACCACGGCGTCGACTACCTCCTTCACCACCCGGGCTGGGATCACGCGGAGACACTGGCGAGCGACGACGGCCACTTCGCCGGACCTGGGCTCTCCTGGCGCGAACTCGAGGCGGCCGCGTCCAACGGCCTACCCGGCGGCACCACCGCAGATCCGCACGCCCGCCTGCTCCTGCTGCTCCCCGCCCTCGGCGATCAGGATGTTGATCGCACTGCGGTGCACATTGTCACTCGGGCGCTGACGTACCGAACACACATGCGCGATCCCGAACGTGCCGCCGCCCTGCTCATGGATGGCCAGGGGCCCGCCGGACCGGCCCGCTGGAGCACCGCAGACGACGGAGCCGCATGAGAGAACGGACGATGACCATCGCCCACATCATCGAAGCCGCCGGGGCCACAGCTGGATCCGCCGGATGAAATGGGGCCAAATCAGTAGCTCTCGACTTTCGCCGTTCTGGCAGGCTTGGGCTGATCAAGCCGCGAGATCGAGTCCTGCTTGGGCCCAGGCGTTCTGGACGGCGCGGATTTCGGCCTCTGTGGGCCTGCCTGGGCTGATAGCGGAAAATCGGGCGGCGACGATCACGCGTTGGAGCTTGGCGGCCATGTCGGCGAAGGCGGGCTCGGTCTTGCTGGTGTACCAGGGTGACTGTTCGCGGCGGGCGGCGGCGTCGGCGGGGTGGTGGCCGTGCAGGGTGTACCAGATGACGGTGATGGTGTAGCAGTACAGGCCGAACGGGACGGTGCGGCGCACCGCGTTCTCGGTCCGGTTGCGGGCCTGGCCGGCGCCGAGGTGCTCGCGGGCCTCGGAGAAGGTCACCTCGATCGACCATCGCCAGGCATAGCGGGTGATCAGCGCTGCGGCCGGGCTGTGCAGATCGGTGCTGACCAGGGCCAGGTCGTAGCCGGTGTCGGTGCCGGGCTCGCGCAGCAGGATCACGCGCACCACCTGGGTGTGGAAGGACCCGTACCACAAGCATCTGATCTCGGCGATGCGCACCGCGTCGGTGCGGCCGTACCGGTTGACCTGCGCGGTGGTGAAGTGCGCAGTGGCCGCCGACTGGGCCGCAGTGCCCAGCCGTTCACCCTTGAGCGCGGGACGGCCGCGCTTGCCGGTGGGCGGCGGCGCGAGGTCGTAGAGCACGGCGGACTTCGGCAGCCGGGTGGTCACCGTGATCGAGGCGGGTAGGTGCCGCAGGGCTTTGCCGTGGTAGGCGGCATCGGCCACCACGTGCAGCGGCCGGTTCAGGCACACCGAGAGCAACCGGATCATCGATGCCGCCAGCTCGACCTTCGATGGCCCGGTCTTCGGGCGCCACAGCCGGGCCATCACCGGCAGGCACACCGGCCGGGTGAGAAACGGCAGCTCCACGATGATCCCGACCACCACGAAGCAGGTGCCCCGCCCGACCTGCTTCTCGCCGGTCGCAGCACCGTCATGCTGCCACGCGGCGCCGAACACCTTCTTCCCGCGCCGCTTGAACAGCGTGTCGTCCACCGCCACCGTCACCACCGCCCCGGATGGCAGCAGGGTTCGAACGATCAGATGCGCGAGCACGATCCCGAGGATCTCGGCGTTCCACGCCGACCGGGAGAAGAAAGCGTGGGCCCGATCGTGCGACCAGGCCCGGGCCAGCCCGGCGCCGGTGAGCATCCCGGTCACCGTGCCCTTGCCGGTCTGCGCGATCAGGCCGGTGACCATGGCGGCGAAGGTGGCGAACGTCGGCGCGGTGAACGAACCACGCAGATTCTCCAGCACCGCGAGCAGCGATGCGGGTAACGTCAAGTCCGGAAGCATCGGCGGATCCCCTCACCCGAGGTGATATACACCGCCGATGCTTCTCTGCTGCTGGGCGCAACCGGCCGCCAATCAGCCCCAAACCACCCGATCCGGCTACCCCTCACACCCCTGCCAGAACGACGAAAGCCGAGGTAGCTGAAAGCCACCTCTACGTCAGCCCGAGCGATCAGACCTGGGATGCGCGAAACCACGAAGCGTAAGCGTTCGGCTCCATCTTGCCGGTCAACTGGTTGAGCGCCGTCTCGACGCCGGCGGCGCAGTCCGGGCGCAGTTCAGCGTTGGGCGAGGTGGTGCGCGAGGTAGGCCCACGCGATTGCGCCAGCCACAACTCCCCACAAGAATGCGTAGAACACCGTCTTGGCGGCTGCCGCCGCTCCTCGGGCCGGGGGTGTGGGGGCGGTGTCGGTGCGGCCGGTGTCGCTTCGAAGGACCGCGACCGCGGCGGTGACCTCGGTGAGAACCTCGCCAAGTTGCCCCACCACGGATTGCAGGCCTGTGATGTTGAACTGCGCGGGATCACGCGCGGCACCGGAAATCTCGTCTGCGACCTGCTTGTTGATGCCATCGCTGGCGTTGACCAACTGCTGGGCGACCTCGGCGTTGAACCGCTCCGGCTTCCCGCCAGACTCTAGGGTTGGGCTTCCAGCTGCAGGTTTGGCTGGCTGAGGTAGAAGGCTGTTTCGTACTCGACGGGTGGGACGTGTCCTATCTCACCGTGCAGGCGTCGGTTGTTGTACCAGTCGATCCACTCGGCGGTGCCGAGCTCGACGTCGGTCAGGGTGCGGCACGGGCCGCGCCGCTTGATCAGCTCGGTCTTGTACAGGCCGATCGTGGACTCCATCAGCGCGTTGTCCAACGCGTCGCCGACGGTGCCGATCGAGGCGGCGATGTGCTCCCCGGCCAGGTGGGCCGCGAGGCGAAAACTCGTATATTGCTTGGGTTCAAGGGGTCGTTGCAACACCGGTTGCTGATACCGAGTATAGTTGTTCTTCGAAGACTTCGGCCGGGGTTCGCCAGCCGAGGATCTTGCGGGGCCGATTGTTGATCGCCAGGGCGACAGC
>NZ_JAGSOH010000044.1 GCF_018139625.1 Actinospica acidithermotolerans | reverse complement strand
GTGGTGCTCTCCTCGCCTGGCACCTGAGGCGACCAGGAACCTGCCGGGGGTGCAAGCGGCGGCGGCTTGGGTGGTGCGTTTTTTCGCTGCGCCGCGTGCACCCCCGGCAGAACCCTGGTAGGGCTGCGCCTGCCAGGCGAGGAGAGCACCACGACCTCGGCGGGAGTGTGCGCGTCGCGCTCGACCGCCGGGGCGCTCCGTGTGCCTTTTTGCGGTCGGCTTTTGCGATGGGAAATTCTTCTTCCGGACCCGCACTTGGTCGGCACCGATGCGGAAATCCACCTCGTCTTCCGTCCTTGCGTCGGCCGGCGCGAAGTGTTTCGTGCTTCGGTTCGGGGCTCGCTCGGCGCCGGTGTGGGATTTCACCTCGCACTCCGTCGCTGTGGGCTGGCGTAGCGCATCGTGTGCGTTCCGGGTCGGGTGCTGGCGGGTGGCGGTGTGGTGTTTCTCCTTAGTTGTGGGTTTCGTCGGTGTGTTGGTGGGCGAGGACGTGGTGTTCGCTGCACATCAGGGTCATGTTCCGTACCGTGGTCGGTCCTCCCCGGCTGTAGCGGATGATGTGGTGGGCGTGTAGGGCGAAGGTGGCGGGCCTGGTGCAGCCGGGGTGGGTGCAGTGCCGGTCCCGGAAGGCGAGTGCGACGCGCTGCGCGGGCGAGGCCAGGCGCGCGTGCGGGTCGGTGTCGACGGGGGTTCCGTCGAGCCGGGCCGGGTGCCCGTGCCCGTCGAGTTCGAGGACGTGGACCTCCGGATCCGGGATCGCCTCGACGGGAACCGGGGCGCCGTAGACGCTCTCGGCCAACCCGCCGGGGTGCGCGGCCGATGTGGAATACAGCATCGGCGGAGTGAAACGGGCCTCGCGCACCTCCGGCGGTGCGGTGTGGAAGACCTCGGCCAGGCGGGTCAGGGCGTGGGCGTTGATCTGCTCGGTGGAGCGCACGTCCTCGGGCAGCACGCTGGCGTGGTCGTATTGGGTCTGGCGGATCCAGTCGGCGGTTTGCGCGTCGACCGCCGCGCGCAGGGTGGTGGCGCGGACCGCGTCCAGCAGGACCTCGAACCGGCACAGCCCGTCCTCGAGCTCGACCACCCGGTAGAACGACCGTGCGCGCTGACGGGCGATCACGTCCTTGCCCGCGTCCGGGTCCAGGGTGTGCTCCAGGGCCCGGATCTGCTTCGCGGCCGCGGTCACGCCCTCGGCCTCGGCGGTGACCAGGGTCGCGGTCAGGGCGGCCACGGTGTCCACGCCGGTTCCGGCCACCGCCTTCGCGGTGCGCGAGAGCACCCGCACCGTGTCCGCGCCGATACGGCCGGAGGCCAGCGGTTCGGCCAACTGCGGGATCGCGCCGATCCGGCGGGCGCACTCGGCGATCGAGCGGGCCCTGCCGTCGGAGACATCCAGATGCGTCGCGGCCCACGCCTTCACCCCGCCGCGCGCCGCCCTGACCCGATCGGCCTGCGCCAGCGCCCGGATCAGCTGCCCGTGACCGGCCTGCTCCCGCCGCCCCAGCAACTGCGCCAGCTCCAGCAGCACGTCCGCACCCTCACGATCACCCGCGCGCAGCTCCCGCGCATCACGCAGGCACTCGGCCACGATCTCATCCCTACGCGCATCCAACTCCGCCACCGCCTCGAGCCGCGCACGCCAGAGCTCCGCGATCCCATCCATGCAATCCCCCGGTTTCCAAGAGTGTCCGATCAACTACTTCCAGTGTATGTGGCGGGTCTGACAAAAGGTGTGGAATCGGCCATAGGCTTAGAAAACCTTTTGGGGTCGGAGGAGAATTTCGCATCGGTCGGGTGCGGCGAAACAGCCGCACGTAGGAGGACCCTGATATGCGGCGAACGAGGCGTCGGCGGTCGAGCGGCACGCGCACAGCTCCGCCGAGGTCGTGGTGCTCTCCTCGCCTGGCAGGCGCAGCCCTACCAGGGTTCCGGCGGGGGCACAAGCGGCGCAGCGGAAAACCACACCAGCGAAAACCACCGCCGCTTGTGCCCCCGCCGGGTTCCTGGTCGCCTCAGGTGCCAGGCGAGGAGAACACCACGACCGGACCCCACCCCACCACCAACCCAACCGCAGCCGAACCAACACCCCGGGGCTCTCTGAGCCGGCCCGCCGGAGGCGAATTTGACGTTGACTTGAGGACGCTGGCTTGAAGACGTCGGCTAGGACGGACTGCTAAGACGGTGACGCAGCGTTCGCCGGAAGTTCGGCTTTCGGGTGACGGCCTCTTGGCGAGAACGAGCTAGAGGAGGGCGGCTGCGCGGAGCCTGTCGATGTTGGCGCCGAGGGCTTTGCGGAGGTATGCGTCGAACGTGCCGTACTTTGTCTCGGCCTCTTCGAATGCGGCTTGGAGGTATTCGCGGCGGACGTCGAGGAGGGGGGCGATTGGCTGGCGGTCGCCTACCAGTTGGCGCAGTAGGGCTAGGAGCTTGGCGCGGGCGGGGGCGCCGCGGCCTTCGGTGGCGCGTTGATTCGTTAGGAGGTAGTCCTCGAGCACGGTGTCGCGGTCGGCGCCTAGGGCGGTGAGCACGATTGCGGAGAGCCAGCCGGTGCGGTCCTTGCCTGCCGTGCAGTGGAAGAGGATCGGCGTGCCCTGCGACACCTGCTCGGTCACCAGGTCCAGCGCCTCGGCGTAGGCCGCGCGGCTGGACTCGTCGGCGACGAAGTGGCGGTACATGTCGATCATGACCTTGGAGACCTCGTCCTCGGCGAGCGGCTCGCCGTCCGGGCCTGCGCTCATCATGCGCGCGAAGAGGGCCTGCGTGAGGTCCGTGGTCGGCACGTGGGCTCGCGGGCCGGTCCACGGGCCCACGCCGAACATCGCGATCTCGCTCTCGCCGCGCAGGTCGACGACCGTGCCGACGCCCATCTCCACGAGGGCGCCGATGTCCTCGGGCGTCGCGTTGGTGAGCGCCTCCGCGCGCAGTAGCAGTCCCGCGCGCACACTCCGGCCCTCGGCGGCCGGGTAGCCGCCGAGGTCACGTGCGTTGGGCAGTCCGGTCAGGCCCAGGTCTCGTCCCGCTATCACGCGTGCGATCATAACCGCCCGTCGTCATAGACGCTGCGGCGCTTCGATGCCGAGGAGTTCGAGGCCCTGGGCCAGGGTCCGGCCGGTGAGGCGGACCAGGGCGACGCGGATGCCGAGCTGCGCCGCGTCGTCCGCCTTGAGGACCGGGCAGTGCTGCCAGAAGTCGCTGAAGGCCTTGGCGAGCTCGTACAGGTACGTGCACAGCCGGTGTGGCTCCAGCGTCTCGGCGACGTCGGCGAGCACGGCACCGAACTCGTCCAGCGTGAGGATCAGCGCGCGCTCAGCCCGATGGATCGGGACCGTGGGGTCGACGTCGCTTACCTCGACTTCGAGCTTCCGCTGCACGGAGCAGGTCCGCGCGTGCGCATATTGCAGGTAGACGCTGGTGTTCCCGGTCAGCGAGACCATGCGATCGGGGTCGAAGACGTAGTCTTTGACCCGCGCGTTGGAGAGGTCGGCGTACTTGACCGCGCCGATCCCGGCCGCCTGGACCACGTGCTCGAACTCATCCGGCGGCAGGTCAGGGCTCTTTTCCGCCACAACCGTCCTGGCTCCGGCGATCGCGGCGTCCAGCAGTTCCTTGAGCCGTGGCGTGTCGCCTGACCTGGACTTGAACGGCCTGCCATCGGTACCGAGCATCGTGCCGAAGGGAACGTGCACGGCCTCGACGTCTTCGGGCAGCCAGCCGGCCTGCCGCGCGGTCTCGAAGACCATCCGCAGGTGCAGCGCCTGCCGCGAGTCGACGACGTACAGGAGGCGCGTCGCCTTGAGGTCGTCGACGCGGTACCGGACCGCAGCGAGGTCGGTCGCGGCGTACCCGTATCCGCCGTCTGATTTGCGCACGAGCAGCGGCAGCGGCTCGCCCTCGGCGTCCTCGAAGCCGTCCAGGAACACGCACTGAGCGCCGTCGGATTCGGTCAGCAGGCCCTTGGCGTCGAGCTCCGCCACGATGACGTCCAGCATTGGTTGTAGAAGGACTCCGCGGCAGCGTCTTCGGGCGTCAGCAGGATGCCGAGCCGCTGGTAGATCGCCTGGAACGCATTCGTCGAGACCTCCACGAGTTTGCGCCACGTGGTGAGAGTCGCCGGGTCGCCGCTCTGCAGTGCGACGACTCGGGCCCGAGACCGGAGGGCGAATTCGGGATCTGCGACGAACTGCCGTTGGGCGGCCTTGTAGAGCTCGTCCAGCACGTCGAGATCATCATTGGACTCGAGGGAGAATTCGGCGTGCTCGTCGAGGTACTGGATGAGCTTGCCAAACGATGTTCCCCAATCGCCGAGATGGTTCGCCTTGATCAGGTCCGCGCCGACGTAAGTCAGTACCCGGACGAGTGCGTCGCCGATGACGGTGCTGCGGATGTGCCCGACGTGCAACTGCTTGGCGATGTTCGGGCCCGAGTAGTCCACGAGGATCCGCGTGTTCTGCGCCGGGGTGCCGACTCCCAGGTGGTCGTCGGCGAGCCGTGCGGCGACGACCTGCCACAGCACCTCGTCTTTGACGGTGATGTTGAGGAAGCCCGGGCCCGAGAGCTCCGCGTGCACGACGTCGTCGGCCTTGAGCGCGGCCAGCAGCGACTGTCCCAGCTCCCGGGGCGGCACACCCGTCGCCTTCGCGAGGGCGAGCGCGGCGTTGGATTGGAAGTCGGCCCGGTCCGAGCGGCGCACGAGCGGATCCCCGGCGGCGAGCTCACGCGGCAGAGCGCGTGCCATGGCCTCAGCCACTGCCGCGTCCACCTGGGCCTTCGCTCCGAGTACCTCGGACATCCGCGTGCTACCTCCGCCTGCATCGAGCGACCCGCCCGACGCGGCTCGCGTCGCTCGATGCTAACGGAGGCGGATCACCCGGATCACCCGGTTTTCACGGCTCCAGCACCGTCTTTCCGCTGGTGCGGCGGGCAGCGATCGCGGCGTGGGCCTGAGCCGCTTGGTCGAGTGGGTAGCGGGCACCGACCAGGGTGCGCAGGGTGCCGTCCGCCACGGCGGCCAGGACGTCGCGGGACTGGCGTTGCAGGACTTCGGGGCTGCGGGGGCCGGTCGGCGGGCCGAAGTACGACAGGACACTGACGCCGCGCTCGGCGGCGTGGTCGGGGTCGACCTTGGTCATTGCGCCGCTGGAGAAGCCGAAGATGACGAACCGGCCACCTCGGGCCACGAGGTCGAACGTCGTGGCGCCGAGTTCACCGCCTACGCCGTCGAGGACAACGGTCACGCCTTCGGGGGCTGCCGCGCGGACCTGCGCGGGCCAGTCGTCGGCGGAGGTGTCGATGGCGACGTCTGCGCCGAAGTCCTTGGCCAGCTTCAGCTTCTCCGCCCCGCGTACGAGGGCGATGACGCGCTCGGCGCCGGCTGCGTGGGCGAGTTGCATGCTGAGCACGCCGACCGCTCCGGTCGCGCCCTCGACGAGCACGGTGTCACCCTTGCCGACCTCGGACTGCTCGATCAGCGCGAGCGCCGTGCGGCCGGTGCCGAGGAGCGAGACCGCGTCGGCGTAGTCGAGCGTGTCCGGGAGCTGATGCGAGTTCTCGGCCTGGACGACGGCCAGTTCCGCGTAGCCGCCGCCAGGCCCGCCGTTGACGGGGACGGTAAGGCCGAGCACGCGGCGGCCGACCCAGTCGGGGGCGACGCCGGCGCCGACGGCGATGACGTCGCCCGCGACCTCCCGGCCAGGAATCCATGGCAGCGACTTCGGCGCCACCGGGGAGACACCCTGCAGCGCGCCGGTCCGCGCCTGCGTCTCGACGAACTGGATGCCGGCCGCCACCACGCGCACGAGCAGTTCGCCCGCGCCCGGGACCGGGTCCGGCACCTCCTCGATCCGCAGAACTTCCGGACCACCGAACTCGCGTACCACGATCGCTCGCATGACTTCCCTCTATCCGCATCAGACTTCGTATGTCTGCGAGATTAGGGAGCGGGGATGCGGCGCACCTCGGGCGCGCGGCTTAGCGGCCGTAGGTCTTTGGACCTAGGACCGGGCTCGCGGGCTGGATTCAGCTCTGGGTCGTGCCGTCGACGAGCTCGCGCAGGATGTCGGCGTGGCCGTTGTGCTGCGCGTACTCGCGAATCAGGTGGACCATGATCCAGCGCACGTCGACCTCGCCGATGCGGCGATGGGTGCGTACCTCGTCGAGGCCCACCGAGCTGAAGATCTCCCGGCTGCGCTCGCATGCGGCGATGAAGCGCGCCGCGTCCGCCTCGACGGACTCGCCGTCGTCGAGCAGGAAGTCGCCGTCCTTGCGGTCCGGGAAGCCGAAGGGCGCGGGGGCGTCGCTGCCCGCGATCACCGTTTCGAACCAGACGAACTCGACCTTGGTCAGGTGCCGGACCAGGCCGTGCAGGGTGTTGAGCGACGGCACGACGCGGCGGTCCGCCTGCTCGTCGGTGAGCCCGTCGAGCTTCGCGAGCAGTTCGGCGCGCTGGGCGTCCAGCCAGCCGGCCAGCGCCTCTCGCTCCGGCGCGACCGACGGCGCGTCCACGTACTCCAGCGGCGACTTGAAGGTGTCCATGCCCTAGAACGTAGCGGGTGGGGGCGCCTCTCCGGAGCCGCGCGGGATGAGCACGGTGGGCAGCACGACGCGGCGCGGCGCGTCGGAGAGTCCGGCCAGCCGGTCGAACAGCAGCGTCGCCGCGACCCGGCCGAGGCCGGCGGGATCCTGGGCGACGACGGTGAGCCCGGGTGATATCAGATCGGCGAGTTCGAAATCGTCGAAGCCGACCAGCGCGGGCCGGTCGACGCGGCCGGCGAGCTCCCGCAGCACGACGGTGGTCAGCCGGTTGTTGCCGCAGAACAGCGCGGTGGCAGCGTTCGGCTGGGAGAGTAGCCGGTCCAGCGCCGCGCGCACGGCGACCGGCTCCGCCCGGCCCATCACCACCAGGCTCTCGTCCTGCGGGATCCCGGCCCCGGCCAGGGCGCTGCGGTAGCCGGTGAGCCGCTCGCGCGCGGTGAAGATCGCCAGGTCGTCGCCGAGGTAGGCGATCCTGCGGTGGCCGTTGTTGATCAGGTGGCGCACGCCGTCGCGCGCGCCGCCGACGTTGTCAGCGAGCACGACGTCGGCCGCCAGGTTGATCGGCGGCCGGTCGACGAACACGACCGGGACGCCGGCCCTGATCTCGTGGGCCAGGTAGGAGTGGTCGGTCGCGGCCGGGACCATGACCAGGCCGTCCACCCGCCGCTCGCACAGCGCCATGGCCAGTTCCTGCTCACGGTCCGGGTCGTCGTCGCAGGAACCCGTCAGCAGCAGGCAGTCGTTGTCCCGCACCACCTGCTCGACCGCGCGGGTGAGCACCGAGTAGAAGGGGTCGGAGACGTCCTCCAGGATCAGCCCGATGCCCGCAGCGCGGCCGGTGCGCAGCTGACGCGCCGAGTCGTTGCGGCGAAAGCCCAGGTCGGCGATGGCGCGGGAGACCCGCTCCGCGGTGGCGGGCAGCACCCCGGGTTCGCCGTTGACCACCCGGGAGACCGTCTTGAGGCTCACGCCGGCCCGGGCCGCGACGTCGTTCATCGTCGCGCGCCCTGAGCGCATGGTCGGGGTGGTCGAACGGCTCACTCCTGGCCCTCCAAAAAGGGATTCATCCGGGGCGCTGCCCACTGTTGCGTGTCACCATAAGTCATCCGCGTTCCCGCGGCATGAGAGAGCGCGCTTCCGCCGCCGCTAGGGCAGTGTCCAATTCTGCGCACCCGTGCCGTTGCAGGTGTAGATCTGCAACTGGGTGCCGGTCGTGGTCGTCGAGTTGGGGTCGTCCAAGCACTTGCCCGACTCCGGATTTATCAGGGAGTTGTTCGCTCCCACCTCCCATTGTTGCGCACCGGTGTTGTCGCAACCCCACCACTGGACCACGGTTCCGTTGCTGGTGCCGCTGCCGCTCACGTCCAGGCACCCGCCTTCGGTCTGGATCGTGCCGTTGGACGCGATGGTCCACTGCTGCGCGGCGGTTCCGTTGCAGGTGTAGATCTGCACGTGTGTGCCGTTCGTCGTCCCACCGCCGTTGTCGTCCAGGCACAGGCCGCTCAGCACACTGGACGAGACTCCCGAGTAGACGGAGCCGACTGCCGGCGACGCGGCCGAGGTGTACCCGATCGCGAAGATGTGCAGGCCGCCCGAGGCGACGTTCGACGGCAGCGTGACGCTCGCTACCGTCTTGCCGCTCGCCAGGTTCATCGGCTTCGTCGCGAACAGGTACGTCGAGATGGTGTCAGATGACGCGCCCGACTGGTTCCGATAGCTCATCGTCGCGACCGTCGTGTCGCCGGCCAGGACGGATGCACTGCCGCCGCCCAGGGTCCAGTCGCTCAGCGAGATCGGCACGTTCTGGGTGCTGCCGTCGGTGTAGGTGACGACGGCCGTGCCGGTGGACGGCCCGTTGCTCGCCGAGCCGAGGAACGAGATCGCCCCCGAGCCCGAACTGGTGACGGTCTGGCCGTTCGCCTCGTAGTTGTCCGGCCGGCCGGCGGAGACGTTCGGCCACGTGAACGAGACGCCGTTCGCGGTCACCGTGGAACCCGGCGTGATTCCGGCGGAACTGAGTGCCGAGGCCGAGTAGCTGTAGCCGACGCCATCGAAGTCGGCACTCGACGATGACGAGTCCGCCGAGATGCCGATGTCGGTGTACGACGGACTGCCCGCGTACGAGGGCGGCGCGGCGCTGGATGCGCTGGCCCAACTCGTGTTCGCCGACGTGCCGAGGGTGAAGGTGAGCGTTCCGCCGCTGGTGATGGCCCCGCTCGGCGCGTACGCGTCGTTCCACGCGGAACCGTTCCAGGTGGCGGACTGCACGTACGGCGCGTTGTCCGCGGCGCCGCTGCCGTTGATTGTGAGGGTGTTGCCGCTCGGCAGGGTGATGACCTCCTGCGTGAACAGGGGCGAGCCGAGCGCGAGGTCAGCGGTGCCCGGCGTCTCCGGGTACATGCCGAGGGCGGACCAGACGTACCAGGCGCTCATCTCGCCGAGGTCGTCGTTGCCCGCCAGGCCGCCGGGCGCGTCCGTCCAGATCTGGTCCTGGATCTCGCGGATCACGTCCTGCGTCTTGTACGGCTCACCGGTGTAGTCGTACTCCCACGGGATCTCCAGCGACGGCTCGTTGCTGAAGTCGGAGTACCCGTTGGACCCGCTGAAGGAGGAGAGCACGGTGTCGAGGTACGAGTTGAGCGCCGCGTTGCCGCCCATCGCCGCGGCCAGGCCGTGCACGTTGAACGGGACCATCGGGGTGTAGATGTACGAGTCCGCCTCGACGAAGTTCGACTCGGAGCTCGCGCTGAATCCGGAGGTCCAGGTGCCCTGGTAGGTGCGCGGCTGGATGTACCCGCTGTTGTGGTCGAACTCGTTCTGCCAGTCCTGCGCGCGGCTGGCCATCGCGCTCTGGTCGGAGGTGTCGCCGAGTTCGCCCGCGAGCGCGGAGATCGCGAAGTCGGCCGAGTCGTACTCCAGCGTCGTCGCGGCGGCTCCGTAGAAGTTGCAGCAGCCGTAGCTGCCGTTCGTCGGCAGGTAGCCGAGCTGTTCGAGGTACGTCAGCCCGGGCCGGTCGTTCCCGGAGGTCGTCGCCTCGGCGAGCATGTCCTTCAGCGCCGTCGACGTGTCGAAGTTCCGAGCTCCAAAGGCGTAGTAGTCGGCGAGGATCGAGTCGGCCGGGTCGCCGACCATGACGTACGTCTCGCCGTTGTCCTCAGACCACTTCGGGAACAGGCCGGTCTGGGCGTAGTCGTCGACCATCGACTGCGCGGTATCGGAGGCGACCGTCGGATCGATCAGCCCCTCCAGCTGCGCCTGCGAGCGGTAGATGTCCCAGCCCGAGAAGTTGCCGTATTCGGCTGAGTGGCCGGAGTCGACGGTTTGCGTGGAGCCGTTGAAGCCGGGGTACTGGCCGTTCTCGTCGCTGATCAGGTTCGGGTGCAGCGCGGCGTGGTAGAGCGCGGTGTAGAACACGGTCTGCTGCGCCGAGGTCCCGCCGGCGACCGCGACCTTGCCGAGCACGTTGTTCCACGCCGTGTGCGCCGCCGATTTCGTCGAGGCGAAGTCCCAGTTCGGGTTCTCCGTCGTCCGATTCTGCGTGGCGTTCGCGATCGACACGAAAGAGACGCCGACGTTTGCGAGGACGGTCTGGTTCGACGTCGTGTTGAAGGTGACGTAGCCGTCGTTCGCGGAGGCGTTGGGGGTCACTGCGTTCGACGTGCCATTCGACTTGGCGGTGGACTTGGCCTTCGGGAGCGCACCATGCAGCGTGTGCTCGTTCTTCGACTCGCTCGCCTTCGCGGTCGACGCCTTGACGGCCGCACTGCCGTTGGTCGCGAACGACGTGTTGAAGACCATGTCGAAGTAGACCGTGTACGTGTTGCTCGCGCCGCAGAAGCCGCCGCTGGTGACCTGGCCGCTGACCTCAGAGGAGCTCACGATGTTGAACTGCTCGTTGGAGTCCGAGTTGGCACTGCCGTTGAGCTTGAAGATCAGGTTGGCCTCGGTGGTGGACGGGAACGTGAACGAGGCCATGCCGGAGCGCGGGGTGACGGTGAGCTGCGTGGTCACACCGTTCGACGTCGTGACCGAGTAGTAGCCCGGCGACGCCGACTCGTTGCTGTGCGAGAAGGAGTCCGTGGCGGACGTGTTCACGGCTCCGACGGTCGGCAGGATCGGCACGTCTCCCTCGCCCGAGCAGCCCGGGCCGGACAGGTGGGTGAGACTGAAGCCGGTGATCGAGGAGTCGTTGTACTCGTAGCCGCCGCCGTCCGGGCGGCTCGGGGTGTCCGGGCTCCACTGGACCATGCCGAAGGGGTCGTCGGCGCCGGGGAAGTCGTCGGCCGAGTTGGTGGTGCCGATGAAGGGGTTGACGAGCGAGGCCGGGTCCGAGACGAGCGCGGCGCGGGTGGCGGCGGCCGCCGGGAGCGCGGACGCGGCGGCGAAGGCGAGCCCCGTCGTCGCGAGCAGGGCGAGGGCACGCCGTTGTGCCTGGAGCTGTGCCATGGTGCGCGGTTCCTTCCTGGCCGGGCGGGGGTGGGCGGCCCGGTCCGAGTGGGTGCGAAGCGGGGAAGGCGAACTGGCTGCGCTGGCATTGCGTGATGACAACGTTGTCGCCGACCTGACGGGCTGTCAAGGAACGACACGGCAAATCGGGCGTGACCTCCGGTAAAAAGTGGCATGATCTGTCCGTGTCAACGACGCGCATGCTCCTGGTCCGCCACGGCGATTCGCACAGCAAGTCCGACGGCGTGTACGCCGGGCCGCGCGCCTGCCGCGGCCTGACCGACCTGGGCCGGAGGCAGGTGCTGCGCCTGCGCGAACGGCTCACCGCCACCGGCTTCAAGCCCGACGCCGTGTACAGCTCGACGATCCACCGCGCGGCCCAGACCGCCGGCATCCTCGCCGACGCCTACAGCCCGCTCACCCCGGCGCGCGAGTGCGGACTGTGCGGTTTCCATCTCGACGACTCCCTCGACGGCCTCAGCTGGGACCGCATCCGCGAGGAGTTCCGGCACCGGGACGAGTCCGGCCGGCCCGACGGCGGCGTGTTCGTGCCCTTCGAAGAGGGCAACGAGTCCTGGGCCGAGCTCGTCGCCCGCGTCGGCCGCACCCTGACGACCCTCGCCACCCGGCATGCCGGCGGCACAGTGCTCGCCGTGATGCACAAGGAATCCCTCGAGGCCTCGCTCATCGCGTTCGGCGCGCTGCCGCTCTACCGCGACTTCGACGTCGAGATCGGCCGCGCCTCGATCACCGAGTGGGTCACCGACGACGACCCCGCGGCGCCCAGGGATCTGGACCGGGGACTGGGGCTCCCGGTGCGCTGGCGGCTGATGCGGCTCAACGACACCGCGCACCTCGAGAACATCTCATGAGAATCATGCCGACATCGGCCTGAATCTGGCCTAAATGCCATGCTACGGGGCATCACACCCGCGACCGGCGCACGCACGCGCCGGCGGCGAGTGCAGTGTGGTGGACCGCCGGTGGACCACCGGCGGATCGCTGGCGGATCGCGAAGGGGCGCCCGGGATGGAACTGGCCGTTTCGTATCTCTTCCTACGCCGCGCCATCGGCCTGATCGGCGCCCTGCTGCCGATCGCCCTGCCGATCGGCTACTCGATCACAACCGGAAGGTGGGTGCTGCTTTCGTCGGTGAGCAGCTACTACAACACCGACATGCGCAACGTCTTCGTCGGCGCCCTCTGCGCGATCGGCGTATTCCTGATCTGCTACCGATACCAGTACTGGGACGACGTCTTCGCAACGCTCGCCGGCGCCTTCGCCATCGGCGTGGCCTTCTGCCCGCCGCTGCCCCCGAACCCCTCCGAACTGGCCCGCGTCACCGGCACGCTGCACATCGTCTTCGCCGCGTGCTTCCTCGTCTCGATGGCCCTGATGAGCCTGCTGCTGTTCACCAGGTCCGACCTCCCCCCGGCCGAGCGCACCTCCGCGAAGAAGGCCCGCAACGTCATCTACCAGCTCTGCGGCACCCTGATGCTCGCTTTCACCGCCCTCGGCGGATTGTCCTCCCTCGCCTCGCAGTCCTTCGTCGACAAGGTCCATCCGCTCTTCTGGTGCGAAGCCCTCGCCACCTTTGCGTTCGGCTTCGCCTGGTGGGTCAAGGGCGAGACCCTGTGGCGGGACGCCGAGGCACCGAGCCCGCTGGCCGCCGCAGGAGCCGCGGCGGCTCACGGGTGACGGGTGACGGCTCATGGATGACGGCTGACGGCTGACGTCCACAGCCCTGGCTACGGCTACGGCTGACGACTCGCCACTTTCGGGCGCCAGCGCAGGTGTCGGTGGCCGGCCTCCGGATACCTCGGCGGCCGCGGCGCGAGCAGCGAGTCGAACACGTACCCGCACTTCTGCGCGACACGGCACGAGCCTTCGTTGCCAACGGTATGCAGTAGTTCGATCTCGTCAGCGGGGAATTGATCCTGCTCCCCGAACAGCCACTCCGTCACGGCCTCGACGCACCGTGAGGCAATGCCCCTGCCACGAGCCTCCGCCAGCGTCCAGTATCCGACGCCCGTCGCGAAGGTCTCCGGCGGCTCGGCCGACCTGACGACGAAATGGCCGACGACCGATCCCGCCTCCTCGATCGCCCAGCTCATGTGCCTACCGCGTGACCACTTGGCGTCCTGCTCGGCGATCCACGCACGCGCCTCGTCCTCGTTGCCGATCAAGGTCATCAGCCAACGCCGCATCACTTCGTCCCGATGCGCGGCGACCAAGGCTGGTACGTCAGACTGCTGCCAGGGACGGAGAGTCAGCGCCGGAGCATCCGAGGTCGGCTCCACGGGCAGCGTCATCCGCGAGGGGCTCATCGTCAGAGCCCACGCAATTCGCGCCGGACGACGAGGCGGATGCCGGACCACGCCGCGTCGATCGCGCAGATTTTGTTATCCACGAGGCCGGTGGGCAGGGCGACTTCTCGCACAATGTCGTCCGTCACCTCGGTCGGGATGCCGGAAGCGCGCTTCGGCCAGCCGATCCAGAGGCCGCCGGCGGGCTCCAACACGGCGCGCACGTCCTTGACGATGCGCTCGAGGCCGGCGCGTTCGGTGCCGAACCAGAGGATGACGTCGAAGGAGTCGCTGTCCAGCGCCTCGACGACCTCTACCGCTTCGGGCAGCGGGGCGAGGGTGGCGGCGAAGCCGCCGGGGGCGTTGAGGAGAGCCACCCGGTGGCCGGGCTTGATGCCGAGTTTCTTCGGCAGGGGCGTGGTGCCGGTTCCGGCGCTGGTGCCTGTGGAGTTCGCAGCCATGCAGGTCAGCCTACAAACAGCGGCGCTTGGCCGACACCCGGAATAGAACGGCGGCCGGGAGCGTATAGACATCCGCAAACGATTTTCATCGCCACTTAGCTGGCTGGCAGGAAGGGAAACCGACACTCATGGCCCGCAGCGAACTGCGCCCCGTCGTCAAGGTCCGGTCGACCGCCGGAACCGGCTACACCTACGTCACCCGCAAGAACCGGCGCAACGACCCGGACCGGCTGGTCCTGCGCAAGTACGACCCCGTCGCCCGGCAGCACGTGGAGTTCCGCGAGGAGCGCTGATCCGGCCGATCGGATCTCCGGTCCTGGACCGAGCACATGGCAAGGGCCCGGAACTGAGCACGGACCCGGGTCAAGTGCGGGCCCGGGGCCGAGCACGGTTCGGGACCGAGCGAGGACCGGACCAAGCATGGGCCCGCGAGACCAAGGACCAGCCCTGGACCAGGCACGTGACCTGGGCCGGTCCCAGCCCGGGGTCCTGCGGAAGCGGCGAGTCGGTCTGTAAGCCGGGCTTTAATTGGTCCGTTTTGTCATAGCAAATGGGGACAAAGCACTACGAGAAGTGCGTGTCTCTGCGTACTGAGCCGTAGTGAAGCGTGAAGGTCACGGCCGCGTCAATGACCACAGGGGCTCGCGTGAGGACTCAAATGCCGACGCGACGAGAGAAGTCGCAGGTCAGGTGACATCACACGAGGGGAGGCGGTCTGTAAGCCGACTACTACAAATGCTTGACCGCGGCCCGCGCCGATGTGCGCGGTGGCCTCTGCCTCGATCAACTCCTGCAGCATCCGCTCGGCGGGAGAGCGCACCAGATCGCCGTTCTCCGCCGAACGCAGCGCGTCGAGCAGGGACAGTAGGGCAGACTGGTCCAAGGCCATTGTGTGAGTCCTTCGTGCGGTTCCTTGGCGGGTTCCGCAGGACCCTCACACAATGGCTCATCCCACGTCAGGGGCTTCACCGAACCGATACAGACCTACACCACTCAGCGGGACGTCATCCGATGATGCCGCAGAACGCTCGTTGGACAGACAGCGTCAGATGCCGAAGCTCACCTGGCCTATGTCGCCATAGGGAGCTCCGGTGCCCGACCACGCCGTGATGGTGTATGTGACGTCTTGCGCGAGGCCACTGAAGTAGGCGCCGGTTCCGCCCGCCACCCACGTCCGGTAACCGCTCGAGGGGTAGTTGGCGATAAAACCGTCCGGACCGGAGAGCTCGAAGTGCCCCGTGAAGGTGTAGCCGTCTGCCCACGCTTCGACGGTCGCCACACCGTTGACGACGGAAGTGACGCGCTGGATGCAGAGGTCACCGTGGCAGATGATCGAGCCGGCGGAATCGGGGGAAACAGCGCGGGCGACGGTGCTGGAAACGTGCGTACTCAGCGTGCCCGAAGAAGCCTTGAGCGGCGCCACAGCCGCTGCGCTTGAGGGAACGGCGGTCGCAGCCGCGCTCAGGACGACGGCGCCCGCGGCTGCAAGACGGAGAAGGGAAGATTTCACACGCATGTGTGCTCCTTAGGTGGTCAGGTTTTTCCGGGTCGCGCTAACGGGACGTCGCTTCCGCCCCCGGGCGGTATGTGTACCGCCCGTTCGGCATTCCATCGGGTGCGGTGTACCGTCGCCGTCAGCTTGCACCGCTGACCAGCCTGTGAACATGCCGTTTGACCGGAAAAGTAAGCGGCACAATCGGACTGCAAGGGGCCTTGTACGTTCCGGCTGCTGGGCGGAATCGCTGGCCAGAGTCCTGATTCAATGCTCAGGGATCGGGTGGACGAGGCACGGGCCGCGGGCGCGTGGGTCAAGAGCCAGCGGCTGGCCGCAGGGATGGCCCGAAGAGCTCCGAACATTCCGCCACCAGAGGATTGCGCAAGAGCGCCAGATCCAAGAAGACGAGACATCGAGATCACGGAATCCAAGCCGATCCCAGCGAGACACGAGCACCACAACCGTCTTGCTGAAACTGGATCACCCCCGGTTGGCTACACCGGACTCAAGGAGACGGGACAAGCGTCGAGCAATGCGCTTGGCGCTACCGCCGCTCACCCGGGTCAGTCGCGTCGAGTCTCACGAGGACGGCGGCTTCGTCGGCAAACGCGCACAGTTGGCTGATGAACTCGCGACTTCGCTGTGCTTCCTCGTTCGATGGGCTCGGAGGCACACCGATCCAGTTCTGCCAGGGTCCGCCGGGGCTGAGGAACCGGCCCGCATGCTCGGTTCTGAGCGTGACGTCGATGCGCATCAGTGCGTCGAGGGCCATGCCCTGGTCGTACCGCAGGTCAAGCCGGGGAAGGTACTTGTCCAGGTACGTCGTCAGCAGTTGGGCGTCTTGTTCTGGCTGGAAGCGGGCCAGGGTGACGCGGCAGCCGCGGCCGGCATAGACGACCTCGCTGGCGAGCAGCAGCTCGCCGAGCTGGTCGCGGAATTCAGCCTGGCCCGCGATGGTGATCAGCCAGGCGGTCTTGCGTTCGCGCCAGCCGCCTCCGAAAAGGATGGAGCCCCTCGGGTGTGATGGTGGCTGTCGCGGTCGCGAGGTTCTGCATGAACTGCCCGCGTTCGGTTCGGCCAGCCGAAGCAGGTTGCCGCCGAGGGTGAGGTAGCGCCGGTCCGGGGTGACGTGACCCCCGGAAACCCGGGGCGGATCAAGGCGCTCGACGCCTGATGACCGCCGACCTTCAGGCCCGACGGGTTGGACCGTACCCGGTTGGCGTGATCGATGATCGCAGTGGAAAGCCAGAGCACTCTCTATTCGACCGACTCCAGCGTTGCGAGCTCCTGTCGGTCCAGGACACGGCTACCGCTGCCGACCGGTTCGGCCTTCGAGAACACCACGACACGCCTCCACTGCCTACTTGACCGCTCCGGGATGTAGCACTATTGGGCGCAAGTAGACTGTCGACTCGTCCAATTGGCAAAAAGCGGTCGAATCGCCGACGCCACCGACGCCCGGATCCTGCTCGCGCTCCGCGCCGATCCCCGTGCCACCGTGATCGTGGGGTTAAGTCCGCGCAGCTTCAAGGGCGGCCAGGCCGTCGGGTCGAACCAGTCGGGCATCCGCTCCGCACCCTTGGCGGCGTCGGGGGCGCGTCGGTGCGGGTTGGCGCCGTAGACGGTCAGTGCGCCGAATCCGGTGACCTCGCGCGAATACCTTCCGGCGAGCCAGTGGATGACGTCGATGTCGTGCGAGCCCTTCCGCAGCAGCAGGCCGGTGGTCTTCGCGCGTTCGGCGTGCCAGTCATTGAAGTAGTAAGTCGCCGCCGTGGCCGATGAAGTGGCGGCACCAGATCGAGCGGACGCGGCCGATGGCGCCGGAGTCGATCAGTTCGCGCATCTTCCTGAGGACGGGGAGGTGGCGCAGGTTGTGGCCCACGTAGAGCCGGGTACCGGTGGTTTTCGCAGCGGCCAGCATCGCGTCGCAGTCCTCGAGGCTGATTGCCATCGGCTTCTCGACGAACACTGCGACGCCGGTGTTCAGGAAGTGCAGCACCGGCTCGGTGTGCAGGTAGTCGGGTGTGAGGACGAACACGGCGTCGCAGCGCCCGCGTTCGGCCGGGTCGGCGTCCGAAACCACGCGGGCGAGACCCGGCCGGCTGGCGTGCCCGGCGAGCACGGCGCGTTGTCCGACGCCGACGACGCCGACTCTGAGTTCGTCCATCGCTCCGTCCTTTCGTTCCGGCGGCGGCGTCGACGGCGGAAGCAGGCCACGCGTCGCGTTCAGCGGGCCAGTTCGATCCGGAGGCCGCGTTCGCGCAGGTGGGCCAGTTCGGCGGTTTCCGGGCCGGTGGTGATCAACAGGTCGATCTCGTTCAGGGCGCAGACCGGGGCGAGGTCGGTGCGCCCGAATTTGCCGGGGTCGGCCAGCAGGATGTGGCGGCCGGTCGCTTTCAGCATCCTGATCTTCATCTCGGCTTCGGGGATGTTTATGTTGGTCACGCCGGTGTCGGGGTGGATGCCGCTGCAGGAGAGGAACGCGGTGTCGGCGTGGATGGACTCGATGATGCGCCCGCCCATCGGATCGACCAGGGAGTGCTGCAGCGGGCGCAGGGTGCCTCCGGACAGGACGACCGAGAAGCGCGGGATGGCCGGTTCGAGTTCGTGCGCCGCGCTGGTGGAGTTGGTGAACACCACCAGGTCGGTCAGATCGCGGCGCGCGACCAGGGCGCGGGCCAGAAATGTGGTGGTGGTCCCGGCGTCGATGACGATCGAGTCGCCGCTGCCCACCAGCAGCGCCGCGGCCTTGGCGATGGCGGCCTTCTCGAGGGCCGCGGCACCGAGCGACTGCTCGTAGGAGGGTTCTGCCGCCGATCCCTGGGGCACCGCGCGCGCGCCGCCGCGCACCCGGCGGATCAGACCCTGGGCTTCGAGGGTGTCGAGGTCGCCGCGGACGGTGACCACGGAGACGGCGAAGGCCTCGGCCAGGGCGGCGATGCGCACGAAGTCCTGTTCCTGGACGAGCTCGAGCATGCGTTCGCGGCGTACCTCGGCCGGGATCGGCTCGCTGGTGGTGGTCACTTCCCGTCCTTCGTGCTGGTAGTTCTATGGCCGGAGCCGGCGGTCTCGGATGCGGTCCAGGGCAGTAGGTCGCGGTGCGCCTCGATCATCTCCCGGCACAGCTCGGTGATCTCGGGCAGCGTCAGCGTGGACGCGGTGTTCGGGTCGAGGATCGCCGCGTGGTGGATGTGCTCGACGCGGTGTTCGAGCGTGGCGCGCACCGTGAGCTCCGCGACGGACAGGTACGTACGGTTGAGCGCGGCCAATTGCGGCGGGTAGTCGGCGATCGGGCTCGGGGTGATGCCGTGTGCGCCGATGACGGCGGGCACCTCGACGAAGCAGTCGGCGGGCAGTTGCGGGATCAGCCCCTCGTTGGCGACGGTCAGGTTGGTGCGCGCGGCCTCGCCGGTGATCAGCGCGGTGAGCACCTCGGAGGCGATCTCCGGCTCCTGCCATCGGGTGAGCATCGGCCGGTTCGCCGCAAGACCGCGCCGGATCTCCTCGTAGACGTGCAGGTTCTGTCCGGCACGGGTGAGGTATTCGCCGATCGGCAGACGCAGCCGGGCTATTTCCGCGTCGTGCCGGAGGAACCAGGGGACGTATTCGGCGGCATGCTCGCTGGACTCGGTCGGGTAGTACCCGAGGTGGCGCCACAGCTCGGTGCGCACGTGCCGGTCGAGCCGGGGGTCGGCCGCGACTGCCTCGGCCAGCTCCGGGTAGAGCGAGCGCCCGTCGGCCTCGAAGCGCAGCACGAACGCCTGGTGGGTGATCCCGGCAGTCAGGAAGTCGATATCCTCGGCCTCCCGTCCGACGAGATCGGCCAGGGTCGCGTGAGTGTCGCGCACAGCGTGGCACAGGCCCGCGACGTTGCGCACCCCGGTGGACTCGCGTACCGCCCACAAAGTCATCACCAGCGGGTCCGTGTAGGACAGCAGCCACGCGTGCGGGCACAGCTCGGTCATGTCCCGAGCGAGGTCGACCAACGCCGGGATGGTACGCAGGCCGCGGAAGATCCCGCCGATCCCGATGGTGTCGCCGATGGTCTGGCGCACCCCATAGCGGTGCGGGATCTCGAAGTCGCGCAGGCTGGTGTCGTAGTCGCCGACCGAGAGCTGGCACACGACGTAGTCGGCGTCGGCGAGCGCCCGGCGGCGGTCGAGGAACGCCTCGATGCGCGCGCCGGCGCCGGCCTCGGTGTTCAGGCTGAGGGCGAGCGCCTCGGCGGTGGCCAGGCGCTCTGCGTCGATGTCGTGCAGCACGACGCGCAACGAGCCCGCGAGGCCGGGCAACACCAGCAGGTCCGAGAGGATGCGCCGGGTCAGCTCGACATTGCCGGCGCCGATCAGTACGAGGCCGGTCATTCCGCTCCCGCTCCGTGTGGGCTCCACCGACACAACATGCTGGTCAGAGTACACCGGTAAGTGCCGTTCACCCGGCGAGCCGCTCGGCGGCCGCGGTGAAGTCGACCTCGCGTCCGCCGATGTCGAACCGGTAGCGGGAGAGCTGGCGCACGGGCTCGTCGCGGGCCAGGAACTCGGCGAGCGCAATGCGCTCCTCGGGATCGAGCCAGCCGACCGGGTCCGAGGTGGCCTTGAACGCGCACACCCGGGCCAGGTCGGCTAGCAGCTCGCGTTGGTGCGGGGTGAGCAGGCTGTGCCGGGCCCGGAAGTAGACCACGTCCGGGTCGAGGTCGACCAGGTCGCGCAGCCAGAGCCGGTGAATGCTGGTGACCAGGGCGTTCTCGGCAAGCGCGTCGGAGGGGTCGTCGGTGGCGTAGTTCGTCCAGAACGGCGCGACGTCCGGGCCGATCCGGATGCCGTCGCACACTCCGAGCGAGGCGAGCGCCGGCGCGCCCGAACCGAGCAGGTACACCTGCGGTCCGGCAGCTTCCCGGACCAGCTCCATCGCCGCGCGGTAGACCGCTTCGCGGCCGCGGTCCGGATCGTTTCGGGCGCCTGGGACGGCTGCGGCGTTGACGAAGTCAAGCTTGAGGTACTGGTAGCCCCACCCGACGACGGTCGAGATGAGGTCCCTGACATGGTCCTGAGCCTCGGGCAGCGTGAGATCGAGCGCGTAGTAGGGCCCTCCCCAGTTGTAGCCTGCCGCTGCCGGGGCCCCGGTTTTGTCGGTCACCAGCAGATGCGGCCGCTCGCGGGCGAGTGCGGATTGCGGGCGGGCGATGAACGGCGCCAGCCACAGGCCCGGGCGCAGCCCCAGGTCGCGGGCGCGCGTGGCGAGGTCGGCCATGCCGTCGGGGAACTTCTCGTTCGGCTGCCAGTCCCCGACCATCCGCTCCCAGCCGTCGTCGATCTGGAAGACGTCGAAGGGAAGGCCCTTGAGGCTCTTCAGGTCGGCCCGGAGGGTCTCCTGGTCGATGCCCTCGTGGTAGGCGTACCAGCTGCACCAGACGTTGCCGGCCCGGTTACGGTGGCGTTCGCCGCCCAGGCGCCGGCCGAGCAGGCGGGCGTAGCGGGTGAAGACCTCGAGTTCGGGACCGTAGGCAGCGAACCACTCGGCGCCATCGCGCTCGTACCAGCCGACGATCGTGTCGCCGGTGATGGTCAGTCGCGGCACGTCCAGGCCGAGCGCGCCGACCAGCAGTACGTTTCCTTCGGTGTCGGCGAGCGCGGTGACCGCGGCGCTGTGGTGGTGGCGCGGGTCGTCCCAGTCGGTGTCGTCGGCGGTCAGGCGCCGCTCGGGGGCGGCGATACGCAGCGGCGCCGCATCCATCGCCCGCCATCCGCAGGGGGACCAGGAGTTCCAGCCGTGCCGGTAGACCTGGGCTTCGGGCATGCCGTGCAGCAGGGCGATGCGGCCCGCGGGAAGGATCAGGCCGCCCTCGACCGGATTCGGCGCCGATTCCAGGCGCGCCGCGATCGTGCGCGCGCCGAAGTGGAGCAGGTGGACGTCGTCGGGCATGGGTTCCTCTCGCAAGAGCCGAAGCCGGGGTTGGGGATCTACGGTGCGGCGGGACGGGGCGCCGTGGTCGGGACGACACCCCGCCCCGGACTGCGGGTCCGCCGGGTCAGGGCTGGGACATGTATCCGCTCACCGCGCTCTGCGCGGTCTCCAGGGCCGAGGCGGCCGAGGCCTGGCCGAGCCAGACGGCGTCGAGCTGGGACTGCACCTCCGTGCTGATCTGGCTCTCGTGCTGGCTGATCGGGTAGATGAAGGTGCCGCCGGGCGCCTGCGCCTCCTGCACGAACGGGGTGATGTTCTGGCCCGCTGCGATCCGGGCGGTCTCGGCCTTCTTCGTCGCCTCGGTGATGGCCGGGAAGATCACGCCCTTGGTGGCGACGATGTCCTGGCACGCCGGGGAGGCGAGGAACGAGATCCACTTCCACGCCTGCGTCGGGTACTTCGTGCCGGACCAGATCGCGTCCGACAGGTCATTGATCAGTGTCTTGCGACCGTCCGGGCCGATCGGCAGCTCGGCGAAGCCGTAGCTCTGCTTCGCGGTGGGACCGGCGTAGGAGGAGACGTTGTAGGATCCGATCTGCGTCATCGCGCCCTGCCCTGCGTCGAGCACGGCGTTCACGCCGAGGGTGGAGTTCTTCTGGTAGGGCGGCGCGTAACCCTTCTGCGCGAGGCTCGCGTACCAGGTGACCGTCTGCTCGAGTGCGGGCGAGGCGTAGTTGTACGCGGTGCTGAACGGCTTGGGCAGGAAGCTGAATCCGTTCTCCACCGCCAGATCGCCCCAGCTGCTCTGCCCGGTGTTGCCGTCGTCATAGGTCGGCACGTAGCCGTAGACCTTGACGTGGCTCTTGTCGAACTTCGGGCTCAGGCCGTTGTTTCCGTTCTCGTCGATCGTCAGCTTGGCGATCAGTTGCTCGAAGGTGCCTCCGTCGGTCGGGTTCCAGGTGAGGCTGTCGAGCGAGGACGGGCTCACCCCGGCGGCGGTAAGCATCTTGGTGTTGTAGACCAGGCCCTCGGTGTCCCAGTCCTTCGGCAGGCCGTAGCGCTTGCCGCCGTCCACCCACATGTCCGCAAGTCCGGGCTGGTACTGGCCGAGGTTCACCTGGGCGGAGGTGACGTCGGCGGTGAGGTCCATGATCTGGTTGTCCGCGACGAACTGCGGGTAGTAGGCGACGTGGTCGGTGAACACGTCCGGGGCGTCGCCGGCGGTCATCTCGGTGGTCAGATTCTGCCAGTAGTTGCTCCAGGCCGCCTGGGTTATCTTAATCTTGATATTAGGGTCCTGGGCCGTGAAGGCGTCGGCGCAGGCCTGGTAGCCGGCCTGCTGGGTTTGGTCCCACAGGGCGTAGCTGAGGGTGACCGGGCCAGCGGAGGCGGAGCCGCCGGAGGAGCAGCCGGCGGCCGCGATCGGTGTCGCGGCGGCGATCAGCGCCACGGCCAGGCGAGTGCGTGTTCTTCTCATGCTTCGGATCAGCCTTTCGGTACGTCGTTGTCTGGGCGGGCTGTGCTCAGGTGCGGCGTTACTTGATCCCGGTGAAGTTGAGGGACTCCACCAGACGGCGGCCGAAGAAGACCAGCAGCAGCGCCACCGGGATCACGGCGAGGACCGCGGCGGCCATCAGGCCGGTCCAGTCCGGGGCGGTGTTCGGCGACTGCTGCAGGAAGATTCCGAGCGCCGCCGTCAATACCCTGGTGCTCTGGTCGGGGCCGACCAGCAGCGGCCAGAGGTAGTCCTTCCACGCCCACACGGCGGTGATCAGTCCGATCGTGATCAGCGGCCCGCGGTTCATCGGCAGCACCACCCGCCAGAACTGGAGCCACCGCCCGGCGCCGTCGAGCGCGGCGGCCTCCTCGACCTCGGTGGGCACGGACAGGAAGAACTGCCGCAGGAAGAAGACCGCGAACGGGGTCATCAGCAGGCTCGGGGCGATCAGACCCTGGAAGCTGCCGATCCAGCCGAGGCTTTTGACCAGCGCGAAGTTGGGCAGCATGGTGAAGATCGGCGGCACCATCAGGGCCATGACGAACACACCGAACAGCAGATCGCGCCCGCGGAAGCGCAGCCGGGCGAAGGCGTATCCGGCCATGGCGCAGAAGAAGGTCTGGGCGACGGCGATCAGCCCCGCGTAGATGACCGAGTTGCGCAACGAGACCAGGAGGTCGAGCGTTGCACCGGAGCCGCCGGCGGCCAGGTCCTGCTGGGTGCTGGTCAGGCCGAGCACGCGTTCGAAATTGATCAACGTGGCGTGATGCGGCCAGAGCGAGGTGGTGTCCGAGGGAAGGTCCGCCGCCGGGGTGAACGCGGTACGGACCATCCAGTAGAAGGGGAAGAGCGTCACCACCAGCGCGATGATCAGCACGATCCACGCGGCGCTGCGTCCGGGCCGGAAGGCCGCGCTGCGCCGCGGGCGGGCGGCGGGTTCGTTCTGCGAGGACAATTCGGGCGCCCTTTCTAGGCCAGGTCGGAGCGGGAGGCGCGCAGCAGGCGCAACTGGAGGAAGGTGAGCACCCCGAGGATGAGCACCAGGGTCACCGCCACCGCGCTCGCGTAGCCCATCCGGAACTGGGTGAAGGCGAGCTGGTAGATGTAGTAGTAGATGACGCGGGTGGCGTTGACCGGGCCGCCCTGCGCCGGGTCGATCGAGACCGTGTCGAAGATCTGGAACGAGCCGATCAACGAGACCACCAGCACCAGCGCCATGATCGGGCGCAGCAACGGCAGGGTGATCCGGGTGAAGGTGCGCACCTCGCCCGCCCCGTCGAGGCGCGCCGACTCGAAGAGAGTGCCGGGGATCTGCAGCATGCCGGCGTAGAACAGCAGCGCCGTGTAGCCGGTGTACTGCCACGTGTTGATCACCGCGATGGTGGGCATCGCGAGACTCGGCGTGGTGAAGAAGCCCTGACTCGAACCGCCCAGATCAGTGATCAGATGGTTGACGAAACCCAGGTTCGCGTCCAGCAGCCACAGCCAGAGCAGGCCCACGGCGACGTTCGGCACCAGCCAGGGCACCAGAAACAGCACCCTGACAAGCACCGAGCGGGTCAGCCGGAACATCAGCCAGGCCAGTCCGAGCGCTAGCACCGTCTGCGAGACGATATTGATCACCACGTACTGGAGGGTCACGCGCAGCGCGTTCCAGAACAGCGGATCGCGCCACAGGTACCGATAGTTGGCCGCTCCCACCGAGTGCGGCGGTGAGAGCAGGTCGTAGTCGGTGAACGAGAAGTAGACGCCGCGGATGGTCGGATACAGGTAGAACAGCGCGAACCCGACCAGCGCCGGGGCCAGGAAGAGCGAGGCGATCCGCCCGTCCCCGCGACGTGCCGCGCGTCTCCTGCCAGGACGCGCGGCGCCGACGGCCTCCGGCGGACCTTCGTGCGCCGCGGTCGCCACGGCGAGACTCGACCCGGTAATCCCGGCCACAGGCGCCACCCCTCGTTTCCGAAGCTTTCCAAAACCTTCGATTTAAGGTCGGTTAGGAAGCGATGATGGGTGCGCCGTGAACCTTTGTCAAGGGCTGCAAGCGCATCATGCGCGAAGCCAGGCGATCCGCTGGCTTTCTGATGCTTCGCTTGATCGTTGTTCATGAAAGGCTTCGAAGGTCTTGACAAATTCTCGCAGGACCCCATGATGGCGGACGACGATTGGCGTCGGCGAGGTCGGGTCGCTGCGCTCCCACCATCACGGTCCCGGAGGCCGCATGTTGTTCCGATCATCCCGCCCGCCCCGAGGAGACCACGCCTGCTCGCGGCCGATCCGCGCCCGGCGTCGGCGAGGCGCCGCCGCACTCACCGCATTCGCCCTGGCCGTCGCGTGCCTCGGCACCGGGGTAGCCAGCGCCGCCGCCCCCGCCACTATGGGGCCCGCGTTCTCGCCGGTCGCCGCGGGCGTCCCGGCGCGCCCGGCGGCGCCGGTCAGCCCGGATCCCGCGCTGACCGGCCACCCGCTCACGTCGGCTACCGGTGCGCTGAACAACCCCGACAAGGGCCTGGCCACCTACTACACCGCCGGCACCGATGAGAACTCCGCCAGCGTCTACCCGCACTCCATACAGTGGAGCTACTTCGCCCTGTCCCAGGTGATGACCGACGCGAGCAACTGCCAGTCGTACGACTGGTCGGCCGTGGACTCGATGCTGAACGAGGTCGCCTCCTACGGCAACACCGCCGCGATCCGGTTCTACCTCGTCTACCCCAGCGGCTCCCCCGCCGACGGAATCCCGGCCTGCTTCGACGGGCACGTCTCCACCCGCACCGACACCTACAACGGCGTCACCGACCCGGACTACGACAGCCCGTACCTGATCAACGCGATCGGCAAGTTCGTCTCGGCCCTCGCCGCCCGCTACGACGGGGACCCGCGCATCGGCTTCATCCAGGTCGGTCTCGTCGGGAACTGGGGCGAGAACCACACGTGGCCCTACAACGGCGACCCGGGCAGCGGCGGCTACCCGAACTACATGCCCACCAACGCCGACTTCGCGAAGATCGTCGACGACTTCGCCAACGACTTCCACCGCACCCAGATCGAGGTGCGCTACCCGTACTCGGCGGGGGGCGCGGCCAGCGGACTGAACATCGGCTACCACGACGACTCGTTCTGCGCGCTCGAAGGATCGCCGCTACAAGGCCAGACGCTGCCGGAATCCCTTAACGGCGCCTCCTGGGCCCAGCTGCAGCTGGATCTGAACCAGGGCACCGAGAACAAGTGGATCACCGACTCGATGGGCGGGGAGGTCTATCCGCCCATCCAGGCCAACGCGTTCACGAACTACCCGAACGGATCCACGGCGAACGACGTGGACAACATGGGCGGGTGCATCAACCTCACCCACGCCACCTGGATGATCGACCAGGGCAGCCAGAGCACTCCCTCGACCGACTCGGGCACCGATGCCGCAGTCGAGGCGATGGGCTACAACTTCACCGCGAACAACGCCTACTACACCCCGTCCGCCTCGGGCAGCGCCGAGGTCGGCGTGCAGATCACGAACACCGGCGTCGCCCCGTTCTACTACCCGTGGACGATGAGCCTGGGTCTGGAGAACTCCTCCGGCCAGATCGTCCAGACCTGGAACACCCCTTGGGACATCCGCACCGTCATGCCCGCGAACATCGAGCCCTTCCCGGACTGGAACGTCTCGGGCAACCCGAGCTCGATCCCGTACGGCTACCCCCAATACTTCCAGACCGACGTGAACCTCTCCGGCGTACCCGCGGGCTCCTACCAATGGGTCATGAAGGCGGACAACCCGTTGTCCGCGGACAGTTCGGCGGCCAAACCGCTGCTGTTCTCCAACACCACCCAGAACGCGAACGGCTGGCTCGGCCTTGGCTCGGTGACCGTCAACACCGCGGCCGCCGGATCCGCGCCGAGCGCGCCGGTGAACCTCGCCGCGACCGGGACGGCGAGCACGATCAACTTGTCCTGGTCCGCGCCTTCCTCGGGTACCCCGGCGGGCTATGAGATCCTGCGCGACGGCACGGTGATCGCCACCACTCAGTCGACCTCGTACACCGACCAGTTCCTCCCGGTCAGCTCCGCGCACAGCTACACCGTCAAGGCCTACGACGCGGCCGGCGACACCTCCCCGGCTTCCGCAGCCGCGGCGGCCTCGACCACCAACGGCACGGACACCACCGCGCCGACGGTCCCGACGAACGTCACGAGCTCGAAGGTCACCGGCGACTCGGCCACCCTCACGTGGAAGCAGTCCTCGGACGACACCGGCGTCGCCGGATACGACATCTACCGCAACGGCAGCCTCATCGGCTCGACCACCTTCACCACCTACACCGATCTCGAACTGGCCGGGAACACCTCCTACCAGTACACGATCAAGGCGTATGACCCGGCCGGAAACCTCTCCGCGCCCTCCAGCCCGGCCAACGTCACCACCGGCGCCTCGGAGACCACCGCCGCACCGGGCGCACCGACCGCGCTGGCCTCACCGAGCCAGACCGGGAGCGCGATCGACCTGTCCTGGACCGCGCCGACAAACACCGGTGCCGGTATCGCAGGGTACGACATCTACCGCAACGGCACCCTGGTGGGCACCACCACCGAAACCGAGCAGGGTACGGCCGGCTCCCCCAGCCCCACCATCTACACCGACACCGGTCTGAACCCCGGAACCTCCTACACCTACACCGTCGCCGCGTTCGATGCCGCCGGCGACACCTCCGCGCAGTCCGGCTCGGTCAGCGCAACCACCGTGGCGGTCAGCGGCGGAGGAGGCAGTTCGTCCCCGAGCGTGCCGACGGGACTGACCTCGACCTCGCAGACCGACAGTTCGATCGGTTTGAGCTGGAGCTCCTCGACCGCCGGAAGCGGCGGCAGCGTCGCGGGGTACGACATCTACCGCAACGGCACGAAAGTCGGCACCTCCACCTCCACCACGTACACCGACTCCGGCCTGAACGCATCGACCTCCTACACCTACACCGTCGACGCCTACGACACCGCAGGCGACACCTCCGCCCAATCCAGCTCTATCACCGCCTCCACGACCGCGGTGACCTGCAACAGCTGCACGCCGCCGAGCACACCTGGCGGTGTGACCGCCGACCAGGAGACCTCGGGCAGCGTCCAGATCTCTTGGAGCGCCTCGACCGCCGGAAGCGGCGGCAGCGTCGCAGGGTACGACGTCTACCGCAACGGCACGAAAGTCGGCACCTCGACCTCGACCACGTACACCGACTCCGGCCTGAACGCATCGACCTCCTACACCTACACCGTCGACGCCTACGACACCGGAGGCGACACCTCCGCCCAATCGGGAGGCATCGGCGCGGCGACGACCGCGAGCGGCGTCGCCGGGTATGAGGCCGAGTCCACGGCGAACACCCTTGGTGGCGGCGCGAAAACCGCCTCGTGCTCGGCCTGCTCCGGCGGCCAGGACGTCGGCTACATCGGCGAAGGCGGCACACTCACCTTCACCGACGTCACCGCGCCGAGCGCCGGCAGCTACACCATGGCCGTGCACTACGTCGACGGCGACGCTGGACGGTCCGCCGTCATCACTGTCAACGGAACGCCCACCACGGTCTCGTTCACGGGCACCAACGACAGCAACTGGAACAACGTCCAGGTGAAGAACGCCACCGTCAATCTCAATGCTGGAACGAACACAGTTGAATTCTCGAATTCCAGCGCCTACGCACCCGACATCGATCAGGTCACGCTCACAGCAGAAAGCGGCGGCGGCACCGGAGAAACCGTCTACGAGGCGGACGCGTCCGCGAACACGCTGGCCGGCGGGGCGGTAACGCAGACCTGCACTGCGTGCCTGGACGGCAGGGACGTAGGCTACATCGGCAACGGCGGCACCCTGACGGTCAACCAGGTCACGGAGCCGAAGACCGGCAGCTACCCGCTCACGATCTACTACGTGGACGGCGACGCCGGCCGGACCGGCGTGCTCACCGTCAATGGTACGAGCACGAATGTCTCGTTCCACGGCACCAACGACGGCAACTGGAACTCCGTCCAGTCCATGACCGTCACGGTGAACCTGAACGCCGGCAGCGGCAACACCATCGAGTTCTCCGACCCCGGCGGCTGGGCGGCCGACATCGACCACATCACCGTCTGACACCCCGCCGAACACCACGCCGTCGCCCGCCGCTGAGCCGTCATTCGGCTCGCCGGCGGGCGGCAGTTCTGGCGTCCAATTCGACAGGAATAGCCACCGCTCAAGCTGAGCCCCAACCCCGCCCCGGGTGGGCCGGCGCTCCGGTGGCGCCGGGCCACGCGAACTGCGGTCCGACGCCCGGCCGGAGCGCCTGGCGGTCTCGACGATGGCTTCCATCCAGGGTGGGCTCCTACTCACCCAGGTCCGCCGCGATCCACAGCAACTTCGCATCGCAGCGGACGCCGCGCTCGCCCACCTGCGTGCCCAGGGCAAGCTGCAGGCCGCCAACGAGGACGACGCCCTTGCCGCAGCAGATCATTGATTCGTCGCAGCAGACGCCGAAACCACCGGAAGACACCAACGGAACTCGCAGCTAGGCTCCCGCCCGCCCGGCGGCGATCTCACTGAGGTCATCAACCAGGGCGTTGATACCGTCGCGGAAGTTCGCCGCGTACTTCGCGTACTGGTCCAGGTCCGTCCCGGGATCGCCAGGCCTGAATGTGTGCGCGAAATCGATCAGCTTCACGTCCACCGCGCGGCTCGCATCCGTCGGCTGACGGTCTACCGCCATCAGCACACTCGCAGCGACGAACGCATACCCCGACTTCTCGGCAGCGGCCCCGATTGCCAGGATCCTGTCCCGCAGCAATCCCGCCAGAGCCTCGACCGACCCCTCCTCCACGTATGTCCGCATATGCGCGACGGAATCCCGGCCGATCTCCCGTCTGCTCCCCTCCAGCCCCGTCCCACCGACCACCCGGTACCCGCGCGAGGACGAACCCGTCACCTGATCCGCAAGCTTCAGCTTGTTCTTCTTCAGCCACGCCGTCGACGCACTCAGATGCCGCAGCAACTCGTGCCGGCTCGCCGTCCGCGATCCGATTTTCACGTCCAGAAGCGTCGGCTCCCGCATGCCATACGTCAAATCGTCAATGAAGATCCGCGAACCACTCGTCGGCGGCTCCGGCTCTCGACCTTCCATCCGCGCCACATCGTCCGCCTCATACGAATGCGGCACCACCAGCTTCAGCGGATGGCCCTCAGGCAACTGCCGGACCATGGTGTAGAACCCGACCTCTACCGCGTTCGTCTCCTTCTCCAGCACCTGACCGTCGACACGCTTCTGGATACCACCGTGCCCACCCGAATCGGCCGCGTGCCGGCCAGGCAGAGGAGCACGTGGCGGCGCACCGGGGGCGAGGTCGAACCGCGCGTTGGGGGACTCCCCGACGGTCTCATCCTCCTCCGGAATCGAGGAGAGCTTCGGCTCGTACCGCCTGCCGCTAGCCCCAACCGGGGCTGCGACCTGCTGCTCCGATACCAGCCGGTCGTCGGCTGGGCGCAGTGCCTCGACGCGCTCGTCCAGCGGGGCTTGGCCGCCGAGGCTGCGGAACACATCCGGCAGCTGCCCCTCGGCCCAATCCCCGTCCTCCGCCCGCAACGCGAAGTACAGGCCGTCGGGCACCCCGACCCGCAGCGTACCGCGGGATCCGCGAATGACCAGGACGACGTCGGCCCGGTAGTACCGGAAGTCGGTGCGCTCCTCCTCGTCCCGCTCGGCCACCTCGCCCGGTTCGGTGCCTTCTATCTCGAAGTGCATCGCGCCGCGGCCGACGCCGAGGTCGCCCTCGGCCAGGGTGTCACCCGCGCTGGCGCCCCCGGTCATCGCGGCGCTGGCGAACCAACCGCTGCCGCGCTTGATGCTCTTCTTCGGCTCAGTGCCCTGCTGTGCGTATCGCCGGGTCTTGAACGACGCGCTGATCGGCACCTCGCCCCTCGTCACCGGTCGGACATCGACGATGTCGAGGCCGAGCACGATGTCGTGCTTGTCGCCCGGCAGGCCGGGCGCGCCGGCCTCCCGCACCGGGATGTCTCGCAGCGGCATGTGGTAGGTGTGCAGCAGCAGACGCTCGATTCCACTGTTGAGCATACTAAAGTGGTTGACATTTAAGGCTGAAGGTCGGCCGAAGCCGAACGAGGGCACCTGCCAGGCGCCTGGCGCCTCGAGATCCGCGGGCCGGTGCCGGATGGCGACGGTGGTCAGCGGTGCCCAACGCTCGGCCGCAAGGCCGGCCGGGGTGATGACCGGGTAGACCACCTTGGCGAATCGCTCCAGCGCCTCGTCCGGGATAGCGCCCCTGCGCCCCGGCTCGGCCCAGCGCGGATTGATGCCGAAGGCGCTCGGCGCAACCGTCCGCGCCGCCGCCGGACCGTCGGGCACCAGTTCGGTCAGGTGGCCGGGCACGACGAGCCGGACGGATCCGGTGATCGGCCGGGGCTCTGCGGCCTCGCCGCCGAGCGCCTCGGCTCCACCTCCGGCCGGTCGGGTGGTCACCGTCTCGAACCAGGCCCACGGGCGATGCCCGTACCAGAAGCGCTCCATCGCGTCTCGCCAGCCCAGCATGGCCGCGCCGAGGTTGCCCACGCCCAGCACGGACTTCTTGTAGCCGACCTGCGGCCAGCGCAGAAACTCCGGCGGTTCCGGGGTGACGCCGATCTCGATCTTGTAGGTCACCTCATGCTCGAACTCCTCGGATCCGTCCGAGGCGCCGAGCCGGAAGATGTCCTTGGAGCTGGTGTCCGTGCCGTGGCTCACCTCGGATTCCTGCTTGTAGCCGACTTCCACATCCCCGCCCGCCAGCCCGGTGTCGGCGATGGCACCGTGTCCCTGCAGCCGTATCGCGATGTCGGAGTCGAGGCCCTGCGATCGGCCTTCGCCGCTTAGGGCGTAGTCCTCGTGGCGCAGTGTCAGCTTGGTCTCGAGCCGAGCCCGCTGGCCGGTGATCCTCCCGACGTCCGCGGTGACCTTGATCCAGAGGTGCCGGGTGCCTCCGAACACCGCGGGCAGCGGGCGCCAGCGGATCATGCCCTGGCGCAGCCGGAGGATCTCCTTTTTCAACTCCCGCGAGGAGAACTGATCCTCGACCCAGCGCTGAAGACCGTTCGGCCGGCCGCCGGGGATCGTGCCGAGCGGGGATAGTACGCCGCGCCTGCGCAGCACACCGAGGATCTCCCGCCCCACCTGGTCGGCGTCGAGAGCCTCGACGTGCGCGGCGCCGAAGGCGAGTTCCTGATCGACCGGCACCCGCCGCAGGCCCGGCTGCGGCCGCGGGACGTCCGGCGCGGCCTCGGGCGGCACCTGCAGACCCAGATCCTCGGCCCGACGGTGCGGCACCAAGAGGTCGAGGCCGTCGGGCACCTTGACGTTGACGGAGAGCACCTGCTCCTTGTCGCCCTTCCACCGCATGACGTCGACCTCGAGCACCGCGTCCCCGCGCACGGTGTGCACGACGCCGGCCATGGTGGTACGAGTGATGCGGATCTGGCCGCGCCCGGCACTGCGTTCCCGGCCCCACCGGCTGTCGATGTTCACGGCCCCGCGGATGCTCAACTGGTTGCCGGCCCGCCGGGTCGAGGTCGGCTCGTGCCCGCCGGACCCTTCACCGCCGCCGAACTCGACCACCAGCCCGCCGGCGGCGCTGAGCTCCACGCCCCACTCCCGGCCGGCCGTCCCGTCGAGATGGTCCATGGCCTGGCCGTAGTGCTCGATCTCCACGTCGCCGGCGCTGGACTTGAGCAGGCGGCCGTTGACGAAGCGCAGCCGGTAGGCCACGGCCTGCTTCCATCCCTTCACCTCCGGCAGCGGCTGCACCCAGCCGCGTTCGCTGACGAGGGCGTCGAAATGGGCCTGGAGCGCGGTCGGGGTGGACATCCGGCGGATCTGCTCCGGCCAGTCCCAGCGTTCCGGCCGGTGCGGCAGGGAGTTGAGATCGGCGTGCGCATCGCTCACGGCTCTGGCGAGCTCCGGGACGATAAGGAAGGCCGGGTAGACACCCTCGGCGCCGGTGGAGAAGTCCAACATCCGGCCGACCAGACCGATCCGTTCGGCCCGAACAGCGGCCTGCTCGGCAGGGCTCTGGCCTTCGGTCACCGTCGGAGCCGGCGGGACCGCCTCGGTCTGGCTCGCCAGATGTTGCGGGGCCACCACTATCCGGGCCACCACGTCCTCGCCGACCAGGTCGCCGCTGTGGATGTACCAGGTCTCCTTCTGCCCGCCGTCGACCCGCATGGAGACTTCGTAGACGATGGTGCGCACACTGGCGTCGACCACGCCGTCGGTCTCGGTACGGCGATAGCCCTTCGTCCCGGTCACGTGCCCCTTGCCCCGAATCCGCGTGTGGCCCGGAGTCACTGCGAAATCTCCCGCCTCCAGGCGCACTCGGGAACTGAGCTTCACCCGGGCGGCACCCGCGATGGTCAACTCCTGGGTCACCGAGCGGTTCTTCTCCACGGACGTGGTGATTCCTCCAGTGGAGCGGGCGTTGACAGCCATCTCAAAGGCGGAGGTCGCCCCGTCCTCGTGCCGGTCGAGCAGGTGCCCGATCACGGCCATGTCGTAAGTGACGCCACCGATCCGCGCTGTATGTTCGATGCCGGCGAGCAGGACCGCGAGGTCCGCCTCGAGCGCCGGGCTGCCGAACTTGGCGCTCAGATCGCGGTGGATCTGTGACCAGTCGGTCTTCTTGACGGCCTTGTCATCCCGGTAGATCGGCCGCGCCGAGCCACCGCCCATGGCCTGGTTCCCGACGCTGATCCTGCTCTTCTTCGCGCGCATCTGGGCGACCCGCACGTGCAGCACGTCGCGCAGGTCGGTGTAGACGCGCTCTGAGCCGGTCAGCGACAGCAGCATGCCGAATCCCTGGCCGCGCCCGGTCGCGATGGGCATCGGGTCGTCATCGGGCGTGGAGTGCGGGCCGCGGGCGTCCAGAACCGCAGGCCGCTCGGGATCCCGCAGCGAGCCTGCGTTATCCAGCACCGCCGGCCGCTCCATCTCCCGCAGCGGTTCGACCCCTTCGTCCGCGGCCCCGGCCAGCAGCGCCCGAACAGTGGCCGAGGAACGGACCCTGGCCCACGCATCGGCCCCGGACAGATCCGGCGAGACCACCGCGCCGAGCACCTTCGTCTCGAACTCGGCGGCTTCCAGCAGCGGCACGAGCAGTTCCGAGTGCACGCTGGCCGCGGCATCGGCGACCTGGTGCGTGGTCGAGTCCGTCTTGATCGTGACCCGCACCACGGCACGGTACCGCTTGAATGGCGCCTTGCGGATCAGCGTCGTCTTGTTCATGGCGAGCGCGGTGATCGACGAGGAGTAGCCGCGTTCCGAACCCAGGCTCAATGCCCCGAGTAGGAAGCCGACGGCCCGATGGCCGGCACCGCCGAGTCCGCCGACGTCGGACGCCAGGTCGAGCTTGGCGGCGCTGCCATGGCCGCCGGCATGCTTCATGGTGCTGGCCAGACCCATGTCGCTGCGGAACGGGACTCGGGGTGGCGGTGCGGGTTCACCGGCGACGTCGGCGAGCGGCGCGGGGTCCAGCGGCTCGAGGGACTCGATCTCGGCCGCGATGGTGAGCCCGCCCTCGAACCTGGCCGGCCCGGATTTGACCCGGATCGGGTCGGACACGTCACCACTGGTGAACAGCCACCGGCTGCGGTTGCGCACCGAGGTCTCGCTGAGCATCTGCTCGGCGATCTCCCGAGAGATCTCGGCGACCAGCCCGGCCTTCACCCCGGCTGCCAGCAGCTTCGCTTGCAGGTCCGCGAGCACCGGGCCGGAGTCGAGCGCGGTGGGCAGGAACTGTGCACGCAGTTTGAGCCGGCCCGGCAGCGCCCGGTGCGCGGGCGGACGGGTGGAGTCCACCGGGTTGGCCAGCCTCGGGGTCAGGAATTGGGGGAAGGTCACGGTCAGCTCGCCGACCGGTTCCCTGCCGTGGTCCAGCTCGATCCCGTCCAGGTAGACCTTCACCAGGGCCGCCGCCGCGAAGTTCTCGGCCCCCCCGGACATCGCCTTGAGTCCGGAGACCACCTCGAGGGCCGCGCTGGCCGTGTGCCGCCGTGAGGAGGACAGGGACACCCGCGGGGCGACCGGGGCGACGGCGGTGAGCGCCGAACTCGCGATGTTGAGCGTGGCCTGCGCCGCTCCGATGAGCCAGTTGCGGCTCGCCCACTGTTGCGTGTGCTGGGTCTTGATCCCGGCGAAGTTGACCTGATAGACCCGCCGCGCGCGCTGTTCGGTCGGCACGTGCCTCGCGCCGCGCAGCACCGGCCGCAGCCACACGGTGTGCCCAGGGACCTCGACATGGACGCCGTTGCGCAGGTGCGCCGCCCATTTCTTGCCGTCCCGCTCCGCCAACAGGCCCGCGATCTCCCGCTCGATCGCGTGCCGAACGCCGTTCGACAGTTTCCCGATCGCCTCCCTCTGCCCGAGCGCCTCCATGATCGCCCGCGCCTCCGCGTTCGCATCGCCCACGGAGTTCTTCTCGGGGTTCACCTCCTCGACAGTGAACTCACCGAGCGCGTCGGCCTCGACATACCAGGGCGCGACCCGGCTCGGCTCGGTCGCCGGCTCGATGCGCGCCGATGCGGTCTCCGGCGCCTTGCCCTTGCCCAGGTGCGAGCTGTCGGGCGCGCGCCAGGGAGCGAAGTAGTCGGCGGCCTCGTCGGCGGCAGGATCGCGGGCGGAGGAGGAACTCGTGACGCCTGACGGCCCGGGCTGGGACAAATCAAGCATCTCGTATTCGTCGACGATCGTCCGTTGCGGCGGGGAGGCGGCGGACCAGCCTACGACGCCGCCGGGCAGCAGCCCCCGCTCCTGCCGGGTCCAGCGCGATCCGCCGCCGCCCAGCCAGCCCAGGTCGGGCGCGCCGCCGGTCGGTCCGAGCTCCTTGGCCAGCGCGTCGCCGGCGTCCTTGCCGAACGCGGCGCTCTCGACCAGCACCGCCCGGATCGCCGCGTGCAGCCGCGCCCGGCGCACGATGTTGGGCACGTGCCCGAGCACCATGGGCGGCCGACTGCGCTCCACTACCGCCCGCTGTGCCGCGAGCCAGACCTCCGGGAGGGCCGCGACCTCCGCCGCGCTGTTCGCGACAGGCCTGGTCAGCGCGGGAAGAAGTGTGGCGGTGTGCAGCATCGCGGTCGGCGTCTGCGGGCCGTGACTCCACACGATCGGCGTGCCCGGAAGCACTGATCCCCGCCGCACCTCGACGCCGAGCAGGCCGAGCGAGTCGTCGAGATACCAGCCCAGCGCTATCCGCTCGCCGTTCGCGCCGTGAATGTCCCAGCCCTGGCCCACCTCCTGCGGCCACGCCAAGGCATGGCCCGAGGACCTTGTCACCGGCGGCACCACGAAGTCACCGGCGAGCGTCAACACCGGATGCCCGCTCGTGGCGATCACCAGCGGATGCTCGCCGTCGCCGACCGACTCCTCGAGGAAACCGGCCACAGACGCAGGGAACGACGATTCGCCGAGTTCTCCGCCGATCAACACCACAGGCTGCGGACGCACCGGGCGCCACCGCCTGCCGTCGGCGGTGATCCACCGCGCCACCTCGCGTGACGTGCGCCACACACCATCCACGAGCATCCGGTCAGCCGCCGCGTCGTACGGGCCCGCGACGAACACCGCGCCTTCGGAGGTCGGCAGATACGGCGTGACGCCGTATTCGTCCGGCGCGAGGTCTTCCAGCCGGACGAAGCGCGCACGCGGCCAATCGTCGCCCAGGGCGTCCAACGGCGATGCCGGTGAGGGGGCAGTCTCGGCGAGGTCTGTCTCAGCCGCCCAGCCTGGCTCTCCAAGTGCCGCGGCGCGCAACTCGGGCAGAATGGCGCGCACGACCGCGCCATCACCGGCGTCCGTCAGCCACTGCTCGGCTACCAGGTCGAACCGCTCGGCCATGTCCTCGTGGAACCACCGCACTCGCGTGGCGGCATCGACCGGCGACCCGGAGGCTATCAACAGCGACTTCTGCGCGCTTACCGTGGCCTGGGCAACCTCCCCGGACAGCTGGAACACCAGGGCTTCGAGCGGTTCCGGGCCCGTCGGCGTGGTGTGCGCGGCCGAGTACTGCTGCTCAGATAGCGACAGCCGCAGCCATTGCGCGGTTTCGTCGATCCGCTGCACGGCTGTGTGGGCGAGCGCCTCAAGTCCCACCCAGCCGTCGATGTTGTTCTCCAGCAGCGGGTACTTGGACTCGAGCCAGTCGCCCGGAGCCGCACCGTGCTCGAGCAGGGACGCGTGCGCGCTCGCGAATTCGCGGCGGAGCGCAGCCTGGAATTTGATGCTCGCGGCGTGTGTGCTCTCCGGCGACAGGCCGGATTCGAGCCATTTCGCCGTCGCGGTCGCGACGTCCTTGAGCAAGCGGGTCTCGAAAGTGCTCTGCCGCTCCAGGTAGTCTGCCCGCGCCGGCAGCAGATTCAACGAGTCTCGGTAGCTGTGTATCGCCGGGCTCTGGAGCGGGTCGGTCGGTTTCGGGCTCCCGACGTAAGCGGAACTTTCGGCATTGTCGAAACGCTTTGCCCAGTCCCTGATCGCGGATGCCTTCAGCGCCTCGAGCTTCTGGGTCGGCAACTCCTGCAGTGCAGGAGTCTGCGCCACCTTGGCTGCGAAGTCGGCCTCGAAGTCGGGGCGGGGCGTCAGGAGCGTGTGGTGCTTCAGGAACATCGCCCGGCTCGGCAGTGTGTTCATCAGGTCCGTGTAGAACGAAGCCGTGTTCTGCGGCAGAGTTTCACCGGAGGACGCCTCGCCCGGCGCATGCGGAATCGACGTTTCGAGCCGGCCGAGGTGCGCCCGCCATGCGTCTGCCGCGGACGTCCTCAGCGCGGTGACCTGATCGGGACTCAACGTCTGCAACAGCGGCACTGTGGCCATTCGCGCGGCGAAGTCGGTCTCGAAGTCGAATCCGGAGGACGCGTCGATCGGGTGCGGCACGGTGGTACGCGACGGCAAGCCGGGTTCGAAACTGTCCGTGGCATGCTCGAGCGAAATGGTCGACTGCGCGAGGGCGGAGAGTTCGGGCAAGGGCGCGCCGGCGCCGATGTCGCTCCGGGCCGGGCCTGAGTGCTGGTCCGCGAACGCCTCGGCGACGTGCGCCCGCGACGGCTCGGCGCCGGCGAAACCGGCGTCGGCAGGATCGAGGAGGGAATCCCGGACTGGCAGCGGCGGACGGTCGGGCCCGGACCGGCTCTCGGCGGACCCGATCGCCTGGACCTCCTGCTGGGCCTGGGGCAGCCGGACGTGCTGGTCGCCGGAGCTGCCGACGGACGCCGTGGCACCGTCGTGCGGTAACTCAGCCGTATGGGGTGCGTCGCCGAATGCCTTCCCCCACAGCGCGGCGAGTTGCTCCCGGCTGGTGACGGGATGTGGGTTGCGCAAATCCCGAAGCTTGTCGGCGAAGGTGTTCTCGTTCGCGGCCTCGTGCTTGAGCCACGCGGCGATGTCGTACTGGGACTTCGGGTTGAAGATCTGGTGGTAGTCGGTGACCAGTTCGGTGCGGAAGTCGGTGGCTAGTGCGTCAGCTGGCGCGGCCGGCACCTTATGGCGCGAACCGATGGCGTGCAGTTGCCCCGCGCCGTCGTGCAGCGCGTCGAGGAGTTCCTCCTCGACCTGCAACCGGCTGGGGAACCCGTCCTCCAAGCGCCGCAGGGCACGATCCCAGACGGCGTCGACTCCACCGAGCTTGTGCCACAGGCCCTCCCAGCCGCTGTCGGGCGCCGGCTCGTGGATGAACTGGAAGACCTCGCGGGCGTCCTTGTCCACCTGTTTCCAGACGCGCTTGACCGCCTCCGGTGACAGTGCCTTGTCACCGCGGAAGAGCGCGTTCCAATTCGCGTGCGCATCCTCGAAAGCCGCGCGCAGGTCGAGGAGGCCGCGGTCGAGCGCGGCGGCGTGCTCCAGCTTGGCGTCTAGTTCGCTGCCCAGGCCGTCCAAAGCGCGAGTCAACCCTCTGTCGAGCTCGCCCAAACTCGCATCACCGAGCCGGTCAGCCGCGCGCAGGCCGTGGAGGGCGGTGAGGTGATCTGCGTAGATGCCCAGGGCCTCGTCCGCGAACCAGCCGCGCACCTCGGCGAGAGTGGTGCGCGAGATGTCCGCGCCGGGTTTCGGGGTGAACGCAGCGCCTGTGTCGTCCGTGTGCACGATGAAGGAATCCGGGTCGTTCGCGTGTGGTCCCGCACCGTCGAGACTGGACGCCTCGGACCTCAGGCCCAACGCGGCGCGGTCCGCGAAGCGCTGGTTTACCGCACCGTTGAACTTCGTGGCCAGAACCTCGTGCAACAGCGGGACGGTCTCCGCGTGCACCTGTGCGCGAATGGCCCACTCGGTGTTCGCCAGTTCCGTCTGGACCTCAGCGATCTTGTCCCGCAACAACCGACCGAACTGCTCGGCGGTCGGCCGCCCGCCGGGGTTCAGGGCGGCGTCGCGGTGCGTGAACGCGGCAGTCTCCGGCAGTTCCGGCACGAACTGATCCTCGAGCCGGAACCTGACCGAGTCGAGCGTCTTGCCGAACTCCACCCCGATCTTCGGATCCAGGGCGCCGAGGTCGGCGTGCTGCGCGTCGTCCACGATCTTCTGCGCGACTGCTTTGAGTTCCGTCCAGGCCTGCTTCACGGCAGCCTGGTCGTGCACCACGTCTCCGAACAACTCAGGATGCTGTTCCAGATGCTTCCCGACGGCGCCTTCGAGCTTTCCGACGATCTCACGAGAGAGCGTGCCGAAGCCCTCCGGCGCGGATCCGGAGGCGTGCCCGATCCCGCGCGCCACCGACTCGAAGTCGCCCGAGATCATCGCCCGCAGGCTGGCGGCCACCTGGTCCGGTTGCGCGGCGAAGACCTCGCCGAGGCTCTGGAGGCCATCCTGTTCGGAGGTAGGCGTCGCAAACCGGCTCTCCTGGATGTGCACCTGGTCGAAAGCGTCGGCCAACCGGTCCTTCACCAGTTCAACCAGGTCCGTGCCCGCCTCGGGATGCGCCTGGACCGCGTGGTCGACGGCTCTCGTCAGATCAGAACGCACCGTGCGGCCGAACTCGGCCCAGAATCGCTCCCCCAGTGCGCCGCCGTCGTGCAGCAGCAGGGAGTAGTCGGTGACCCGCCGCGACATGGAGATCTCGAAATGCTCGACGGCGTCCCGCATCAGGGGCGTCGCGAGGTGGGCGACCGGCTCTTCGGCGTAGGTCGTGTCAGTGGCCGCACCCGCACGGCCATGTTCCGCCGCCTTGGGGTCCAAGGCCGCCGCCCCGGGATCATCGGCGGCGACGTCTGCCTTCCGGGTCAACGCGTTGTCGAGGTGTAGCATGTCAAAGCCCTGTCCGGAGCCGTTGATCGCCCGGAAATCTCCGCGCGCCAGCGCGTCGACCCGCTCGGCCACCACACGAGTGACCGAACCAAGGCCGAGGCCGTGCCCGCCGGGGTCCAGGCGGAGCGCGTCCACTCGCGCCGCAGCCAGCCCGTCGGCCAGGCTGACCGCGTCGTGGAAGCGGTCCTGGAGGCGGCCGGCCGCGTCGTCGAACCGCTTGAGCGCCAGGTCGCTGATCCCGCTGCCGGGATGTGTCTCGCGCGCCTGCCCGAGCGCCTGGACCAGGTCGTCATGCAGAGCGTTCCAGGAGGGGGCTGCCGAGGCCAAGTGCTCATCGACCACCTTCAGCAATTCGCCCTTGACCAGCGCGCGCGCCTGCGCGGGCGGCATGGCCGCCGTGGACTGCGCGCCGGGCAGACCCTTCCCGCTTGCGGCCGGGTCCTGCGATGCGCCGGAATCGCTTTCGAGGATCTTCTCGAAGTCCGCCGCGACCATCTGCTTCACCTCTTTGGCCAGGATCGGCCGCCCGCCACCGGACAAGGCATCGGCCAGCGTGCCGGACGGGGCACCCACGCGCCCGCCTTCGAGCGCCTTGGCCAGCACCGGCGCCTGCTGGAGCCGGGCGGCGATCGCCTGGCCCAGGTCGCTGAAAGCCTGGTGTATCACGGCGGTGTGCTCGCCTAAGTCGGGATGCAGATCCTTGATCTTCTGGAAGGACTTGTCCAGATCGGTCAGCAACTCCCGCATCGGCAGCCGGTCCATCGCCGGGACGTCTGAGTAGTGCGCCTCCTGGGCCAGGTGCTCGATCCGCAGGCTCAGTTTGCTGTTGAACTCGCCGGCCGCCTCGCGCAGCAGCCGGAAGGTGGGAATTCCCACGGCGGTCCGACCGCGCATAGTGCCGAACGCGTCGCGGAACTCCTCGTCGGAGATCTTCCAGAAAAGCTGATCGACCACCTTGCCGGTCAATCTGATGCCGGTTCCCTTGTCACCGCCCGCCAGGTCGTCTACGGCCGTGCGCAGACTCCGCAGATCCTTCCCGAGATCGATCGCCCGGTTCACCCGCTCCTCCACCGAACCCAGCAGATCCTGGACCCTGGTATCGATCGCCCGCCTGAGCTGGGCCGGATCGTCGTGCAGCATGCGCTGCTGCTCAACCTCCTCCCGCAGCTTCGCGCCGAGGTCCTTCCAGATCCCGTTCGGGTCGGCCAGTTCCTTCAGCGCTGCGAACTGGGCGCCTTCGCGTGCGTCGGCGAACAGCGGACTCGCGGCGGCCTCATGGTTCTTCGTGATCGCCAGCTCGAAGGCGGACCAGAACCGGTGTTCCGCGCTCTCCAGCTTGGCCTGGGCCAGGAAGTAGCGGTCGAGCCACCCAGGCAGCCCGTCGGTCAGCCCGCTCAGCGTCGGCTCGAACGCGACCGCCTGGCCTCCGTTCGGCCGCCAGCCCTCGCCCGGCCTGCCGTTGATCTCCGCGAAGGACTTCTCGACATCCTTCTTGAACGTGCTCAGCGCCTCGTTCACGACGTTGCCGTCGGGACCCGGCCGGCCGGCCCGGGTCCCACCCCACAGCGCAACGGCTTGCCTGAACTGGGGCTCGGCCTTTGCGTGCACGAGCGCCAACTCGGCCTCGTAGTCGAACTTCCCGGTGAACTTGGCGGCGCGGGCGTCGGCCGAGAGCGTCCACTGCTCCGAGAAGCGGTAGTACGGCCGCAGGTCGTCCGGTCCGGACAGGCCCGCCACGGTCACCGGGCGCGCCCAGCCGTCCGCCGGATCCGTGTAGCGCTCGGCGAAGGACTGCTTGAGGTCCGCCTTGAGCACACTCCAGGCCTTGGCCTTCTCCTTATTCGAAAACAGCTTGCCGGGTCCCGGCCCTGCCTCGGCCCGCAGCCGCTGCCACGCCGTATCGAAGCGGGCCTTGGCCGCCCGCAGTTCGCCGGTCAACTGAATCTGGTAATCGGCTCTGGAAAGCTTCGGAGCAGCCTCGTGCAACTCCTTGGCCAGTTCGCCGCTATGACCGAATGTCGTCGTTCCCGGACCGGCCGTCGCGGATTCGTGCCCGATCGCCACGGGGTCGGAGCCGCTCGCCGGGCTCTTGGCCTTCACGGCAGGGTCGGGATCGCTGGCGAACGGGTGGTCGGCGACGGGCGCGGCGTGTTCGGCGAGCGGCACCGGAACCCTGGCGGCGTCGGGGTCAATCAGACCCTTGACTCCCGAATCGGCGCGGGCGCCGACGTCGACGAGGCCGGTGACCTCCGACAGCCCACGGCTCGAAAGACTCGCGGAGTCCGCGACGCCCTGACTCGGCATGTTCAGATCCGAGATACCGACGGAGTCCCCGACGTCGTGCCCGGGAACGGGTCGGGCCTCGATGGTGCCGTGTTCGGTGACGTAGCCGGTGCCGGCGGCGCCGTGGTCGACGAACTCGACACCGACCCGGCTGCCGACCGAGTCTATCCGTGCCGGAGCGAGTCCGAGCGAATCGATCCCGGCCGGGTCGATCCCGGCTGAGGTGAGGCCGGGCAGGTCCCCGTCGTGGCGGACGGCACTCGCGACCAGGTCGCCGGCCTCGCCGAGCGCCGCGAAATCCCCGTGACCGGGGACAGATGCCACAGTCCCGAGATCACCGACGCCCGCCACCTCGATCGGGTGCGACACTGCCGCCACACCAAACTCTCCGACACCCGACAAATCCCCGTGCGCCGACACGACCGGCGCGGCGAACGCGGAACCGGACGCATGGTCGAGCGCTTGCAGTGCCGATAGGTCGGCCAGGTGCGCATCGATGGACGGCACTCGGACCGGTTGCGCGAGATCACCGAGCCCTGTGACACTCACGATGTGGTCAGCGCCCACGGGCGGCAGCACTACGCCGTGCCCCAGGCTCGCCGTGGCCGAGACTTCGGCGAGACCCCCGATGCCTGCCTGTCCGGCCACATCGAACGCGTTCGCCGTTGCCTCCAGGTGTCCGGACACGGCGGCGGACGACGTGACGTCGTGGACGTTGACGACCGGCTCGACCCGGTTCGAAACCACCGAAAGCGGCCCCGTGTGGATCGCCGCGCCGATCTCGGGAAGGACTCCGGAAAGGAACTTGGCCGAGTGGTCGATGCCGAAGATCGAGTCCTCTGCCAGAGCCGCCGTGCTGTGGAGCGCGGCTGACACACTGCCGTCGAGGGTCACCCGGAACTGCGGCATGCCGACGGAGCCGACGACCGTGCGCAGCGACTCGATGCTCGGGAAAGCCGTCGCGGAGCCGCCGTCGTACCCGCTCGACGGGACGGTGCGCAGGTGCGTGGCGAGGGAGGAGGCTCCGTCGGCCCCGATCGGCTCCCCGGTCGCAAGGTCTATGGTGCCGTGCTGGAGCCCGGTGGAGGTGTCGAAGACCGGCACGGCCTCGACCTGCGGCCCGGCCACCTTCGCCAGGAACAGGTCCGCGCCACTCGCGCCGCGCAGTTCGGGGTTGACCACCTGTAGCGCGTCGATCGCGGACAGGCCGTGGAAGGCTACTCCCGCCACATTCTGACCGGCCACGTCCAACTTGGTCACCGCGCCCGCGGCATCTACGGCGAGCTTCGCGTCCGACACGGCCGAGCCCGGCACCAGTTCGGCGACGGCCGAGCGCAGCGAATCGAACACCGTGGCCACGCCCTCGCCACCCACCTTGGCCAGATTCAACACACCGGCTGACGCCCTTTCGGACAAGCCGCCGAGATTCGCGAGCGCCTCCGGCGAGATCAGCAGACCCCGCTGAAGGATGCCGGTCTTGATCGCCGAGAGCAGGCCATCGGAGAGATCCTCCTTGCTCATCGGCGTGATCAGGCGCAGGGACTTGATCCCGCCGAGTTCCTCCCCCAGGAACGCGGGCACCGCCTTGAGGGTGTCGACGACCCATAGCCCGCCAACCTTGACCGCGTTCGCGGCCATGGACAACACGTCGGTGGAAAGCAAGGTGGCGAAGGAGAAATTCGTGAACAACGCGTCCAGGCTCACGTCGCCCCTGAAGAGGTTGACGACCGTCTCGCCCGCGTTCTTGATCGCGTTCGTGCCCAGCTCGAGACCGTCGACGATGTCGCCGATCATGCCGCGGGTCGACGGGAACAGGACGTTCAGCAGGTCGAGCAGAAGCTCACCAAAGCTGATCTTCCCTTCGGCGAACTGCACCACCCCGTAGATGAACACGGCGAGGTTGACCGCGTAGTCGAGCAGCGCGATCGGGCCGCCGAACAGCACCGCCACGATGCCGAGCGCGATCAGCAGAAAGCCCATGTCCTGCAGCAGTTTCTCGCCGAACGAGATCGGCGACGCTGTTGTCTGGTATAGCGAGCCGATGACGCCGGCCGCCTTGTTCCCCGCCGCCTGCATCGTCTCGCCCGCGCCCTTGGCAATGGACCACAAGTGCTTGACCTGCGGATCGGTCGACGGCAGATTGAGGGCCACCGCCTGGTGATAGGCGTCGATGCTGACCTGCTGCTGCTCGACCATGACGCCGTAGTAGGCGCTGAGCGCGGAGGCGGCCTCGGAGTAAGCGGTCTGCGCCTGGTTGAGGAAGTTCACCAGCCGGGACTGACTGTCGATCTGATTGCGCAGCACATCAGCGGTCTTGCCGACGAAACCGCTGGAGGTCGCAGTGGCCAGAACCGACTGCAGGCCGGCCTTGAGTTCGTCCAGTCCCGTCATGACCTGGTTGAAGTAGGAGACCACCTGCGCAGTCGTGTCCGGATCGCCGAAACACGGATCCATGGTGCCGGCCCCGAACACGGTCCAGTACAACGGGCGGGTACCGGCCACTGGGACCTCCAGATTCATCGGACAGGCTGCCGGACCCGCAACTCGGATCCACGACCGAACCGGATACGGGTCAAGCCCGGCGTAGCGTTCATGAACCTTCCTCCTTGGTCGACTCGTCTCACCAGCGATACGTGTATGAGGATTCGGAGGCACTCAGTCATGGCCGATCTCGCCATCGACTACGACCTGCTCCAGAACATGGCCACCAGCATCAAGTCGCTGGAGGCCACGTACGGCAACGCCATCGCCATGTCCAAAGGGCTCGACCTGATGTCGGGCGGGGGGACCCAGTACTCCCCGCAGGACTTCACCGGCTGCGCCGCTCTCACCGATGACACGGTCCTGTTCATCAGAGCGTGGAACAACTTGCTGACCGAATCGACGACGGGGCTGAACCAGCTCGGAAGCATCATCAGCGAGGTGGCCCAGCAGTTTTTCAATCAGGACGCCGGCTGCGCCGCATCGGTGAACTATTCGCTCTCGGTCTCAGCCACTGAGGAGAGCCAGCAGAAGTGGAAGGACTACCAGAAACAGCTGCAGCAGTACAACGACAAGATGGACGACCCGGCCGCGGCATACCAGCTCGGTACACCCCAGCCGGTCTATAACGCGTACGGCACCCAGACCGGCACGACTCCGGCGCTCGCGGAACCGACCCCGCCGACCGACGTCCCGGCGAACGGCAACGTGGTCACCGCCAACGGCGTAACCGTCAACACGACACTGAATACGACACCGGCCACGGACGCGACCGGCACGAACGGCGTTATCACCAGCGAGACCACCACGGTCACCGACGCGAACAGCGGGCTGACCTACACCGAAACGACGAACATCGGCACCGTGACGCACCACGACGCCTCCGGGCAGCCCGCGGAATACGACTCCACCCAGACCGTCACACTGGCCGACGGGAGCCAGGTTCACAACACGACCACCATCAACGAGTCCCTGCCGAACGTGGGCCTCGCCGGCGAGTACACGGGCTTGATGACCGTAACCAGCACTGTCAACGGCACGACCAGCACGTCCTTCTACACCAAGAGCGCCGACGATCCCGTCTGGAAGCCGAATCAGCAGATGGATGACCTCGCGGCCCCGCCCCCGAAGCCGGACCCCAACTCCGAACCGAGTTGGGGGCTGGGCGCAGATGGATGATCCGACCCACTGATCGATCCGCCCTACCCCGACAAGCGAAAGAGACCAGTTATGGCAATCGGCATCCAGATCTCCTCGGAACAGGTCGCGAGTGCCGCCTCCTCGATGAACGGCACGCTGGAGACCATGCAGAGTCAGATCGCCGCGCTGAACACCTCCGTGAGCGGGCTGTTCATGCCCGGCGGCGGCCTGTACCTGCTGATGACCTCCCCGGCGATGACGACCCTCTGGGAATCATTCCAGACGGCGCTGCAGAACGGCGCCAACCAGGTCACGACCTTCACGACCCAGTTCGACAACATCGTGCAGAACATGCTGCAGTTCGACAGCGACACCGCCTCGAAGATCACGAGCAGCGCTTCCAGCTGAACACCTACACACAGCCCGTCGACCACCGGAGAATCCCATGGCGGACGAAGTCCAGATCGATCCGGAACTCGTCACTTCCGTTTACAACACCTGTGTCAACGCCGTGAACTCAGAGCTCGCACCTGACATGGCGTCCCTTCAAGCAGTCGTACAGAGCCTGCTGTCGCCCGCGGGCGGCCTGTACATGCAGGACACCTCGGCAGCTCTCGAGCAAGAGTTCACCGACTTCTCGGCGAACATGCAGAACCTCTTCAACCAGATCCTCTCCTTCGCGACCACGTTCCAGAACATCGCCGGCTCCCTGATGAACTCCGACGCCAACATGGCCTCGCAGATCAGCTCTCAGACAGCTGCGGCCTCCACCACGGCGCGGACCCCTGCAATGAGCTCACCCCGGACCTAGGCGAAGACGACGAGGACCGAACGCTCGGCTGGGAGAGATCCCGGCCGAGCGTTCGTCGTTGTGCCCCTTCCGCGGCGCGGGCCGCCGACTCACTCCAGTTCGATCAGCGGGACCTGGACCGGCACCAGCCCGCCGGTTGCGTGGTTCGGCAGGAAAGCGAGTCCCTTGCGAGGCTTGGGGCCGCGGATCAGCGAAACGGGCAGTCGAACGCCGATCAGATCGCCCTCCATCACGGACCGGGGAGCGAGCAGCATCCCCTCCCGCCGCTTGCGGAACTCGCCGATCCAGCCCGCCGGGGTCTGGGTGAACATCTCCCCCGAGCCGGCGCAGACCAAGCTGATACCGCGGTCGCGGCCGGTGGCGACGATCTGCTTGAACACGGCGTCGGCGGGGGTGAGCGCCAGCAGGTCGCAGTCATCGACAAGGACCGCGCACGGGCTGCCCGCCGCGGCCAGTGCCTGGTCGAGCGCGGCCCCGGTCACCGCGGAGACTCCGTCGATGACCTGGGTGCCGGGGTGCTCAGCCAACTTGCTCAGCGGGGAGACGCGCGGAGTGATCACGATCAGCCGGGTACCGCCGGCGAGCAGGGAGACCGCCATGCCGGTGAGCGCGTTGCTCCGCCCCGAACCGGCGGGGCCGGCCACCACGAAGGTCGCCGCCGCCGAGAGGTCGACGCCGGTCGCCTCCAGATCGTCACCGCCGAGGCCGAGCAGCGCCCACATCGGCCGCCGCAGCCGGGCCGGCACCTTCGCGTAGGCCTCGGAGAACGGAACCATGGCCGGCAGCGTGGCGACCTCGAACGGTCGGCGGCCGGCCGGCACATCCGCGTCCCGGGACGCGGCGCGGGAGGCGATCCTGCGCAGCCCGTCCGCCTGCCGTTGCCCGGCCGTGTCTGCGTCGAGAACGGCGATCTGCGCCTCGACAAGACCTTCGGACAGCCAGCCGCGACCGGGCGGGATGCTGTCCGGGATCTCACTCGGCTTCAAACCGATCAAGGTGAAGTCGGCTTTGTCCCCCATCCGCAGCAGCAGCCGATTGTCGTTGAGCGCGCCCATCCGCCCGCCGAGCAGGGAGCGCTCCGAGGTCACGATCAGGTGCACGCCGCTCGCGGCGCCCTCGCGCACCAGGCGGAGGAACTCCTCCGTCAACCGGCCGCCGTCGTACTCGGCGATCAGCCCGGCCAGGCTCTCCCAGCCGTCGACCAGGAGCAGGATGTGCGGGGGCCGGTCAGGAGCATGCAGTTTGGCCCGCAATTCGGTCAGGTTCGCGCAGGTGCCAGCGGTCAGCAGTTCCTGACGGCGGGTCAGCTCGGACGCGATCCGGGTGACCACGCGATCCACGCGGTCCAGATCGGAGCGCGCGGCCACCGTTCCGCAGTGCGGCAGGTCCTGGAGCACCGCGAGCGCGCCGCCTGCCGCGTCGACCCCGTAGATGTGCATGTCAGCCACCGAATAGGTCTGCGCCGCTGCCGCCGCGATCGTCCGGAGCACCTGGGTCCGGCCGCTGCGGGCGCCACCTAGGACGTACAGGTGGCCGAACGTGGCAGGGTCGATCATCAGCGGCAGCCTCGCCTGCAGTGCGGGGATGTCGCTCAGCCCGTAGACCAACGGCGGCAGCGCACTGCCGGCAGCGGCGGCCGCACGGGGCATTCGCCTGATCACCTCGGCCGCCGCGGCGATGCGGGCGGGATCCGCCATCGCGCCGCCTGCTTCGGAGGCCGGCTCCGCACCGGCGCCGGACCCGCCGCGCGCCCCCTCCTCGGGAGCCAGGCCCGCCAAGCTGATTCGGGGAGCCCGGACCATGTCGGGCACTTGGTCCAGCAACAGCCGGTCAGGCAGCGGCGGCAGCCATGGACTGGGCTGCTCGGCGTACCCGATGCGCCCCGCGGCCTCGATGATGGTATCGACCAGCACGGTCAGGTCAGTGGGCGCGTCCTGCTCGGCCGCCTCGGCGAACGACTCGGGAACCTCGAGCCGCCGGCCCAGCCGGGACCAAGGCACCTCGGTGAGCCACATCGGCGGGATCGGGACCTCCTCTTGCGCGGCGCCGTCGCTCCGCCGCACGGCACCGGAGTAGGCGGTCTGGAACGGCAGGATCTTCTTGTGCGCCAGCCGGGCGATCGCGCGGCCGGGCACCGTGGCGGAGATGCCGACCGCGTCGCTGGTGTCGATCACATCCTGGCTCTCCAGAGGGTCGGTCACCCGGAGCGCGATCCGTAGGCTGGTGTTCGCCCGGATATCGGCGGTCACGGCGCCTCCCGGGCGTTGGGTGGCCAGGACCAGGTGGATTCCGAGGGAACGACCCCGCTGGGCGATCGAGACCAGGCCGGAGATGAAATCAGGCAGGGCGCGGATCATCGTGGCGAACTCATCGATGATCAGCATGAGGCGGGGCAGCGCGGGCAGGTTCGGGTCGCGCGAGCGTAGCGCCCGGTAGGCGGCGTGGTCCTTGGCTTCCGCCTGGTTGAGTACCTGCTCGCGGCGGCGCAGCTCGGCATTGAGCGAGGCCAGCGCCCGCTCCACCAGGTGGCTGTCCAGGTCGGTCACCATGCCCAGCACGTGCGGGAGCCGTACACAGTCCTGGAACGCGCTGCCGCCCTTGTAGTCCACCAGCACGAACACCAGCTCATCCGGCCTGTTCACCAGTGCCGCCGAGGCCAGCATGGACTGCAGCAGTTCCGATTTGCCGGAACCGGTTGTTCCCGCGACCAGCGCGTGCGGGCCATCGCGGACCAGGTCGAAGGCCACCGGGCCGTCGTACCCGACGCCGAACGCCACGGCGGTGCTCGCCGGTCGCCGCTCCCACTCGGCGATGATCCGTTCGCTGCTCGGCGGGTCCTGGTCGAGCAACTCGAGCAGCGGCACCATGGTCGGCAGGGCGGCGTCGTCGTCCGTGGTCACGTCGCGTAGCGGTGCCAGGGCCCGGGCCACCCGCTCGCACCAGGCAGGCGAGACCAGGTCGGGCCGGATGTCCTCGACGACGGGTTGATCCCGCTGACTGATCACCAGCCCCTTCGAGGTGCAGCGCACCACGGCGGTACACTCTTCGGGCAGCAGTTGCTCCTGTTCGTCCAGACAGATCGCGAAGATCCGCAGTCGCGGGCCGTCAGTCAGGATCTGGATCACGCCGGCCACGTCCCGGAACCGGCGCGCGCCGTCCACCACGACGACGATGTCGGGCTCGTTGAAGACCACCGAGCTCATCGTGCTGCTACGGGCCCGTTGCCGCGCGTGGATCAGCGAGATCAGCTCACTGATCCGGTTCGCCACGCTGTCCGGCTCGTTGCCGATCAGCGCAGCCGGGCCTGGCCCGTCCTCCCCCGGCCGCAGGTGCGGCAGCCAGCGCACCCAGTCCCACGCCTGCTCGGAAACGCCGTCGGTCAGCAGGTAGACCTGCACGTCGCGCGGGCTGTGCAGGACCGCGGTCTGCGTGACGAGCCAGCGGGCCAGCCCGCGGACGGTGGCCGAATCCCCCGTCACCCCGAGCACGCCGCGCCGGCCGAGGTCCACCGCGATCGGCACCTCGGGCAGGTTCCAGTGCACCTTCCTTCGCCCGCCGTCTTCGGGGTTCTGATCATCGATCTCGATCATCGAGGCCTGGTCCACCGTGCCGACGCGCAGCAGGAGGTAGTCGCCGTCGTTGCGCCGCCTCTCCCACAGTCGCCGGCCCGGACCGATAGCCGTTCGGGCGGCGCAGGCCGGGTCCATCGACGTCTCACAGCGCACTGTGCGCTCGTGCGCTACCGCGTGCCGAACCGCGGCGCTGGTGGCCAGTCGTCGCTCCCAGAACGTTTTCAGGTCGGTCCAGAAGGCGCGTTGGGCGCTGCGACGTCCGCTGACCATGTTGGCGATGAAGAAGAGCGGACTGAGCGCACTGAACATCAGGAAGTAGTACGAATGCAGGAAGAACACCATGCCGACGCCCATCAACGCGGGCGCGAGCATCATCGTGAGCGGAAAGGCTCGGCGAGCGGGTACGGTCGGCGGCTTGGGCATGGTGAACTTGCCGACGTGCAGCGGCGGCACGATCCGGGGCGGGCGGTTGACGTCCCGGCCCAGGCCGTCCTCCGACACCGTTATCGCGGCATCGGCTTCCTCTGGCCGACACAGCCGCAGGACGTTGTCGCCGACAACGAGGTCGCCGCCGACCGGCCAGGGCACCTCGCCGGTCGCGCAGCGCGTCACCGCCTGACCTTCGGGCGGCTGGATCACGGCGAGCCGCACGCCGTCGTAGCCGGGGGCGAGCGGCACGCTGCCTGGCGGGGAGTCGCTCGTCCATTTCAGGCCGACCAGCGCGCCGAGCGCGTCCAAGTTGGTGGTGTCCGGCGCCGGCCTGTCCCCGACCGCCGGGTTCCGGGTCGGCGGGGCGATTCCGTCGGCCTCGTCCGGCACGGTGAGCCAGGCCAGCCCGGTCGCGCCCACGGTGACCTGCACCCCGCGCTCCGGCACACCGTCGCCGCTGATCTCGACCGTGCTTCCGGTGGCCGGGCCGATGTCGTGAACACCCATGCCCAGCGGCCAGATCCGGCCGGAGTCGGGCCCGCCGACCACGCGGATCTCCAGCAGCGCCCCCTCATTCGGCGGACTCATCAGCACCGGGTCGGCCGGGCAACCGACCGGGCTGTCCAAGCCGAGCACGGCCCCGGCCGATATCCCGGTCTCCCGCAGCGGCATTGACGAGTCCAGCCGCCGCGAGCCGACATACACGTCGGGCACGGCCGCGGGAGCCGGCTCTTCGAAGCCGGCCAGTCGGGCGGCCAGTTCGGCGACCGGGGTACCCGGATCGACGTCCGCGACGAGGTGGCGAAGCTGCGCACGGAACGCGTCAACCGCGGTCAGCGGGATCCTCATCGACACTTCACTCCTAGAGTTCGTCGCCCGGGGCCGGGTCGTCGGTGAATTCGGCGTCCAGCCGGCTGTCCCGGGTCGGCACCGCCTGCAGCGCGGGATGTAGGCGCGCCCGGTTCAGGGGCGCGGTCTGTGCGGCACCCCCCTGGCCGGACCGGGACGGCGAGGCCCCCGCTGCCTGCACGGTCGTCGACGTCGTCGCCCGCGGTGATTCGATGTGGCTCTCGGCCGTTCGGTCGTGCGGTGAGGGCGGTGACGGCACGGCGGGGGGCCAAGCCGAGCGC
>NZ_JAGSOH010000043.1 GCF_018139625.1 Actinospica acidithermotolerans | reverse complement strand
CAGCGGCGATCAAACCGATGACGTCGTCAGCGCTCAAGACGCTCGACCCCCTTCACGACCAACGCCAAAACGGCGAAGGCCGCAATAACGAGCACGACGTAGAGGACGTCGGCCATCTCGGGCTCCTCTTGACTAGACATGTGGATAGGCTCGGTCCGGAACATGCGGGGCGCACCAGCGCGGCACACTCCGAACCACCAGGTATGGAACAGCAACGCCGGCCGGATGCACCGTTTGCTCACGCGCCTCTAACGGGCGTTATGGGAATCTCCACACCCGGCTTACAGGCCGAGCCCCGACCGTTACCTGCGCGACACGCCACCGACACTCGCCCGATTTGGGCCAGTATGTCGCGCGGCGTGTGCGGAACGTTGAGAGCGCGCCGGATCATGTTGAGTCGGTGTGAGCAACCGCATGAACCCGAATGGGTCGTGATGTGCTGACCAGATGGAGTCGAAAATCGTCGGTCGCGTCGTCGTCGGAGTCGACGGCTCGCTCGGCAGCCTCGAAGCGCTGCGCTTCGCGGCAGCCCAGGCCCGCCTGCTCGCGGCCGTACTCGTCCCGGTCCTGGCCTGGCGATCGCCGGGCGGAGCGCTCGCCGGCAGGCGCGCGTCGTCCGCGCACTACAACAGCGTCCTGCGCGAGTTCGCCGAGGGCGATCTGCGGCGCGCCTTCGAGGAAGGCCTGGGCGGACCGCCGACCGACCTTCCCGTCCAACCCTGGGTGATCATGGGCGAGCCCGGGCCCGTCCTGGTGCAGACCGCGAACAGGCAGCATGATCTTCTGATCGTCGGCGCGGGCCGACGCGGAACGATCCGGCACGCCCTGCACGCCGGTACCGCCCGCTACTGCCTGGCGCACGCGACGTGCCCGGTCATCGCCGTCCCACCGTCACCCCTGCACGCCGCACTGCGCTCGTGGCGCAGCCGACGGCAACAGATCAACCACGTGCTCGACGCATCGGCACGACCCGGGCCGCTCCCCCTGCCGCCGAGGTCCGCGAAAGACCGGTGAGCGGCGTTGAATCCGCGTCAGATCGGCGTGGAGTCGCCGGCTGAGTCCTTGCCCCGGTAGCCGCGACGGCGTTGACTGGCGGTCATGAACACCTCCGTCATGTCCCCGCCGCTGCGTGGCGGCCTTCGGCATGACGATCGGCCGCCGCATCCCGGCCGCTGACCTACGCCGCGCCTGAGCGCGGCTATATTCCCGCGCTTCCCGCCATCCGCCCGGTTCACGGGCGGCCGGGTGCGCCGCGCCTTCGCATGATCCCATTTCTCATTGTTTGGATATATAACTATGTCTACAACCATGTCCGCTGTGCCCACGTCGGCTCGTGTCGCCCTGGTGACCGGAGCCACCAACGGGATCGGGCACGGCATCGCCCGGCGGCTGCTGGCCGCGGGCATGACCGTCATCGTGCACGGCCCCACTCCCGAGCTCGTCGAAGGCGCGCGCGACCGGCTGCTGCTGGCGAAGCTGCCCGCCGAGAGGATCGAGTTCGAGGTCGCCGACTTCCGCGACCTGCACGCCGTCGCCGACCTCGCCGCGCGCATCGAGGCACGCCACCCCTGCCTGGACGTGCTCGTCAACAACGCCGCAGTATCCGGCAGCGACACCCGCGCGGTCACCCGCGACGGACACGAACTCGTCCACCAGGTCAACTACCTCGCACCGTACCTGCTCACCCGGCTACTGTGGGTCCCGCTGTGCATGACGCGGCAGGGACGCGTGGTCAACGTCTCCTCCTCCCTGCACCGCACCGGCAACTTCAACTGGGGCGACATGGACCGCGCCAAGCACTACTCCCGCACCGCCGCCTACGCGCAGTCCAAGCTGCAGCTGACGATGTTCACCCGCGCGGCGGCCGCCGCGGGCGGGGATCAGTTGCTCGCCGCCAGCGTGCATCCGGGCGTCATCGCCTCAGGACTGCTCCCGCTCTACGCGCGTACCGGAGCTCCCGCGGCCGAGGGCGCCGAGACCGTCTCCAGGCTCTGCCTGCCCGAGACCGAGCTCACCGACGGCGCGTACTACGACGGCGAGGTCCAGGGCCCGTTCGCCGGTCTGGTGGCCGACGAGCGCGCGGTCGCCCGGCTGTGGAAGGCCACTGCCAAGACCGTCGGCTTCGACCGGCTGCCGACGCCTGCCGCCGCCTGAGCCCGCCCACACCGCATCTGAAAAGGACGACACGTGGCCAAACGCGCGCGACGCAAGCGTGCCCGGCGCAAGAAGAACGCCAACCACGGCAAGCGCCCCGGAGCCTGACCTGGCGCGACGCGTCCCCGGACCGCCCGCAACGGCCCGGGGACGCGTCGCGCCACGGCGCACAGGGGACGAGGGCCGCCCGAGAACCATGATCGTCAGCCGCGTCGCGCCGCGGGCAGGTCGATGACCGCGCTGTAACGGTCGGCTCCGTCGGTCCGCTTGAGGTCCAACGTCCCTGCCATCGCGTCGATGAGGCCCCGCGCAAGGCGCACGGCCAGGTCGTGCTCCTGGGCCAATGCCGTTCGCGGCGTTCCGTCCTCGTCGGCACCCGGTTCCGGCCCCTGCCGCGCCGATTGCCGCACCGTCAGATCAAGCTGGACTCGACCGTCGCTGCTTCGGCCACTCAAGACAGGAGGTCGATCGGAATCGCTGCGCCGCAGCGCGTCGGCGGCCAGCACCGTCAGCGCCCGGGAGAGCGAATCGGCGTCGGCGACCGCGTCCGGGAGATCCTCGGGCAGATCTATGACGAGGCCGCGCCCGCCCGGGCCGAGATCCTCGAGGGCCGCCTCGACCACCTCGTCGAGCTCTACCGGCCGCAACTGCAGCTCCAACCCTCCGGTGTCCACCCGGCACAGATCGATGAGCTCCTCGACGCGCCGGGTGAGCGCGTCCAGCGTATGCGCCGCGTTCTTGATCTCCGCCGGTTCGCCGGACGTCAGGTCTGCGCGCACGGTGTGCAGGCGGGGGGCGAGTTCGTGGACGAGGACGAGTTGCACGGTGGCCAGCGTCGCCCTGACACTATGCCGCCGCTCCTCGCGCCGCGCGCCCCGTTCGGCGGCGTGCACGCGCATGGACCGTATGCGCTCGGCGGCTCCGGCGAACGCCTCGCGCACCGCGGGGTCGGTGATTCGGCCGCGAGCGGCGAGCGTGACCGAGCCGTCCGGTGTCGCCGTGGCATCGGCGCCTGCGGGAGTTTCGGGCGCGTGCTCGCCCGCGCTCCCCACCACGCTCCACTCGCCTGGATGCTCCGGCAGCGGTTCCAGCAGGCTCACGGCACGCAGATCGCAGCTTCGGCGCACCTGTTCGAGCAGGCTGGGTAGATCCTCGTGCCCGTCGAGCACGCTGACGGACAGGGCCCGGATCAGCTCTGCCTCGGCCAGCACGGCGCGTCGCCGGGCCGCCCGCGGCAGCCGACGCTCTGGCCCCGACCCGCCGCCGCGGTCGTTCACCAGATTCACGTCGATACCCTCGTTGCGCCGCAGCACCCGAGTGGTCAAACGGGTGCGCAGCGGGAAACGATGCGTGCTCGCCGTGTACCCGAGGACGAGCTGGGTGGCCTGGTGCGCGCGGGCGAATTGGACGAGCGCCTCGGCGGTGTCGTCCCCGGTCACCCGGTGCACGCTGCCGCCGAGCGATTCGACCAGGGCGAACAGCTTCCCGAGCGCCTCCTGGTCGGCCTCGCTGAGACCGTCCTGCGCACGGACGTGGACGGCGAGCAGTTCGGCGCCGGGCATGCGCTCGGCGATCCGGGCCGCGCGCCGCACGAGCGGCTCCTCCTCGACTCGGCCGGCCAGGCCGACCACGACGCGCTCGCGCGTCTCCCACGGCGCGACGATGTCGTGGGCGGCACGGTAGGCGCGCAGGCCCTCCTCGGTGCGATCGGCCATCCACAGCAGCGCCAGCTCGCGCAACGCGGTGAGGTTCCCCGGCCGGAAGTAGTGCGTGAGCGCGGCATCGATCCGATCGGGTGGATAGATGTTGCCGTGCACCATCCGGCGGCGCAGCGCCTCGGCGGTCATGTCCACCAGCTCGATCTGATCGGCCCGGCGCACGACCGCATCCGGAATGGTCTCGCGCTGCGGCACCCCGATGATCTGCGAGACAACCTCGCCGAGCGACTCCAAGTGCTGGATGTTGAGTGTGGTGACCACGTCGATGCCCGCGGCGAGCAGATCGTCGACATCCTGCCAGCGCTTCGGGTGCCCGGACCCGTCGAGGTTGGGGTGCGCCAGTTCGTCGACCAAGGCCACCTGCGGCGCCCGCGCCAGCACCGCCGCCACGTCAAGATCCTCGAAGACGACACCGCGATGCGACACCTGACGGCGCGGAACGGCTTCGAGCCCCTCGGCCATCGCCGCGGTCAACGGCCGCCCATGCGGCTCGACCAGCCCGATCACCACGTCCGTCCCGCGGGCCCGACGCCGCTGGCCCTCGGCGAGCATCGCGTACGTCTTACCGACCCCCGGCGCCGCGCCGAGGTAGATACGCAGACTCCCACGCTTCGCCACCCCACCAGCCTGAGAGCACGCCCCGCTATCCGACAGGGCCGCACTGCCCGGCCCGGCCGGGACCATCGGCCGTCACGCAAACGTACGGGAGTGTTAGAAACCCCTATAAGATGATCTCCGGTGTGCCGGGAAGCCTGGTCGGCGCGGGGAAGAAGTCTGCGGCGTCCGGCGGCAGCGCCCGCCTGAAGGATCAGGGGCTGCGCAGATGGGTGCGGTAGGAGCCGTTCTCTTCCTCGTGGTGCTCGCGACCACGGTGGCCAGCATCGCCAACCGCTGGAGCATTCCCGCACCATCGCTGCTCGTTCTCGCCGGCCTGGGCATCGCCCTCATCCCGGGTGCTCCCGCCGTGCACGTCGCGCCCCAGACCATCGCGATCGTCGTACTGCCGCCACTGCTCTACGCCGCAGCCGAAGAACTCTCCCTGCGCGATCTGCGCACGGTCTGGCGCCCAGTCACCATACTGGCGTTCGGCCTGGTCTTCGCCTCGGCAGCGGCCGTCGGCTTCGCAGCGGTCGCCCTCACCGGCCTGCCGCCGGCGATGGCGTTCGTCCTCGGCGCCGTGCTGGCCAGCACCGACCCGGTGGCGGTGACCGCGCTCGGCCGGCGCCTGGCGCTACCCGGCCGCATCCAGGTGCTCGTGCAGGCCGAGAGCCTGTTCAACGACGCCACCTCCCTGGTTCTGTTCAAGGTCGCGGTCGGGATCGCGGTGGCCGTGGGCGGCACGGTGCACGTCGGCGGGGCCGGCGCGCAGTTCGTGCTGCTCGCCGGCGGAGGCACCCTCATCGGAGCCGCACTCGCGGCCCTGGTCGGGCTCATCCGCCGCCGCACCACCGACCCGGTCCTCGAGACCGTCATCGCCCTGGCCACCCCATACGCCGCCTACGTGCTCGCGGAAAGCGCCCACACCTCCGGGGTCACCGCGGTCGTGGTCGCCGGCGTCATACTGGGCCGCTCCCACCACCAGTTGACCGACGCCCGCATCCGCCTGCAGGTCGACGCCGTCTACGCCGTCGTCGTGTTCCTCCTCGAAAGCGTCGTATTCAGCATCATCGGGCTGCAACTGCCCACCCTGGTACGCAACCTGCCGCCAAGCAGCACCTGGTGGCCCCTCCAAGCCCTCGCGCTCGCCACCGTCCTGCTCGGCACACGCATCCTGTGGACCCTGCCACTGACCCGCGTGGTCAAACCCGGGCAGAACCGGCTGTCGTGGCGGCTGGCCGCGGTGGTCACCTGGGCCGGAACCCGAGGCGTCATGCCGCTGGCCGCGGCGCTCACGATCCCGCTGACCGCCGACAACGGCAGCCCGCTGCCCGGCAGACCCCTGGTCCTCGTGCTCACCACCTCCGTGGTCGTGTGCACTCTCGTCGGCCAAGGCCTCACGCTCGCCGCGGTCGTCAATCGCTCCGGGCTCGCCCTCGAACCCGAACACACCGCCCGCGAAGAATCGGAGACCCACGCCGCGCTCAACCACGCCGCCCTCGCGCACGTCGAACACCTCGCCTCGCTCGAGGCCATGCCCGAAGCCGTGATCGACCGGGTACGCCGGAGCCTGGCCGCCCGCCTCGACCACGAGGTCGAAAGCCCCGACGGCACCACCCTCGGCACCGCCTACCGCGAGCTGCGCCGCGAGGTGATCGGCGTGCAGAACACCCACCTGCAGCGCCTGTACGACGAGCACCGGATCAGCGAAACCACTCGCCGCCGCCTCCAACAGGACCTTGACCGGGAGGAGGCGGCCCTCCGCCCGCACTGACCCGGGCGCGTCCGCCGGGCGCTCCTATCCAGCTTGGAGGCGCTGATGGCTGCAGCCCGTCTGGTACCAACGCCGTTCAGTTAGGTGGTGTGGGCTGGGGTCAAGGGTCTGCTGGTAGGACGTCGGGTGGGTGAGCGCAAGGCGTACAAGACCGACCTGACCGAGCCGGAGTGGGCCGTGATCAAGCCGCTGATCGCGGCGTGGAAGGCGGCGCATCCGTCGGTCTCCGGCCATCAGGGGCGTTACGAGATACGCGAGATCGTCAACGCGCTGCGGTACCAGAACCGGACCGGCTGCCAGTGGGAGTTGTTGCCACACGACCTGCCGCCGACCGGCGCGGTGCGCTACTACTTCGGTGTCTGGAAGAGTGACGGGCTCGATGCGCGGATCAACGACGTGCTGCGGATGATGGTGCGCGAGAAGGCCGCACGCTCTGCGGACCCGTCGCTGGTGGTGCTCGACTCGCAGTCGGTGCGTGCAGGGGCCGGGGTGCCGAAGTCCACCACCGGCCTGGACGCGGCCAAGAAGACCCCGGGACGCCTGCGCGGGCTGGCCGTGGACGTCATAGGGTTGACACGAAGCACTGCAGGTCACGGCCGAGACCGACCGCGCGATGGCGCCAGGCCTCGACCTCGAACAACCGCCGGCCCTGGCGCTGCCGGACGGCGCGGCCTACCGGCAGATCATGGATGCGTGCGCGCACGAACGGCGACCGCTACGCGCCCGCGACCTGTGCCTCGCTCTGGACCTGCCTGTGATGCCCAAGCACGTCGCAGGCACCCGTGCGAAGCTCAAGCGCCTGGTCAGCCTCGGGTTCCTCAACGAGGCCGAACCCGGACTGTTCACACAGCCCCGCTCCCAGGCCCAGGCTGCCTTCGTCGACCAGCGACATTGAGCAACCCAGGCCGAGAAGTAAGCTACCCGGCACTGCCATCCCCTCACAGGAGGAGCTCGCCGACGACCTCGCCGTGGAACACCTCGCCGGTGGGTCGGAAGCCGAGCCCGAGATAGAAGCGCTCAGGCCCGTGCTCGTGCGGAACCCAGAGCACTGTTACACGCCGTTCGCCACGGCGCCGCGCTTGTTCGCATACCGCCTCCACCGCGAAGCGGCCGTAGCCGCGGCCCTGATGCTCGGCTGCGATGTTCAGGCGCCACACGCCGCACCGGAAGAAAGACTCCGGCGGCATGGACGTGTCGAAGCCGGCCATGACAAAGCCGACTACTTCGTCGCCATCGACGATAAGCCGTGGCCACGCGATCGCCTGGTTTGCGTAGGCCACGGCGAGCGACCACGCGACCGGCGACACGACAGCTTGCTGTTCAGGGCGTACCTCGATGCGGCACGCGGCGGTCACGTTCTCCGGGGTGATCTCCACCAGTCCTGGCGTCTGCATGACCGCACGATAGAAAGCAGATCGAGGCCGCTACAAGGAATTCTTTTGTCAAGACCCACTGCGGGCCAAGCCTGACACCCTGACACGTTGCCACCCCGCACCCGACAAGCCGACCAGCACTCCTGATCCAAACACGCGGCTAAAACACTAAGACTTGCTTATCGTCCTCTTGGAACCGCTACCACATACGGTATGAACTGGTTCTGATTTGGCTGACGGCGAAGGCGCTGTGCCGGATCTTGTTCGTGCTGCACACCGGTCTGCCGTGGGAGTGGCTGCCGCAGGAACTCGGGTTCGGCTCCGGGATGACGTGCTGGCGTCGCTTCGCGGCGGCTGAGGGCCAGGCGCTGTGGGGTACGGCGACCAACGGCAGGACCTGATCCGGCTCTTATCGAACCGGCTCGGGCGGCGCAGCGGCCCGGCACGGAGGACGAGGCTTGCGTCTCTCCTCCGGTCGGGCCGCTGTTCAGATCGAGGGCACTGCACGCTGTTCCGCTTGAAGCGATCGGTCAGCGCCGAGGCCGCCTAGAAGGCGGTGATGCCTTCTGGGGTGCCGAGGCCGGTCGGGCCGTCCCAGCCCGTGGTCGCCGTGCACAGCTCGGATACCGAGCAGGAGCCGTTCGAGCCACTGGTCACATCGTTGAGGTATGCGGTGCCGACGTAGTTGTAGAGCGTGTTGTTGCTGACCGAGGACTCGTTGCCGGCCAGCGCGAAGACGCCTGCGATCAGCGGTGAGGACACCGAGGTACCACCAAACTGGAGCCAGCCCACATAGCCGTCGTAGGAGGTCGAGTCGTACACGGCCACGCCGGTGTTGGGGTCGGCCACGGCGGAGACGTCTGCCACGGCCCGCTTCGAGCATCCGGTGGTCACCAGCGACTGGCCGGTGAGCTTGGTCTCGTACTTCGAGCAGCCGGAGCCGGCGTCGGCCCAGGCGGTTTCGGTCCAGCCGCGGCTGGCGGTAGTGGAGGTGGACAGTGAGGTGCCGCCGACGGCGACGACGTACTGGCTGGCCGCCGGGTATTCGACGCCGTAACCGCTGTCGCCGGTCGAAGCAGTGATGATCACGCCGCTGTGGTGGTAGTACGTGTCGTAGCTGGTCTCACCGGAGCTTTCGGAGCCGCCGTAGCTGTTGGAGACGACGTTGGCGCCGAGCGCGACCGCCTCGTTCACGGCCGTGCCGAGGTTGGCGTAGGAGGCGCTGCTCGCCTCGACCAGGATGATCTTGCAGAGCGGGCAGGTCGCCGAGGCCATGTCCAGGTCCAGCGACTCCTCCTCGGCCCAGCCGCCGTCGTTCGACGGCAGGGAGGTGGTGGAGCCGGTCTGGGACGTGATCTTCAGGCAGCCGCTGGCGACGGTGCACGCGGACAGGCCGTAGGCCGAGCGGTAGACCGCGAGGTCGGCAGCGGCGGTCGGGTCGTTGTAGGCGTCGACGATGCCGATGGTCTGGCTGGAGCCGTCGGCGGCCGAGGCTGCGGCCAGTCCGTACGCGGCCTGTATCTGCGACGGGATGTAGCCGCTGGTCGTCGAGGTTCCCGAGTTCGGGTGGACCTTGCTGGTGCGGACGTAGGCGTTGCAGGCGGCGTAACCGGCGGCCGGCGTGGCGCCGCAGCCGGCGCGCACGACCGTGTGGGTGTCGGACGTGCTGACGGCCGCGGTCCGGGTGGACGCGGACGCCTGCGTCGCGGAGAGCGCCGGAACCGCGGTGGCGGCCAGCAACGTCACCACGGTGATGAGGCGTCGTACAAGGTGGTGCGACACTCAGTCCTCCTGTGGGCGGGGATCCCTGCCCTGATTAGGCAGGTTGCCAGGAAGAATGCCTGAGGTATCAGAGTCCTGTCGCTCAAGTTTTCTGCAAACTGATATCAAATGCCTGTAAAATAGGCTGAAAATCTCATGAGATTACGGCATAAGACCGTCAGTCTGATACGGCGGAAGGAAAGCGGTTCGGAAGGAAAGCGGTCAAGCCGTGGCGGCTCTGCGGGCGAGGACGAGTCCGTACTTCGGGCTTCCGTCGTCGCGTCGGCCCAGCGCCGTCAGGGGCGTGACACTCGGCATGGCAAATCCTGCTGCCACCAGGTCGGTGCGGAGCGCGGACAGTGCGCCGGTGCGGTAGTACATGACGAACGGGGGGCGCCAGAGAGCGTTGCGCACTCGCATCGCCAGGTCGAATCCCTGGGCCGACCAGTACGCGCGCGAGGCCAGGGGTGGCGGCGCGCCCACCGGGAAGGCGAAGACCCCGCCGGGTCGCAGCGCTCGGTGCACGCCGGCGAAGAACGCGGGCCGCTCGGCGGGCAGGAAGTGCCCGAGCGACCCGAAGGTGACGGCCAGGTCGAAAGCTCCGGCCAGGGGCAGGGCCCTGGCATCAGCACGCACATATTCGGCCTCGGGGTACGCGTAGCGTGCCTGGGCGAGCATGCCGGCGCTGAAGTCGACACCGCTGATGCGTCCCGCGCACAGCGATTCGAGCACCCGCAAGCCCGCTCCGGTGCCACAGCACACATCCAGTCCCCCGTCGAACGGCCCGAGTCCGGTCAGTGCGTCGGCGCACGCGTCGAGCACGTCCTCGGGCGTACGAAAGGGAGTGTGGTCGAACTTCGGCGCGAGCAGGTCATAGCCGCGTTCGACCGAGGAAAGCGCCTGGATCAGCAACTCAAGCGCTGATGGACCTTGAGGCGAGAACATGGAGCCAGAGTACGTCCCGCCGGAAGACCCCCGCCGGTTACTCTCATGGCTTATTTGCGCTGATTGAGACGCCGGGTCGGCTGGGCGGCGGTGGGGTCCTCGGGCCAGGGGTGGCGCGGGTAGCGGCCGCGCAGGTCGGCGCGGACGGCGCGGTAGCCCTCGCGCCAGAAGGAGGCGAGGTCGCTGGTGACGGCGGCAGGGCGCCCTGCGGGAGAGAGCAGGTGGATCGTCAGGGTGACGCGGCCGTCGGCCAGTTGCGGGGCCGCGTCCAGGCCGAAAAGCTCTTGGATCTTGACGGCGAGCACGGGGCGGTCAGCGGAGTAGTCGACGCGAATCCGGCTGCCGCTGGGAACGGTGATGCGTTCGGGGGCGAGTTCATCCAGGCGCCCGGCGGCGGGCCAGGGCAGCAGCCGGGTCAGGGCAGTTGTCGTGGGGATGCGTTCCAGGTCGGCGCGGTGCCGGGCGCGGGAGAGTTCGGGCTCCAGCCACTGGTCGGCCCGAGCCAGCAATGCCTCGTCGTCGACCGCGGGCCAGGGTTGGCCGAGAGTGCGGTGCAGGAATGCCAGGCGTTGACGTAGGGCGGTGGCCTCGGCCGGCCAGGTGAGCAGTTCGCTGACGGTCTCGGCGGCCAGGCCTTCCAGCAGCGCGGCGCGCAGGTCGGCGGGGTCGGGGTCGGCGAGGAGTCTGGCGGTGAGTTCGATCGCGCCCAGGGATTGGACCCTTCTGGCCGCGATCTCGCCCCGGCGCGAGCCGGCAGGAACGGCCCAGCGGACTTTCTCACGCTCAGTGAGCAGGGACGGGGCGCAACGTCGTGCGGCGGCCTCGTCCAGCACGGCGGCCAACCGGACCCGGGCGGCCGGAGATCCGGACGGGCGGTCGGCGACCGCGACGGCGATCCACTCCGCGCCGGACAGGGCGGAGCCGGGCGCCGTGTCGGCGGCGGTGCCCGAGGCCATCAGGTAGGAGGCGCGTGCGCCGGGTTCGGGCTTCGACGAACCCGAACCCGAGCCCCTCCCCGCACGGGCCCGCGCGATGCGTTCGGGGAAGGCGAGCCCGACGATCAGACCGGCCGCCTCGGCCGGGCTGACCGGCGGCCGGGGATCGCCTGCGGACCCGATGTGGCCCAGCAGTCGGCGGACCTCGTCGCGCCAGCGGGCGGCATAGGGGTCGCGGCCGGCGGCGGCGGCGCGGTGGACCGCGGCCAGGTCGTCGCCCAGTGCGCGCGGGGGTTCCTCGGACAACAGCGCCGCCAGTTCGGCCGCCAGGCGTGCGCCGACCACCGCGGCACCGTCCAGCAGGGCTCGGCCGAGCCGAGGGTGCAGGCCCGTGCGGGTGATGCTCACGCCCCGCTCGGTGGCGCGGCCCTCGGCGTCGACGGCGCCCAGAGCGGTCAACACGTCTCGGGCGGCGGCCATCGCGCCGTCCGGGGGCAGGTCGGGCAGCGCGAGGCCGCGGGCTCCCGGGGCGCCCCAGCAGGCGACCTGGAGTGCGAAAGAGGTGAGGTCTGCCTGCATGATCTCGGGGGTCGGCATGGGCCTGGCCCTCGCGTCCTCGAATTGCGCCCAGCAGCGGTAGACCGCTCCGGGGGCCTCGCGCCCCGCGCGTCCGGCGCGCTGGCGTCCGGTGGCCAGCGACGCCCGGACGGTGACCAATGCGGCCAGGCCGCGGGAGTGGTCGGTGCGCGGCTCCCTGGCGAGACCGCAGTCCACGACGGTGCGTACCCCTGGCACGGTCAGCGAGGACTCGGCGACGGAGGTGGACAGCACCACCCGCCGGCGGCCACCGGCGGTCAGCGCCGCCTCCTGGATCGCGGACTCGGCCCGCCCGTGCAACTGCAGCACGTCCACGCTGTTACGCAGTCCGGCCAGCATCCCGGCGACCCGGGCGATCTCGCCCGCGCCGGGCAGGAAGCACAATACGTCCCCTTCGCGTTCGCGCAGTGCGCGCCGCACGGTCGCGGCGACATGCTCCAGCAGCGCGGGATCTACGCGCAGCCCTTGCGGCGCGCGCACCGGCCGAGGCGGCGGCGACCAGACGACCTCTACCGGGTGCTGGATGCCGTGGGCTTCCACGACGGGTGCGGGCGCCTGATCCGCCCCGCCCAGCAGCCGGGCCCACGCGGCGGTGTCTGAGGTCGCCGAGGCGCAGAGTACCTGCAGGTCGGGGCGAAGGGCGGCCCGGACATCGAGGAGGAAGGCCAGTGCGGTGTCTGCGTCCAGGTGCCGCTCATGGCATTCGTCCAGTACGACGATGTCCACGCCGGCCAGTTCCTGCTCGCGCTGCAGCCGTTGCAGCAGCACGCCGGTGGTGACCACCTCGACCACGGTGCGCGGCCCGGTCTTGCGCTCGCCGCGCACCGTGAAGCCGACCCGCTCCCCCACCGGTTCGCCCAGCAGCCAGGCCATCCGCCGCGCCGCGGCGCGGACCGCGAGCCGACGGGGCTCGGCGACCAGCACCCGGCGCGGCCCGGCTGCTTGCGCATCGAAGTCGGCCTCCGGCACCAGGCCGGCCAGGGCCAGCGGTACCAGCGTCGTCTTCCCGGTCCCGGGCGGTGCGGCCAGGACGGCGGTCCCGCGCTGGTCCAGGGCGCGCCGGAGTTCAGGGACGGCGCTGCGGACGGGAAGCTCGAGCCAGGCGGGATTCACACCGCCAGTCTCGCCGATCGCGCCTCACCGGCGCAGGCGGACCCCTGTGCGGAGCCGGCCACGAGGGCGGCAAACGTCTGACGCACAATGACGCCGCGAGACGCGCAAAATGGCACAGACTTGATGCGGTGACGTCCCGCCGGAAAACGCCAATCCTTTCCGTGGCTTTTGCCTTGAGCTGACCTCAACCGGCCGTGCGGCACCGCATGCGCACGTTAGCGTGCCTGGTCGAAGCCCGTTAATTCAATGTTCAGGATCCATGGTGAATTACTGCACTTCGTGTCTCAGGGAACTCAATGGCGTCGTGTCCTGCCCGGGATGCGGAGCCGTCGTCGAGTCGATGGCGGGCGCGGCCGAGCCGCCCGTGGGCGGCCCAATGCGCCAGACAGGCGCGGGTGCGCGGCAGCCCGTGCCGGCGAAGGCGGGCCACGGAGCCGACGCGGCCGCCGCTTCCGGGCGCGCCGCCGGACCGGGCCGCGGCCGTCCGAAGGCCCGGACCGGAGCGCATGCCGCACCGCGCTCGGCGGTGTTCGCCGCGGACGGTTACGCCGACTCGGAGGTCGGCTCGCACGGCAACGAGGCCGGGGCCGACGCGAGCGCCCGCCGCGTCCGCCACTCCCACCGCCGCCGGTCCCTCGCGGCCAGGGTGACCACCGCCACGGGGGGTTTCGCGGGTATCGCCGTCCTCGGCACCCTCGCCCTCGGCAATCTGTCGACGACGGCCCACACGAGCAGCTCGGCCGGATCCGCCGCCGTCGCGTCTGTGCCGGTCCAGGCCGCCTCGCACACATCGTCCACGGCGCAGACGCAGTCCCGGCAGACGGCGTCCCAGTCCGACCACGGAGCCACTGCGACCGCGACTCGGCAGCCGACGGCCTCCGCCACCGCGTCGCAGAGTCTGGCGGACGCCCCGGGCTACACGCCGCGCCACGCAGCCCAGACCACGTCGCAGTCCGTGTCCACGGCCGCCGCGTCGGCCACCGCGGCCCCGATCGCGACTGCGTCGAGCGCGTCGACGGTGTCAACGAGGTCATCGACGTCGACGACGACCACTTCCGCCACTGCGACTGCCACCCCGTCGGCCTCGGCATCCTCCACGCAGTCCCCCGTGCTCTGTGTCCTCGGCATCTGCCTGTGAGCCCGCCAGATTCGAGTGCCCGCTCAGGAAATCGGCCACGAACCCCGCGTCCTTGTCCCCGGCCGCGTCATCGACGTACGTCTCGATCGCCGTCGCGCCGATGGTGGTGAGCTCGCTATGCCTGCTCATGCCTCCTTCTCCCGCAGTTCTGCCTCCTTCTCCCGCAGTTCGACGCGGAGCAGGGCAGCGTTGCGCACGATGCCTTCGGGCGGGGCGGTGGTGCCGCCGTCGGTGGTCACGTACATCACGCGGCCCTCGTCGCCGGGCTCGCGGCCCCAGTAGGCGCTGGACGGCCCGACGATCACCGGATCGAGCGGGTCGCCCGCGATGTGGCGCACCTCGGTGCCGTGCCGCGGGGTGAGCGGGACGCGGTCGAGGGTGTTGGCGCGGTGCCGGGTGACGTAGGCGAAGCCCTTCGTCTCGTCGATGCAGAAGTCGTCGCCGTCGGTGATGGCCGCGATGAACTCCGGCTGGCCGGCCGCCTCCAGAGTGGCCGGGTCGATCGGGACGCGCATGAAGACCTGCTGCGCGGTGGACGTGTAGTAGAGGTATCCGGTCCGCTCGCCGTAGCGCACTCCGTTGACCCCCGGCTGCGGCGGCCACGGCAGTCCGCCGTCCGGGTCGTCGCCCATCGTGTCGTGCTCGGCCCAGACGCGGGCGGTCGCGGATCGGGCGTGGTCGGCCAGGTCGACCCGCCAGATCAGTCCGGCGAAGCAGTCGGCGACGGCCATGACGCCGGGGCCGAGCAGGCAGCTGCCGTTCAGGGCGCGCACTCGGTGGTCGAAGGTGTAGACGGTCTCCGGGGCGACCGGCGTGCCCGGAGTCCAGCCGTTCAGGTCGAGGCGGACCAGGTGCGATTCGTGCGTGGTGTAGCCCTCGGTGAGGCTGAGCACGAACACGTCGGGTTCGACCTCGACGATGCCGGTCACGGGGTGGTCGAAGGCGTGCACGAGCACGGGCTCGACGAGGCTGCGCGGAGCCGGCCCCGGCACGAGCCACAGCTCCTTCTGCAGCACCGCGGTGATCAGCACCGAGCCGTCGGCCCGGACGGCGAGGTTCTCCAGGAAGTACTTCTCCGGGAAGTAGGCGACCGGGGTCAGGGTGACCTCGGGAAGCGGCGCGAGCGCCATGATCACTGCTCCTTCACTGGTCGAGGCCGGTGGCGTTCGCCGGCACGTCGTAGGCGTTGAGGGTGAGCGAGACGGCGCTGAACCAGCCCAGCAGGACCGTGACATCGACGATCCCGGCGTCACCGAGCAGGTCCTGTGCCCGGCGGAACAGGCCGCCGGGCACCACGCGGGTCGCGGCGAGGGCGGTGGAGAGTTCGTAGACGACCTGCTGGCGGGCGTCGCCGAACTTCGTCGGCAGCCCGGCGATCAGGGCTTCGACCTCGGCCGGGTCGAGGTGGCCGAGTGCCACGCCGATCTTCTCGTGCTCGTGGCTGCTGTAAGCGGCGCCCCAGAAACCGCAGATCACGCAGGTCGCGATCTCGATCTCGGCCTTCGAGAGCGTCGATTCCGCCTGGTAGTACGCACCGATCGGCGCGATCTTCGTGAGGAGCGCGGGATTGGCCGCCCAGATCTTGTGCGGGCCCGGGACCAGGCCGCGCAGGTTCTTCGTGTAGTCGAACGCCTCGCGCTCGGCCGGCTGCATCTCGGCGACCGGCGTCTCCACGTAGCGCCCGAACGTCCCGAAGTCGCTCGCATCCTCGAGCATCGCCTTCATCGCGTCGATGTCGGTCATGACTTCGCACCTCCGGCGGGAACGTCGTAGGCGTTGAGCAGGGTGCCCAGCGCCAGGTAGTGGATGGTGATGAACACGACGGCGTCGAAGCCGTCCTGGCCGAGCGTCGCGACCGCCGCGTCGTACAGCGGACCCGGCAACTCGCCGCCGCGTGCGAGTGCGGTGGCGACGTCGGCGGCGAGCAGCTCGTCTTCGGCGAGGTCGGTCGGGCGGGCTCCGGCGCTGAGCGCGGCGATCTGGTCCTGGCGCAGTCCCGCGCGCCGGGCGAGCGTGTCGTGCGCGTAGAGCTCGTAGGCGACGTTGAACCGTCCGCCGACCGTGAGGATCACCACCTGCCGGGCGCGCTCGCTGATGCCGTCGAGCTGCTGCGCCAGCCCGATGAACTGGCCGAGCGGCACGGCGAGCTGCGGAAAGTGCAGCATCACGCCCCACGGGCCGACGAATGCGCCGTCGGCGCGCCTGACCTCGAAGCCCTGGTACTCGGCGGCGTCCTTCGTCGCCGCCTCGAACGCGTCGTAGAGCAGTCGCTGCGCCGGACTCAGCCGATCCGGCGGGATGTACGGCAGCCGCATGGGACCTCCTAAAAAACCGAGCGTTCATTCGCTTTAATAACCACCGTACGCCGACCGGCCGCTCTTGTAAACCGAGCGCTCATTCTTTTTAGGGGGTACACTTCCGCCATGCCGAAGGTCACCGCCGCATACCGGGACGCCCGCCGCGCGCACGTCCTCGACGCCGCTCGCCGCTGCTTCGTGCGCGACGGCTTCCACGCCACATCCATCGCGGACGTATGCCGCGAGGCCGGGGTCTCGGCCGGGGTGGTCTACCTCTACTTCGCGGGCAAGGACGAGATCGTTGCGGCGCTCGCCGCGCAGAACCTCGACGGGATCACGCAGGCGGCACAGCGCATCGCCGAGGAGCACGGCCAGCGCGGCGCCGGCGCGGTCCTCTCCGAACTCTGCGCGTACATCCGCGCCGAGCACGAAAGCCGGGACACGGCGGCGCTCGCCCTGCTCGTCTGGTCGGAGAGCCTCCGGAACGCCGCCATCGCCGCGCACCTGAACGCCGCGTTCTCCGAGACTCACCGAATCTTCGCGGACGTGCTCCGGGCGGCGACCGGCACCCCCGAGGCCGAGGTGGAGGCGACGGCATCCACGTTCGCCTGCATCTACGTCGGCTACGTCATGCAGCTCGCGACCCAGTCCCCCGCCGCTGTCGCAGCGGTACCAGGGCTCGTTGAAACCCACTGGTCCAAACCCGCACCGTGACTCGCTCTCAGCGATATGACGCGAGATATGGCGCGTAGTCAGAACACGGCCAGCGGTCCGGTCCCCGACCCCTGATGGAGGACGACGGCGGAGGCTCAGAGTTCGGCGACCCGGGCGGCGAGGAACTCACGCTCGACCTCGTTCTCGGTGAACAGCAGGGCTTCCTGGTAGGCGGCGCGGGCCTCGTCGCGGCGGCCGAGGCGGGCGAGCATGTCGCCGCGCGCCGCGCCGACGTAGCCGTAGGAGGCGAGCTGCGGTTCCAGGACGAGTCCGTCGAGCGCGGCCAGGCCGGCGTCGGCGCCTTCGGCGAAGCTCACCGCGACCGCCCGGTTGAGTGCGGCGATCGGTGACGGGTGGTGGCGAAGCAGGACCTCGTAGAGGCCGACGATCTCGCGCCAGTCCGTGTCCTCCCACGACGGCGCCTCGTCGTGGACGGCGGCGATCGCCGCCATCAGCGCGAAGCGCGTGGGCGGACGGCGGCGCAGGGCTTCGCGGACGAGGGCTCGACCTTGGGTGATTGCTTCGCGGTCCCAAAGCCCGCGGTCCTGGTCCTTGAGCAGCACCAGCCGGCCCGCGGCGTCGACCCGGGCAGCGCGGCGGGCGTCGGTGAGCAGGATGTTGGCCAGCAGGCCGGCGACCCCGGCGTCGCCGGGCAGGAGCGCCCTGAGCATGCGGGCCAGGTCCAAGGCGCGGTCGGCCAGGTCGGTGCGGACCAGGTCGGCGCCGCTCGGGGCGGTGTGGCCGGTGGTGAAGACCAGGTCGACGACGGTCAGGACCGCTTCCACACGGTGCGGCAGGTCCTCGGAATCGGGGACGCGGTAGGGAATGTTCGCGCCGGCGATCTTCTTCTTGGCTCGGGTGATGCGCGCCGCCATGGTCGGCTCGCTGACCAGGAACGCGCGGGCGACCTCGGCCGTGGTGAGGCCGCAGAGCAGCCGGAGCGTGAGGGCGACCTGCGCTTCGAGCGCGAGTGCCGGGTGGCAGCAGGTGAAGATCAGGCGGAGCCGCTCGTCGGGGATCTCGTGCTCGGGTTCGGGTGCTTCGTCGGCGAGCAACGGGAGGCGGCTGCGGAGCGTGGCTTCGCGCCGCAGCACGTCGACGGCGCGGTTGCGGGCCGCGGTGGTGAGCCAGGCCGCGGGGCGATCGGGGACGCCGGACGCGGCCCACGCCACGAGGGCTTTGGCGTAGGCGTCCTGAACGCACTCCTCGGCGAGGTCGAGGTCCCGGGTGACGCGCGCCGTCGCAGCGAGGACGAAGCCCCACTCGCGGCGGTGCGCGTCCGCAACGGCATCGGCGACGGCCGTCGGCCGATCGGGGGCGCCGCCCTTCCGCGGCCCGGCGCCCCGCGAGTCGGAACCGGTCACTGCTGGTCGAACACCATGAGGGGACGCACCTCGACCCCGCCGAACTCGGCCGGGACCTGCTTGGCGACGGCCAGCGCGGCGTCCAGGTCGGCGGCCTCGATCAGGTAGTAGCCGCCGAGCGCCTCCTTCGTCTCGGCGAAGGGCCCGTCGGTCACCACTCCGCCCCGGATGCTGGTCGCGGTGGACGTGGGCTGCAGCGCCTCGCCGCCGACGATGGCGTCCTTGTTCTCCGCGCCGAACTTGTTGTGCGCGTCCATGACCCGCTGGAACAGGGCGGCGTCGCCGGTGGCGTAGGCGGCCTCGTCCTCGTAGATGAGCACCAGGTACTGGGACATCTCCATACTCCGATCTGTGGGCGGAGGCTCCCGGTGAGCCCCCTTCTATTCCTTCGACGAACGGCGACGAGCCCGGATCGACAGTCCGCCACACATAATTTCTCAGCTACGGCGAAGGCATCTGCGACGGACCGGACCACGGCGTAATCTGACGGCCATGACCACTTTCACCGACGAGATGATGCGCGAGCGTCTGGCGCAGGCGGCCGGATACACCCTGGTCATCCTCCGCGCGGCGGACAGGTACGGCAGCGACGGATCGGACGAAGTCATCTGGGAGCACGGTCGGCGCAACATGCAGCTCCAGGCCGACGGCTCCCTCGCCATCGTGTGCCCGGTCGGCGACGGGACCGGCCTGGCCGGGATCGGCATCTTCGTCGGCGAGCCCGAGGAGGTCGCCGCGATCATGGACGGCGACCCCGCGATCCGGGCGGGCATCCTGAGCTACAGCGTGCACCCGTGCCGCGGGTTCCCGGGCTCGACGCTTCCCGCCGTGTGACGGCGTCGCCGGTCAGCTCGCGACCGGGGCCTTGGCGCGCAGGATCCTGATGAACTCGCGCATCCACGCCGGGTGGTCCGGCCAGGCCCGTCCGGAGACGAGCGTGCCGTCGACCACGGCCTCGCCGTCGACGAACTGCGCGCCCGCCGCGGTGATGTCCGGGGCGAGCGCCGGGTACGCCGAGCTGCGCCGGTCGGAGAGCACGCCCGCCGCGGCCGCGATCAGCGGGCCGTGGCACAGCTGCGCGACGGGCTTGTCGTCGGCGAAGAAGTGCCGGATGATGCGCTGGCACTCGGGGTCGTTGCGCAGATACTCGGGAGCGCGGCCGCCGGGTACCACGACCGCCGCGTAGTCTGAGGGGTCGACCTCCGCGAACGCCAGGTCGGCGGGCCAGCTGTGCCCGGGCTTCTCCGTGTAGGTGTCGAAACCGTCCACGAAGTCGTGCACGACGAACTGCAGCTTCTTCTTCGTCGGCGCCGCGATGTCGACCTCGTACCCCTCCTCGAGCAGCCGCTGATAGGGGTACATCACCTCCAAGTCCTCGGCCGCGTCTCCGGTCAGGATGAGAATCCTGGGCATCGCTCAACCGCCTCCACTCGCCGATCCGGTACCTGCATCCCTTTCTTCCCCCATCCTGCGTCCGGCCCGGCCGGCCCACAACCGTCGAGCCGCCAGGGACATCGCCATGGCCATCCTGAAGGGCGATCTTGATGGTGACCGGCGGTTCGCTCACGCGCGGCTCGGACAACACCGTTCGGGTTGCTCTTCACCGTGTACATCGCGATGGTCTCGCACTTGCGGTTCATGGGCGTCCCGCATCTCCGTTCTGCGCAGGTGAGCGCCCGCCGGTGAGCCGGCGATGAGTAGCGATGACCATCCCGACGAGCAGGCAGGTCGCGATGAAGGAAAGGAGCGAGGTGCCGATGAGCAGCGCCTCGGAGGCCAGCACGCCGGCGGTGATGAGGATCCACAGGACGATGTGGACGCCGGTGAGCCCCCACGCGGCCAGATAGGAGGCACCCTGGGCCCGGCTGGAGAAGAGATCGTCACTGACCGGCGGTGGAAACCGCACGCGCTGGTAGAGCCGATGCACGAGGCCGTGGGGCTCGGTTTTCGCATCGCCGGTCACGGCAGCGTGTCCCATCGTTCCGATGAATCCGCCGCAAGCCCGATCAGCCGAACCGACTCGACGCCCCACCGAGCCGAGGAGCGAGGTCAACCTTGATCGACGGCGTTAAGGGTGGCGTCGAGGCACGTCGCGCGTTCCGGGCAGTGCTCGGCCGTGCCATACCTGCCAGCGTCACCGAGCGGCCGGCCCCGGGCCCCTGTCGGACGGTTCGCCGAAGGCGGCTCTGAGCTGGTCCTCCTGCTTCACCGAAAGGTCGGAGCGCATCAACTCCATGGCGTGTCCCTCGAACGCCTTTGCGACGGTGCCGATCTCGGCGTCGCTGCTCAGCAGCACGAGGGCCGAACTCCCCGGCGTCATGTCGCTTTTCACCGAGTCGATCATCGAGCCGTCGATACCGGCCTTGCTGAACTTCTTGGCGAGCGACGAGGCCTTGCTGCCCTCGTCGGTCACGTGTTCCTGCACTTGGGGGGCCGCCGCGTACAGCGGCCAGCGAATCACGGCGACGTCACGCAGATCGATGAGGTCCTGGCCGCCAAGCTGCTTGAGCCTGAGGACTGCGTCATCGGCCTCTTCGGTGCCACGGAATCGCCAGGCCGTCGTCGACATCGATACGCTCCTTCCGAATGGGCCGGTCGGATCCGGCCGCTGCCGGCCAGTGCGATGACAGTCCGCCCCGCGATGCCCGGCCGGCCCGACCCCAGCCGCACCCCCGGTGCGGCGCCTCACGCCACCCGAACAACGAGCCACAGGCATGATCAAGCTGTTCCGGCCCGCTACTCGACGGCGTGCCTGCTGGAGGCCCTCGCGGCGCAGGACCGGCCACCTAGAGTGTCTGGCCGCCCTGCCGGAGCCTGTGTCCATTTTCGCTTTTCCAGCCTAACCCGACATTGCATCCCGCACACCTCGCCCCGCCTCGTACCCGTGAACACCGCCCTCAGCGCCATCAGCGCCTCCCGCGCAGGCCAGCCGTCCGCGCGTAGCGGGCGAGGCCGCGGAGAGCGGTCACGTCCGGCTCGGAAGGGGCCGTCGGAAAGGGACCCGAACCACGGGCGCCTCGCCGGCGGCCTGCCTCACCCGACCAGCGAGGGCTGGGCTAGATCTCGCCACCGTGCTGGCTCTTTGCAGCAAGGAGTTGATCGGCTATGCGCTCGCCCCGCTCATGCGCGCCGGCCTGGCCGTAAATGCGATCAGCGCGGCGCGTCGAAGCGGGCTGGCCTGCATTCGGGAGCGCCTCGTCTCGGACGACCCCGTAGTGCAGCTCCTTCAGCCGCTCCAGGGTCTCCTCCTGCAGGATCCGGTTCGTCCGCAGAAGATCGGCGATGACCGCCAGCGCGAGCGACAGCGCGGCCGCCACGAGCAGGAAGATCCCCAGCATCAGCGACTGCAGGTGGTTGCCGCCGGAGTCGGTCGCGAGCAGGATCGTGTACCGGACGAACGGGATCAGGCCGACGACGCCGAAGAACACGCCGAGCCCGATGAAGAAGCTGAACGGCTTGAACATGAAGTAGCTGCGGGCGATCGCCTTGCCGGACTGCAGCATGTGCTCGCCGATCGAGCTGAACAGTCGCGACTCGCGGGTCTTCGCGTTGGTGGTGATCGGGACGCTGGCGATCTTCATCCGCTTGTTGCCCGCCTGGATGATCGTCTCCATGCAGTAGCTGAACTGCGTGACGACGTTCAGCTTGATCAGGGCGTCCCGGCTGTAGGCCCGGAACCCGGAGGCGGCGTCGGGCAGATTCGTCTCGGCCGCGATATTGACGACCCGGCTGCCGAACCGCTGCATCCGCTTCTTGAACGGCGAGAAGTGCCCGATCAGGTGGGTCTGGCGGTCGCCGATCGCGATGTCGGCTTCTCCGGCGAGGACCGGCGCGATCAAGTCCGGGATCATGGCCTGCGGGTACTGGTTGTCGCCGTCCGTGTTCACCACGATGTCGGCGCCCTGGCTCAGCGCGTAGTGGACGCCGTCGCGGAACGAGCGGGCGAGGCCCTGGTTGCGGACGTGGTGCACGAAGTGCGTCACGCCGTGCTCACGGGCGACCTCGACGGTGCGGTCGGTGGACCCGTCGTCGATGATAAGCACGTGCAGTTCGTCGACGCCGGGGATCGACTTCGGGATGCTGTCGAGAACGGCGGGGAGCGTCGCCTCCTCGTTGAGGCATGGGACCTGGACGAAGACCTTCACGACGACCTTTCGGTTTTTTGGAGCGGATGGGCCTGGCCGGCGCGGTCGGGCCGCCGCGAAGTTGACTCAAAGAACGGCGACAGCGTCAACGGAACCCCCCTTGAGATGGCCTGACCGCGCGAGGACGATGATACGATCGCACATTTCCGCGACCGCAGCGACATCGTGCCTGCGGATCGACCGGTTACGACCAGGCGCTACTTCAGCTTATGACCAGGTCCTACTTCAGCGACTTCCGCCCGAGGCGCCGCGCGGGCAAGCGAGTTTCGGGCATACCCGGACCAGAGCGGATGTCGAGGCCGGGGATCGCTCAGATCCGGGCGCTGCCGGAGTCCGGCGGCCGGCCACGTCTCTCAGGGCGGGCTCCCTTCGGCCACATATGACCGCGTGGTGTGACCGCGTTGCACGCACGGGCCGGAGGGGCCGAGGGTCCCGGGCCACGTGCGGCGAACGCCTCTGATCGGACGGGCGCGGCTCCGGTTGGCTGGGACGGACTGGAGGAGCGGCCCGCGCAGCGTCGACCCGCGGCCCGCGAAGTCCCATGGCTGATCGCGAACCGAGGAACGCCGGGGCCGAACCGCTGCTGCGCGCCCAGGGCGTGCAGAAGATCTACCGGTCGGGCGAGGTCGAGGTGCGGGCGCTGGCCGGCTTGGACCTCGAGGTTCGGCGCGGCGAGTTCGTCGCGGTGATGGGGCCGTCCGGATCGGGGAAGACGACGCTGCTCAACTGCCTGTCCGGACTCGACGAGATCGACGCGGGCCGGGTGCTGGTGCAGGGGCGCGATCTGTTCGCGATGAGCGACGCGGTGCGCACCGCGCACCGGGCCCGCACGATGGGCTTCGTCTTCCAGTCCTTCAATCTGATTCCGGTGTTCACCGCCGCCGAGAACGTGGAGCTGCCGCTGCTGCTGTGCGGCGCGGCGTCGGAGACCGCACGCACGCGGGCGCTTGAGATGCTCGACCGGGTCGGCCTCGCCTCGCGGGTGGGGCACCGGCCGAACGAGCTGTCCGGCGGGGAGCAGCAGCGCGTGACGCTGGCCAGGGCCCTGGTCGGGCACCCGGCGATCGTGTGGGCGGACGAGCCTACCGGCAACCTGGACAGCGGCATGGCCGAGCAGGTCATGGCGCTCTTCCTCGAACTGAACCGGGAACAGGGCCAGACGGTCGTGCTGGTCACCCACGACCCGGCCGTGGGCCGGGCCGCGCAGCGCCTGGTCGGCATGCGCGACGGCCGGCTGGTCAGCGACGAGGTGCGGGTGGACGGACGCTGGGTGGCCCGCCCCGCGGCGCCGGAACTGCTGGAGGCGGCCCGACGGCCGTGATGCAGCGTGTATCCGAATCTGACTCTCCCGCTGATCGCGCTGGCCGCCCTCGCGCTCGGCCTCACGCTCGCGGCCGCGGTGCGCCGCCCGTACCTTCGCCGGCTCGCCCTGCGCCAGGTGGCGCGCAGGCCCGCCGAGGCGCTCACCATCGTCGCGGCCTGTGTACTGGGCACCGCGCTGATCGTGGCGAGCCTGAGCGTGGGCGACACGCTGAACTCCTCGGTGCGCCAGGTCGCCTATCAGGTGCTGGGGCCGATCGACGAGACCGCGACCTCGACCAGTACGAGCCAGGGAGCGCAGGCGGCAGCCCGGCTGGCTCCGCTGCGCGCGGATCCGAACGTGGACGGCCTGCTCACCGTGACCGGCCTGCAGTCCGCGGTGACCGCCGGCTCCGGGCGGGCCGAGACGGTGCAGCCGCGCGGCCTGGTCTGGGAGGCCGACTTCCCGTCGGCCGCGCGCTTCGGCGGGACGGGCGGCGGCTCGGGCCTGTCCGGCGCGACCCCCGGGCCCGGGCGGGCCGTGGTCAACGACCTGCTCGCGTCCTCACTGCACGTGCGGGCCGGGGACCCGGTCGACGTGTACCTGTACCACCAGCCGCGCAGGTTCGTGGTCGAGCGCGTCGTCCCGGCGCAGGGGCTGGCCGGCATGGGCCTGGGCGACGCCCGCAACTACGACCTCTTCGTCGCCCCGGGCACGCTCGGGAGCGCCTACCGCGCCGCAGCAGGTTCCGCGACCGGGATTGGGGCGGCGGCCGCGCTCGCCGCGCCGGTGACCCAGACGCTGGTGTCCAACCGCGGCGGCGTCGAGGGCGGCAACGTGCTCAGCGACCGGGTCGCGGCCGAGATGAGCACCCTGCTGGGCCCGCTCAACGCGCACGGCACCGCCGTGGCACAGCCGAAGAAGGACGTGCTGGACTCGGCGAGCCGCGCCGGCGACCAGCTCGGCGCGCTGTTCCTGTTCATCGGCAGCTTCGCGATCATCGCGGGCGCCCTGCTGCTCGTGAACGTCTTCGTGATGCTCGGCGAGGAGCGCAAGAGCCAGCTCGGCATGGCGCGAGCGGTCGGCATGAAACGCAGCCACCTGGTCGGCGGCTTCGTCATCGAAGGATGCTGCTACAGCCTGGCGGCCGGCCTGATCGGCACCCCGCTGGGCATCGGCGTCGGGCGGATCATCGAGTTCGCCGCCCAGCGGATCTTCGCCGGCTGGAACTCCTCGATGACGCTGCACTTCTCCGTCAGTTCGGTCAGCCTCGTCAACGGGTTCTGCGCGGGCCTGCTGATCGCGCTGGCGACCGTCGCCGCCACGAGCATCCGGATCAGCAGGTTCAACATCATCGCGGCCATCCGGGACCTGCCCGCCGACGGAGCCCGCCGCTCCCGCCGCCGGACCCTGCTGCTCAGCGGCGCGGCCTGCGCCGTGCTGACCGCGGCGGCGGTGCCCGCGGTGGTCGGCAGCACGGGCCCGAACACCTACCTGCTGCCCTCGCTGGCGGTGCTGTGCGCCGTTCCGCTGGCCGCCCGCCTCGCGCCGCGGAACTGGGTCTACTCCGGCGCGGCCCTGCTGATCCTGGCCTGGGGCCTGACCGCCAACCTGCTGCGCCCGCGCATCTTCGACAACCCCACCACGACCACGTACATCATCCTCGGGACGCTGCTCGCCTTCGCCGCCGTCGTGCTGGTGGTCGAGAACCAGGAGTTCGTGCTCAAGCCCCTGACCCGGCTCGTCGGGGGTCCGACCGACAACGGCCTGGCGACGCGGCTGGCGATCGCCTACCCGATCGGCCGCAAGTTCCGCACCGGCGCCACGCTGGTGATGTACTGCCTGGTCGTGCTCACCCTGGTGCTGATGACCGAGCTGAGCGCGATGGTCGGCATGACGGTGGACCACGCCGTCTCGCAGGCCTCTGCCGGCTACACGATCCGCGCCGACGTGAACCCCGCCACGCCGATCGCCCAGCCGCAGACCGCGCTGCGTTCCGGTGATCTCGCCGGCGAGGTCGCCCACGTCACCCCGGTCTCGAGCGCGCCCGCCAAGGCCAGCGACCCCGGCACGTCGTCGCCCGCCACCACCGTCGTCGCCCGCGTATACGGCGTGAGCCGCGAACTGTCCGCCCGCGACTTCCCCCTCAGCAGCCGGCTCGCCTCGCTCGGCCCCGACGACCGGTCGGTCTGGCGCGCCGTCGAATCCGACCCGCGCTATGTCGTGCTCGAATCCTCCTTCGCCGTCAGCGGCGGCCCGCCCGGTTCGAGGTTCTCCCCCGGAGCCCCCCTCACGGTCACCGACCCGCAGACCGGCCGGACCGAGCACAAGATCGTCGCGGGGCTGCTGAGCGACCCGCTGATGTTCTACGGCGCGAACACCGGAACCTACGCCCATCCGGTGCTGATGTCGCAACGCGCCGCCGCCGCGCAGTTCGGCCCCGACCTGCGTCCCACCGTCCTGCTCGTCCAGGCCGCACCCGGCGTCAGCGCCCAGACCCTGGCCGCGGACCTGCAGCGGCGGTTCTTCACCTCGGGGCTGGTCGCCACCCAGGTGGAGCAGTTGGTCCGGGACAACTTCTCGGCAAGCCAGAGCTTCTTCCAGTTGATGAACGGCTTCCTCGCGCTCGGACTGGTGGTCGGAATCGCAGGCCTCGGAGTGATGATGACGCGCGCGGTGCGCGAACGGCGCCGCACCATCGGCGTGCTCAGGGCCCTCGGGATCCAGGCCCGCACCATCCGCCGCTCGTTCCTGATGGAGAGCACGTTCGTCGCCCTCGAAGGCATCCTGCTCGGCGCCGCTCTCGGCCTGCTGACCACGTACCTGCTCTATACCAAGAGCTCCGCGTTCAACGGCATCAACCTCGGCTTCCCGATCGCCTGGGGCGAGATCCTCACGCTCGTCGGGATCACCTTCGCCGCCTCGCTGCTCACCACGGTCCTTCCGGCCCGGCGCGCCGCGGGCATCCGGCCGGCGGTGGCCGTCCGCGTCGCGGACTAGGCACGTCCACGGCGCCGCCAGCCCGCACCAGGAATCGCGAGGTGGTCGCGGAGTGGGCGCGGGGTGGGGTGGCTCGGCCCGGTACCCGAACGCACCATCACGGGTGGCTTCCGCTGGAGCGCCGGGTCTGAGAATGGGGAGTCGTCTTCGACGCCGCCGGACTGTCGGCGTTGGATCGTCCGGCGGATGGGAGTGCGCGGTGGCGTGGCGGCGCCGATGCGAGGTGGGGCTCGTTCTGGTAGCGGCCTGCTTCACTGCGCTGCAGATCGCAACCGTGCCGCCGCGGCTGCCGCTGGGCTGGGACGAGGTGGTGTACACCAGCCAGGTCGCCGTGCGCGCGCCGGCCGCGTACTTCGACGCGCCTCGCGCGCGAGGAGTCACCCTGCTGGCCGCCGGCGCGGCGGCGCTGAGCTCCTCGACGGTCCTTCTGCGCCTATGGATGTCGCTGCTCGCCGGAGTCGGCCTGGTCGCGGCGTACTGGCCCTGGCGGCGCCTGCTCGCCGCACGGGTCGTGGTGCTGGCTGCCGCGCTGTTCGCGAGCCTGTGGGTGGTGGGTTTCTACGCCGACGAGGTGATGCCGAACCTTTACGTCGCCTACGGCACCGTCGCGGCCGTCGGCTGGTTCCTGCGTAGCGTGGCCGTACCCCGTGCGCCGCGGAGCACGTCTGCCGCCCTGGCCGCCAGTATGGGGTTCACCGCGCTCATCCGCCCCTCCGACGCGATGTTTCTCGCAGTGCCGCTGCTCGTGGCAGGCCTGGCCGTGCGCACGTGGCGTCACATCGGCGTGGTGGTCGGCCTCGTCGCCGGGCTCGCGGCCGGAACCCTGCCCTGGATCATCGAGGCTGACATGCGCTTCGGCGGTGTCGTGGCCCGCCTGCAGGCAGGCAGCGCGGAACAGGACGGCATGAGCCTGCACAACGCGGTCGGCATGGAGCTGCGGGCACTCAACGGCCCCACCTTGTGCCGGCCGTGCACCGTGCCCTGGACACACCCGCAGCTGTCGTTGTGGTGGTTCGCAATGCCGCTGTTGGCCACCACGGGCGTGTTGATCGCAGCCCGCGGCACCAGTCTCGGCACTCTCCTTCTGCCGACAGCGTGCGCGGCCGTCGTCTCGACGCAATACCTGCTTCTGATCGACTACGCGGCACCGCGCTTCCTGATGCCCACCTATGCCTTGCTCGCCCTGCCCGTGGCCGCATGCATCGTCGGCCTCGTGAGCCTTTCACCCGCGCGTCTTCGACCCGCGGCCGTCGCCGTCGCCGCGCTGGCCCTTGCCGCACAGGCCGGCAGCCAGTATTACGTCCTCCACAACCGCGCACGCGAGATCACGAACGCCCGCACTCAGATCGCCGAGCTCGCGCGGAAGGTGTCCGCGACCGGGCTGCACGCCCCCTGCACCTTGGCCGGATTGGACATGCTCGAGTACGCCTTCTACCTGGGCTGCTCATGGCAGCCCAGCGCGAGCCCAGCGCCCCAGGAGCACCTGGCGATGGCACAGCCCGCCGGCCGGCCCCTGCCGGACGTCGCACGCTCGTGGAAGCACTGCTCACTCGTTCTGCCCAACGGCTCGAACTGGGACCTCTACCTCGCACCGGCAGCCGATGCCGTATGGCGCTGCTGAGGAGCTGACCGGTCGGCGGCGTGATGTTCGTGGGTGTGGCCTCAAGCTACTGAAAGGCAGTATCGCGGGATCCAGGGCCCTTCCGGTCGGCGCGCTGCATCGACCGGTCGATTTTCGCCTTACACGCCGTCAGCCGGCCGCCGGGCTCCCCGGAATGCGAGATGCAAGCACCTACGGTGCTGGCATGATGAAGAAGCTGATGCGGGGCCGACTGTCGGCATGGGCCGCCGCCGGAGCGGCTCTCGTGATGACGGCAGGCGGGATCGCCGCCGCTCCCCCGGTTCTGGCGGACACGCCCGTGGCCGGAGCGCCGACGGCGACGGCACACGCCGGGGATCTCAGCCCCGCCATCGAGGCGATCATGCACAAGCCCGGCTACGAGCATGCGCAGTGGGGCCTGCTGGAGGTCGACCCGAGGACCGGGAAAGTGATCCACTCCCAGTTCGCGAACCAGGGCTTCATCCCCGGCTCGGACACCAAACTGGTCACCATCTCCTCCGCGTGGCACACCCTGGGGCCCGACCACCGCTTCACCACGCCGGTGTACGCGGTCGGAACGCACAACGGCTCCACCCTGGCCGGGAACCTGGTGCTCGTCGCCCAGGGAGACCTCACCATGGGCGGACGCACCAAGCCGGACGGGTCGGTGGACTACACCGACGTCGACCACACCAGCGCCAACGACCTGCCCGGCGCCACCCTGACCCCCGAAGACCCGCTCGCCGGCATCGACCAGATCGCCCAGCAGGTGCGCGACGCGGGCATCACGCGGGTGAACGGCGATGTGATCATCGACCCGCGGCTGTTCACGCCGCCGGCGCTGGACCCGCAACCCACTCCGCTGATCATCAACGACAACCTGATCGACCTGCTCACCACCCCCACCACCGCGGGAGCGCCTGCGCGGCTGACCTGGCGGCCGCAGGTCGCGCCGTACCAGGTCACGTCCTCCGTGCGCACGGTGGCGGCCGGCGGACCGACGGACATCACCGTCTCCGCCTCTCCCGACGGCACGCGAATCACCGTGTCCGGAACGATCGCCGCCGGCACCCAGCCCGTCCTGCGCACCTCGAACATCCAGGATCCCAACACGTTCGGCCGCACGGCGCTGATCGAGGCACTCGGCCGGGCCGGAGTCACCGTCTCCGCGGCGCCGACCGGCCCCAACCTGCTGGACGAACTGCCCGCCGGCTATGGCGGAGATGCGCGGGTGGCCGCGTACGTCTCCCCGCCCTACCGCCAATACGCCAAGCTGATCCTCAAGGTCAGCCACAACCTCGGCGCAAACCTCGCGCTGTGCAACATGGCCACCTTCGAGGGCGGTAGCGACTGCTTCTCCGCCTTCCCGATCGAGCACGGCTTCCTCGCCGATGTCGCGCACGTCGACCCGGCTCAGTTCCAGCTCGACGACGGCCGCGGCGGCGACGCGACCGAACGCGCCACGCCGACCGGTCTCGCGGGCATCCTCGCCTACTGGCTGACCACCCCCGACGCGGACGCCTTCCGCCTGTCCCTGCCGATCCTCGGGGTCGACGGCTCGAACGCGAGTTCGTGCACCGACTGCCCGGCCAAGGGAAAGGTGTTCGCCAAGCCCGGCACGGTCATCGGCACCGACCGGCTGAACAACGGCCTCGCGGTCGCGGACCAGAGCCAGGCCGGCTACCTCCGGACCGACGACGGCCGCACGCTCATCTTCGTCGTCCTCGTCAACGGAGCGGTCGCACCGGACATCCAGGGCGTCGTGGACATCTTCAACGACAGCAACGACATCTCCGCCCTCTTACAGGAGGAGGCCTCCGCGAGTCCCTGCGCATGCGCCGCCCCGGACGGCATGTTACCTCCGGCTCGGAACCAGTGCTGTTCGTGACCGTTACGGCCTCAGCACTCGTTCACGTCGCGCAGGATGGAAAGGAACCAGGCGGTCAACATCAGCATGCCGCCGCTGGTGGCGGCTGACACGGCGTCGAGTCCGTGGCCCGTCACGGTCGAGCTGAGGCTGATCCAGGCGGTGAGCGCGCAACCGGTGGCCAGGACGGCGATCCCGAGCCGCAGGCGTGCCGGGCGGGGCGGGGTTACCGCGGAACTGCTGACGGTGCCGACGATCCGGGCCGCCTGGAGCGCGCCGAGGGCGAGTGTGAACCAGTAGAGGGCGGTGAACGCTAGGTGGGCGGCGGAGTGCGCTGCCGGGCGCAGGAAGTGCACGAGGATCAGTTCCGCGAAGAGCAGGACCGCCGGCGCGGCCAGCGCCTGCAGCGTCCTGCGCAGCAGCGCGGTCACGGCCTGCCGGGTGGGCCGGGGCAACGGCATGATCATGATGGCGCCGAGCAGCATGAAGGCAGCGCATTCGGCCACGTTCAGGGCACGGTGGGCGCGCCAGGTCAGTCGCGGATCGTTCGCCGTTCCCGCACGGCCTACCAACCACGTGGCCAGGGTGAGCGTGAAGGCGGCCGCGGCAGCGCGGTGGCGGCGTTGCGAGGCGGATGCGGCCGGCCAGATGACCGGGTGAAGCCACAGGTCGGCGGCGCTGGCCAGCAGGCCCGGCCAGGACCGGCGGCCGGCGGCCGACGCGTCCGCCTCGAGCGCGGCACCCCACCGCTCGCGAAACGCCGCCGGGTACAGGCGCAGGAGCAGCCGCACCGGATTCATGCCGGACTCACCCCGAGGCCTCGCAGCCCCGCGGCTGCCACCCGCGCCATCGCCCGTAGCTCCCCCTCGAGCACCCTGCGCCCCTCGGGCGTCAGCTGGACGGGCCGGGCGCGGTCGACCTCGTCGAGCGACTCCACCAGGCCCTTGGCTTCCAGTCGGGTCAGTGCGCCGTAGAGGCTGCCGGGGCCCAGACGCGACCCGGTCAGCTCCTCGATCGCGGCGTTGATCGCGTAGCCGTGCAGCGGCCCCTTGGACAGCGCGCACAGCACGAGCGTCTGGGCGTCGTTGGCCTGCATCGCATCCTCCTTCGTCGCCTCCACGCTACTACGCGACAGGTACTACGCACTATGTAGTACGCGGCGTGTACTATCTCGGTCATGGTGGAAACCGAAACCCCGGTCCGCGATGCGGGTGATGACCGGGCTCGTCAAACCGAGCGAGGGCACGGTGGCGGTGATCGCCGGCGCTGGGGGCAGAACAGCCAGATACTCCCGGAGCCGGGAAGGATTCGCATGATCCCGGAGCTTCCTGCCGGGGATCCGGCGCGCCGGCTGGCCGACCGCGCGACCGCGGGCACGCTGGGCCTCGCACTGCTGTTCATGCTCTTCACCTGGCCGGCCAAGAAAGTGCCGGAGCTCTACCTGCATGAGCCGTGGCAAGACGATCCGTACGACGCACTGATCTCCCTCTCGATCTTCTGGGTGCCGCTGATGGCCGCGCTGTGCCTCACGCGCGTACTGCCATGGCGCCGCACGGCACCACAGCCCATCCGCCGCACCCGCGAACTGCTGCGGGCCAGCCGCGTACTGCTGGCCGTGATCACGGCCACGCTCGCGAGCGACTGGATCAGCGTCGCACTACGCGTCCACGAGGCCAGCTGGACCGGCGCCACAGCCGCCGCCGTCGCCGGGCTGGCCGCGGTCAGCCTCGCGGCGCTCGCGACCGCACGAGCGCTGCGCCGAGCCTCGCGCCAGCCACTTCCACAGGCGGACGGGCCGGATTGGCTCACCGACATGATCTCGCTCGGCGATCAGGTGGCGGCGCGGGTCGGGCCGATGCGCCCACCCGCGGCACGGACCGTACTCCTGGCCGACCGCCTCGCCGTGAGGGCCGTCCGCCGTCACCCGCTGCTCGTCGCAGGCGGCCTCTCACTGGCGTTCGGATTCACGACCGCCCTCGCGCAAGGGCTGCAGGAGGGATACACGCTCGGCGTCTACCTGGTGCTTTTCATCAACCACGCGGCCGGCATGTTCGCTTACCTAGCCCTCATCGGCGCATTTCTCGGGATCGCGGGGACACCTCCGCAGCAGCGTGCCACAACGCGGTCCGCGTCCGCGCGACGGCGCACCGTGCGCGCGGGGATCGCCGCGTGCGTGAGCATCCCGGTGGCGGGCGCCTTCCGCGCGCAACTGTGGTCGCTGATCAGCCGGCCTGAGCGCCTTCAGCCCTACGAACTGATCACTCTCATGCTCGGTGCAGCAGTGGCCACGGCAGCGCTGACCTACGCCACGGAGACGATCGCGGGGCGCTCAGGCCGCCGGCGGCCTGAGCGACCGCAGCCGTAGCCGGTCTCGGCGGTCCATAGCCGGTTTCGGCGGTCCGGTCCCGCACACAACCCACACGGGCATCTCCCCCATATCTTCCCAGCATCCTGATGCGGTGAGAGACAATGACCGACAACGGCACAGCGAGCTCCGCCCCGACGCCCTATCTCGACGCCGTCGCGGCCACCGACATCGCCCGCTCCTATAAGCACGATCTCCTCACCGCCCTGGCGATCGAGCCGGGCCACCACGTGCTCGACGTCGGCTGCGGTCCCGGCACCGACCTCATCGCACTCGCCTCCGCGACGGGCCCGGGCGGCGCGGTCTTCGGTATCGACCAGGACCCGCACATGGTCGCCACCGCCCGCACGCGCACGGCCGACCACCCGGGCGTCCAAGTGCGCCAGGCGGACGCGCACCGACTCCCGTTCGCGGACCACAGCATCGACCGCGCCCGCGCCGACCGCGTGCTCATGCACGTCGCCGACCCCGCAGCCGTGCTGACCGAGATCCGCCGAGTCCTGCGTCCCGGCGGCCTGCTCACCCTCGCCGAACCCGACTGGGACGCCCTCGCGATCGACCATCCCGACCTAGCCATCAGCCGCGCCTTCACCCGCTACATCGCAGAACGCGTCAACCGAAACCAAGCCATCGGACGCCAACTACCCCGACTGGCCACCCAGGCGGGCTACACGCTGCACGCCGTCCGCAACACCGCCGCCGTCTTCACCGACTTCGCGACAGCCGAAACGATCCTCGGGCTCCGCCGCAACACCCGACGCGCCGTCACAGCCGGCTACCTCACAGCCGACGACGCACGCACGTGGCTCACCCACCTCACCACCGGGACCTTCTTCGCCACCTCCAGCTTCATCACCGTGCTCGCACAATCCGGCGCCTGGTCCTGCCGTGAAAGAAGTTCCTAGACAGTGATCGGAACTGGTGAAGCATGGGCGTATGAACCGCGCCTCGGACCGGACGGCGGTGGGCGGCGCGGGCGAGCCCGCGCCGCTCGCGTGCGACACCCTTCACCGCCGCTCCTTCACCGCCGCTCCTTCAGGGCGGCTTCGAGGCGGGTGCCGAGGTTTGCGTCGGCCCGGCGGAAGTTGCCGACGGCCCGTTCGACGATGTCGGCGCGGTCGGGGCTGACGCCGCCGATGCTGTCGGCGAGGTTGCAGATCAGCCGGTCCTTTTCTGCTGGAGGCATCAGCCGGTACAGGTTGCCGGCCTGAACGAAGTCGTCGTCCTCGCGATGCGGCGGGGCGGCGTGGTTGCCTGTGGCGCCCGTGACCGTCGTCGCGCCCCACAGAGGCCGGCCGGTCTGCGCCGGTCCGCCGGAGCTGTTGGGCTCGTAGTTCGCCGCCCGGCCGTGCCGCCCGTCGTACAGCGCGCCGTCGCGGCCGTAGGTTCTGGCCTCGGTGGCGTGCGGCCGGTTGACCGGGAGCTGGTCGGCGTTGATGCCGACGCGGTAGCGGTGGGCGTCGCCGTATGCGAACAGCCGGCCCTGCAGCATCTTGTCCGGGGACGGGCCGATGCCGGGGACGAAGTGCGCCGGGGAGAAGACCGACTGTTCGACCTCGGCGAAGATGTTCTCGGGGTTGCGGTTCAGCTCGAGGGTGCCGATCGTGATCGGCGGGTAGTCCGCGTGCGGCCAGACCTTGGTCAGGTCGAAGGGGTTGAAGCGGTAGTGCGCGGCGTCGGCCTCCGGCATGATCTGCACCTGCACGGTCCAGCTCGGGAACTCGCCGCGTTCGATGGACTCGCGCAGATCGCGCTGGTGGCTGTCCGGGTCGGTGCCGGCGAGCGCGGCGGCCTGCCCGGTGGTCAGGTTCCTGATGCCCTGGTCGGTCTTGAAGTGGTATTTGACCCAGAACACCTCGCCGGCGGCGTTGTGCCACTGGTAGGTGTGCGAGCTGTAGCCGTTCATGTGCCGGTAGGAGGCCGGGATTCCGCGGTCGCCGAACAGCCAGGTGACCTGGTGGGTCGCCTCTGGGCTCAGCCCCCAGAAGTCCCAGACGTTGTCCGGCTCCTGGGAGCCGGTGTGCGGGTCTCGTTTCTGGGTGTGGATGAAGTCAGGGAACTTGCCCGGGTCCTTGATGAAGAAGACCGGCGTGTTGTTGCCGACGAGGTCGTAGTTGCCCTCCGCGGTGTAGAACTTCAGCGAGAAGCCCCGCGGGTCGCGCACCGCGTCGGGCGCGCCGAGCGAGCCGGCGACGGTGGAGAAGCGGGCGAACACCTCGGTGCGCCTGCCGATCCCGGACAGGAATCCGGCCCGGGTCCAGGGGGTGACGTCGGCCGTCACGGTGAAGGTGCCGTAGGCACCGGCGCCGCGCGCGTGCACGATCCGCTCGGGGATCCGTTCCCGGTTGAACCGGGCGAGTTTCTCCATCAGCTGCTGGTCCTGGACGAGCAGCGGCCCGCCGGGGCCGGCGGTCTCGGCGTTCTGGTTGTCCGCGACGGGGGCGCCCGCCTCGGTGGTGAGCGCGGGGCGCGTCCGGTTCTGGGGTTCCATGGTGCCTTCTTCCTCGGTCTCTGGGGCTGGCGTGGTCTCGGCGGTCGGTGTGGTGCCGGGGGCGGGCGGGAAGGTCATTGCGGCCAATCGGAGTTGTTGACGGCTTCGACGAAGTCCCCGCGCACGAATCCGGGAACGAAGTGCTCGAGCACGTCGGCCTTGACATTGCCGAAGGTGGTCTCGGGGCGCTCCCGGATGCCTTCGGTGAACGCAGCCAGGATTCGGTTCTTGAACTCGCGCCGAGGGTGGGCCGCCACGACGGCGTCGCGCTCGTGTTCCGAGACGGCGTGGTAGCCGATGCCGAGGACGTCCAGCTCGACTCCCCGGGTGATCAGGGCGACTTCGGGCGCCATGCGCAGCGGGATCTCCGGCGTGGTGTGCAGGGCGATGCCGGTCCAGACCCGCTCGGCCGGTTCGCCGGTGATGCCGTGAGCGTGGAGGAACCGGCGGGCCTCGTCGGCGCCGTCGATCTCGAAGCGCTGGTCGGTGCGCCGGAAGCGGGGGGTGAGCCCGAGGTCGTGGAACATCGCGCCCACGTAGAGCAGTTCGGGGTCGAAGTCGAGCCCGAGGGCGCGTCCGCGCAGGGCGCCCCACAGGAACACGCGCCGGGAGTGGTGGAACAGCAGCGGCGACGCCGCGTCCCGTACCAGTTCGCCCGCCTCCCGGGCCAGGTCGCTGTCCGGGACGGGCACGCCCGCGATGATGGTGGTCATGGCTCCTCCGTCGTTTCGCCGTTGATCGGCGCTGTCGATGGGTCTGTGGTGCCTCTCCACGTTCTCCCGACGCAGTAGGCTGGGGCCATGTCCTTTCAGTCAGGCGACCCACAGATCCGGACACATCACGGGACGGCGCGGCCGTGACGCACCGGGTCGGGATCGTGGTGTTCGACGGCGCGACCATGCTCGACATCAGCGGTCCCACGGAGGTGCTGCACCTGGCCGGGCGGCTCGCCGCGCCGTACGAGCTGGTGATGGTCTCACCGGGCGGCGGCCGGGTGACCACATCCTCCGGGCTGGCGCTCACCGGTGCCGTGCCGGCGGCGGACGCCGGGCGGCTGGACACGGTCGTGGTCGTCGGCGGTGACCGGCTCGCCGAGCGGCCGCCGGAGCCGGAGCTGCTCGACGCCGTCCGGACCGTCGCCGCGACGGCCGGGCGCGTCGCCTCGGTGTGCACCGGCGCGTTCGTGCTCGCCGAGCTCGGTCTGCTCGACGGCAGGCGGGCTGCCACCCACTGGCGGCATGCCGCGTCCCTGGCGCGGCGCTATCCCAGGGTGAGGGTCGAGCCCGACGCCATCCACGTCCGCGACGGGCGCTACGTCACCTCCGCCGGCATCAGCGCGGGGATCGACCTCAGCCTGGCGCTGGTCGAGGAGGACCACGGCCCGGACGCGGCCCGGTCCGTGGCCCGGGAGCTGGTCGTGTTCATGCAGCGGCCCGGCGGGCAGTCGCAGTTCTCCACCGCGATCAGCACTCCGCCTGTGCGCAGCGGTCTGCTTCGGCCCCTGGTCGAGGCCGTACTCGCCGATCCGGCAGCGGACCACACCCTGACGGCGATGGCCGCGCGCGCGGCCGTCAGCCCTCGCCATCTGACCCGGCTCTTCCGCTCAGAGCTCGGCACCACGCCGGCCCGCTGGCTGGAACGCGTCCGTCTGGACCGAGCACAGCAGCTCCTGCTCGACGGGCACAGCGTGACGGCGGCCGCCCACATCAGCGGCCTGGGCAGCGACGAAACGCTTCGCCGGGCCTTCGCCCGCCACCTGAACACCACCCCGACCGAGTTCCGGGCCCGCTTCGAGACGACGACCCGGCGGTCGCCCGAACCCGAACGACCGCGGTTGCCGCAGGGTCCGGGCTCATGGAGTCCGGGCGCACGGGGTCAGGGCGCCGCGACGTGATCCGACACCGCGTCCGCGAGCGCCTTCTTCGCAAGCCCGCGCAGCCGCACGTGCGCACGGTCGGTGTCGGGCCCGACCGGGCCGCCGCCTTACGCTGACCGCCCGCCGCGGCGGGTAACGCGGATCTTGGACTGTCCGTGCGGGAGCGCCTCCCAGTCGTCCATGAACGTCGCGGACAACCCGCGCCGCGCGGCCAGCGAGACCAGGGTGTCGGTGCGGTAGTAGAAGTCCTCACGCAGCACCTGGTGCTCGACTTCCTCGGTGCGGTCGAACGTGAAGTCGAAAAACCCGTCCGGCGCCAGAATCCTGCCCACGTGCATCAGGCATTCGTCGATCACCTCCAGCGGAGAGTGGGAGAAGACGCTGTGCGCGTGGACCACCGTGAAGTGCTCATCCGGCAGGAATGCGAAGGTCAGATCGCTCACGAGCGTCAGGTGCGGCAGCTTCGCCTGAAGACTCCGGTCCGTGAGCGTCTCCTGCGCGGCCAGAAGGATCTCCGGGGAGATGTCGATCCCGTAGTAGTTGCCGGTGTCCAGGTACTCGATGAACCGCCACCCGGCGCGCAGGTTGCCGCACCCGATATCGAGCACGCGGTCCGCGGGCTTCAATCCGTGATCGAGGAGATAGTCGAACTGGAGTTGCCCGAGCCGCAGCCAGGACTCGTGGGTCTTGCTGCCCACGGCCGCCTCGGCTCCGCGCGCCGCGTCCGCGCGCATCACGGCCCGGTAGTAGGCGACATGACCGCGATGGGCCAGCCTCAGTTGCGCATCGCGCGCCCACCGGCGCAGGTGATTCCCGATGCGCCCCGGGTGCCTCAGCGCGTAACGCGCCTGGTACGCCGGGCTCGCACGATTGGGCATCGCGGACCTCCCACGCAGACTTCCGCGTCCCGCACAGCGATGACCGGGACACGGGCGGACCCGAGCACCCCATTCCAGCAACGGGCGGAGGGCATGTAAAGCATCCTCGCGCCTGGACGACCGAATCCGCCGGCAGCGTCACCCTCTTGCACCAGCGAGGCCTCGGTCACCACTGGTGGAGTTCGGCATGAGCCGCTCCCCCCGCGCGCGGGCACGCCGAACCGCCTCCCGCACCTGCTGCTGATGCACGCCGGGTATCCGGGAGGGCCCTGATGCTCCCCGCCTGCTGCCCGTTGCTCAATCAACTGGCGTACTGGGCAGGTGCGATGTTGAGGCGGCTGGCGCCCTAGGATCGGCTTGTGGAGGGAAAACGGGCACTCACGTGGCGTGCGCGCTATGCGGCTGCGGGCATTATCACGGTCGGGTTGGTCTTCGGGCTCGGATCTGCTGCGGGAGTAGGGGTCGTACATACTCCGGCTGTGGCCGTCAGGCACTGCGTGGCCGCCGACCCGTCGCCCGGCTGCGGAATCCTGCTTGTCGTCAACGCCGGCGGGGCGGTCAGCGTCGAGGGGGACGGGTCCGCCGGGCGGGGCGGCGGCCAGGATGACACCGTGGTGGGGATCGTCAACGACTCGCGCCAGGCGGTTCACGCCGTCACCGTGACCGAGCCGGGATCGGGCCTTTCCGGATTCGACGGGGGCGGGATCTGCGGCCGCGGCCACGCCTCCTGGACGGGTTCCGCCGACTGCCCTTACGGGCCCACCGGTTATGAAGGACCGGGGACCTCGTTCGTCACCGACCCCTCGCTGCCGGACTCGGCGCAGATCGACTTCGCCGACGGGCTCGCGCCTGGCAGGTCGGCGTACTTCTCGCTCAAGGGGGCCCTGACCTCGCGGCACATGACAGCGGTTCAGGGGGCGCTGGACTTCACCGTATCGGGCTTACTCCCGGTACTGGCGAGTTCGAGTCAGGATACGCACGCGACCTACCCGGACTCCGTCTGCTCGAGCAGTAGGTTCCATCAGTACGAGGCGGCCGCGACAGCGGTCGAGGCATACTTCGAGGAGGTCGACGCGCGTGACGCGGCCACGTTGCTGGAGCACTTCATCGAGGGCTCCGGGACTCCGGTGAACTTCCCGGCGGGGTCGAGCCTGTCACGTCAGCTGCTTTCCAACTCTCAGTTCGTGGCGTTGAACTCCTCCGCGCAGCACGCTCTCGTAGACGCCCTCGAGCTGGGCGAGAACACGGTGGTGCTCAGCCAACCGGCGCTCCGGAGGATCGCGCTGTACATGCCCAACGATCTGAAGTACTCGTTCGGAGGCACTCAGGGCCTGCAGGTCAGCGGGACCGGCCGCCTCGTCGACGGCCACTACACCGGCACGCTCACCTACACCGTCCAGGACAGCTACGGCTTCTCGACGAACGACCACTTCGTCGGAAACGTCGGCGACGACATGCGGTACCTGCAAACGAACTGCGGGGCTCCGCAGTCGGTCGGCGGCGCACGATGGTTCCCGGCCTCGGTCACGATCAACGTCCCCTTCTCCCTGACCGCCGGAACGCGGTAACCACAGCCGGCACCGCCGCCCCGTGCGGCTCACGTGGATCGCTGACGAGCGCCTTGGGGACTCGGACGCCTCGCCTGGATGGCCCATCGGCCACACCCCTCGGGGTCCGTCGCGTCCGCAGACAACCGGAGGCGCTAGCCCGAAGCCCCGGCGTGTCGCGAAGGGGGTGCTCCGGAGCGAACCGGAGCCCGCGCCTGCCGCGTTGCAGTTCGGCTGCCGTACCTCACCGGGACTGTTCGGCCTGCGGACTGCCGCCATCCCATGAATAATCGGGCAAAGTGGTGCAAAGTCCGAGCGCATTACCGAGGAGTGCTCATGTGCCGATGGCTTGCCTATTCCGGCTCCCCTGTCCTGCTCTCCAACGTGCTGTACACGCCGATCCACTCGTTCATCGACCAGAGCCTGCACTCTCGGCTCGGCGCCGAGACCACCAACGGCGACGGCTTCGGCATCGGATGGTATGACGGCCAGGACACGCCCGGAGTCTTCCACAGCACCGAGCCGGCCTGGAATGACGCGAACCTTCGCGAGGTGGCCCAGCACACCACCTCGCCCCTGTTCTTCGCCCATATCCGGGCCGCCATCGGGTCAGCGGTCCAGCAGACCAACTGCCACCCCTTCCGGCACGGTCGCTGGCTGTGGATGCACAACGGATTCATCGACGGATACGCGAAAATCAAGCGCGACCTGGCCTTCGCCGTCGAACCCGAGTACTACCCGCACATCGCCGGGACCACCGACAGCGAGCTCATGTTCTACCTGGCGCTCACCTTCGGCCTCGAGGACGACCCGGCGGAGGCCGTGGCCAAGGCGATCGGGTTCGTCGAGGCCCAGGGGCGGCAGGCCGGCGTCGAGTACCCCTACCAGGGGACGATCGTGACCAGCGACGGCGAGTCGATGTGGGCGTTCCGCTACTCCAGCGAGGGCACGTCGCGGACCCTGTTCTTCACCAGGGACGTACCGACACTGCGCGAGCAGTACCCTGAGGCGAACATTCTGCACGAAGTGTCCGACGACACCCGCCTGGTGGTATCCGAACCGGTCGGGAACCTGCCCGGCGCCTGGCAGGAAGTGCCCGAGGCGTCGTACGGGGTGGTTCGAAAGGGGCAGGACGCCCTGTACGCCTTCGTCCCCCAGCCTCCCCGGTGATCCCCTCGGCGCGTCGACCCATCACCCCGGCGAATCGACAGACGCAGACCTGAGGGCGGCCGCATGTCCGCACGGTCCTTCGCGTCTTCCGGCCGGCTGCGCAAGGAGAGAGCCGCCCACGTTCGATGACATGGACTGAGCAGGTCCGCCGGCTCAGCCAGCCCGGAAAGGCGATCATGTGATCGCCTTTCCGGACGACGCGGAGTTCCTCGGGTGCATATCCCCCGGGGTGACCTGCAGCCATTCGATACGCAGGTCGGGCCGTCAAGAGGTCGGCCGGGGACTAGCCCCGGAAGAACTCCAGGATGTCCTTCGCGATGAGGTCCGGTCGACCTTTCGGGTTGGCTTTCGTCACGTCGCTTGAGCCGCCGTGGTCAAGGTCCGGGTACTCGACGCGGCGTACCCGCGGCAGCCGTTGTGCCAGCGCGTCCATGCCCGGTCTGAGCCACGGCAGGCCTTTGCCACCGCTCATCATCAGCACATCGGCCGCCACGGCCGCGTATTCTTGCTCTGCTCCACGCCGCTGCTCGATGATGACGCCCTCGTACCGGATCGTCGGGGCGAGCTTGCGCAGGGTGACCTGCGACGGCCCGGCCTTCTTGTCCTCGGCTTTGAGCATCATGTTCGTCAGGCCGGCGAGAAGAGAGCGCGGGAACAAACGCAGCACCCCGGGCCCGAGTTTCAGGCCGATCATCGAGGTGACCATCGCGGCCGGTACGTTGCCTGCCGCGATCTCGTCGTCGAAGCGTCCGATCCAGTCGAAGTCGAAAGGAACGGCCGCGGACAGCAGCGCGGGCTCGTAGAGCGCCAGCCTCTTGATCTCCGGGTGCCGGCGAGCCGTCTCGAGCGCGACCAGTCCGCCCGCGCTGACGCCGAAGACGCGTTCGGCGCCGCAGTGCGTGATCACCGCGGACAGGTCGGCTACCTCGGTGCCGATGTCGTGCCCGGGACGGTGCGCCCCGCTCAGGCCGCGTCCGCGCCGGTCCGGCAGGACCACCGTGTACTCGTTCGCGAGGGCGTCACCGAGGGCCACGTGATTGAGCCCGGATTCCATGGAACCGTGCAGCAGCACGACTGCGGGCCCCTCGCCACGTCGGCGGTAGCCGATGTCGGTGCCGTCCGCCGACCGCACCGTTCCGACGCGGTAATCGTCTACTGGCATGCCTGTGTCCTCCACATGTTCGGTTCATCGCGGATGGTCGAGTTGCTTGCAGGTGTCTGGGGCGCTGCGGACCAGGTGATCATCTGGGCGCCGTGCCCGGGATGGCGGTGATTCGGTTCACCGGGGAGAGAACGAGTCCGAGCACCGCGAACGCCGAAAGGCCCGCGGCGACGACGAGCGCGGTGCGGGCGCCGACGGCCCCGGAGAGCAGGCCGGCGAACAGGCCGCCGAGCGCGCCGCCGCCGAACAGCAGCGTCCGGAACGCCGCGGTCATCCGGCCCATCATCGCCTGCGGAGTCATGGCCTGACGCAGACTGACGATGATGACTCCCGCGACGCCGAGGCCGAGGTAGGTGAGGAAGAACGAAGCCACGCACAGTCCGAGCAGCAGCGAGCGTGGTCCGCCGGCCGGGGCCGCGGCAACCAGGACGGGTCCGAGCAGCAGCGCCGACTGGGCGACGAGGTAGACCCGGCCGGCGCGGAACCGGCTGATCACCGGGCGGGAGATCGTCGCACCGAGAAGCCCTCCGACCGAGGCTGAGGCGAAGATGCCACCGATTTCCGCGGAGCCCAGGTGAAGCGTGGCCGAGGCGTAGAGCAGGAACATGGTCCATACCGTGACCATCGAGAAGTTGCAGCAGGCCCCGACGAGCGCCAAGGCGCGCAGCAGCCGGTCGCCCAAGACCCACCGGAGGCCGTCGCGCAGTTCGCCGGTGACGCTGCGCGGACCGCTCGGTTCCGGCGCGGGTTCCGGTGCCCGCACCAGAAGGAGGGAGACCACTGATACGAGATAGGAGGCCGCGTCCGCGAGGATCGCCAGCGGAGCGCTCATCGCGGCGATGAGCGCTCCGGCGATACCCGGGCCCGCGACGTCGGCGGCGGAGGAACTGACGCCCATCTTCGCGCTCGCCTCGACGTACATCGCCGGGCTGCGCACGAGAACAGGCACGTAGGACATCCAGCACAGGTCGAACAGCACGGACGCGATCCCCACGGTGGTGGCGATGACGAGCAGGAGGGCGAAGTCCAGCGCGTGCAGCCGGTAGAGCGCGGGAACGAGGGCGAGCAGCAGGAGCCGGGCGGTGTTCGCCGCGAGCATCAGGGGCCTGCGGCGCATGCGATCGGTCCACACGCCGATCGGCAGCGCGAGGCAGATGTACGGCAGGAGCTGGCAGAAGCGCAGGACGCCGACTTCCCGATCGTCGGCGTGGAACGCGTCGATCGCGGTGAGCGGCAGCGCGAGGGTGGTCACTTGGGTGCCGAGCAGGGAGATGCTCTCGCCGAACCAGAAGGTGAGGAACGCCCGGTTCTGCCAAAGGCTCGGGACCCGATCGGGGAAGGGCTCCCCCGCTGCTCCGGCGCCCGGCTGCGCCTGGACGGGTTCGTCCGTCTGGGTCATGCTGCGCTTCCCGCGAGTTCCGCGACCGCGGAAGCGGCCTCGTCCACCTCGTCCTCGGTGTTGTAGTAGTGCGGTGAGAGGCGCAGGCACCAGTCGATGTCCTTGTCGCCGAAGTCGAAGAGGGCGAATTCCCGGAAGCTGAGCGCCGAGTTGATGCCGCGCCGATCCATCGCCTGCTTGAACGGCCGCGGGTCCCACCTTTCGACGGTGAAGGTGACCAGTGCGGCCAGGTCCCGGCCGCGGTCGAGCACGCGCACCCCCGGGAGCTGCTCGAGCCTGCCGCGCAGCCGGGCGGCCAGGGTCTGCGCCCGCGGCGAGACGCGCTCGATGCCGACACGCCGGGCGTAGCGCGCCGCGGCCGCGCAGCCCAGCAGCGTGGCGTAAGGAAACTCCCACTCCTCGAACCGGGCTGCGCCGGTGGCCGGACGGTAGTCGCCGGTCTCGGTCCACCGGGCCCCGTGCATGTCGATGAACTGCGGCTCGTATCCGCCGGCCAGGACCCGTTCCGAGACGTAGAGGAAGCCTGAACCGCGCGGCCCGCGCAGGAATTTGCGGCATGTCGCGGTCAGCATGTCGCAGCCGATGCGCGCCACATCGAGCGGGATCTGGCCGAGGGACTGGCAGGCGTCGACGAGATAGAGCAGGTCGAGTTCACGCGCGTACCTGCCGATCTCGGCGATCGGCTGGACGAGCCCGGAATTCGTCGGCACGTGGGTCACCGCGACCAGACGCGGGCGCCTCGTGCGCATCAGGACAGCCATCGCCTCGACATCGACGCCCGCCCCGTCCGGCAGATCAGGCGCGTGCACGATCTCCACTCCGAGCCGCTTGCGCAGCGCCAGGAACGCGATCTGATTGGAGACGAAGTCGTTGCGGGTGGTCAGGATCACCTCGCCGGGCTCGAACGGGACCGCTGAGAGGGCCTTGCTGTACGCATGGGTGGCGCTGCCGGCGAAGGCGATGTTCGCCGGGCTCTCGGCACCGACGAGTCGAGCGGTCTCCGCGTAGAACTCGCGTACGTTCTCGGCTGCGGCCGCGGCCGCCTCGTAGCCGCCGATCTCCGCTTCGCGTTCGAGGTGCTCGATCGTGGCCTGCAGCACCGGCCGGGCCATCAGGCCGCACCCGGCGTTGTTCAGGTGGAGCACGTTCTCGCAGCCGGGGGTGTCGGCGCGCAGTGCCGCGATGTCCCCGGCGTCCAGTTCGACCGCCGTCGACAGAGGGGGAAGCGGTATCCGCCCGGAGACTGTAGCGCTATTCTGTGTCCTCATGCCAGACAGTAGCAGTACTGATTCCGTCATCGCCAGCCTCAAGCGGCTGCTCGCACAGCTCTCCCCCGGAGACAAGCTGCCGAGCAGCCGGGACCTGGTCGCCCGGCACGGCGTGAGCCCGGTGACAGTCTCGCGGGCCATCGCACAGCTGGCGGCCGAAGGCCTCGTCGTGACGCGGCCCGGGGCCGGGAGCTACGTGGCCGCACGCTCCACACCGGCACGAGCGGGCCGCGCGGACACCTCGTGGCAGACGGTGGCGCTGGCCGGCCGGGACATCGACACCTCCGCGGCCGTCATGCCGGTCGAGGCGCAGGCGGTCGCGCCGGACGGCGAGATTTCGATGGCAGGCGGCTACCTGCACGCCGCGCTCCAGCCGACACGCGCCCTCGCGGCCGCGCTCGCCCGGGCCGCCCGCCGCCCGGACGCCTGGCACCGCGCGCCCGCTGCGGGACTCGCCCCACTGCGGGCGATCTTCGCGCGGATGGCCGACCCCGCAGGCGCCGTCGACGCGGAGGACGTGCTGATCACCGGCGGCGGTCAAGGAGCGCTCGCCCTGCTCTTCCGTGCCCTGGCCGCGCCCGGCGCACCCGTGCTGGTGGAATCACCCACCTATCCGGGCGCCCTGGCGGCCGCGCGCGCAGCCGGGCTGCGGCCGGTCGCCGTACCCATGGACGCCGAAGGCATACGCCCCGACCTGCTCGCGGACGTCTTCGCGATGACAGGCGCGCGCGTGCTGTACTGCCAGCCGTCGTTGCACAACCCGACCGGAACCGTGCTGGCCGCGCACCGCCGGGATCAGACGATCGCCGTGACACGCGCGGCAGGCGCGTTCCTGATCGAGGACGACTTCGGCCGCCACCTCGGCCACGGCCGCCCCCTCCCGCGCCCCCTGCTCACCGAGGACGTGGACGGCACCGTGGTGTATCTGACGTCGCTGACGAAGCCGACGGCGCCGAGCCTGCGGATAGGCGCCGTGATCGCCCGCGGCCCGGTCATGCGACGACTCCAGACGCTCCGGTATGTCGACGACTTCTTCACCGCCCGCCCCCTGCAGGAAGCCGCGATCGAAATGCTCAGCACCCCGGCCTGGGACCGGCACCTGCGCACACTCGCGACGGCGCTGCGCGACCGCTGCGCGACACTGTCGGCCGCGGTCGCCACTCAACTGCCGGCATGGCGCACGGCCGGGTATCCGGCAGCCGGACTCCACCTGTGGTTCGAGCTCCCCGACGGCCTCGCGGACGGCCCGGCCGCGGACGCGGCCCGCACCCTCGGCGTCGCCGTGAACGCGGGCACGCGCTTCTTCCCGGCCGAGCCGGACGGCGCGTTCCTGCGCCTCGGATTCGCCGCAGCGGCAAACGAGCACGAACTGGCCGAGGGCGTCCGGCGCCTCGCGCGGATCGGCGCCTGATCAACGGTAAGCCGGGCCAGAAAGCTCCGCCCTGCGCCACCGCATTGGTCAGCGCACGGACTTGACGAAGACGACGGCCAGCGCCCCGACCAGGGCGATGCCCGCGCAGATGGGAACAGGGCCTCGGCCGAGGGCGCAGGCGTGCGCGTCACGCACATCCCGCTGGCCGAATCCCCCTCGGCCGCCGCCGAAGCCGCCGAAACACTGGCGCAGCCCGGCGCCCCCACGGCCGTGTTCACCTACAACGACGAATACGGCGCCCTCCTCCACGCCGCGCTGGCCGACCGCGCCCTGCGCATCCCCGAGGACGTCGCCCTCATCGGCGCGGACGACCAGCCCATCGCCTCCTACCTGCGCCCCGCGCTCTCCTCGGTCGCCCTCGGCGTGCCCGAACTGGCCGAGCACCTCTTCCTGCACATCCAAGCCCTCCTCGGCAGACTCCCCGAAGGCACCAAAGTCCCGCAGAACCCGGCGCACGCCGTCGTCGTCCAGCGCGCCAGCAGCTGACCGTCCAGCAGTTGACGGTCCGCACGCGGGATCTATCAGCTTCAATGTGTCGCGCCCGCGTGTGGTGAGCTGGATCAGCTGGGCTCTGCGATCGACCCCCCGGATGCTCGGGCATGCGGGCGACACCGGATGCTACGGGCGGGCGTGCTCCCACAGTTCGCGTTCCCGGGCACGGGGGTCGTGCTGCGCGTGCGGTTCGAGGTCGAAGTACATGGTGGTGCGGCGCTGCTCGTCGTAGGCGGGCCAGCCGGGTGCGCCATGGGTGGCGAAGGCGACCCACGCGGCGTGCATCGCGGTGGCCAGATGTTGCGGCGGGGTGGGCCCGAGCAGCCCGGCGAAATCTCCCTGCTTGAGCGAGTCGAAGACGAACGGGATTTCGGCGGCGTGGCAGGCGCCGAGTCTGCCGCCGAACGCCGGGGGCTGCCAGGCGAATTCGTAGAGGTACGCGGACCCGGGACGGCGTCGAGAGCAGGCTTCGGCCAGGCGCAGAGCGGGGATGCGGTAAAACCAGTCGGTGACCAGGCGGGCGTGGGTCGCGCCGAAGCTGTCCTCCGGATGGTGTTCCCGGTAGACGGCGACAGCGGTTCCCGGATCGAGGCCGTACGCGGCGGCGGTGGCGCGGACGAGGGGTTCGCCGATCCCATCGATCAGGCCGGTGGGCACGGTGAACAGCCGGAACTCGTCGCTGTTGGTGCCGATGAGGATCTCGACGTCGGGCAGGTCGCCGTCGACGGCGGCTGCGGCGGGGTCTCGCGGGAGCGCGACTGCGTCGACGACGGGTTCGAAGGGCATGAGGTTGACCGCGGCCCGGCCCCAGCGGGCCGGCGTCGGTTCGGCGGAGATCTCGGCGCGCAGTGCCTGCTGCGCCCGCAGCAGACGGGCGCTTTCGACCTGGGCGAACGCCTTCCTCGTCGGGGCGACGCCGAGGATCTCGGCCAGACGCCCGGTGATCAGGGTCGCGGAGTCGGGGTCGAGCCAGTGGTGAGCGGCACCGGACTGCAGGATGGCGCGGTGGAAGAGGCCTGCGGCCTGCGGCATGGCCAGCAGCGCTCCGATGCTCATAGCGCCGGCCGATTCGCCGAACACGGTCACGCGCGCGGGATCCCCGCCGAAGGAGTCGATGTTCTCGCGGACCCAGCGCAGCGCCGCGATCTGGTCCAGCAGGCCGAGGTTCGCGCTCGCGTCCGGCTCCTCGAAGTACAGGAACCCGTCGGCGCCGAGCCGGTAGTTGAGCGTGACGAGGACCACCCCGTCGCGGGCGAAGGCCGCGCCGTCGTAGCAGGCGGCTGATCCGGAGCCGTTGGTGAAGGCGCCACCGTGCAGCCAGACCATGACCGGCGCGCGCCCGTCGACATCCGGTGTCCAGATATTGAGGTTGAGGTAGTCGTCGCCGGGGATGTCCGTCTCCGGCAGCAAGACGTCGAACGGAGGCGCGTAAGGAGCCTTCGGCGCCGTGGAGCCGAAGGCGTCGCACACGCGCACCCCCGGCCACGGCGCAGGGGGCGCGGGCGGCTGGAAGCGGCGGGCCCCGATCGGCGCTGCCGCGTAAGGGATGTTGCGGAACACGGCTATCCGACCGTCGACGACGGTGCCGCGTACGGTCCCGCAGGCGGTTTCCACTGAAGGCTGCATGAACGGGGTCCTCGGGGAGTGCGGGCCGGTGGCGAGCCGTCGGCGGCTGGTGTTGGTCGGGTCAGGCCGGCTCGGGGATCCCGGCCATGCGCAGAGCGAGGGCCGCATACGTATCAGCGACCTGCTCGCCGGTGAACGGCTGATCGGGGCCGAACCAGGAGGCCACGTGCATGCCGATCGCGCCGATCGCGGTGGCCGTGAGCAGCAGGTCCGGCACGGCGAACACGCCGTCCTTCACCCCGTGCTCCAGGATGTCGATCAGCATCCTGCGACACTCGGCGCGCAACTCCAGCGCCGGGGCGGCGAGCGCGGGCGCGAGGGCGTGCAGCTCGGTGTTGGTCACGGTGGCCAGGAGCGGGAAGTCGGTGTGCACCCGCACGTGGGCGCGCACCAGCGCAGTCAGCCGGGCATCGGCCGCGGCATCGCCGGGCAACGCCGCGGCCGCCGACGTCAGCCGGTCTGCCAATTCACGGTGCCCGAGCAGAACGAGGTCGGCGAGCACCTGCTCCTTGGACGGATAGTGCGAATAGAGCGTCGCGGAGTTGATCCCGACACGCTCGGCGATCGCGCGGATCGAGGTGCCGGCGAACCCGGTCTCGGCGAACAGCGCCAGCCCGGCGTGCAGGATCCTTCCGCGCGTGCCCGGCGGGGTGGCGCCCTCGGGCAGGGCGGCCTCGACGGCGGCCACGCGGCGCGGATTCCAGTCCGGCACGTCCACTGACGCTCACTCCTTCGCAGACGGTACGCGATACCGAGTTGCAACCAATCGATTGGTTGACAGCGTAGCGCGGAGGGCGGATGGTGTCCCGTAACGCTTCGGACACAACCAATCGATTGCTTGGCTAACTCGGCTCGCCGGTCGGCTGGTGCGCTTCCGGTCCCCCATCTCGTCGCCGCAAAGGAGCAGCGCCCCGTGAGCAGCCCAGAGGCCAACCTGGCCGCGATCTTGACCACGTCTGCGGCCCGCCACCCCGGGCACGCCGCGATCAAACTCGACGAACAGGTCCTCAGCTACGCCCAACTGGACGCCGCGAGCTCACGGGTAGCCGCCTTCCTCAGCTCCCGCGGGATCGAACCCGGATCGCAGGTCGGGCTGATGCTGCCGAACGTGCCCGAATTCGCGGTGCTCTACTACGGCATCCTGCGTGCAGGCGGCGTGGTGGTGCCGATGAACCTGCTGCTCAAGGCCCGCGAGGTCGCCTACCACCTCGCCGACGCACAGTCCGCCGGCGTGCTCTGCTGGCACACGGTCACAACGGAGGCGGCCGAGGGAGCAGCACGCGCGGGCGTGCCCTGCGTGGTGATCGACCCCGAAGCCTTCGCCACGGAACTGGCCGGGCACCCTCCCGCACCCGCGCTCACGCCGCGGGATCCCTCCGACACCGCAGTGATCCTCTACACCTCCGGCACGACCGGCCGGCCGAAAGGCGCCGAACTCACCCACGACAACCTCTCACGCAACGCCGAGGTCACAGTGCGCACGCTGCTCGAGTGCGGGCCGGACGACAAGCTGTTCGGAGGGCTGCCGCTGTTCCACTCGTTCGGCCAGACAGTCGCACTCAACTGCGCGATCGCCTCCGGGGCGTGCTTGAGCCTGATCGCCCGCTTCGACGCCGGCAAGGCGCTCGAAGTGATCGAACGCGACCGGGTCACCGTGTTCCTCGGCGTCCCGACGATGTACATGTCCCTGCTCGCCCACGACAGGCGGGCGCAGCACGACCTCTCGAGCCTGCGGGTGTGCGTCTCCGGCGGCGCGGCACTGCCCGTCGAAGTGCTCCACGGTTTCGAAGAGGCCTTCGACACCATCATCCTCGAAGGCTACGGGCTATCCGAGACCTCCCCCGTCGCCTGCTTCAACCACCCCGGCCGCGTCCGCAAGCCCGGCACCATCGGCACCCCGATCGAGGCGGTCGACATGCGGATCGTCGACGCCGACGGCCGCGAAGTGCCCGACGGACAGGTCGGCGAGATCGAGATCCGCGGCCACAACGTCATGAAGGGATACTGGCGCAGGCCGGACGCCACCCTCGGCGCTCTTTCGAACGGCTGGCTGCGTACCGGGGATGTGGGCGTGCGCGACGACGAGGGCTACTTCCGGATCGTCGACCGCAAGAAGGACATGATCATCCGCGGCGGCTTCAACGTCTACCCGCGTGAAATCGAGGAAGTCCTCTACGAACACCCCGACGTAGCCGAGGCCGCCGTCATCGGCATCCCGCATCCCACCCACGGCGAAGAAGTCGCCGCGGCCGTCGCACTGCGCCCCGGCGCCACCGCCACCGCCGCAGATCTCCGCGAACACGTCAAGGCACTGGTGGCTCCGTACAAGTACCCACGCCACGTGTGGATCCTCCAGACACTGCCCAAGGGCCCGACCGGAAAAATCCTCAAACGCGAGATCCAGCCACCCGCCGACCAGCCCGCCTGATTCCAGGCCCACCGCCTCCGCGCAGCGCAACGCAGCGCCGCACGGACGGCCCGTGGGCTCGCGTGCAGACCCGCGAGCCCACGGGCGACCAACCCGACCCGACCCCCTCGGAGTGTGTTCAATGGCGTTCCGCTCCTCCCGATCCACGCATCCCACCACCCCGCTACGCAGGGCCCTGACCGCGGCCGCCGCGGCCGCCCTCGTCCTGACCGCACCGGCCGCCGGACACGCCGCCACGCCCGGCCCGCTGCCGCACTACGACATCACCGGCGTGTACGTCACCGGAGTCTCCTCCGGCGGATTCCTCGCCACCCAACTGCAGGTCGCCTACTCCGGCACGTTCGACGGCGCCGGAATCTTCGCAGCCGGCCCGTACGACTGCGGCGAGGGCAACGTCATCGACTTCGAAACCTGCGCCCTCGGCATCAGCGACGCCCAACTCGAGGCCCAAGCCCAGACCTGGGCCGCGCAGGGCCAGATCGACCCCCTCGCGAACCTCCAGGGCAAGCCGGTCTACACCTACCACGGCGTCCTCGACCCCGTCGTCAACACGCTGATCGCCAACGCCGGCGTCTCCTTCTACCAGCACTTCGGCGCCAACGTCGACTATCACGACTGGGACCCGGCCGGCCACTCCTGGGTCACCCCGCTCGGCGTCGTCCCCTGCGCGGCCACATCCGCGCCGTTCCTCAACAACTGCCTCGACGACCCCGAGCGCGAGATGCTCACCCAGTGGCTCGGCCACGTGAACGCGGCCAACGACGGCACCCCGCAGGGCACCCTGAGCCAGTTCGACCAGGACGCATATGCCCCCGGCGGGAATGCGGGCGCACTGTCCATGGACTCCAGCGGAATGCTCTACACCCCGCCCTCCTGCGCCGCCGGCGCCGCATGCAAGCTCGTCGTCGCCCTGCACGGGTGCCTCTCCGGCCAGTACCTGATCGGCGACCTGCTTCCGGAACTCGGCAATCTCGACACCTACGCCGACACCAACAACCTCGTCATCCTCTATCCGCAGGCCGTTGCCAGCGTCCTGCCCGTCAACCCCGAAGGCTGCTGGGACTGGTGGGGGTACGACGGCGCGAACTTCGCCGTCAAGTCCGCCCCCCAGATGACCGCGATCGTCGACATGGTCCACGCCCTCGGCGGCTGACGGCCCCCGCCACCGAAACAGACGGCCCTCCCCCACTGAACCAACCGCCGGGCGATGCCGGTTCGGCAGCGCCCGGCGGTCGCCACACCCTGCCC
>NZ_JAGSOH010000042.1 GCF_018139625.1 Actinospica acidithermotolerans | reverse complement strand
GGGTTAGTCGGGTTGTTCGGCGGTGGCGGTGGCGGTGGCGTTTTCGGTGAACGAGCCGATGCCGATCATCGAGAGGATCTCGGTGGTTTGGGTGCGGGTGGCGGTGACGGTCACGGTGTCGCCGTTGACGGTGGCGGTGCCGGTCTCGCCGTTGGCCGCGAGGTAGTTCTCGGCGGCGGTGACGGCGGCGGCGTTGTTCAAGATGGCGGCGCCGGTGGCGCGGAAGGTGGCCAGGTCGATCTGCTGGGCGCCGGTGCGGGCGGCCTCTTGGGCGTCGTCGAGGGCGGTGACCCGTGCGGCCAGTGCCCGTCCGCCGTCGAAGACGAGTCCGGCGAGCACGAGCAGGGCGACGACCATGATGACGGTGAAGGCGGTGACGAATCCGTCCTGTGCCGTGCCGGTCGCGATCGCCCGGGCGCGCAGCCGCCTGGCCAGGTCTCGTGTCAGGGTGTTCATCCGGTCGTCCCCGTGGTGGTGGATCCGTAGCGGTCTACGACGCTGGTGGAGGTGGCCGAGATCGTGTGTGCTCCGGGCAGGTCGATGCCGGACAGGTCCTGGTAGTCGACCGTGCAGGAGACGGTCACGCTGACCATCGAGCCGGGTGTGAGGTTGCCGACGTCGGCGGAGACGTTCATGGATCGGCAGGTGGTGCCGGATTCGGAGAGGGCTTGGGAGGCGGCCTGTTCGGCGGCGCCGTCGGCTGCACCCGGGTAGGTGGCGAGGGTTGCGGCGCGGGCTGCTGCGTGGGCGGCGTCGTGGACCTGGATGCTTGCGTCGGAGGCGCGGCCGAGCGCGACGATGAGCAGCATCAGCACGATGAAGATCGGCACGACGAGGACGAGTTCGACCACGACGCTGCCGCGCTCGCGTTCGGCCCGGACGTGCTCGAGTCGGCGCCGCGCGGCGCGCAGGAGGGTGTTCGACGGGTTCGTGTGGCGGGTCATGGCTGGGTGATGGTTTCGATCGGGGCGCTGATGTGCGCGGTGACCTGCGGGTGCCAGCCGGGGATGAGCGATTGGGGGTGGCCGGTGACCACGACGGTCGCGGTGGTGCCGGTGTAGGTGACCGAGACGCTCGCGTCCGGCAGTTCGGCGCCGGCGATCTGCTTGAGGGTCGCCTGGCCTTGTGATTGTCCGAGTCCGGGGTTCGCGCCTTGGGCGCGGGCGGCGTTGACGGCGGAAGAGGCGGCGGTCTGCGCGCACTGCTGGGCGAGCCAGATCAGCCCGAACTGGACGATGAACAGCAGCAGCAGGATCAGGGCCGGGACGGCGATGACGAGTTCGACGGTGGCCGCGCCGCGTTCGCGGCCGAGCGCGCGCACGCGTGTGGTCAGCGCGGCGCGTGCTGCGCGGAGCGTGGGCGTGGCGTGTGGCACGACAGGCTCCTTACTCGGGTAGGGCGTGTGGGATGGGACAGTGCGCGGGGCCCGGAGCACGGGCGGGCGTGCTGAGGCGGGTGTGGCCGGGCCCCGCGGCGCGGCGGGAAGCGATCGACAAGCCTTTTAGCTTCCCATCTGGATGTTGTTGGCGGCGCTCGTGGTCTTGTTCACGATGATCGCGACGATGGCGATGGCGGCGGCGGCCATCAGGCCGACGACGATGACGTATTCGACGATGCCTCCGGCTTCCTTGTCCTCGCGCAGGGCCGCGAAGCGGTCCTTCAGGACGCGGAGCATGAAGGCCAGGGGGTGGATCTCAGAGAACATGGGGTGGTGCCTTTCTCGTGGTGCGGCCCCGTTCGGCACAATCGCGCCGTGGGTTTCCCGCCTGGACGCTTAGGCCCGGGGGAAGCTGGTGTCCGCGCACATCCGGCGCGGGGAGGTCCGAAGTCCGGGATGCCGGCGGCGTTCGCATCGCCTCCTGCGAACCCGGACCAGTTCTTAGAGTGCTGACATGGCGTGGCTCATGGCGGGGTAGGCGATGAAGAGCATGAACCCGGCGAACATGCAGATGACCGGCAGGCTCATGCGTTCGGTGGCCTGCTGGCTGGCGGCGTCGGCGTCGGCCAGGGCCTGGGCGCGCAGTCCTTGGGCTTTGGAGGCGAGCGAGGCGCGGACCTTCGCGCCTTCGGCCCCGGCCAGTGCCATCGTGGCCGCGATCTCCTGCAGGGTCGCGACCTCGAGTTCGTCGCCGAGCTGGCGCAGCGTGGTCCACGGCGCGGTGCGCGAGAGCCGGGCTGCGGCAAGGGCCCGGCGCAGGGCGGAGAACGCCCAGCCTTCGCCGGTGCGCGCGGCTTCGGCGAGTGCCGCCTCGACGCCGGAGCCGCCGGACAGGGAGATCACGACCAGGTCGAGGTAGGCCGTCAGGGCGTGGCGGAACTCCTCGCGGCGGGCCCGGGCCTCGGACTTGACGACCAGGTCGGGCAGGTAGAACCCGGCTGCGGCGAGCCCGAGCGCGCCCCAGACCGGGATCACCCACGGCAGTTGCACACCGAGCAGGGCCAGCACGGTCCAGATCACCGGGGCGAACAGCAGCCCGAAGACGGCGAGCACGGCCTTTTCGGCGAGGTGGCGTTGCGGGGCGCGCTCGAGGACCGCGAGGTCCTTGGCGATGTTCGCGCCGGGCAGGTTCGCCGCGGCGAGCCATCCGGCCATCGGAGCGCCGAACCTGGTGGCCCACCCGCCCGTGTCCGCGCCCAGGATCGCCGGGGCCGCGGGGGGCCGGTTGAGCGCGTCGAGTGCCTCGGCCAGCGTGGGGGCCGGCGGGAACGCCCAGCGGCCGATCAGGGCGATCCCGAGGCCGAAGGCGGCTCCGAACAGCATCAGGTACACGGTCATGACACGCCCCTTCGTTCGGTCTCGGGCTGGGTCTCGACGCGGGTGAAGAACCGTGCCGGTGGCTTGCCGCGGGAGATCTTCGCCAGCCACACCGTGGCGGTACCGAAGAATCCGGCCACCATTACCAGCACCAGCTGCCCCTCGGGTGTGGCGTAGGGGCTCAGGTAGGCGCGGTTGAACAGGATGAGCCCGACCGCGAAGGTCACGACGGTGCCGATGATGATGCGCACGCTCGTGCGGGTGCGGGCGCGTTCGGCGGTGGCGCGCATGTGCAGCCCGGCCTGGGCTCGGGTGGCGGCGGCCATCTCGCCGAGCATCTCGGCGAGGTTGCCGGCCTGCTGGCGCGAGGCCTGGATGAGGGAGACGACGATCACATCCGCGTTCGGGTCGGCCAGATCGTGCTGGAACCGGGCGAGCGCCGAGTCCAGGCGCTCGCCGCGCCCGATCGCCTCGGCCAGGGCCGCGACCTCCTCGCGGATCGGGCCAGGCGCGGCGGCCGCGCTCGCCAGAATCGTCTGCTCGAGACCCGCCGCAGCCGAGAGCGTGTCGCGCATCATCTCCGCCCACGTCGCGATCGCCTCGATCCGCGCGATCCGCGTCTTGGCCCCGGCGTCCCGTCCGACCAGGGCCGGCAGGAACCAGGCACCGGCCGCGGCCAGCAGCGCGGCTACCGGCCAGCCGGTGAACAACCCCGCGAGCACCCCGGCGCCGAACGCGATACCGCCGCGGCGCCACACGCTCCGGTCGTACAGGTAGGAGGCGAACACCTCGGCCCGCGACGGGCCGTCGCTAGGCCCCGTGTCGTTCGCGACATCGCCGAGGGCGCGCAGGATCAGCAGCAGCCCGGCGGCGACAGCGAGCGCCGCGACCGCCAGGGCGATCATCGACGGGCTCATGCCGTCCACCCCCGCTGGAACGAGGCCGGATCGGCGCCCGCGTCGATCAGCTTCTCGACGGTCTCGGCGCGCCACCCGTAGGCGTACTCGGCGCGCCCGTCCGGGCCCGGCCGATACACCTCGTTGCTGGTGACCTGGGCGCCGTTGCACCCGGTGACCTCGCGCACCCCGGTGACGAACCGCTTGCCGTCCTTGCCCTTGGCCACGTGCACGATCACGTCCACGGCCCCGGCCACCAGCAGGTTGATCGCCTCCAGGCCGAGCTTCTCCGGCGCCTGGGCGGCATAGGCCTGGAAGCGCTGGAAGACGCCGGCGGTGGAGTTGGCGTGGACGGTGGTCATCGACCCGTCGTTGCCCTGGGACATCGCGTTGAGCATCGGCAGGATCTCATCGCCGCGCACCTCGCCGACGATCACCCGGTCCGGGGACATGCGCAAACCCATCCGTACACAGGCGGCCTGCGAGATCTCCCCGACCCCCTCGAGGTTGGCCTCGCGCGCCTGCAGCGGCACGACGTTCGGATGCGCCACAGGATCCTTATGCAGCCCGAGCTCGAAGGTGTCCTCGATGGTGACCAGCCGCTCGGACGGCGGTATCTCGCCCGCGAGCGCGTTCAGCAGCGTCGTCTTGCCCGCGTTGGTGCCGCCCGCGATCACGATGTTCAGCCGGGCGCGCACCGCCGCGGCGAGCTGATCGGCCAGCTCCGTCGGCAGCGTGCCGAACTCGACGAGCTTGCCCAGCGGCACGTTCGAGTAGCGGTGGCGGCGGATCGAGACCGAGGGACGCTCGGAGATGCCCATCACCGCGAACAGCCTTGAACCGTCCTTCAGCGCGAGGTTCAGGTGCGGCGAGCCGCGGTCGAACCTGCGCTCCTCGGTCCCGGCGCGCGCCGCGACCATCCGGATCATCTCGACGAGCTCCTCGTCGCTGGCCGCGACCGGCCCGACCTTTTTGCCCTTCTCACCGGTGGTGTCGATGAACACCACGTCGCAGCCGTTGGCGTAGATGTTCTCCACATCCGGGCGATCCAGCAGTTCCTGGAATCCGCCGAGGCCGAACAGGGCGTCGAACACGGCCTTGGCCACGCGCTGCTCGGCGGCGGAACTGAGTACCTGCGTGTTGGTGTTGATCGCCTCCGAGGTGCGCTCGGCGAGCGCGGCGTTGATCAGCTCGCGGCCCTTCTCCTCGCGTTCGCGCGCGGAGTAGGCCGCATCCCCCGCCCACCCGGCGAGCCGGTCGCCGACCTTGCCGCGCAGCTCGGCAATCACCTGCGCCTCGAGCGTGCTCGCGGTCGCCTGGTCGAATATCGCGGTCATGCGGCGCTCCTCACACGGTGCGGTGCCGGGCCTTTCGCGGCCTCCGGCATGTCTTCGGCAGGCGGCTCGGCGTCGTCGGCCCGGGCGTGGTGGGCGGCCAGTTCCGCACCCAGCGAACGGGCGGCCTTCGGCAGCGCCAGCGCGGCAAGGTGGCGCCGCTTGCCGGTCGCGCCGCCCAGCAACGCGGCCGCCTTCCGGTCGTGCGGTAGCTGCGCCCACACCCGCATCCGCATGTTCGCCTGCACCTGGTCGCGGTCGAATCCGGGCCCGGCGAGCACCAGGCCGAGTTCGGTGTTCGTCGCCTCGGCGCGGATCGCGAGCGCGTCCAGCGACTTGGCGAGCCGGTCGCACTCCTCCAGCGTGGGGCGGGCGAGGAGCAACGCGATGTCCGCGGCGGCGATGATGCGGTGGGCGTGCGAGCCTGCGTCCAGGCGCCCGCAGTCGACCACGGCGACGACCTCCGGGTCGCGCGCGAGGTTCGACCACAACGGCAACCCGTCCCCGGTCAGCAGTTCGAGCGCGCCATCGGCCTGCTCAGCCGCGGCGGGAGCGGCGATCACCGACAGCCCGCCGGGAAGCTGCTGCGCGTGCTCGAAGGCGACCTGCACGCGATGCTCCCGGCGCGCCGCGGCCGAGAGCGAGACCAGGCCCGGCTTCGGCTCCATGCCGAAACGTGCGGCCAGATCGCCGCCGGCCGGATCGGCCTCGACCACCAGCACCTGCTGCCCGCCCGGCCACAGCGCCGCGAGCGCGAGCGCAGCCGTGGTCACCCCCGGGCTGGCCTTGAGCGAGGCGAGAGCGATCAGCATCACTGACCCCCGGCCGACAGCACGATCAACTCGGCGCCGTCCGCGGGGATCGCGGCGATCTGCCCGGCCGCGGACTGCACGGCCTGCAGCGAGACCTCCACATCACCCGAGGAGTTCGCCGCCGCGGCCACCGACAGCACGGTCGCGGTCGGCAGACTCGCCACCTCGATCGAGGTCCCGCTCTGCCCGCTGGCCGTCACCGGCGCCACCGCCACCGTGGCGCCCGCCGCGAGCTGAGACGGATAGGAGCCGGGTTTCACCTCGAGCGCGACCAGCGCCTGCCCCGCCGCCGGTATCGACCCGGACCCCAAGTCGGCGGCCGAGAGCAGCGTCCCGGCCGGAAGGCTCACCCCGGCCCGGTGACCGATCACCTTCGAGGCGTCCGAGACCGGAATCAACGGGACCGAAGAGTCCGCGGCCACCTGCGCGCTGCGCAGATCGCTGAGGCTGATCACCTGCCCGGCGGTCACCGCCGAGCGCAGCTCGATCACCGACGTGCGTCCGCCCAGGTGCGAGTACGCCACCGCGAACGCTCCCGCGCCGGCTAGCACGAGGACGGCGCCGACGGCGAGGAACGGCCTAGTCCGCTTGCGCGGCGCGACCGCCAGCCGGGAGGCTCCCGGAGCGCGGTTGGGGCTCCGGGGGATGCGGCCGAGCCTTGTCGGGCGGGGTGAAGAGATGGGTGTAGCCATGTGCGTGCCTAACGGGTTGTCGTGCGGGATGGACGCGGATTCGGGGCGGCGGATCTAGCCCCCGGTCACTAGCGCGCGGGACTGCTCCACATGAACCGCCTCGGTCGCGGTGGTGGTCATGCCGTTGAACGCGCCGCTTTGACCGCTGCCTGCCCAGGTGACGTTCCAGGTGATCGTGGCGCTGACCGTGAAGTCACCTCTGCCAGAGTCCTTGGTGTAGGTGTGCCCGCAGGTTGGAGACGCAGTGTTCGCCGCGTCGGAGTTGGAGTACGGGGTGCCGGGACCGGAACAGGTTGTGCTCGTTTCATCGCCCCAGGACCAGGTCACCGAGACCGGTTTGGCTGTCGCGGTCACTGATTCCCCGGGCACCGATGCGGTCGCCGACTGCGCGGTGAACTGGCTGGTCGGCACCCAACTCCACATCGGCACTGACACCAACTGTGGATGGCCCGGAGCCGGGTTCGACTCGATCATTGGATCCGGCAGCTTCAGCTTCCGCTGCGCCTCGGCGGCCAGGACCGCAGGGGCCGGCAGCGCGGGAGCGGTCGGCAAGGTGCCGTTCGGCACCCACACCACCTGCGTTGTCGTGGACGCGATGTTGTTGGAGTTGATCGCATCTGGGCAGGTCATCAAATACCATGCGCCCGGCTTCTTACCGGGCGTCACCCCAGCTGGAGGCTGATAGCTCGGATCCGCCTGATATGTGCACGCTCCATTGACGATCGTCAACGTCGGCGATGCGGCGGCACCTCCAGATCCGGAACCCAAGGACGAGCCCGACCCGCCGCCGGCGTCACCGCTCTGAGGGGACGGTGAGGGGGTCTGGCCGGGTGATCCAGGAGAGGACGCGGTGATGGTGCACGATTCGACGGTGGGGTCACACTGTGTGCCGCCGCCGCTGTTGGCGAACGCGGCCTGGGTGCAGCTTGCTATGAGCGCGATCACGATCGCGACGAACAGGAAGCGACGGGTCATCAGCAGGTCCCAACGACTTCCATGACGAGCTTGCTCACCTTCCAGGTGCCGCCGTTCAAGGTGACCAGAGCCTGAGTCTTCTCGCGACCGCCTGGCACGTTGTTGTAGAGATGACCGTCAGTGGTGTACAGGAGCCAGGCGTTCGTTTGGACACAGTCATTGATCACGACTTGCGTCGGGTTGCTCGCCGGGACGGCTTGACTGACCGTGGGATTCAGTAGTACTGGCTTGCCATGTGCCACCGCGCCGTCGACGTTCGTGTTTACGTAGACCGCGCCGGTCACGTAGGAGAGAGCTGCGCCTGTCAGGTGGTTGGCGAGCTGCGGATTCTGATAGTCGGCCTTGTTGGGGATCGCCTCAACTGCCGTCCAGTCCGCGAATGCGCCGCGGTAAGCAGCCAGGGCCTTGGTTGCGGCCAGCGACGACGCCAATGCGGCTGTACCGGTGGGCGACGGCGCGCCAGACGCCGCTGGCGGTGTCGTTGATCCTTCGGGGCTCGTAGGGAGCGAGCTCGCCCCGCCCTGGCTGCCGCAGGCGGCCACCGACGCGATGATCGCACTGGCCAAAAACGCCGCTGCGACACATCGCCTGCTTCGAACGTGAATCATCGCCAACCTCAATGGTCTCTGTGCTGTGGGTGCTGCTGGGCCGCCCGACCTGACTGTGGGCCGTTCTCTAGGTCGCCGCTGTGAGATGGCTGCGGCGCGACGCCCAACGATCGCTACGGAATCGACCTTTGATCAGGCTTGATCCCGACGGGGCTGTGGGCGGCTTGCCCAGGACATGTCCCTCTGCGCGCCCGTATGCGCGTGGCCCCTGAGGCACCAGCAGGAGCGTCTAGGCACCGCTGCACGTGAACACGCGGCATGACAAAATCCCCCCAAGCTAGGGCTTAGAGTGCTCTCGTGAGCAAATGATCTCTTGCCCTAGATTTCTACATGATCACCCCCCGTAGTGGGCAAGAGGCGCGGCGTGGCTCATGTCCGATTGTTGCCGTATGATCAGCAAGCCGTTGTCATTCGGTTATAAATTCGGAGGCTAAGTAAGCGCGTAAGATGCGCGATTTCGGCCCGGGCAGCTGTGTGATCGTATGGAATACGGGCAGGTCAGAGGTATGATCGGATGAGTATGTGGATGGCCGTGGCTGCAGGAGGGGGCATCGGAGCAGCCTCCGGTATGTACGCGGCCCATCCGCTGGCCGGCCATTGCCGTAGGCGCGGCACGACAATGGCCGCTCTGTCGACGGTAGGCGCGGCGCTAGGGGTGGCGATCGCCGGCCGGATGCATCCGTCGGCACTGGCCGTAGCCTGCCTCGTTCTGCTCGCCGTCGCGCTGCCACTCTCGACGATCGACGTGGCCACCCGCAGGCTGCCCGACAAGGTGGTGCTGCCAGCCCTCGCCGGATGCGCCGGACTGCTCGCGATCGCGGCCGGTACCGCCGGAGCGTACGGACAGCTCTGGCGAGCCCTGGCCGCGGCGGCCGTCGTCTTCCTCGCCTTCACTGCTCTGGCGCTGATCATCATGGGAGGGCTCGGGTTCGGCGACTGCAAGGTGGCAGCCCTGTGCGCGCTGCCGCTCGGCTACCTGGGCTGGACTCACGTGCTGCACGGCGTTATCGCCGCGTACCTTCTCGCAGCGCTCTACGTCCTCGGTCGGCGCCTGGCAGGCAGAACGTCACGACATATTGCGTTCGGTCCGTTTTTGTTCTCCGGGGCTCTGCTCGTCCTCGCGGCCGTGTAGCACGCCACGCGTTTACGGCGGACGAACGGGGGACCCAGGTCGAACGTCGCGCCGAAGCAGTGCCTACGTAACGGCGAAGCGCACAGAGCGCATCACGCCGGGTCGCCTTCGGACCGTTCCTGTTCGCCGGCGCTCTGCTCGTGCTGCTGGCCGCGTAGTACGCGGCGCACCCACCGGGCAGCCTGGGTGGTGGCCACGGCGCAACAGAATCTCGGTGGACGGGGGACGGTCCGAACTGGCTGCCGCTGCGCCCCGCTGAGGTCTGGGATATGGCCGAGTCGACGCGCGGTCAAGAGGGCAGAGGATCAGGGGTGTCCTGGATGTGCCTGATCCAGCAGCGTCGTAGGGGCTTTCCGCTGGTGCCGGTTCAGGAGCGGAAGTGTCGTCTCGAAGTCCCGTTGGTCTTTGGGGCGGACGTCCTTCGCCTTGAGCAGCAGGACCGACTCGGGCCGCAGATACCGGATGCCTCGCGGTGTGCCGGATGATGTCGGTGTAGGATACGCGGATCGCTGGCTTACGCCGGTAGATCCGGCTGTCGCCGTCGTGCGGTTCGCGGAAACCCCGGCTGGCTTCACGAAGACCGAGGGCGGACGGTTGCCTACTACGCCGCGCTCGCGAATGGCGTCCAGGACGCCAGCCCGTCGGTGCCGTCCATCAGCGAAGCGAGCCGCTGGTTGAACTCCGAGCGGATGCCGGGGCTGGAGTCGAGAACCGGCAGGACTCCAGTGAGCACCATAATCTCGCGGACGGACTGAAGCACTGCCGCGCCGACCCAGGAGCGCGGGTCGAATCCGTAGGCCTCAACCAGCTGCTGGTACCCGGGTCGACCATATCGGACGGCTGCGACTAGCTCGGGGATTAGGTCCCATTCGGGCGGCCCGATGCACATCCCATCGAGATCACACAGGACGATGTGCCCCTCAGGGGCCCGTAGCAGATTGCCGACGTAGGCGTCTCCGTGGATGACGGATTGAGGGAGCGCGTACTCGAGGCTCGACAACTCCTCCTCGAGTTGGTCGAGGCGATCCGCGAACCATTCGTACTGCGCTGGGTCGAGAGCTGATCCATGCAGGTCGATGCGCATTCGACCCGTGTCGATAGGGGCGAAGTGCGGCAGTTCGAAAGGCGGCGGGCTCAATGAGTGCAGGCGTCGGAGCGGGGCGGCGAGCTCGGCACTGGACGGCTTCGGCGGTGTGGTCGGAATGTAATTCCAGAACGTGACGACGTGGTCGGATTCCTCGATCGGCAGCGGCTGGTCGATGTCGGCAGGCACCACAGCGGGTACAGAGTGCCTCTTGAGCCAGCGCGCGAGCGCGAGGACGCGGTCGACCTGAGGGAGTAGCGAGCGTGATCGCGCGATGCGAATGATCACTTCGGGCTGCCGTGTCTGGAACGTGGCGTTCACCGTTGTGTGGATCAGCTTGGCACCGGATGGGTCGAGATTAGCGTGCTCGCACGCTGCGGCGAGAGATCTGGCCAAGCGGGCACGGCTGAACGGGCCGTGCTCGGTCGTGGAGAGCATGGAGCCATTGTCTCCCACCTGGCCGCCTCGGTCACGTGCGTGGTCTTGGCAGAGCACTGCGGACGCGCTCCGCGAGGTCGTCGGCGCGCCGAGATGGGTGTCCTTGAATTTCCGAGATAAGCCTGCTGAGGCGCGCCTGGATTGTCGCGACGTGTTGGCTTCGGGGCAGCGCGAGCACTGGCGCGAGTGCCGCCTCGGCGCCGTCGTATTCGCCTAGGCGAATCTGCGCGGTTGCCACATCGATGCGGGCGCCGGCTAGATCCCCGAACCCGCGGGCCTGCACGACCTTGGTGTCGGTGTAGAGCGCGACAGCGAGTTGGGCATGGGAGAGTGCCTGCTGTGCGTCTTCGCCGGCGCCGAGCAGGCCCGAGGCCACATAGAGGTTTTGCTTCGCCTCGCTGAATCCGAATACCCCCACCATCAGCTCGCTGGTGGGGAGTTCCGCGACGTGTCTGCCGGTGTCGATTGCCTTGCGCATGTGTGCGAGATCGCCGAGTCGTCCGGCGGCGCGGGCGCGCAGTCCCGCGATGTAGAGCTCAGCTGCGCCGTCTCGGCTGAGCTGCTGTGCAGATGCGGCTAGTCGGGCGGACTGTCGCTCGTTGCCGGACCAGTAGGCGTTGCTGGACTGCAGGCCGCGAAGCCAGGCGACTGTGGGGTTGTGGCCGGCTACGGCTGCGAGGGCTGCCGCGGCGTCGGCGTGCTGGTGGGCGGCGGGATGCGCTCCCGTGTCCATGGCGGCGTTGGCCAATAGGGCGAGGCTGCGTGCCGCGGCCAAGAGAGCGTCCGAGCGTCTCGGACCTGGCGGCGTGAATTTTAGGAGGGTGCGTGCGTGGTCGAGCGCGTCCTGTGCCCGCGGGACGATTTTGGTGAGCGGCAGATCCAGGTAGTCCTTCGCCAGGCAAGACAGCTGGTGGTTGAGGTCCTCGGCGTTTGCGTTGCCGAGTAAGAGGTCGGAGGCGAGGCTGGTTGCGCGGTGGGCCGAACTGTTGAAGTATCCCGGTGTCAGCGAACTCAAGGCGTCGGAAGTTTCGAGATCGCGGTCTGAGCCGTCGACCGGTTCGGGTGTTTCAGCCGCGGTGAGGGCGCGTTCGAGTTCGTCCGGTGTCCAGTTAAGCTCGTTCGCGAGTTTCGGCCGCAGGTACGGGACGGGTGCTGAGTGCCCAGACTCCCACCGTCTGACCGTTCGCGCATCGACAGCAAGCTTCTCGGCGAGGCTCTCCTGGCTGTGCCCCACCGTGGCACGCCGTCGTGCGATCGCTTCCCTCCGTGACATGGGTAGCACCATGTCAGAACTCTCGGAATTGCGGAAGCGGATTGCGGTCGGTGGGCCCAATCTGACGCCGCCGAGGCACGGCGGCTGGCCGAGCTGCTGCGGCTGCGCTGCGAGGAGATGTTCCTGCCGATCTGAGCCGGGCGAACACCCGATCCGAGTTCCTCTCGAGTAGCGGTATACGGGGACGTTGAAGCGGTTCGGTCGCCGGAGTCCGCGGCGGACCCTGCCGTCTACATGCGCACGCTCCCGAGTGCCGGTCGGCGGGGTGCAGGCGGGCGATCTTGCGCATCAGATGAGCGTCTGACGGTTGACGTACATGGCCAACTGGGCCTCGTACATGCGCTGATACAGCCCGCCTTGGGCGACGAGCTCAGTGTGGGTTCCGGCTTCGACGATGCGCCCTTGGTCGAATACCGCGATATGGTCGGCGCCGACGACCGCGCCCAAGCGGTGCGAAACCAAGATGATCGCGACATCTCCGCGGTCACGAAGGCTCATGACGGTCCGGTAGGTCTCGGCCTCGGCCAACGGGTCCAGATTCGCGGTCGGCTCGTCGAGGATGATCATCGCGACGTCGGTGCGGTAGAGCGCGCGGGCGATCGCCGCCTTCGCGCGCTGGCCGCCGGACAGCTCGACCCCGCCGCGGAACCGGCCCGACAAGACGGTCTCCCAGCCGCGCGGCAACTCCTCGATCATCTCGGTGGCGCCGGCGAGCGTCACGGCGCTGCGAGCGCGCACCCGGTCGATGTGTTGCGGGTCGGGCTCGCTCACGGCGATGTTGCCGAGCGCGGTGATCGGGTAGAGCGTGGCGTCCTGCGGGCACATCGCGACCCGCGCGATCACGGACTCGGAGTCGAACTCGCCCGTCTCGCGCCCGTCCCACGCCACGCGGCCGGAATCCGGTTCGATCAGCCCGGCGAGGATCTTCACCAGTGTGGACTTGCCCGCGCCGTTCGAGCCGACCAGGGCGGTTACCTCACCCGCCTTGATCACCAGGTCCACGCCGGTGAGCGCGGGGCGCGGCGCGGCTTCGTTCTCGTCGTCGTCGCGGGCGCGCGGGTAGGTGTATTCGACCCCGGTCAGCTCCAGCACGGAGAACTGCTCGGGGCAGGAGACGCCGGTGGTGCGCGGCAGGCGGGCGCGGGCGGCGGTGATCGCATCGGTCAGGTCCTGGACCCACAGCGCCTGCTCGAAGAGCCCGTGCACCGAGAGCACGAGGGCGAGCAGCGAGGACTGGACGCTGCGCAGCGCCATCGCCGCCCCCAGCCCGCGGCTAAGCGGCAGCCATCCGGCGGTGAGCATCCACGCCAGCGCCCCGTAGACGACTCCTGTGCCCACCCCGGTCACGGCCCTTCCCGCCAGGGCGGTGGCGGCCTGCTCGCGGCCGAGCCGGATCCGCTCGTCGCGCACCGCGTCCGCGAGCAGCGCGTGCTCGCCGAACAGCCGCGGGCCTGCCGCACACGCCCGCAGTTCGCCTGCCTGCTCGGGGTCGATCAGGATCCACGCGAGAATCCATAGCCGCCGACTGATGCTGGAAAACCGCAGCCGGGAACGGAATTCCGCGCGCGCGGAGCGGACCGAGGCCAAACCGGTCGGCAGCACCGCCAGCAACAGCAACGGCAGCAGCACCGGATGCAGATAGGCGAGTACCCCGGCGGAGGAGACCATCGACAGGATCGAGGAGACCACCGCGATGCATCCGGGGACCGACTGCTGCAGGTAGCCGATGCCGTTGTCCGCGGCACGCTGGAGGTCGTCAGCCAGGTCCGCGTCGGCGAACGCGTCCGCCTTCACCTGGGCCATCAGCCCGTACAACTCGATCTCGGCGTTGCGTTTGATCCGGGGGGCTAGTTGCGCCTGGCCGTAGTTGATCGCGGTGTCGCTGCACGCCCGCACCGAGTACAGAGCCACGAGAACGAGCACCGACGGCAGCGCGGAACGGATGCGCGCGGCGGAGGCACCGGGCCCGAACAGCACCGCGAGCACGTGCACGCTCTCGACCAGCGCGAGGCCAGCCAGCACAGCGGACAGGACCGTGCACGCCACCACCGTAAACAGTGCGCGCGGGCTCGCCCGCCAGCCGAGCCGGGCAATCTGCCCGATCACCACCGGAATCCGCTTGGCGATCACCCAGATCGATACCTTCCCGGCCTCGCCAAGGTGCCGCAGCCAACTCGCCTCCTTCATCGCCTCATCCAGCAACTGCGCGCCGAGCTCCGCTTGGGCCGCGGCGGGCGTGCTCGGCCCGCGCCCGGCTACCGTTCTCCTGGCGGACCGGTTCCCGCCGCGTCCGACTCTCCTGACCATCTCTCCCCCTCGCATCGTGATGCCCGTCTACTGGCTGAGTGCCCTCGTATGTCATGTGTGTCAGCGCACGAAGTAGTGTTTCCCCGATCCGGACTCACTGCTGCGGTCTGTGAGTCCCGGCACGCCTGGCCCGCATCGGATGCCTGAACCTGGGCTCGGCAGGTCGCTTCTGAGGTTTTACGGGCTGTGGTAGCTCGCGGCGGGTGCCGGCGCGGGTATCGTCGCAAGGCTCTGCGACGCGGCGGCCGGCGCGGATTGCGCGTAGCACGAGGATGCCGTGAACCAGATCGAGGTGTCTTCGACCGACGTCGACGAGAGCCGGTAGGAGCCGCTGGTGGCGATGACCTGGTCGTCGGGCGTCGAGGCGTAGGCGGGGCCGGTCTCGAACGTGCCGGTCGTCACGGTGTATCTGTCCACGCTCCAGGCCTTGTGCGCCGCGCCGAGCACGGCTTGGGCTGCGGCGGGGGTGACCGGGTCGAGTTAGAGCTCGAGGGTGAGCTGTCCGTGCGCGCCGTCTGTGTTGCCGCACGCCGCCTCAATCCACGTGGCCGAATGCGCGCCGGACTGGTGGGCGTCGGCGAGCACCTGGTTGACCAGGCGCACCAGCGTGTTGCGCACGTCGCTGCGGGACGGGTACCCGCTCCCGCCCGTCGCTGCCGCCGCCAGTGCGCCGGCCACGGCGATGACGGCTGCCGCCGCGGCGATCCACAGCGCGCGCCGCCGCGTCGCCGGGCGCCGTTCCCGGCGCTCGGCGGGACGCGGACGGGCATCATTCAAGATCCTCACCATCGCAGACCCCGCAACTCGTCGACCGGCAGCGGCTGTGCGGCCATGCCGCAGCCAGGTCGATCGTTCGTGTGCTGGTTCATCCGCGCCCCTTCAGATGTCTGTTGCGTCGGCTGGGGCCGTGTCGACGGCGGCCTCGGATGCGGCGTGCTCGGGTGGAGGTTGTGCCTGGGAGAGCTGCTCGATGTGTCGGCGGGTGCGCTCTGCGCGCAGGTCGTCGCCGAGTTCGTCGTAGATGGCGCGCGCTTCGTGCAGTAGGGCGAGCGCGCCGCCCGCCTCGCCGTGGGCGGCGAGGATGTGTGCGTGCTCGATCAGCGGTCCGGGCAGGAACATCGGCACCTGCGCTTTGGTGGCCGTCTTGATCGCCTCGATGGCGGTTTGCTCGGCACGTTCGAGATCGCTTGCGTGCCGGTAGGCGGCGGCGAGATTCTCGAGGGCGTTGGCGAGGTAGGCTGTGCGTCCGCTGGCTCGTAGTGCGGTGATCGCGGCGTGCAGTTCTTTGACCGCGAGCGGGAGCGGGCCGGTGCGTGCGTGCACTGCGCCGAGGTTCATCAATGCGAAGGTCGCGAATTCCTGGTAGCCGGTCGTGCGGGCCAGATCGAGCGCCCAGGTGAACAGTTCGCCGGCCTCGCGTAGTGCCCCTTCGCGCAGGAAGGTCACGCCGATGGTGTTGAGCGAGCGCACTAGGCCGCGGCTGTCGCGGTCGGCGGCGCGGAGGGACAGCACGTGATGCTGGTGCTCGCGCGCGGCCGCGGGATTCCCACTGGTCAGTTCGAGTTTGCCGGCGGCTTCGGCGAGCGTCGCCTCCGCCGCGCGGTCTCGGTCTGCTCGTGCCGCGGTGATGCCGCGCTGGTAGACCTGCCGCCAGGTGGGCCAGGGGCCGGTGAAGCAGCCGATGCCCAGCATCAGCAGCGCCAGTTGCCACGTGTGCGTGTGCTCGCCGCGCTGGTCGGCGTGTTCGAGTTCGCGCTCGAGATGGTCGTGCTCGGCTGTGAACCAGGCCAGCGCCACGCCCGGGTTGGCCGGGGTGCGCGGCGGGCGGGCGGGGTCGGGCGTGATCCGTGTTCCCGCGGGCAGTGCGAGTGCGCCGAGCACGCGCGCGGCTTCGTACACGCACGCGATGTGCCAGGAGACGGCTGCGGCGTGACCGGCCGGTGTGAGCGTCGCCGGGTGCAATGGCGCGTGCCCGGGCGCCGCCGCGTACCTGTCCGGATCGGCCTTTCCCGCCTGTGCCAGCCCACAGCGGGTTAGATGTTGCAGGTGGCGCAGCGCGGTCGGGCTCGGCAGGTCCGCGTGGGCGGCGATCACAGCGACCTGCGCCTCCTTCTCGAGTGCCGCCAGGACCGCCGGGATCCGCCTGGCCGGCGCCAGCAGCGGGACGGTTCCTGCAGCATCGGTCCCGTTGTCCCGCGCCGGCATCGGCTCGGATTTCTTTGCGTGCTCGTTCACGGCCTGCTCGTGCCTCTCCTTGCTCTTCTCGTACGGTTCGCTGGTGCGGGTCGCGCGGTCATTGGGCGGGTACCTCTGCTTCCCACGGTGTGCGGGGCCGCGGTGCCGGTCGCCTGGGCGCGGCGCGCCCGGCGGCGCACTCGAGGCTGGGCAGGTCGTGCCAGCACCCAGCTTTCGCGCCGTCGGCCAGCAGGCGGGTGAAGATCTCGGTGGTGAGTTCGACGTCTGCCATGGCGCGGTGCCTGTCGGGCTGCGGCGGGATGCGGTAGTGCGCTCGGACGGTGTCGAGCTTGTAGGAGCTCAGGTGGGGGATGACGGCGCGGGCCATGGCGATGGTGTCGATCAGCGGGGTCGAAGCCAGGTTCGGGCAGTGCTCTGCCTGGTTGCGGATCAGGCTGCCCTCGGTTGCAGCGTTGTGCGCGACCAGCCGGTAGGGCGGTGCGGACAGGCGACGGTCGAGCTCGCCGAGAACCTGCCGCGCGCTGGGTTCGCCGGTGAGCATCGCTGCGGTGATGCCGGTGAGTGTGGTGAATCTGGCGGTCACCGGAACATCGTCGGGCGGGCGGATCAGGGCGCTGAAGCGTGCCTGCTCGCGCCAGCGCCCGCCGGTATGACGTAGGGCGAGGGCGGCGACCTCGACCGGCTCCATGGGCCGGCCGGCGGGGGTGAGCGCTTCGAAGTCGATCACGATGATCCCGCAGTCCAACGCAGGGCCGGAAGGCTGAGTGCGACCCCCAGTTTTAGTTGGCGGTTCCCAGTTGTTGTTGGCGGTTTGGTTCACGAGATAGCTCCGGTGGTTGTTGCCTGGAGCCCGATGCGTCGTGGCCAGCTACGGCTGCGCCCGCGGCCGTCAAGAAGACCTCGGATCGTCCACCGTGAACACCTGGGGGAGCGCGCGTATCCAAAGGTCTCAATGCCTGCTCCCGTCACCCGTGGCTGGGAGTCACACGCGCGCGGCTCGGAAGCGTCCTGCACGACCTGTCGCGTCTGTGTCATGTTTGGCGCCTTTCTTGACGATCTGACCTGGCGGGATTCAACGTGTGGGAACGAGTCGGGGCCGTGGCCGGTGGCGCGATGCTCCCGGGGCCTGGCCGTGCGGCGACGGCGCGCCCGTGTGCTGGGCGCCTCGAGGCCCACGTCGCGCGCGCCAGCCTGCGGGAGCGTGGGTGTGTTATCTCGCTGAGCGGCGGTCATAACAGCACGTTCCAGGTCGCGGGCATCTCGGCGAGCTCGGGGTCGCCGTGGTCGCGGTAGTCATCGCCCGCCGGCCGGTCGACGGGAAGCCCGATCTCCAACGCGGCTTGCTCGGCCGCGCGGATCTGGGCGTCGGCGTGCGGCCCCCAGCCGAGAAGGCGGGCGGCATGCCGCAGGTCGGCGAGGTACCTGCGGTAGGCGGGCCGGGCTGCGGTGAGTTTCGGGTCGGTGTCGGGGGCGATCGGCAGGTAGCCGAGGAGCGGGGCGACGAACCGGGCCTGAGCCAGCCCGTTTGGAAAGGCGGGGTCGGCGTAGGTGACCTGGAAGCCGATCAGGCGGGCGCGGGACTGGTCGATCAGGATCTGGCTTTCCTCGAACGCCTCGCGGGCGGCGGTGGCCAGCCAATCGCGATCGTCGGGTTCCGGGCTGCCGGCTGGAAGAGCGAACCTGCCCTGATCCACCCGATGCTGGAGCACGGACCGCCCGTCCCGGTCGATCGCCCACACTCCGGCCTGGGTGACCGGCACGCCCTGCGGCGGGGTGTCGGTCTCAAACCACTGCCATGTGGTGCGATGACCGGGCAGGTATCCGTCCTCGAGCACGAGCACCCCGGTCGCATCGCCGCGCGTGAGGTGCGCATCGATCACCCGTGCGGTCCACGGGTCGGCGCGAGTGGGCCCCTGCGCGGGAGAGGTGAACACCAGGCCGTGCTCCGACGCTGCTTCGCCAGCCGCCGCGGCGTCGAGGTGGCCGAGGTCGCACGCGTAGATCTGCGCGTCGCTGGTGATGCCGGAGACCTCGGTGTCGAGCGCGGCCAGGCGCACCGCCGGTTCTTGGCCGCCGAACAGGTCGCGTGCGAGCTGCTCGGCGGCCTGTGCGGGGTGCTGGCGTGGCGCGAGTCGCCGGTTGGGAAGCTCGAGCCGGCCCACGGACCCGGGCGTCAACGCGACCTCGCCTGCTTCGTTGCGGGCGAGCAGGCGCACCGCGCCCGGCCGGCGCGGTGCGACCGGATGGGCCAGTTCGCCCAGTTCGGCGACGAACTCGAGTTCGAGCGCGGTGAACGGCTGATCGTCCTCGCCGGGGTATTCGCGGTCGAGGTGTGCGAGAAGGTCGTCGACGTCCATGCCGGCGCGCACCCGCGCCGTATCGAGGGCGACGGCCGCCTGCATGCGTCCGGGAAAGCCCAGCACCTGCCCGATGCGGAACCAGGCGCACCGTCCGCGACCGTCCTTGGGGGCGAACACGCTGACGAGGCTTCCGCGGGTGAGACGGGCCGGGAACTGGGATGCGGGGCGTACCTCGATCGACGCGGTCCGCGAGACCAGTTCCTCGTAGGTTGCGGGATCGGTTTCGAGCTCGACCGCGTCGTCGGCCAGGTGCACCGGTGTGCCCAGGCGCAGCGCGTGGGCGATCTCGCTGGCGGTGCCCGCCCCGGTGTACCCGCCGCTGTTGGCCACCACCACGGCGTCGGCGGCCTCGATCTTGCGTAGGTGCAGCGCCGCCAGGCTCGCGCGTTCGATCGGGCTCAGCTCGCGCCCGGCCGGGGCCGGGGCGAGTACGCTCGCGCCGGCCAGGGCGAGTCTGAGTTCCAGATCGGCGACCTGCCAGCTGGCGCGGGCCGGCGCGCAGATGCACACAGTGGCGCCGTCGAGCGCCTCGTATCTGATCATGTTTCACTCCCGTGGGTGGACGCCGAGACCGGCGCGCTCGCGCACGCTCCGGCGCTGGTGGACTGGCTTGCCGACAGGCCTCCGGCTGTGGCGGCTACCAGCACCGCCCGGTTGCAGAAGGCGGCGGCGTCGATCGGCAGGGCGATCTGGTAGGAGGTGTGGCCGGCCGCGGTGCGCGTGCTCGTGCCGGTGGTCGGCTCGCCCACGGCGCGGTAGCTGATCGCCACGGTGACCGGGGCGGTGCTCGCGGTGTCGAGGTAGACGATCACGTCGATGCGTGGGGTGGCGGTGCTGGCGCCGAGCAGCTGGATCTGCAGCGAGGTGACGATTCCGGCGGCTGCGGGCAGGCTCGCTGCACCGGGTGTGGACGGCGGTGTCCGGCGGCTCGGTGCCGGGCTGGGTGTGCGCGCCGCGCGTATACCGGCGGCCTGGGTGGTCGGGGAGGCGTTACCGGGCGGGGTGCGGTCGAAGGCCTCGAAGCAGACCGCGGACACGATCAACGTGGCGGCGACGATCCCGGCCGCCTGCACCAGCATCCGCGAAGCGGCATTTGGGAGCCTGCGTCGTGCAGTCAGGCTGGTTTCGCCGATGGGCGAGACTGAGCCCGTCCGGGTCCGGCCGCTGTGGCCGCGGTGGCGCGCTCGGCCTGCGGCCAGTCGCGGCCCGGTGTCGGCGGACGGAGCGGCGTTTGGGATACCGGCTGGGTTCGCCTCGCCTCTTTGGGTGCTGGCGAGTTTGAGGGCGAGCGCGCCGCTCGAGGCGATCTCCCGCAGGTCGCGGTCGAGCGACTGGGCGTGCTCCGGGCCCCAGCCGCCTGTTTCGAGGGCGGCGAGTTCGCTCTCCCAGTGGTGCAGGACGAACCCGATGCGTGTGTGCAACGCGCTGACGGCTCGGGTTAGTGGAGCGGACCCGGGAATCGGGGCGGTGTGGGCGGCCAGTTCCGCCCGGGTCCGGGCCAACCGCTCGACCGCGTCTTGTGCGAGCTGGTACGAGGTCGGGCTTATCCAGGACAGGCCGAGCAGCACCTGCTCGAGACCGGGCGGTCCAGCGGTCGCGGCCGGCCGGGTCTCGTGGACGGCGGCGAACCGCTGCCCGAACTCGGACGCGGCGCCGAGTGCCTGGAACTCGTGGGCTGGTTCGGTCACTGCCGCCTCCTTCGCGGGCTCGATGCTGGCTGGAATCGGAGAAAGTGAATCAGGAGTCGAATACTCGTGGCAGTTGAGTTTCGGGTTGCCCCGGGGCGCAAGAGTCAGCGGGTGGCACACCGGGTGGCGGGATGGGTCAGCCCCAGGCGAGTGAGGCGGTCGAGTAGCTGTGGGAGAGCGCGGTCGGCCGGACCGGGTGGGAGTACATGCGTATGGTGTGCGAGGCGCGCGACAGGCCGCGCTCGCGGGCCAGCTCGCGCCCGCCGGGGTTCGGTTCGGGGCAGTTGAGCACCACCTGCTCGCCGGGGTGCGGGGCGGTCAGGGCGTCGAACAAGACGCTCGCCGCCTGCGGGTGGGTGGCGATCAGGGGTCCGATGCGGTAGCCGGCGCGGCTGGGCCGGATCGCGCCGAAGCCGGTGACCTGCCCGTCGCGCTCCTGGTAGACGAGCGTGCGGGTGCTGTCGGCGGCGATCCACACCGTCAGGAAACCGGAGCGTTCGAACGGCGAGCAGGCCGCATCGAGCGCGACGATCGCGGCGCGGTCGCCCGGTTCGGGCGGTCGCACCCGTGGATGGGCGCGGGTGCGCCCGCCGTGGATGGTGCCGTGGTAGCCGATCGTGGTGTGCGAGGCGGTGAACCCCGCGCGTTCATAGGTGCCGATCCGCTCCGGGACCGCGTCCAGGGCGATGACCCGTCCGTCCGCGTGCGGGAGCGCTGCGCGCCAGGTCGCCAGCCCGAACCCGCGGCCGCGGTAGGCGCGGTGGACGAGGTAGTTGCCGATCACGGCGTACAGGCCGCTCACGCGCAGTACGGAGATCGCGGAGACCGGGGTGTCGTCGAGTAGGCCGATCACCAGGGCGCCGGGGTCGAGGGCTGTTATGGTCTGGGCGTCGCCGAAGCCCGGGTCCCAGCCCTCGTCGATCATCCAGGATTCGATCTCGTGCCAGTCCTCGCGGCTCGGGTGGAGCTGGAGGGTGAACCGGCCGGCTGCGATCGCTTCGTCGGCGTTCAAGCATGCGTGGTCCGCGCTGGTCGGGAAGGTGGTGGTGGGCATTGGGGGTTGCTCGCTCTCCTGGGGCTGGGGCACACGCGGGTACGGGTTCGGGGGGCCCGCCCCGCCGAGGGGGGATGCTCGGCGGGGCGGGGTGCGCCGAGTCGGGGGCCCGGCCGTCCCACTTACGGCCGGTCTCGGCGCCCGCCGCGGGCCCGGCACGCGACGGGGCGCGCGCACGGCCGGGCCTTGCGGGGTCTCGGGGTGGCTAGAGGTCGGCTTCGATCTCGGCGATCTGCTCGGCGGTGAACTGGCGGGTTCCGGTGTAGCTGCGCCGCCCGCCGATCGCGTACCAGGCCAGAACGAGCAGGAGCACGCCGCCGAGTCCGACCGGCGCCCAGTTGAAGTCGTGCAGCGTGATCGGCCAGGTGGTCGGCAGCAGCGCCACGAGCCCGAAGACGGTGACGAACGCGACCGAGACCGTCCCGACGAGCTTGGGTCGGCGGAGTTTGAACGGGCCCGGGGTGAACTGGTCGCCGGCCTTCAGCCGCAGGAACACCGGGATGATGTACGCGCCGAACAGCCCGGCGGAGGCCAGCGCGGTCAGCCCGAGGAACGCGTAGTAGGACCAGAAGGTCGCCAACCCCAGCACCGCCATCCAGAAGATCGCGAACCAGGTCGCGAACACCGGGGACCGGAAGCGCCGCCACGTCGAGTGCAGGTACTTGCTCATGGGGTAGACCGAGTCGCGTCCGGCGCCGAAGAACTGACGGCTGGTGGCGGTCACACAGGCGAACAGGCAGAACCCGGTACCGACCAGCAGGCCCGGGATCAGGATCGTCGCGAGCCAGTTCGGCAGCGCGTCCACCATGATCGATGCCGGGGCCACGCCGAACGATCCGGCCGCCTCGCCGTTGTAGTTCTGGATCGCGAACAACAGCGCCAGGATCAGGGCGAGTCCGAGCAGCCAGGTCCACAGCGCCGAGCGCACCATCGCCTTCGGCGCGTTCACGGTCGCCTGCTGCGTCTCCTCCGACATGTGGCCGGGGGCGTCGAGACCGGTCATGGTGTAGAGCAGGGTGAGCGGGGCCAGCGCCAGCGCGTAGCCCATGTACGGCTGCCCGGTGTCGTTGACCAGCTTCGTGGTCACGAACGAGACCGACTGGTGGTGCGCGGGCACGAACGCCAGGGCGATGACGATCGCGGCCGTGACCACGACGTGCACCCACACCGAGATCTCGTTGAGCCACATCACGAAGCGCACCGCGAAGCTGTTGACCAGCCCGGCGAGCACCAGCAGACCGAGGAACATCGCGAAGGTCTCGTGCAGCGTCGGGGCCCAGCCGGTCTTGAACCCGATATAGGCGCCGAGGAACAGCGCCATGCTGTAGGCCGCGCCGGACGTGCCGGCGACCTGCCCGATGCCGTTGACCCACGCGGTGATCCACGAGGCGATCCGGTGGTGCTTGGTCGCGAGCTTGTCGCTCCAGAAGTACAAGGCGCCGGATGCCGGATAGGCCGAGCAGATCTCAGCCATCGAGTACGGCACGCACAGCAACAGCGGGCCGCCGATCACCCACGCCCACACGAGGGCGGCGGGGCCGCCGGTAACCATGGAAAAGGCGAACATGGCCGGGATACCGGTGAGAACCGAGGTGGTAGACAGCGGGACGGCGAACGCCCCGAACCCGGTCATGCGCCGGTTGAGCTCCTGGGGGATGCCGAGCTCGTGCAGTGTCTCCCTGTCCGCGGCGGCGATCTCCGCCGGCGCACCGGCGGTTTCTATCGATGTTGACATAGCTGGTTCCTCGAAGAGTCGGTGGGGCACAGTGGGTTATTGCTGGTCCGGCTCGGGCGGCGCGGTTTCCGGGCCGGCTCGAGGCGAGGTCGGCCGCACGGCCGGAGCGCGCAGGTCGACCGGGAGGTGGCTCTCGGCCGAGCATTCGGCGATCGCATCGCGGAGCACCTCGCCCGGATCGCCGTCGAGCTTCCACGGGTAGGCCGAGGCGTACGGCAGCAGATACCGCAGCACCGCGCCTGCCCGGCTGTACTCGCCGCCGAGTTGAAGTCCGCGGGCCAGCAGCGACACATCCGCGATCGTCGCGCCCTCCTGCTCGGGGCCGGAGCGGTACGTGAACCAGGCTGCGTGCAGGTCCACGAGGTCGCGCGTCATCGCCGCTCGCACGACACGCGGCGCGGCTTCCGCGGCCAGGGTCTCCTTCTCGAGGGCGCGCACGAGCCGGTCGCGCCGCTCCTGCAGGTCATCGCGGGAGGTGTAGCCGTCGATCCCCGCGCCCGTGCGCAACTGCTCGTCGAGGTCCGCGACCATCTTCCGCAGGCTATTGATCCGCTGGAACTGGTCGAGGTCGGCGGCCTCGGCGTCCTTGCCCTCAAGCGGGTACTCAAGAAGCGCGGCCAACGGCAGTAACCGCAGCGGGCTCGCCGCTGGGCTGCGCGCCGCCACACTCAAGGCCACCCGCGCGGGTGCCGCGCCTTCGAACTTCGACCCGAAATAGGCCAGCAGATGCCGGCCCGTCTCCCTGTTGAACGGGTCCCGCGGCCAGATCTCCTGCTCCACCAGCCGCCACGGACCTGGAAGACCGCCGAGTTCCGGAAGCGCGTCGGACGGCTCCGAATCCTGGCACTCGAACCGGGCCAGCCCGAGCGTGACCACGTACGGGGTGGGATCGTCTGGCCAGGCCAGCGCGCTGCGCCCGGCCAGGTCGAGCGCCTGCGTCAGCAGGTCCCGCGCCCGGCGATGCCGCTTCCGGTACGCGGCGGCGGCGTGGACCGCCGCCACCCGCGCCCCCAGCAGGAGCGCGTCAGGATCTTTCGGCTCCTCCTTCAGCCACTGCTCGGCCAGATCCGTGCGCGCGGCCATCGATCCAAGCACGGCGCTGGCGTAACCGCGGCGCGCGAACGCCCACGCCCCCCGGGTCTCGCCCAGCACCAGCCGCGCCGCGCCGAGCAGCCCTGCCTGCACGTCCGTGCACGCCGAATCCAGCCGGTGATCGCGCCACGCCAGACTCCACAGGAAGTCAGACACAGCCGACCGCCACGGGTGCGACGGCGAAAGGGGAACGGCCGAGCGGGTAACGAGAGTGGAGTAAGGCGCCGCCCGCGGCCTGACGCGCAGGCCCACGCGCCCTTGATCTTGATCGAATCGCCACGCGCGGGCTCGAACGCGCGGACGGCGGCTCCTGGTGGGCATCGCCCTGAAGCGATCGGGAATAGACCCCGCGATCGGCCCTGCCCAGCCCAAGGGGCCGGCCGCGATCGCGCTGACCTTCGGCCGTGCACGCCGCGGCAGGGAAGCCTTCCGTGCGCCGGGCCGTCGTCGCCGCCGGAAAGCTCGGGTCGAGACCACCCACGGCGCTGCACTGCAATGCGAGGGTGCACAGGCACGGGATGAACGTGAGCGCGGCGCTCCCGCGTCGGGGCCGTTCGCCGGGCGAATCGATGGAGGGAGCCGAGTCGGCGTGAAGCCATGCCGTGAGCAGGGTTCCGCCAGCGCCGAGCAACTCGTCGCACGCCTCGGCGAGATCGCGGGGCAGCAGCCGTACGCCCGTCTCGGCGCGGCTGAGGGTCGACTTCGACGTGTAGAGCTTCGCCGAGAGTTCGGGCTGCGAGAATCCGGCCTCAATCCGCAGCCGGCGCAGCAGCGCTCCGAACCGGTGCACCGCGGAGCGCTCCGGCGTCAAAGGTTTAAGCCGAGCGCTCATCTGGCACCTGACCGCATCGCCGCAGCGGTCGGCGCCGGTGCGGCCAGGCACACCACGGTCACGCTGACCCCAAGGCCGTCAGGATCCGCCGCGATGCTCACCGACTCCGCGAGCGCCCGAACAATCTCCAGCCCTCGGCCGCTCTCGGCATCGACATCGGGCTGCGCCTCGGGATCGCGCCACGGGGCCGGAGTGGAGACCTTCAACGTCATCCGCTGACTGCTGATCCTCGCGCGCACCCGAACACGGCCACCGCCGTAACGGCAGCCGTTGGTGAGTACCTCCGAGGCCACCAGTGTGGCTTCCTCGGCCGCCGGGCCATCGCCCCACGCCGACCCGAGCAGATCGGCGACGCGGTGCCTCGCCTGAGCAACGTGCACCGGCTCGGCGGCGAAACTGAAACCCAACCGGCGTACGGGCACGGTGCTTGCGCGCCCCGACGCGGCATCGTAAATCCGGGCCGAGGCACGGCGGCGGTCTTGAATCGTCGGTCCGCTCATCGCGAAACTCCCCTACGACGATCTGCCAAGTCAATCTGGTAAGCAGGCGACGCTCGGCTGACTTGTGGGCGCCGAATCGCCGCACAGAAAATCCAACCGGACAATGCCGCACCAACCCAGGGCATTGACCGGACAGGTTTCGGACATCCATCGGACGCCGACCCGGACGACCTGCGCGAATGCATGTCGCATGATTGACGGTCAGATGTCCGGCCGTCGCGAGCAGAACGCGCCGGCCCGATCTGGACGGAGGCGGGGGCATCCGGGGGCGGGAGAAGCGAGATGCCATCGGCAGCGAGTGGCTGCCGGGAGGCGACGCGCACGGCTATCGATGTGCACGAAGGCCCCGGAACTTGATCTGCCGCTGACCTCACCGGCGCTCCTTCTCGCCAGCGAGTGAGCGCGACGTTTCCGAGCGCTGCTGTCCCTGGGGGATGGTGTCCGCCGGTCCGGTCGAGATCATCGCGGACACGGTCTTCGAGTCGTCGTCGTGCTGAACGACGTCCCATAAGGTCGCGAACGCGTCGACGATCCGTGCGAGAGATCCGGTGCCGTCCGTGCTGGCGGCCGGCAACGCCGGCCCGTGGTCCGTCACCTCGATGGTCACGAACGCGGAGACGCTGATTTCGATCTTGACCGGAGGGGCACCGTGACGCTGGGCATTGTCCACGAGTGCTTCGGCCACCTGCCCTGCGCGTATGACCGTGACGCTGGGGAGGCGCGAGTCGAGGACCACGGCCGTCCGCTTGACCCACGCGGCGATCGATGCGGGGTCATCGTGCTTGGTGAGCGTCCGGCCCTTTGTGGCATGGGTGTTGCCGTGCATCGGGTCCTCCAGGAGCGGATGACAGGTTCATCACGCACCGTAGGAGGTTCGACACACCGGAATACCAGTCCGGCTGGTATGAGGTTCGCGGAGTCAGTTCACATCGAGCCGGTCCGCCATCGTCCGAAGGCGTTCCCTGGTCGAGCGGCGCTCGGCCCGCAGCAACGAGCGCACGGTGGCCTGGGCCATCGGATGGTGGCGTACCAACTGCGGCGCGATCCTGTAGGCGCGTTCGAGCGCGGACAGTCCCCGCTCTATCTCGTTCACCCACACGAAGCCGCGCGCGGTATCGAGGTAGTGGTGGGCCAGGCGGGAGTTCGGAAGACCTTTCGGGATGATCAGACCCTTGGAGCGCCGGACCGCCTCGACACCGTCGCCCAACTCGACGGCGACCGCGACACGGTGAAGGTTCACGTTCCCGATCGAGAACCAGTTCAGGTACGGGTCGGCGCCCTTCGCCAGTTGCGCTTGGATCGCAGCTTCCTCGAGGCGGGCGTACGCGCCGTCCCCGTCGTTGGAGCGCGCCGAGGTGATGGCGCCGCGAAGGTGTAGGGCGCCGGTCAGACTCGCGGCGCGCTTGGACTCGGCGTGGGCGTCGGCCACCGTGTCGATCGCGCGATCGACCAGCAGCATCGCGTCACGCCAATCTGCCGTGGTCCAAGCGTCCCGTGCGGCCATGTAGTCGGCGAGCGCCGGCAGCAGGGGGTCGTCGGAACGTTCGGCGCACCACCGGGCACGAGAGGTCGCCAGCTCGATCAGATGAGGATGGCCAAGTCCGTAGCCGAAACTGTGTGCCTCTTTGCACGCGTGCGTGAGGATCCGGAAGGCACGCTCACGGTCGCGCTGGCTCGGGGCTGCGGACGCGGCATGTAGTTCAGCGATGAGCGCGACCGTGCGGGCGCCGAGCTGCGCGTATTTCGCTTCGCCGCGCAGCACGACGAGTTCTTCGAGGTCAGCCTCGAGCTCGGGCAACGCTCGGTGAGCTGCGAGATCGGGGGGAAGATCGAGGCGCCGGAGTTGCCGGACGAGGTCATCTGCCGCGTCGTTCGCCCTCTCGGCCGGGGTCGCGAAGTTGGGGGTGCCGAGGATCTCGCGGGGATGGCAGCGCAGGGCGCGGGCGAGTTCGTTGACGACGGAGACCTTGTCGAGTTCGATGTCCCCCCGCTCGACCTGCGACACCCACTGTTGGCCGTGACCGGCGCGCTGGCCGAGTTCACGCTGGCTCAAGCCCGCGCGCCTGCGCAGCATCCTGACCCGGTCGCCAGGAGTTTCGTGGATCGGGACTTCTGACATCACTGGACTCTCACTCGCAGGGGGCGTCTAGGGTGATGATGACACGCCCGGGCCGGAAGCGAAGCGTTCTCGAGGAGGAACTTGTGGTGGAGAGTCCGTGTCTGTACGTGGTGGCGTGCGGTGCGCGTCCCGCCGGGGATGTGCTGCGCGCGGTCGAGCTCGGGCAAGCGGCCGGATTCACGGTGGCAGTCGTGCCAACACCGATGGCGCTGCGCTTCATCGCGGATGTGCCCGCGGTCGAGAAGGCGACCGGGCTCCCGGTCCGCTCTTACTACAAGCGGCCCCAGGACCCGGACGTGCTCCCACTTCCGGACGCGTTCCTCGTCTCACCGCTCACCTTCAACTCACTCAACAAGTGGGCACAGGGCAACAGCGACACACTGGCGATGGGGCTGCTCAACGAGGCGATCGGGCTCGGCGTACAGATCGCCGCGGTGCCATGGGTGAACGCGCAGCTCGCAAAGCACCCCGCGGCCGAGGAGAGCCTGAAGCGGCTGCGTATGGCGGGCGTCGAGTTCACGGCAGGGTTCGGGCATCCCTCCACTCGAATTCCCGGTCCGGATGGGAGCGTGGGGCAGCCCCGCTACCCGTGGGACGAGATCGAGATTGCACTGGCTCGCATGGCGAGTCAACTTGGGTGAGCCGGCCACACAGGGCTGGCCTTGGCCCGACCCAGCTGTGGCCGCGCCTCGCCTCTGGAGAGATTTCGCTCCTTCGCTGGACTCCCGCCGCCGCACATCAGGGTTCTTTCACTACCGCTTGAAGCCGCGGCGTGGCGGCTGTGCGGTGATGGCGCAGAAGCGGGCAGTAACCTGAAGCGTGGGGCACTGGTCCCACGTCGACAGGGTGATGCGAGGGAAGGTCTAGCGAGGTCGGAGGATGGTCAAGGCGCGAAGGACCGGGCTCACGCGGCGGCGGCGTGCCGTTGGCCTTTCCCAGCAGGATCTCGCGGACCGCCTGCGTGTGGACGTCCGGTCGGTCGGCCGTTGGGATGCCGGCACTGGCGAACCCCAGCCCTGGCTACGCGTCAGTCTGGCGCGTGCACTGGAAATTACGGCCGTTGAACTCGAAGTCCTGCTGTGCGGCGACCATACTGCAGCGCTGGACCAGGCCCCGGCCCAGGCGATCGGACGATCCGCCGACGCAGCAGGGGCGTGGGCACAGCGGGATCGACGTGTCGGCTGCCGGCCAGGGACTGACCGGTCTTCGCCTTGCCCTCGCTGACTCAGTGCAATCAAGCCTGAAAGCAGAACCGCAGAAACTGCATGACTTAATAGTCTGATCCGCTCGTGCACCACGGTCGCCCGCCTGCCACCGGGACGGCGGCATCCTTCCCGCGGCCCGGGACTGTGTAGGACGTTGTGGGTGGAGCCGGTGGAATAGCAATTAGTTGTTGATGGTGATCCGGTCCTCGTAGTACAGCTTGAGGGTGTTGATCACGCTCTTCCAGCCCTGGTTCCGGTGGCCGAGTTGGCGCTCCCGGCTCCGGCGAGCGCGGTACTGGCCGCAATCCCCCCGGTGACCACGAGCCGTGCGGCGAGTTGGGCGACGATCTGTTCGGCTCCTGGACCGCGGCAGCCTCGGCTTACTCTGTGTTGTGAACGCGATCGAGCGAAGTGCCGTGCTAAGTGATGGATAGCGCGGCGCATGCTCGGGTTAGAAGCTCGTGGCTTCTGGCTGCGCGGTCGGGGAGCTGGTCCAGGGAGTCTTGGATGGGGTCGACGAATCGTTGGAGTGCGTCGCTCTGCCGATCCGGGAGTTCGGTGTCGAACGCGCAGAGCGGGGTTGCCACAACGCCGGAAGCGCCCGAGCGCACTGATGCCTCAATCCTTCTGGAGGAACCGTCCCAGAGGTCGAATGCTCTACCCGCCTCTCGGCGAACATACGCGATCTCATCGGGGGCGATCTTGGCTAGCTTGCCGCCGCGCGGCAGAGCGTCAGCGTCGCGCGCAGTGGCGGCGAGGGTGGAGTCGAAAACGGCCTTACCGTACATGGGGTGGGAGTAGACGAACGCTCCGTCCGGCAGATTCTGGAGGTATTCGAGCGCGGCGGCCGGATCGTCGAGGCCGCGCATGACGCCCATCGGCGCGATGTGCCGCGCTGCTGCGGCTTCGAGGTCTTCGGGTACCCAGCTGCACGCTAGGAGCCGATCCGGGGTGGTGACTTCGAGCCACAGGTCGAGCAGATCGGCCCGCTGTTCGCAGGTAAGACGGTCACCGCGTGTCGTCGAGCCAGAGACGATGAACCGGTCTACCCATGTGGATGCCGCCCTCTCGGCGTAGCGGCGCGTCAGCTGGAGGTCGACGTCGCCGCTCGCTGTCGAAAGGTGCAGCGCGGGAACGACGATGGCGAATTCGGCGGCCGTCACAGCGGACTCCTCTGAGGTTGAGTCTGATCCGGCGCCGCGGCGACGAGTGCGTTGATGACGGTCGCGGCTTCGTCCGGGCGGATGAGCTCGGTGTCGATGCGGTGGGAGAAGTCGGTGTCCGAGGCTTGTCCGAGGTCGGCAAGCGTCTCGTCCCAAACACCGAGGCGGACATCGAGGTCGCTGGCGCCGCGGTTCCGAAGACGGTCGGCAGTGGTGGGCCTGGAGCACCAGAGAAGTACGGTGATCCACCGAATCGGGTAGCGCCTTACTGCATGGATGCCGGCGATCTGTCCGAGGTGGATGACGGGGATGGTGCCAGCCGATAGTAGGCCGGTGAGGTGGGATCGGTCGACCACGTAGGTGGCCTCGTAGCGCTCGTTCTCATAGAGGACCTGGTCAGAGGCCCGTAGAGCGTCGAGCTGCGCTGGTGTGGCCATCCTGTATCCGGTGGTCCGGCCAGGTCCGACCTTCAGGCGTTGGAACTGCATGTAGCTGGAGCTGAGCTGATGGAGCGCTTGGGCGACGGTGTCCTTGCCCGATGCAGGGGGCCCGTAGAGGATGATGCCCGTATTCATCGGCCGATCCGTTCGGACACTGCGCACGCTTCGTCGGCGAGCTTGACGGCAGCGTTGAGCGAGTTGTCGACGTAGAAGTGCGGTATCTGAGGGCGCAGCGCCAGGTCGATGGAACCGAGGTATTCGTCCCAGCGGTTGAGTTTCCAGCTGTCGCGTGCGGCGTCCCGCCTGTGGATGTACGTGTGCATGGTGTCGGTGTCGGCGCCGACCCAGACGACTTCGAGATGTACGTCCGACTCGGCGCATCGGTGAAGGAGCCAGCGCAGCCAGTGGATGTCCGCGACTTCGGCAAGGAAGGGAGCGGTTACCACTGTGGATACGCCGTTGTCGATGTTCGCGAACGTGGCATTGATCAGGCATCGGTACTCAACCGGTCGGACTTCGGTCCGGTAGAGCTCGGTGTGGCGGTCGTTGGGGTCGCCCCCCATCGAGGTCAGCATGCTCTCGACGAGCGGGCGGGTCAGTACGTCCTTGTCCAGCAGGGCCCAACTGGTGATCGCGCTCAGGAACCGGGCGAATTCGGTCTTGCCCGAACCGGCGAATCCCGCGACCAGGACGAGATTGGTGCCCCGGTGGCCGACTGCGCGTCGGTCGAGCCAAGCCTGCATGATCTGTGACTCGAACAGCTCACTCTCTGGCTGCGCGTCGTCCTCAGCGCCAGGCTTCTCGGCGAGTCCGAAAGCGCCGCGCAAGGATGCGGTGAACTCCGCGGCCTGCGTTTGTGGAACGACGGCGGGCGCGAAGGCGGCAGATGCTGGCTGAGTGAGCGGTCTGAGGCCGACGCCCAGGTAGTCGCGGGGAATCTGGAGGCCGCTGGCGATACGCACGTACACGTCGTAGTTCTCGATCCGCCGCCTGCCATTGGCGATCTCGCGGATGCGCTGCTCGCCAATATCAGTTGCCTGAGCTATCGCCGCCCAGCTCCAACCACGATTGTGCAGAAACTTGAACACAGTGCCGATATCGCGATCAGCCAGGATCTGCCGCATGCCGACACCGTTGACCTGCTCGTGGTCCCACCAGGCCGGATCGACGGATTGCCTCGCGATCAAAGGCCCCCCCGTGGCTAGGCTGGTTGACTGGGGTAATCCTATCGGCGCGCTCCGTGTATAGTCGAACCCTTTCACACAGGCAGCCGTCGATGATCCGGCGGTCACTCGTGAGCACGCGATAGGTCGATGCGCACTGACGGATCTGAGGAGGTGAGCACTGTGGATTCGGCGGTGCCGCCGCAGAATCGGCGCAGCAAGTCGAGCACCTGGGCCATGGCGCCCGCGAGATCGTCGTCAGGGACGGCGCTCAAGGCGTCGACGTTTATGACAGCGACTCGTGTGGCGTCCACGACCAGCGTGTGGTTGGCCTGCCGCCATGCCCACCGGCGGGTGAGCACGGTGTCGCCTTCGGCGAGGATGACCTCGCCGGGCCTCGGGGTCTCCGATTCGGTGGAGCCGAAGGCAGTGAAGTGCTCTCGGCCGGAAGCGATACGGAGCTCGATATCCCCGGTGACCTCGTCGAGCGAGTGGGCGCCGATGGGCATGAGATTGTGCAGACAGGCGAGCGTGCCGAGATCCACCAGCGAGCTGACGGAAGGCAGCTGATCGCCTCGGGCTGCCCGCCGGGCCAGCGCCTCAACCGAGGGCCGGAAGTCGGAGGGCTTGGAGCCGAAGGCGCGGAAGGCGTCGCGCCACGGTTCGATCCGCGGGTGCTGAGCGATCGTGGCCGCGTCGAGTTCCTTGTGCAGTCGCTCCTCCTCGGCGCGAAGCTCAGCGAGGAGTTCGGGGGCGGCCGGCCCGTTGCGCAGACCGCGCGCGATCACGACGCCACGCCGGTAGCCCGGGAAGCGCTCGAAGACCTCGTCGGAGACCGCGTAGCTGATGGTGGGGGGCATGCGACGCCTTCCTTGTGCCTGGGAGTTCTCTAGCGAAGCTCGATCAGGGCCCGGCCGCAGCGCAGGAAGTTTCGAGCGCCATCGCGCTCGACGACCGAGGAGTTGGCGGCGAAGACCTCGGCCGCGGCCGTGTTCGCGTCCGCCTCGGTCAACGTGACGGTTTCCTGCCCGCCGTCCGGCGTCTCGCTCACTAGACGCAGCCCGCCCCCGCTGGCAGTGCGCCGCAGCTGGTTCTGGCTCGGCACGAGGCCAGCGACCTTGACGAACAACTCGCCGACGGTCGAGGTGCCGTGCTCGCTGACGTCGATCTGGGGCACGTCCGGGGTGTCAGAGTAGCGCTTCTGGGAGAATTGGGCAGTGAAGCCTGCTCGGGCTTCTTCGGCGGCGTCGAGGCCGTGGATGGTGCTGGTCATCTCGGCGGCCAGGAGGGTCTTGACGCCCATCGGGTGCAGCTCGCGGCTGGCCATCAGCTCTAGCAATAGCTCGATCTCGGGGTCAAGCAGTTCAGTCAGCGTGCGCAGGTAGTCGGGCAGCAGGCGGTCGGCGGCGGACATGAGCTTGCCGAACACGTCCTTGGGCTCGAAGGCCAGACCGACGTAGTTGCCCTTGCTCTTGCTCATCTTCGCGCCGGTGCCGTCGGTCCCCTCGATGAGGCCGGTGGCGATGATGATCTCGGCCTTCTGGCCGCTGTTCTCCATCACGCGGCGGCACATCTGCATGTTCAGCAACTGGTCGAGGCCGCCGAGTTCGATGTCTGCGGTGATCTCCACCGAGTCCAGGGCCATGACGACGGAGTAGACGAGCTCTGCCATGGACAACCCGCTGCCTTCGGCCAGGCGGGTGCGGAAGTCTTCTCGCTGGAGGGACACCGACAGCGGCAGCTTCTCCAGCACGCCGATGAACTGCGGCAGGGTGATCGGCGCGAGCCATTCGCTGTTGAAGCGGAAGTCGGCCCGCTCGAAGTCGAAGAAGGGGGTGACCTGCTGCCGGTAGGTCGCGAGGTTGTGCTGAATGTCCTCGTCAGTAAGCGGCGGTCGGTCGGCAGTGCGCCCGGTCGGGTCTCCGATCTTCGCCGTGATGTCGCCGATGATGAACACGACACGGTGTCCCATGCGCTGGAACCGGCTCGCGATGATCATCGGTACGGCGTGGCCCACGTGTACATCGGCGGCCGTCGGGTCGATGCCGAACTTGACGATCAGCTGGCGTCCCTCGTCGCCTGCGGCCTGGAGGGCTTCGGCCAGCTGCGGAACGGAGGGAAGCAGTTGGGCGGTGCGCGCGGCGATCAGCTCGGCCTGCTCGGCCGGTGTGAGGTCCGAGAGGTCCATCGCTCGCCGCTCGGCCAGGATTTCGAGGATCGCGCGCAGGTCCGGGCCGGTGCGCAGGTCGGGCGCGGTGCGAAGGATCTTCATGAGCGCCTCGGAAGACGCGCCGAGCCGCGTGCTGGCGTTAAGCATGGGTGCTCCTTTTCAGCTGTGGAGGTCGTCAGTCGCGCCGGTCGGTGACGTAGACGGTCTTCAAGCCGCTGCCGCGCTCGATCGCGGGCGGTCTGGGATCGTCGAGAGACCAGCGGGGAGTGGAACTGATGATCGGCTCGAAATCGCCTGGCGCGGCAGCCAGCAGGGACAGCGCCGAGGCGAAATCGTCCCGGTCAGGACCGGCCCGGTACGCCTTGCTGCCGCGCAGCATCGACTCCTTTTCCAGGAGTGCGCGCACGGGAATGTCGGCGGTGGTCTGCTGGGCGTACACACCGAGAGCGACTACATGGCCCAGGGGTGCGACGGCTCTCGCCGCTACTAATATCGGTTCACTGCTTACGCCTCCTGCCGACTCCACTACGACATCGTAGTGGTTCGCGGGCAGATCTCGGGCCGTGACGACGCTGTTGCCGAAGGCGGCGAGCCGGGAGGCGCGGTCGCGGGACTTCACGGACACGGTTACGTGCCTCGCACCGGTGCTCCGGGCGACGGTGGCGGAGAGTGCCGCCATCGGGCCGTCCCCGATGACCAGCACGTTCGCGGCGCTCACGGGCAAGCCGTGGAGTGCGTGCAGGATGCACGCGAGTGGGTCGGCCAGGGTAGCCACGGGTGTGGAGACGTGGCCGGGGACGGCGTAGATCTGATCGGGGTATGCGCTCACGGTGCCGCTAAAGCCCCCGGTGCCGTCATCGTGCCGCCCGATGCTGCGGTCGGCCGGGCACTGCTCGGTCCATCCTCGCCGGCACATCGGACAGGTGCGGCATGGGTTCAGGGGCCGCACTGCGGCGCGCGTACCGTCGAGGGTGTGTCCGACGATCTCGTGCCCGAGCGACGCGACGGCGTAGCCAGCACGCCGCCGCGTCGTGTCGGACCCGCATACCCCGACCGCGACGACGCGGAGGGACTGCGGCGTGGTCACAGCCACCTTCCGAGGGCGCCGCGGTCTCCGCCGCTGCGCTGAACCAGCTGGGTCAGCGTGTTCAAGGCCGCTCCGCTGGTGAGAGCTTCGCAGGCGATCTCGAAGGCCGCGGGCACCGTCAGCGTGGTCGACCCCAGGAAGATCAGCGTTGCCGCGTTCACGGCGACCATGTCGGCCAGCGCACGGGTGGAGCGACCCGCGAGAATGTCGACCACAGTGCGGGCCTGGTCCGTAGCTGTCCCGTGCGCCGCTATCTCAGCGGTGCGGTACGGGCCCACGCCAAGGATCTCGGCCATGGCCAGGCGACGGGTCTGGCCCCGCTGCCCTCCTCGGACCCCGACGACGGAGGTTTCCCCGATGATGCCGACCTCGTCGATCCAGCGGATATTGTCCGGCGTTGACGAGACCACCAGCATGTCACCGGCATGGTAGCGGCGCAGGACTTCCACGGACAGGTCCACATCCGGGTGCGCGATGCCGTAAAGCAGATTGTCCGTCTTGATCGGCAGCAGCAACGCGGGGAAGCCCAGGGACAGCACGTGGGGAGCGAAGAAGAGCCCGCCGTAGGCCGCATCGAACCGGGGGATCATCTGCTCAATCTCGAACACGCCCAGATTGCAGCTGGCCATGACGTCCAGGGTTCGCGGAACCTCCGAGGTCAGATGGACGCCGAGGTTCTTGAGGGTGTCTGCAGACCCGGCGGCCGAGGATGTGGCGCTGGAGGCGCACTTGGCGACCTTGATCCCGGCCGCCGCCGCGACGATCGCCGCCGGAGTGGAGATGTTGGGCGTCTTGAGGCCCTTCTTGCCGCTCCCGGCGACTGCGACGACCTTCTCTCCGGTGAATGGGTGCTCCGGCCTGTCGGCGGGCCGCCGCAGATCCAGGTCGAACGCGGCGTCGATGACCCCAGTGGCCTCGTCGATGGTCGGATGCTTGGCCATGATGCCGTTGAGCAGCACGGCCAGCTGTGCGCTGCGCTGGCGGGGGTCCGCGATGGCCAGCACCTTCGTCATGTAGGCGCGGGCCTCGGTGTAGGTCAGGTTCTGCCCGGCGTTGAGCCGGTGCAGGAACGCGCCGAAATGCGGAGTGGCCTCCTGCGACGGTATGGATCCGATCAGATCCGCCAACACGGGCTCTCCCGGGGTCACCACTGTTCCACCACCGCAGTCAGATACTCGACCAAGTCGCGCTTGGCCCTCTTCCACCGCGCCGTGGCGCCAGCGCACTCGTGGACCAGCTCGATCGTCTCTTCGTACGAGTATCGAAACAGCTGGCACATCAGCTGGTAGCTGGGCGAGGTGTCGGGCGTGGAGGCAGCGTCCGACGCGATCAGATCGGCGATCTCCTGCCGGCTTGAGGCCACGCTGATCGAGGAGCCCGGGATGCTCTTGGACATCTTGGGATGCCCACCGAATCCACGTGCCAGTCTCGTGTAGAGGGACGAGAGGGTGAAGTCCGAGCGCAAGATGGTGTGCCCGTCCAGCCGCGACGCCACCTCGCGGGCGAAGCGGACGTACTGGTGCTCGTCGATGCCCAGCATGACGAGGACCGCGTCGAAGCGCTGCCCGAGGGTCACGAAGTCGGCAGCCATCAACACCAGCGACGCCTTGCGGCGGAAGGTCATCTCCTTCTCAACGATCCCCAACGAGGCGTAGTAGCCGTGGTTGTCCTCCTCGGCGGCTGTGAAGTCGCCATCCGAGATGTAGTGGCTCAGCAGGTACTGGTTTCGCAGCACCTCGGCCTCCGCGTACTGGCGGCGAATAACGCCAGCCTCCCCGTCAAAGCCCAGCGCGCGGCAGAACCCCTCGAAGCGTTCCGCCAGCTCAGCAGTCTCGCCGAGTGCCCTCCCCTTGCCGTTGTGCGCGTCGAGATCGCCGAGCACGATCTGACAGCGCTCTCCGGCCGCCTGGAGACGGCTGATCGCGAGAACCTGGGCGACCGTCCCCATGTGAGGGGGGCCGGACATCCCAAACCCGGTGGTGACGATCCTCGACGCCGCCGGCGCCTTGAGGTAGGCGTCGCAGCGGCGGTGGCAGAGAAACCGGGCATTGAGTTCCGCGGCCTCCATGCCGGCCGCGGCGAACGCGAACTGCTCCAGCTCGAACGAGTCGTAGCCGAACTCGCGGACTACGTCGCGGTAGTACTCCTCCGAAAAGATCACCGGTACCGTGCTGGTGGACATGGGGTCGTCCCGGGTTGAATCGCGCGCGGCCGTCATCATCGCTTCCCCTTCGTCGCTCGCTCAACGATTCCGATCAGCCTCGCTCACCGCGCATATACGGAACCAGACCACTGCGAACGCTCACCGTGACCGGGGCGCACCCGCGCACACCGGCGCCAAGGAGGGCGCACTCGCTCGGGAGCCAGCACCGTGAGGGGTCACAGTGCTCTGACGGCAGCCGGTCGCCCCGCCCTAGCTTGTGGATGTGATGCAACGGCAAACAGTGCGAGGGGAGGGCCCGCTCACCGAGCCCGAACTCCCGATCGTGCACGTCATCCTGAACACCGACTGCAACGCCTGGAGCATGAACCCGACCCCAGGCTCACCAGGCGTATGCCGGTTCTGCTACCGGGAGCGCAACCGCGTTGCGACCAACGCCGAAACCGTGACCCGCGTGCTGGATGTGATTGCGCATGAGTCGGCTGCCCGCAGGATGGTGTTCACCGGTGGCGACCCGCTCATGCCCTACGACAACCATCTCGAAGTCGCCCTGCGCCATGCGTCCGAACTGGGCTTTGAGATCAACGTCCACACGAACGGCCTGCTGCTGCGCGAGCGCTACGGGCGGATCCGAGAGTGGGTCGATGTCTACTCCTTGGCCATCGACGGCCCCGACGCCGCCACAGCAGACTGGTTCCGCGGTGACGGGTACTTCGCAACCTTCACTGACAACATCGCCCTCCTGGAGTCCGAACGGCGCACGGTCGCGTTCAACACGTTCACCTCCTCAACAAGCATCAACGAGCTGGACCGAATCGCCACGATGATTTTAGATGTGGCGTCGCGCACACCCGTGGAGTACTGGCTGATCTCGCAGTACCGCCCGATCGGCCGCGCAGACGCCCGCAAAGCTGCCCTGTACGGCTTCACCCCGGAGGACTTCAGCGCCGCCGTGGACTCCATCCGCGAACGCATGGGCCAGATCGCGGTGTTCGACCAGCCGACCCGCGCACCGGCCGACGCCTATCCGTTCCGCGTCTGGGTGCTGGCCGACGGCACCGTGACCGTGGACCTCGGCAGCGTCGCCGCCCCACGCAACGACGTTCTGGGCAACGCACTGGCCGACGGGTTCGCCCCGCTCGTGCGCCGGGCGCTGAGTCTGCGCAGCGCGCCCTACCACTCCGGGGACACCCAGTGACGAGCGGAGCCGCCTTGCTCGCGAAACGCACCGGGCTGGCAATCGTCGACATCGACGGCACGGTCTCCGACTCTCGCCCACGACAGGTCTACCTCGACAGGCCCGAGCCGGATTGGGCGGCATTCTTCGCCGCATCCGGCTCGGATGAACCGCTGCCCGAAGGTATCGCCTTTGCCCTGGAACTGGCAGCGACCGGCCCCATGATGTGGTTGACCGGAAGACCGGATCTGTACAGAGGGATCACAGACGAATGGCTGCGTGGTCAGGGCCTGCCACCCAAACCGTTGGACATGCGGCCGGACGGCGACATGCGACCCGCCGCGATATTCAAAGCCGAACGCATCGGCCAAATAGCAGCCGACAACGAGATAGGACTCATCGTGGACGACGATGACGAAGTGGTCGCGACCTTACAGGCTGCCGGATGGCCGGTGCATCACGCGACCTGGATGCACAGGTGAGCCCGGCGCTGCGCGTCGTGCACCTGCCAGCGCGCACCCCGTACGTCCGCAAGATCGTTTCGCCGGAGTTCTCCATACTCAACGGTGTCGGCACCGCACACGGCGTGGTCCCGGACGCGGTCACCGCGCAATGGCTCTTGGACCGTCGGCCGCTGGACTGGTTCGATGTCCTGCACCTGCACCACGTGGAGTTCGACGACCTCCCAGTCCTCGAACGGCTGCTGGCGGCGTGTGCCGACTCGGCAGTGCGAGTGGTGTACACCGCACACGATGTGACCCCGATGTTCTGCACCGCCGAAGACTTCGGCGCCCGCCTCGCCCTGCTCGCCTCCGCCAAGGTCGCATGGATCGGCCTGACCGCTGGTTCGGTATCCGCGCTGGGCGACCAATTGTGCGGCCTCCCGCCAGTCACGGTCATACCCCACGGGTACGTGGTCCCCCCGGACGAGGTGGCAGGGAAGGTACGCACCCGCGGGGACTTCGCGCCTCATTACCTGCTCTACGGCGCCCTGCGCCGGAATCGCGATCACCTTGCGACGATTGCCAACTGGAGCCTGAGCATCACCGATTCTGACGCCCGTCTCAGTATCCTGCTGCGCGCGCTCAGTCCCGCAGACTTCGAGCGACACGACGTATCCGCCCTGCTTGCGATCACGAAGTCCGATCCGCGCATTCACACGGCCATGCGCGCTTACCCTTCTGATGGCGAGATCGTCGATGCCGGCATCCAGGCCGACGCGCTGCTCCTGCCTTACCTCTTCGGAAGCCACTCCGGTCAACTCGAACTCGCCTTCGACCTGAACCTCACGCCCGTCTGCTCGTCGGTCGGCTTCCTCAAGGAACAGCACCGAAAGCACCGTGGACTGGTGAACGACCCCATCTGGTTCGACTGGGCGGAGGGGCATCCCTTCCTGTTCGGCGAGAAGTTCGTCGCGGCCCTCGAAACCGCCCACCCCCGCCTCGTCCACGGCCCGCGGAAGGACCCGGACCCCGACTTCCTCGACTACCGACGCGAAGAGCACCGCGACTTCCTCGCGGCCCACGCCGAGATCTATGCCCAGTGACGTGCAGCAACCCATCGAACCGATGACCAGCGCAAAGCCGGCCACCAAGGGAATGCTCCACTGACCGCCCCGCCGAAGATGAAGAAGGAAGATGAACACCGACCTCAACGGCAGCGACTCGATCGCACCGCAGCACTTCGGTCTACCCTCCGACTATCGCCAGCGCGCCCGCCCCGAGTACTTCGACGACGTCGACGATGGGGTGACCTGGCAGCCCGACGTCTACCCGTATGCGGCCGACCTCGCCCGCCAGCAGGGGCGCAACAGCATCATCGACATCGGCTGCGGGCGCGCCGCAAAACTCGCGGCCCTCGCCGAAGTGGAACCGACGTGGAACTTTACCGGGGTCGACTTCGGGCCCAACATCCAGTGGTGCTCCGCCAACCACACCTTCGGGCGATGGATCGAAGCCGACCTTGAGACGCAACAGGAACTGGCCATTCCCGCAGACCAGCTCGCCAGATCAGTCATCGTGTGCTGTGACGTTCTCGAACACCTGGTCAGGCCTGATAACGCGCTCGCACTCATGGCTGCGATGGCCCGCGCCGGGGGCTGCCAGATCGTGCTTTCAACGCCCGCGCGCGAGCATCGGGCAGGAGCGGGCTACATCGGGGAGCCCAGAAACCCGGCGCACATCCGCGAATGGACGAGCCGCGAGTTCGCCACGTTTCTCGCGATGCAGTCTTTCGAGATCCTGGACCACCAACTCACCCGAAGCGACGACGGCGGCGGCGGACTTACCACGCAACTGGTCACGGTCATCCCCTCAGGCTGGTGAACCGTGGCGTTGCCCTCCATCAGCATATGCATACTGAATTACAACTACGGGAGATACCTGGCCCACGCGATCGATAGCGCTTTGGACCAGCGGCCCGGCGACTACCTGCTTAAGGAAGTCCTCGTGATCGACGACGGCTCGACGGACGAGTCCCTGGAGGTCTGCGAGCGTTACGGTGGCAAGATCACCGTCCTGCGGCGCCCGCACGAGGGATTCGGCGCCGTCCTGAGCTCAGCGCTCCGCGCTGCACGCGGGCAGTGGATTGCGCCGCTCGACGCCGACGACTCGTTCACTACGGACAAGCTCGCCGCTATCGCGCCGGCGCTCACCGACGACCGTTTTCTCGTCCAGCACTGGGAACACGTCGTTGACGCTAACGAACGGCCGCTACTGACGAAGCCCCATCCAGGCGGCAACACCAGCACACTCCTGGTTAGACGAGAGCCCGCGCTGGACCTTCTCCCAGTCAGCAACGAGGCGTTCTTCCACGTCTTCGACTACCTCGGCTACGGCGCGAAGGTCACCGAGCCGCTGACGTACTACCGCGTTCACGATGCAAACATGACGGACCGTGCCAACCCCGGTGTCTTCCAGGACTACCTTCAGGGCGTCAATCTGGAGATCGCCACTCGCCTCCGAGAACTCGGCAGAGCAGCGCCGCCCTGGGCCGACCACCGGACGCTCAGGCGGCTAAGCTGGCATTTCACCGCCCTCGCCTGGGGGAATGCCCGCGAATCGGCGGTGCAACGCGGCCAGCGAGGAGTTGCGCTTGCGGCGCTTTCCAGCGAGGTTCGCGCGGCGCTCATGGCCCGTCGCGCCGCACACACGCACTGGCTCGGCGCGAAGAGCGCTGCCCGCATGCGCCCCACGGTAGTCGTGGGCCGACCGCCGCTGAGAGTCGAATCCGTCAACAGCAGTTCCGCGCCCTAGCTTGGTAGGCCAGCTTCACCTGCGGCCCTGGTGCTTCTCATCCTCGCGCCAATCGACATGGCGGCCGGCAACGACCACGAACCGGTGCATGCGGAGGTCACCCCACCCACGCCGACGCCCTCGACCTGCACAGTCAGGTTTCCGGCTGGCTTGATCACGTGGCCGAGCTCCTCGAGGGCCGCACGACGCTGGAACAGCGCAAGGAGTTCTTGGTGCGCTCCGGCTGGCTTTACCTGCTCGCGGGGTGCATCGAATACGACCTGGGCTGGCGAGCCCTTGCCGAGGCGAGCCGACAAGCTGTCCTCAGCCTGACCAGGGAGTCCGGAGACGGCCATGGTGCTGCGTGGGCTCACGAGATGGGAGCGTGGTTCGCGTTGACCCAAGGACGTCTGCGCGAGGTGATCGATGAGTGTGAGGCGGGCCGGTTGGCGGACTCGACCCACTCCGTCAGCGCGCAGTTCTACGCTCAGGAGGCCAAGGCACGTGCCCGGATGGGGGACAGACGCGCCGTGCTCGTCGCGCTCGAACAGGGCCGCAGGCATATAGACGGGCTCGCGCCCGACCGGGACACCCGCCATCACTTCGTCGTCGACCTCGCGAAGCAGGACCTCTATGCGATGGACAGCTTCCGCCTGCTCGGTGACGACGCGAACGCCGCCGTCCACGCCCGCGAGGTCATGCGGCTTAGCCGCGGGCCGGACGGGGCCGAGACGTCGCCGATGCGGGTGGCTGAGGCGAGGCTGCCCCTCGCGGTGGCCGCTTGCCGGTCCGGAGAGCTCGAGGAGGCAGCCGCCCTGGGCATCGAAGCCCTCGATGCTCCCCGGAAGTCGCTTCCGAGTCTCCTGTTGGTCGCGGGGGAGCTCTCCCGCGAGATGACCGTCCGATACCCGCCTGAATCCGCCGCGCGCCCTTACCGGGAACGGCTCGCGGAGATCATCCGCGCGGACCCGCCGGCCCCGGAATCGCTCGCCTGAAATCCCCGCTCACGCCTGTGGCCCGGCGGCGGTTGCTGTCGCGGCGCGCCGTCAATCTCGTACCCAGCCCTGTGCTGTATCTGCGAGGTTCCACCAGGAGACGAACCGCGCATCGGTCGACTCCAGGTGCCAGCGCGCGCTCAGCGCGTCGAAGAACGCGTCGTCACCGGTCTTGCCGCCCTTCGGCTCTCCGATGTAGACGAGCCTCGCACCGTCGGCTTGTTCGAACCGCGTGAGCGTGTCGGAGGCCATCGTGTTCCCCCAGCCGGGCGGCCAACAGAGAAACAGCACGTCCTGCGACCGGTTCTCGCCGTCAAGCGCGTCGAGGTGGCTCACGGGGTGCCACACGTCTTTCACGCCGGGCGTGTGCGGAAATGACACATTTTCGATCGCGTCCGGCGGCTCGAGGTCGAATGCGTCGATCGTCAGTCCTGCTCGGGAGAGCAGGGCTGCCCAGTAGCCCCTGCCCGCGCCGATCTCCACCATTGGTCGGCCGCCGCAGAATCCTGAGATCCATTCGATGGTCTCGGGGGACGGAACGGGGTAGGCGTATGCGGACTGCAGGTTCATCTGGGCGAGGGCGAGTTGCGCGCTTCCTGCGGGGTTGCCGCCGTTCACGACCCTGCGGCCGTTGTGCTCGGTCACGGACGGCGCGACGATCTCCCAGTACGGATTGGAACTCGCGCTCGGGCCGGAGGTCATGTAGTGCAACAGGCGCACGTCGAACGCGAAGGCTTCTGCGTCCCCGAATGTATGAGGCATTCTGGCGGCCGCGGTGAAGTACTCGGCCACGCTGGGGAACTCGCGGCGAAGCAGGCTCTCGTCTTCGAGCCACGCGATCAGCTGATCACGACGATCCGGAGTCAGTCCCAGCTCGTTCACGAGGTCCACAGCGACCTAATCTAGCGTGCCCGGGTGCGGTCGTCGCGGAGGACGTCCCCGTCTGGCCGCAGCCCTCCACGCAGGGTGAAGCCGTGGGGAAAGGGCTGGCGCGTTGCCGATCGGCGGGATGCGATGGAGCCCCGGCCGCCGGTGGGAACGGTCGTCTGCGCTTACAGCCGCGACGAGGAGGAATGGCCGGCGAGGGGGCGACCGAATTGTAGATACTGCGGATGGCCTGCTTTGACCGCTTGGACGCATGCCGCGAGGCGCCGGTGGAACGAGGGCTTGACCCGCGGTTCGATCTGTTCAAGCGTCAGGAACCAGCAGGCCGAGATCTCCCCGTCCCGGAGTTCGATGCGCGACTGGTGCTCTTCGGGCAGGATCCCGCCGTCGAAGACGAGCATCAGCCCGTCGGGCCACGGTCCGTGCGCCGGAACCCAGTCCGCCACCAGCAGGTCGCCGATCGCAGGCTCGATGCCGAGTTCCTCGCGTACCTCCCGCGTGCACGCGTCGTAGGGCGACTCACCGTTCTCGGCGAGCCCGCCGGGGATCTCCAGCGTCGGTTTGTAGGTTGTCTCCACCATCAACAGCCGGCCGTCGGTATCGCGGAAGAGCGCGCCGGCGGCGACTCGTTTGCGCGGTAGCCGCGCGGCGATCCCCGGATTGAACTCGCGCTCCGGCTCACCCTCGGCCAGAAGGTCGTCGATCAGCGACACGGCCACCCGCCTTCGCGCTCGAGGATCGCCACCGATCCAGCGTTCCATACGATCGGTGCGGCGGGTAGCCGGTCATCGGCTGGTTGCCTGAAGGAACCAGGTGACGGTTTCAGGTCGGCCCATCACGGTTGAGGAGAACATCGGCGTGGCCGCCGACAGCAACGGCGGGCCGAGCGGAAGCTGGGCGCCCGTCTCGTCGCAGTCGCGCAGGCCGCAGGCGCGTCCAAGCGCGAGTCCGGCCGCGCCGTCCCACAGTTTCTGCTCGCGTCGGGCGAACAAGGCGAACCCCGACAGCGACGGATCGGTCAGTCTCGACAGATCGACGGCTGTGCGGAGCATATCGAGCGTTTGGGAGGTCGTCCGGGTCTTGAGCCGGTATCCGGCGGCCCGGGCGATCGGGTCCACCGGGTGCGCGGGTGCACCTGTACTTCGGGTGACCGACAGCCACCGCTCGTCGCACGAGGTGGCTAGTAGCGTGCCGGGATCGCCGTTGACCGTGATGCGCGAGCCTGCGACATCGGCCGTGACCAGGTTCGGTGTCCGGTCGCGGCCGAGTTCGGGAGCGAGAACGAACGCCGCCGAGGGCTGCCAGTCCTCCAGCAGGCACACGACGCTGCAGAACTCGATCCCCTCTGTCCGAACGAATTCCGCGGTGCCGTCGATCGGATCCACCACCCACACCCGGGCCACTGGCTGCTAGGACCTCCGTGCGTGCACGGCTGCGCTGGTCCTCTTCCGCGATGACGACGGCGGACGGCTCCATGGCCCGGATGGCTCCGATGATCGAGCTCTGGATCTCGATATCCGCCTCTGTCAACAGGGTCTTGTCGGCCTTGACCGCGATGGGAAGCTCTGCGATGCGCTCACGGAACCGGATGAAGGCGGGCATCAGGAGCGCGTTCAGGTGCGTCCAAAGCTCGTCGGGCGCGGTCACGCGCGCACGCTGATCGGCCGTGCTCATCCCCTATCCTCGCTCTCGCAGCGGTGTTGCGGAGTGCTGAGAAGACACTGGCGGTGGCCGCGGACAGGCGTTTCCGGTGACGTGCGCCGGGCCGACGCCCGGCGATCAGCGTGTCGCGAACGGGGCGGAAGCGCGTGCCTGCTGCCTGACTGCTACGACGTGGAGGTTCCCAGCGGGTCGCAGTTGTTATCGACGGTGTCGATGTCATTTTGGAACGTGTTGAGCTCAGCGTCGAATGCCGCAGGGGCGGGCTTGCTCATGTGCGGGTTCGCCTTGACGTAGGCCACGATCGTGTTGAGGTCGTTCGCGACGGTTTGAATCTGGGTCTGGAACGCTCCCGGCGGCGTGCTGGCCGCGAGGGAATTGAACTTCGGCTGGAATGCCGTGAAGACGCGCAGGCCGTCCGCTTCGTTTTGGATCTGGCCCATCTGGCTGATCAGGGGCTGCTCGATGGCGAGGAAGGCGGGGCAGACCTGGTTCGTCGTCAGGAGGTCGCTGGAGTCTCCCGCGGTGGCCGAGGAGGTCTGTGCGCCTGCTGCCGGGGCCGACTGGCCGGTGGCAGTCGGCGATATGCCGGCTGTGCTCGCGGTGCGGACGCTCTGGCTCGATCCGCTTGGTTTCACGGCGAAGTAGATACCGAGTGCGCCGCCGATGACCGCGAGTGCCGCGATGCCGCCGATGATGACGGGCCGCTTTCGCGTGTTGCTCGGCGCGGGTGCGGCGGCGAAGTGCTGATGGGCGTAAGGGCCCGGTGGCTGCTGTACCTGCCCTGGGTGGGCCATCGGCTGGGTGGGTCCGGGCTGGCCCTGGTAGTACGGCTGTTGGCCGGGCGCGCCCTGCTGCGGAGGCTGCCCCCACTGATCAGACATGATGATTCCCCCGGTGTCGAGTTCATGCTCTGACTCGATGCGTCGAGCCGACACTCTACCGCTATCGCGGCCGCGCCTTCGAGCCGGTGCTGCGGCTCAGGCTAGGGATGCGAGCTGCAGGTCGGGTGAGAGTTCCTTGTGCTGGATGCAGTACCCGGATCCTCGGCTTTATCCGAGATGTTGGCCGCCGGAGGCCAGGTAGATCTCGTATTGGGCCAGGCGCAGACGCATCGAGCGGTCCATTTGGAGTCCGGGCAGTTGATGCAGTTCGGTCCACTGCACCTCGCTCGATTCGCTGCTCGTGGCTGGCTCGCCGCCGACGGGGCGGGCCGAGAGCACGATGGAGAACTCTTGACGCACCTCGTCGTTGCTCGTGTAGTGGATCAGGTGGCGTGGATCGGTGTAGATGCCGATAAGGCCGGTGATCTGGCAGTCGATACCGCTTTCTTCGCGTGTCTCGCGGACCGCGGCGTCGATCATGGATTCGCCGAGGTCGATCGCGCCGCCGGGCACGGCCCAGTTGCCGTTGTCGGTGCGGCGGATGAGCAGGATCCGTCCGGCATCGTCGGCGACGACGACGTTGACGGACGGGACCATGCTGGTGGCTGCGGGGGCGGTCGGGTCGTCGAAGTAGTCGATCCTTGTCGCCGTCACGGTGGTCTCCCTAGGGTTCGCCTTGCCCGATGCATGAACAAAGTTCGCGGTCGTGCGGAGGACAATCTCACACCACCTGCTCGGCGCGGGCAAACGAGGCGCGCGTGGGCCTGAGCGAACCGGAGATCGATGCGTTAGGGCACGATGTTCTTCGGCGCGGGCGCACGGCCTGGCCGCGAGTCGCTCAGCGCGGGCTCGGGACCGCTCCACGTTCGGCGGTCCCGGACACTTCTGGCCTGCTCGATGAGCCCACGCGGCAAGTACGGTGGGAGCGAGGTCGGCACCGAGTCTTGCAGGGAAGGCGCTCTTGCTGGATCGCCGGTAAGGCCGGTGCGCCGACGCACCCTGAGCCGCACGGCACCGAAAGGTTCTTCCGGCGTGAATCGCCCTGGCTCACGCGACCGGCCGGGGCGCCGCGTGCCGGTCGGTAGGCTCGGTCTCGGCGGTGACCGAAAGGGGCACGAGTCGCGTCCCCCAAGTTGAAAGGCCGGCAATGCCCGATCAAGATCCGAAGCGGGTGGCCGTGTTCAGCCTCGGCGGCACGATCTCGATGACGACCCAGGCTGACGGGACCGTGGCGCCGGCGCTCTCGGCCGAGGAACTTCTCGCGGCCGTGCCGCAGCTTGCCGGGCTCGGTCTTGACCTGGAGGTAGACAGCTTCCGCCAGTTGCCCGGCGCGTCGCTCACATACGCGGATCTGTTCGCCTTGGCGGACGCCGTCAACGAGGCGATCGAGCGGGGCACGTGCGGGGTGGTCGTGACCCAGGGCACGGACACGATCGAGGAGACGGCGTACTTCCTCGAACTCGTGCACTGCGGCCTGGCTCCGGTCGTGGTCACCGGTGCGATGCGCCACCCGGCCATGGCCGGTGCCGACGGCCCGGCGAACCTTCTGGCCGCCCTGCAGGTCGCTGCTTCGCCGGTCACGCCGAAGCGCGCGCTGGTGGTGTTCGCCGACGAAGTTCTGCCGCGTCCGCGGTGAGCAAGACGCACAGCACCAGCGTGACGGCGTTCGTCTCCGCGCCGGGCCCGATCGGCTATCTCGCCGAGGGCGAGCCAGTCTTCCACGGCTCGCCGGCTAACGCACCGAAGCTGTTGGATCCGGTGCGCCGAGATGTGCACACCGCGCTGGTCACGGCGAGCGTCGGCGACGACGGCCGTCTCCTGCCCGTCATCGGTGCGCACGTCGACGGCCTGGTCGTGGCCGGCTTCGGCGCTGGGCACGTGCCCGGCGGCTACGTCGACGAGCTCGAGAAGCTGGCCTCGCGCATTCCCGTGGTTCTGGCCACCCGTACCGGCCGCGGTCCGGTGCTGCGCCGGACCTACGGCTTCCGCGGCTCCGAGTCCGACCCGATCTCCCGCGGCGTGATTCCCGCCGGCACCCTGACCCCCATCAAGGCCAAGGTGCTGCTCCACACCGCGCTGGCAATCGGTACGAGCAGCGCGGACATCCGCGCACTGTTCGAGGAAGGATGCTCCCGTTGAAAGCCGCTGAACTGACCGTCGGGCGCACGTTCGGCGTCACCTTCGAGCACGGCGAGGACTTCTTCGAGAGCCTGGCCGCGTTCTGCCGCGAGCACGGCGTGCGCCAGGGCTACATTCCGAGTTTCATCGCCGGTCTGGCCGAAGCGCCCGGGCAGACGGCTCGCATCGTGGTACCCGAGGCCGTAGTACGCGGCGGCGACCGGGTCGCCCTTGCGCACGCCCACGTGGAAGATCTCAGAGCGCGGCGTTTCCTTGATCGCGGCGAGGCACGCGTCGCGGGCCTCTGGATCGGGGCGCTGGGATTCAAACATCTCAGTAAAGCGCCGAGTGGCCTGCGACGGGACCGGATACGTGTAGCCGGGCTGGGCCGTGAGCAGTTCGCACCGGTCCATCTCCTGCCACCAGTCGAGCCCTGAGTCCGCGGGCAGCGGCTCGAACTCCGCGGCCGGCACGGTGGTGCGCAGCCGGTCGACGGTCACGGGCGCGGCGGTGCCGACGATCCAGTATCCGGTCGAGCTCATACCGCGTCCCCCGAACGGCAACCGGCAGCGGCATGTATCAGGCAACGACGCACGCCGCCGCCGGGAGGGCCCGGGGGAGAGAGCAGTGTTGGGTACCTGCGGATGATCTCGCGCAGGCCCGGGTCAGCTGGCTCATTGCCGTCAACCGTCGCGCTGAGCGTCTCCCGGCGGCGCAGCCGCTTGCCGTTGGCCGGCGCAGGCGCACCCGTCTCGTGCGTGCGCTTCCGGGCGGTCGCCGATGGCATGGTTGAGCGCCGCATCCGACCCGGTTGCGTCAAAGGAAACCCCTCCTGCCCCGATGGAACCCGCGGTTACTCTAGAGCCACGAGATGTGATCTTACGGCAGGATGACAACGAACGGCTCAGTCAGGCGGCTGTTGCTGCGGGGAACCATCGCGGCGAATTCTGGCCGTCTCCGTGCCCAGCGCCTTTGGGCGCCAGAGGTCCGGATCACCCGATGGTGCCGAACCAGGCGGTTACCGTGGAGACTCGGCGATGTGGAGGGGGCAGATGGTGAGTAGGGACCGCTCGGCGAGCCTGCGGCGCGATGCTGCGCGGGTTCATCTTCGCCGTCTGACAGGCGACGGCGCGGGCGAGATCGAGCACTGGTTCGACCATCCCTTCGCCCGCGCCTACCTGGGCGATCGATCATGGATTCACCGCGAGGTCGTCCTGCTCGCACAGCGCCCGGGTACCGTCCATCGCGGCGCGCGCGTGCTGCGCTCGTATGGCTGGATCGTACTGGATCACGCCGAGGTGCCCGTTGCCTACATCGGCGGCGACGTCTATGACCGGTGGGTGCGCTACCACGGCGAGAGCGCAGACGGTCCGATTCTCTCCGGCGCCGAGCACCGCGCGGCCATGGCGCTAACATACCTGGTCGACCCCGCCCGGTGGCGACGCGGCTACGGCCGGGCCGCCCTTGGCGCCGTGCTCGATCACCCGGAGGTCGCTGATGTCGAGATCTTCTTCCTCGGCATCGACGTCGCCAACCACGCAAGCCGCGCGCTGGCCGAAGCCGCCGGATTCACCCTGGACGAGCCCGCACCGGACTTCGAGGACATGCTCTACTACCGCCGCGATCGGCAATCCGCGCCGCTCGCAGCGCATCGACGTGCACCGACCGCATCGTGACCCGACTACCGTGCGACCGGCGACGCGCGGTCGGCGCCCGCCCAGCCAGGAACTGAGATGAACGCTCCCATGTCGCCCGCCGGATTCGACTCGGCCACCCACGTCACCATCGAGGAGAACCAAGACGCGTTCACGCTTGCCCTGTCCCAGGACGAGACCGGCGAACGCGGCTATCTCATCCTCCAATGCTCCATCAACCCGCCGAGCTCCGCCGACACGGCGGCGGGCCTCGACACCTACTGTCTGCTCGATCAGGACGGGGCCGTCCAGTACGGCGGCGTCACCCGTGCCGTGCTCGAAGACGGCCTGCTGACCTTATCCCTGATGAGCGAAGCCTCAGGCGAACTCGGCGTTGACGACGGCACGGACACCATCGTGCTGGCCGTGCCGCCGCTCGATGCCGACCGCGTCGCCGAAGCGCTGCGGCGCATCTTCACCTATGGAAACCCCGGAAGGCGCCCGGACCTTACCGGCATCTGAAACCGTGCGGCACCGCGCGCCCCCGGGCCACGTCAGCACGACTGCATGATCGCGCGGGCGGCCGTGAGATCGCCTGCGGCGAAAGCGCCGGCCGGGATCGTGAAGTAGAGCGTGGCCGCATCTCCCCAGCTCCAGCCGAGCCTGGCATCCTGCGAGAGCTGGAGCAGGTGGACGGCGGGGCCTTCCGCATCTCGAGCGGTGACCGTGTTCCCGTAGGAGGTGTCCGGCCAGCCGAAGGCGGTGTGCCGTCCGCCGGTGTTCCCGTCGTGCCCGCGCATCACCTCCAAGATGACCGCGGGCGCGCCCCAGTACATGTCGGTGTCGAACTCGATGTCCCCGTCCTGGACATCCCAGCTGTCGGGCAGCATCGCGACTGCGGACGCGTGTACAGGCGTGGGCGGATAGGCGCGTGCCGGAGCGGGCGCGGCCACCTCCACAGCCAGCGCGGGGTCGGCCGCGACGACGCGGGCAGCGTGCGGGCTGGAGAAGTCCAACTGCCGCCAGGTCTCGAACGGCACGTCCGGGTCGGCGTAGAAGAAGTTGAGCAGTCCCCGAGCAGTTTCCGGCAGCGGAGCGTCGAGCCGGTCCGCAAGGATGCCGGTGTCCAGGACGGCGAGCAGCGAGAGCGCGAACCCGTCGATGCGCGGCCACGCGGTGCCGGGCTCGAGCAGCGCGGGCCCGCCTAGCCGGCACGCTCCGCTGGCAGCGGCGTGTTCGGTCGGCTCCTCCAGTAGGAAGCCGCGACGGGCCAAATCCGCGAACTGTGGCCTGGCGCGCTTGCCGAGCCGTTCCACACTCAATCGCAGCACGGCGTCGTCGTCGAAGTACACGTCCAGATCCTCTCACGCTGCTCGTACGGTCCATCCACGCCGACCGCCTCCGCCTGCGTCGGTACTCGACGACGCGGCTGGGTCGGCCGCAGTGAACTCGCTGTTTCGCATAGGGTCGGTATTGCGCCTCGGAGTCCGCGTCGGTGTGCGTGGAACTTTGGATCGGCGACCCCCTCGCTGGACTCATCGCCCGGCGAGTGTGCTGCGGGCGAGCGTGGCAGCGTCCTTGCGGTCCATAGATCTTCAAGCCGGAGCTCGTGTGCGCGTGGTTACCGCACTCGCGCACGGCGGGGCCCTCCATCGGGCGATCAGTGAGCACTGCCTGCGTGCGATGGCGGGGCCGGGTCGTGGTCGCGGAGGAACTGCGTGAAAGCGCGCAGGGCCGTGTCTCGGTTCACCAGGTCGCGGCGGGCGAATTCGGCGCGTTGGCCGCCGCACACCATGACGACGGACCCCTCGGGCGCGTCGGGATCGGTCACCTGGAAGATCTCTTCGTCGATGGTTTCGCCGGTCACCAGGTAGAGTTCTGGGCCGCCCGCGGCGGCGATATACGCGAACGGCTCGTTGTGAGTGAGGGTGACCTCGGTGCAGGTTTCGCCGTCCAGGCGCGCGATCGCGGCGCGGACGGTCTCGAGGCAAGGCCCGTTGATCTCGTCGCAGTCGGCGAACGGGCCGTTCCACGTACAGACGGTCAATATCACGGCAGCTCCGCGGTTCGAGGACGGCGACGAGATCTTAGGGCCGGACTCCCCTGGGGGATGACCTCGGGTTCATTCGAACTGGTTCCCTCTCAAGCCAGACCGCGCGCAGGATACGCGTGTGCCTGGCGGTGCGGGAACCGGGCGCCTCGTGACTGCGGAGGTCGTCTCGGAGCGTATGGGAGGCTGAGGTGGCGATGTGTTAGCGGGTGGGGAGGTTGATGGGCATGCCTGGTGATCCGTGCGCGGCGCAGTGCCGGAGGGTGTCGGTGCACGCGCTCGTGCTTGCCGTGGCGGCGGTCTTGCTGGTTCCGGTTGAGCTGGTCACCGATGTCAACGGCGGCTGAAAACTGACCCCCTGGCGCCGGTCGAATCTTGACCCCCTCGTGTGAATGTTCGTTACTGCTGGTGGCCGGCTGAGGCGGGGGTGGCCCGGCCGAGGTCGCGGTTTCTGGTGC